>JAILNR010000008.1 GCA_024691325.1 Saccharofermentans sp. | reverse complement strand
TCCAACATCAAGATCGCTGCTCAGAACTGCCACTTCGAGGAGAAGGGTGCATTCACAGGCGAGATCTCACCTCTGTGGCTCGCTAAGATGGGCGTTAACTACTGCATCATCGGTCACTCCGAGAGAAGAGAGTACAACGCTGAGACAGACGAGACAGTTAACAAGAAGGCACTTGCTCTTCTTAAGTACGGTGTAAGACCTATCATCTGCTGCGGTGAGTCTCTTGCTCAGAGAGAAGCAGGCGAGACATTCGACTGGATCAAGGGCCAGATTGTTGGCGCTTTCAAGGCTATCCCTGCTGACAAGCTCTGCCAGATCACAATCGCTTATGAGCCTATCTGGGCTATCGGCACAGGTAAGACAGCTACAGATGAGCAGGCTGAGGAAGTTTGCAAGTTCATCCGTGGCGTAATCGCTGAGCTCTACTGCGACAAGTGCGCTGAGGCTATGACAATCCAGTACGGTGGTTCATGCAACGCTAAGAACTGCAACGGTCTGTTCGCTCAGGCTGACATCAACGGCGGTCTCGTCGGCGGTGCTTCCCTCAAGGCTGAGGACTTCTCCGTTATTTGCAACGCAGGCTGATAAGAGTCGATTAGTTTGATAATGTTTACCGCCTGTCCTTCGGGGCAGGCGGTTTTTTGTTGGCAATACTGCCTTGCCCCAAAAACAGGCAATAAAACGGGCCGCCCGGCTTAGGCGGCCCCGGATAGAGAAGGAGAATAGAAAAAGAACTACGAATTGTCTTTTCATGCTTATGGTAGCAAAGCGATGTTATTAAATTATGCGTTTTGTGTTTCATAAAAGTAAATAAAGAAATGTTGCGGAAGAAGAATAAAAATACTTAATAACGATTAAAATCGAGTAATTTGTGTTGCTAATCCGGTACCGCTGTGTTAAATTCCCATTATGGGCTTGAATGATGAAAATCCTAAGTTTTGGACGGATTTGACGTATGAAAGATAGAGCTTGCATAAGCTTTGACAACGAGAAGATGATCTTCCATATTAAGACAAGAAAGACATCTTATATCATCGCTGTCATTGACGGATTTTTGGCCCACGCTTATTACGGGACCAGGTTAGAGGGATCTTTGACGCTTAACCATCTTATGGTTGAGGATATAGCTTTCCTTCAGGGAAATATAGGCGAAGAAGGGACCTTTATGGATAGTTTTCCATTCGAGTATCCTTCGGACGGACAAGGCGATTTCCGGTGTCCCGGTATCTCAATCAAAAATGATAAGCATATTACGGGGTGCAATCTCAAATATGAAGATTATCGAATCCTTCAGGGAAGAAGAGCGATAAAAGGGCTTCCATATTCAAATGGAAAGGATATATCAAGTCTTGAGATAGTGCTCAAAGATGTAAATAACCTTGTGGAAGTGACTCTGTCATATAGTGTATTTTACGAATCGGATATTATTACGAAGAATGTTATTGTAAAGAGTATTTCGCACAGAACAATAACTCTGAACACAGTGATGAGCTCATCTTTGGATATTCCGTATGATGAGACGGAGGTCATATCTCTTCCGGGCTCCTGGGCGCGCGAGAGGATGATTGAGCGCACAAAGATTGGTCACGGGCAGATCGTTCTTGCTTCAGACAGAGGCATATCGAGCCATCAGATGAACCCGGCATTTGCAGTTGTAAGCAAGGATACTACAGAGACTACAGGCCCCGCCTGGGGCATGGCGCTTGTGTATTCCGGCAGCTTTGTGGCGAGGATCGAGAGGACTCAATTCGACCGGGTCAGGATCGTGGCCGGCATATCGGATAATGATTTTGAGTGGACTTTAAAGCCGGGGGAGGAGTTTTACTCACCGGAGATTGCCATATGTTACTCTTCCGAGGGCATAGGCAACATGAGCAGATGCTTTCATGATTTTGTGCGCAACAACATAATCAGAAGCAAATACATTTTTAAAGAGCGGCCTGTTCTCATAAATAATTGGGAAGCCACATACTTTGATTTTGACTCGAAAAAGCTGCTCGAGATCGGCCAAAAAGCGCGTGATGCCGGCATCGAAATGCTTGTTGTTGATGACGGTTGGTTTGGGGCAAGAGAAAAGGATAATAGCTCTCTGGGGGACTGGGAGTGTAATACAAAGAAGATACCGGAAGGGTTGGACGGGCTTTGCGATGAGCTGAACGATATGGGCCTTCAGATGGGAATCTGGTTTGAGCCTGAGATGATCTCACCGGATTCTGATCTTTACCGGACACACCCTGATTGGGCACTCCGGGAGTCTGGTACGGGATATGTGATGTGCAGGACTCAGCTGGTTTTGGATATGACACGCAAAGAAGTCAGGGACTATGTTTATGCGTGTTTATCAGATGTCTTTAGTAAGACGAATATCAAATATTTAAAGTGGGATATGAATCGTCCTCTTATAGGGAAGGTGAGTACGGTTACCCCTCCCGGGGAACTTCATCACCGCTACATGCTCGGAGTGTATGAGCTTCAGGAAAAACTGACAGAGCAGTTCCCGTATCTTCTGATAGAAAACTGTTGCGGCGGCGGAGGACGTTTTGATCTCGGGATGCTTTACTACAGTCCTCAGATTTGGTGTTCTGATGATACTGATGCTGTTGAGAGGATCTGCATTCAGGAAGGCACGTCGCTTTTCTATCCGCCTTCATCTATGGGGGCTCACGTGAGTGTTTGTCCGAATCATGCCGTAGGGCGTATCACCGACATGAAGACCAGAGGTCATGTGGCTTTGTTCGGGACATTCGGTTATGAGCTCGATATTACGAAGCTGTCTGAAGATGAAATCGATGTCATAAGACAACAGATCGATGATTATAAAAAATACAGTCATCTTATAAGAATGGGAGATCTTTACCGTCTCATCTCAAAGGATGATAAAGCGGCATGGATGTTTGTCTCAAAGGATAAGACCGAGGCGCTCCTTACATATGTGCAGATCCTTGGTTCCGCCAATAAACCAAGAGTGTTGGTGCGCCTCAGAGGACTTAATCCGAAGAACAACTATCTTACGGACGACGGCAGAATTTATACGGGTGATGAACTAATGAACATCGGATTTGCAACAGGGAAGGTGTTTGGTGATTTTAAATCAGAGATACATTATTTTCGCGCAGTAAACAACACAGAGAAAGATATAGGAGAAGATGCTGATGAGAAGCTATAACCTGGAAAAGGGAACTGATATCGCTGCTTTTGGTGGGAGAGTAATATTCGATAACGGGGAAGCAATTCTCGGATACACGAACAGTTATGTGGAGTTCAAGGTCAACGGCACATCACTGACAGCCGTATTAAGAACGGGCGATAACCTTCCGGTGGATGCTCCCGGACTCAGGATCTATAAGGATGGTGAAATATATAAAGAGATTGTGCTTAACAGGAGCAGAGAACGGGTGCTGCTTTGGAAACTTGATGAAGGAGAGAAAAAGCTTCAGCACACCATCAGGATAGTTAAGATAACAGAGGCCGCGATGTCTTTCGCGGGTGTTAGCGGCATCGAGGTTGACGGGGCTTTGGAGAAGATAAGCACAATTCCTTCCGGAAAGAAGAAGTTTGAATTTATCGGTGATTCTATAACGTGTGGCTTTGGCGTGCGGGCAGAACCCGAGGCAGAGTACACGATCAGGGATGAAGATGGTGAGAAAAGCTACGGAGCGTTTCTCACGAAGGATCTTGATCTTGATTCGAGGTGGGTCAGTGTGTCTGGGTATGGCGTTTTCACAGATTATGAGGGGAATCCCATGGGGACCGTCCCCAAAGTTTATGGCTATACCAACTGGTTCTATGACAAGGAGAAACTGAACGACCATACTGAATTCGAGCCCGATGTTATCGTGGTCAATCTGGGCACAAATGACGCTGGACACTTTGATGAGCCCAACATCCTTAACGGATTCAAAGCGGCCTATGAGAGTTTTCTTTATACATTAAGGACTTACCACAAGAACGCGGCTATACTTAGTGTGATTGGGACACTCTCTCCGGGTACATTTGATCATGTTGAGAAGGTGATAACCAAGATGAAGGAGGACGGCTTCGATAACCTGTACCTTCTTGAACTCCCCGAGCATGATCCCAAGAAGGATGGGATGGGGAGTTTCCATCCGTCTGCCGTGACCCATCGAAAAGATGCGGACAGGATAAAGGAATTTTTGAATTCGAATAACTTGCTCGTTTGATATAATAGGCACGAAAACAACAAAGCAAGTGGAGAAGAATATGGGCAAGAGTGTAAAGTTATCAGATATAGCAGCGCAGGTGGGAGTTAGCACAGTTACGGTATCTAAAGCTTTGTCCGGTAAAAAAGGCGTCAGCGAGGAAGTCAGACAAAAGATAGTGAAACTCGCTGATGAACTTGGATATAAGACCCCTTCAGAATTAAATGGTACGAAAGAGAAGTCTTTTAATATCGGTGTTCTTATACACGATATGTACCTTGATAATTATGATTCTTTTTATCTTCAGATGTACCAATGTCTTACCAAGCGTGCAGGTTCCCGCAATTGTTTCACCCTTATGGAAGTCGTTACGGAGAGAATGGAAGCTTTGAAGCTGTTGCCGAAGCTTATTACTTCGGGAAAATGTGACGGCATAGTGGTTGTGGGCAAGCTCGATAAAGACTATCTGAAGATCATCGAGGAAGAGAGCAGGATTCCTGTTGTTTATATGGATTTTGCAACTGACAGGAGCGATATCTATTCGGTGGTTTCAGATAACTTCTACGGCTCGTACTATCTTACAAATTATCTTTTGGAGAATGGGCACAGGAAGATTGCGTTTGTAGGAACAATCAACGCCAACAATTCCATCATGGACCGATATCTTGGTTACAGGAAGTCTCTCCTTGAACACGGAATTGAAGTTCCGGCTGATTACAGGATTGATGACAGAAGACTGACAGGTGTGATAGAGGAGGATCTTATAAGGATTCCCGCTGACCATCCGAGTGCTTTTGTGTGCAACTGCGATCTGACAGCTTCGGTGCTTATCAAGAAACTAAATAAGATGGGATACAGCGTTCCTGACGACTTTTCAGTTGTGGGATATGATAATTACCTTGCACCCGGGGTTTTGGATATAAGGCTCACGACGTATGCGGTCGATATGAACGAGATGGCCAAGCGGACGATTAATACTATGATCAGAAAACTTATGAATGAACATGCGAGGACAGGGATCCACGTAGTTGGCGGTAAGGTCATCGAAGGCGAGAGTGTCAGAAATATAGGTTCCGGTATTTAAGCGGAGTCGTACCTGTACTTTTCTTAAATGTACGGATAAAGTTTGTAGTATCCGGTATTCCAGCTGCGATGCCCACATCTCTTATAGACAGAGAACTGTTTTTTAAGAAACCTTTTGCAACATCTATCCTTTTGTTCTTGAGATACTGGATGGGAGATGTTCCTATAAGAGCGGTGAAGTCTCTCGAAAGTGAGTATTTATTTATACCTGCCTCTGATGCGAGAGTGTCCAGGCTTATCTCCGATGCGTAATTCTTGTTGATGAAATCGATACAGATCTTAACATGTTCCGGCAAAGACACATCTACTATATCGGGGAAACTGTCATTGTAATTTACTTTGATAAGCTTGGTTATAATGTTCTGAAATATCTGAGATCTTAATAAAACTGACAACTCATCTACCGAGTTCTTCAATCTGTCAAGTTTCTCAAGCTGCAAAAGAAGATTTCTTCTGTCAGTTGCCGAATAATCGGTTATCAAAATCTTACCCGACTGAAAATCTATCAGACCGAGGGTCTGTAAACATGCTTTTCCGCAGAAAGTGTACAGATGTATCGTGGTGTCTGAGGTGCAGTTTATTGCCGGGTGATAATTGCAGTCGGTTATAGCGCAGCGCCCTTGAATAATGATTTCTTCCAAGCTTTCAGTTGAGATAACGGCAGAGCCTGACTCCACAAATAAGAACATGATACTGTCGGCAAGATCGTCTGTGGGCAGGATTATCGTAGGTTCACCAATCGCAAATGATCCTCCGCCCGTGATTATAAAGAGGCCGGAGTCCTTCCAGTTCTGTAAATCATCATATGGATCAAGCCGGGTAATAGTACACATAACATGAATATAACATTTATTAACAAATATTCAAGAAAATTAAGTTAAATATAAGTAATTATAACCTATCGATTAAATGTATATTTATACCAAGTTGTGAATAATGCACAATATGCTTGCTGGACTGTTGGGCGAGCTGTGGTAAAACGCCAACAAAATGTCAATAATGTACGAAAAATAATAAATTAATCTAATGAAAAGACTTAATGCGGTCAATATAATTTAATCGTCTGAATGATCAGCAAAAAAATTATTGGAGGACAGATTTATGAAGACGAGAAAGGTAATTGCTGCACTTACAGTCGGTTCAATGCTTTTATGTATGTCCGGCTGCAGCGAAGGAACTGGTGACTCTGAAAGTGGTGATTCGGGTAGTGGTACTCCCGCTGCTGAAGAAGCATCTGCTGTGAGCTATGCCGACATTACTTTGGGCGAAGACTATACTGACCTCGAAGTAACGATCACTATGTTTAATCACAGAACAGATCTTGATTCCCCTGATTACGGCGGAGTTACTTGGGAAGAGTATCTTGAAGCATTCCATGAGATGTATCCCGGAATCGATGTTCAGATCACAACGGATACCAACTACGCAGAGGATGCTCTTACTCATCTGCAGTCCGGTTCTTATGAGACTATTATGGGAATCCCCGCTGTTGATAAAGCTGATCTTTCTACTTATTTCATTTCATACGGTGATCTTGATACTATGTCATCCCTCATTAACTATGCTACGACATGGGAATATGACGGTGAAGTCTATGGCATCCCTTCAACTGCTACAACACAGGGTATCGTATACAACAGAGCAGTCTTCGAGGAGGCTGGTGTAACAGAGATCCCTACAACGCCTGATGAATTCATATCTGCTTTGCTGAAGATAAGAGAGAATACTGATGCTATTCCTCTATATACGAATTATGCGGCAGGTTGGACAATGGGCGCATGGGATGCATACATTGGTAACAACGCTACTGGCGATCCTACTTACATGAATAATGGCCTTCTTCATGAAGAGAATCCTTTCCGTGACTATGGTGATGGTACACACGCATATGCTGTTTATCAAATCCTCTATGATGCAGTTTCTCTCGGACTTACAGAGGATGACTACACCACTACCGATTGGGAAGGCTGCAAGGGAATGCTCAATGCAGGTGAGATCGGCTGTATGGTTCTTGGTTCCTGGGCTTATCCTCAGATGGAGGCTGCAGGTCCTAATGCCGAAGATATCGGATATATGCCTTTCCCTATTACAGTAGACGGAGTCCAGTATGCTTCGGCGGGCGCGGATTACTGCTACGGTATTAACAGAAATGCTACAGAAGAAGAGATCCTCGGAGCTTTAATATTTGTTAAGTGGTTAACAGAAGAATCTAATTTCTCATACAACGAAGATGGTCTTCCCATCACTCCCGGAGCAGATACAAAGCTTGATTTTGGCGGCGTCACATTCTTAGAGGATGAGCCTGCCATCGAAGGAGAGGAAGATCTTTTGAACGAACTCAATGCTGAGTCAGAACTCAATATAAACAACGGTGGAAATGACAAGATCCAGGAGATCATAGAGCATGCTTCAAATGGAGATATGACCTTTGAAGAGATCATGGAATCATGGAATGTCCGTTGGACGGATGCCCAGAATTCATTGGGTGTTGAGACAAACTGATTAAGTCATTCTTCAAGCCCCTAATAAGTTGTGTAGGTTGCCCGGGCTAAATCCCCCGGGCAACCATACCAACACGATACGGAGAAGTGTTATGTCATTGGAACTAGTTAAATGGATTAAAAGCAAAAAGGGACAGCAGACTCTTATCATATTTATGTTTACGCTTATCCCTCTGCTCTTGCTTTTTGTTTTTACGTATTTACCTTTTGCAGAGATGGTTAAGTTCAGCTTTATGAAGCTCAAATACACCACACCTGCTGAGAACAGAGAGTTTGTCGGATTAAAGAACTACATTGACGTATTCTCGAGAGACGACTGTTTTTCTGCCTTGAAGCTTAGCCTTTACTACATTGTAGGCGCTCTGATCCAGCTTGCCTTAGCTTTATATCTGGCAACTATCCTGAGCTTTAAGGTGAGGCTCGGTAACATCTATAAGGGAATGATATTCTTCCCTTACCTTATAAGCGGTATAGCCATCGGTTTTATATTCAAATTCTTCTATACCAGAGGATTCGTTTTTGATACCATCCTGGGATGGTGCGGGTTTGACCTCGAGAATCTTCCATACTGGCTCAAAGACCAAAGTATTAATAACTGGTCACTTGTTGCGACATCAATATGGAGATATTTCGGTCAGAATATGGTGCTTTTCCTTGGTGCGATCATGTCTATTGATCCAACACTATATGAGTCGGCAGCGCTCGATGGAGCGAACCGCTGGCATCAGTTCCTTCACATTATCCTGCCCGGAATCAAACCAGTTCTGACTCTCAATCTTATATTGTCTGTAACAGGATCACTCAGTGCGTTTGAGCAGCCTTTTGTTATTACCGGTGGTTCAAACGGTACAGGTACATACTTCGTAATCATGAACACGATAGCTCATACGACGCAAAAAGTCGGACTTGCCAGTGCGATGGCGGTTGTTCTGCTTGTCATCATCATGGTCTGCACTGCGTTCCAAAAGATGATCATGAATCAGCTGTTCCCTAATGATGAGTTGATTATAAAGAGAGCAAAGTTAAGGGCTGTGCGTGAGCACAAACGCAGACTGACAAGCAATAATTCTGTTCGCTTTAACAGGAGGTGAGATCACTATGAGCACAGTAAATTATTATGGATTTAGAACCCCTCCTGTTGACACACAGAAGAGAAGGTCACACATCTACGAAGTAATCTGGAAGATAGTTCAATATGTATCACTGACGTTCTTTTCCCTGTTCTCTGTAGTACCGATCGTATCCTGTGTAATAACAGCGTTCAAGACTGACGAAGAGTATCAGAGAACCAATGTTATGTCTTTGCCTGAGAATCCTCTTAATTTCAGGAACTTCATAAAGGCCTTTGTAACTGCAGATATGGGAAGGGCTTTCCTTAATTCCGTTATCGTCATGCTATGTGTACTTTTCATATCTGTAGTTATAGGAACACAGCTAGCCTTCATTCTTAACAGATTTAAGTTTAAGGGCAATAAGCTCATCAGGAATCTGTTCCTCGTTGCATCTATCCTTCCTGCAGTAGCAATGCAGGTTACGGTATACAACATCATGAGCAGCCTGGGACTCGTCAATCATCTTTACGGATACATATTGATGATGTGCGGAACTGATGTCATATCAATCTATATTTTTATACAGTTTATAGAGAATATCCCCGTATCTCTTGATGAGTCTGCGATTATCGATGGTGCAAATTACTGGGTCGTATATTGGAAGGTGATTCTGCCTCTTTTGAAGCCTGCTATAGTAACATCTTGCATTCTTAAGGGGGTCGCAGTTTATAACGAATACTACTGTGCAAATCTCTATCTTATGGATAAGAAACTTCATACGATGGCAACATCCCTATATACCTTCGTAGGGCCTATGGGAAGCCAATATAACCTTATTTGTGCCGGTGTAATCATTTCGCTGTTACCCGCATTGATCGTGTTTATCTTCTGCCAGAAGCAGATATATTCAGGAATTACAGAGGGTGCGGTCAAGGAGTGACAAATGGCAACTTATAATCTGATCTACGATAAGCTTGAGAATTCGTTAAAAGAACACCTTACACATGATCTGATCCCGTTTTGGTTATCGATGAAAGATCCTCTGTTCGGAGGTTTCTATGGAGCGAGATATGCGGATGGAACCATAGAGACAAATCATGAGAAAGGAGCGATTCTCAACAGCAGGATCCTGTGGTTCTTCTCGAATTGCTGCCGTCTTTATAAATCTCACCTGATAAAATCTGACGATATCTGTGGGTGCGGATATGCATATGACGATATCAAAGCTGCAGCCGATTGGGCATACGATTTTATGGTAAGAGACTTTCTTGATGAGAAATACGGAGGTTTGTACTGGTCAGTAAAAAGAGACGGAAAGGTTTCCGATTCAACAAAGCACACATATAATCAGGCCTTTGCCATATATGGTCTTGCGTCGTACTATGATGCTTCAAAAGATAAAAGTGCATTGGAACTTGCTTATAAGTTGTTTCATATTATCGAGATTAAGATGAGGGATGAGGGCGGTTATCTTGAGTCCTTCAGCAGGGATTTTGAGCCCGAGAAAAACGATAAGCTGTCCGAGAATGGTGTCATAGCCGACAGGACGATGAACACCCTTCTTCATGTTATGGAAGCTTATACCGAGCTATACCGTGTCACGCGGGATGAAGAAGTAAAGGCGGCAATAGAGGAGATACTCAAGACCCACAAAGATTGTATCTGGGATGAGAAGCTTCAAAGGCAGAAAGTCTTCATGGACCATGAGTATAACTCCATTATCGACCTCTATTCATATGGTCATGATATTGAGACTTCGTGGCTTATGGATAGAACAATCGAGATATTGGATGACCGGAAGATACGGGACGAATACAGCGATGTAACCAGTAAGATGCTTCACGAGGTAACAAATGCCGCCTTCAACGGGTCATTGGCGAATGAGTGTGAGAACGGTGTAGTTGATGAAAGAAGGATCTGGTGGGTACAGGCTGAGGCCGTCATCGGATTTGTTAATGAATATATGAAGAAATCCGACGAAGAGGCACTGTATGATGCTGTAAGGACGTGGTCGTTCATAGAGAATCATCTTGTAATGGAAGTCTTTCCCAGGGAGTGGTACAGCGAGACTGACAAAAATGGTATAGCAAACCGAACGCTTCCTGTCGTTGACGAATGGAAGTGCCCGTACCACAACGGAAGAATGTGCATAGAGATTATATGCAGAGGAGCAAAACTGAATGATACATTCCAAGTTCTATGAATTGAAAAAGGCGCAGGAGGTTCTGATAAATAAAAAGAATACTCACGATGGAGGATACAACGGTATCTTTGAAAGATATGAAGAACCTGTCCTTACAAGAGAACATGTCCCTGTTGAGTGGAGATATGATCTCGATGCTGATACCAATCCTTTCTTCGAAGAAAGACTCGGCGTAAACGCAGTATTCAACTCAGGTGCCATCTATCTCAATGGCAAGTATCATCTTATAGCGAGAGTTGAAGGAAACGATCGCAAATCCTTCTTTGCCGTCGCTTCAAGTGACAAGCCGACGGAGGGTTTTACCTTTGGAGAATATCCGGTCATTCTTGAGGACACTGATATCGATGAGACCAATGTCTATGACATGCGTGTGACGCAGCACGAGGACGGTTGGATTTACGGTGTGTTTTGTTCTGAGTGCAAGGATAAGACGGATCCTGACCTGTCTGCTGCCGTGGCTAAAGCCGGTATCGTCAGAACGAAGGATCTCATCTCGTGGGAGAGGCTTCCGAATCTTATTACACTAAACTCCCCGCAGCAGAGAAATGTCTGCCTCCATCCTGAATTCGTAGACGGAAAGTATGCTTTCTATACACGACCTATGGATGGATTCATAGACACAGGAAAAGGAAGCGGTATCGGATTCGGATTGTGTGAAGATATTACTCACGCTGTGATAAGCGAAGAAAAGATGACGAGCATTCGTAAATATCACACTATCACTGAAGTCAAAAACGGTGCCGGTATTGTCCCTATAAAGACAGACCGCGGATGGATACATGTTGCACATGGAGTCCGTAATACAGCGGCAGGGTTAAGATATGTGCTTTATGTCTTTGCCACGTCTCTTGATGATCCTTCCAAGGTCATCGCTGAACCTTCCGGTATGTTTATGGGACCAAGAGGATGGGAGCGCGTGGGAGATGTGTCGAATGTTGTGTTTACGAACGGTGCCATCGTAAATGAGGATAATGAGATATACATCTATTATGCCTCCTCGGATACGAGGCTTCATGTTGCATCAACTACTGTCGGCAGGCTCGTGGATTATACATTTAATACTCCGGAAGATCCGTTAAGATCTGTCCTTTGTGTAAGGCAGAGATGCGACCTGATAAAGAAGAATATGGATATTCTTGCCAAAGAGAAAAACTGATTATCAAAACTGAAACAAACGAGGTGTAATAATGAAGTATAAGATCTACAGCGAAGCAGTACCCAATATGCCATGGCAGGATAAGCCTTCGGATTTTGATGCGGAAGCACCCATCTGGAGATATTCCGAGAATCCTATTATCGGCAGAAACCCCGTAAAAGGCGTTGCAAGGATTTTTAACAGCGCGGTCATTCCTTACGAAGGAAAGTTCATCGGTGTTTTCAGAGGAGAGCAGACTGACGGTATACCTTATATCTACTTAGGAAGATCCGAAGACGGACTTAAGTGGGAGTTTGATAAAGATCCGATAGATTTCAAAGATGCAAACGGGAATTCCTTTATGCCCAAATATGCATACGATCCAAGACTTGTTCCTCTTAACGGCAAGTATTATCTGATATGGTGTCAGGATTTTTACGGAGCAGCTATCGGTATTGCCGAGACTTCTGATTTTATAACATTTACGAGGAAGGAGAATCCTTTCCTTCCGTTTAACCGCAATGCGGTCCTGTTCCCGCACAAGATCAACGGCACATATATGATGCTGTCCAGACCTTCTGACAGCGGGCACACTCCTTTTGGAGACATTTTCTTAAGCGAGAGCAGGGATCTTGTGTATTGGGGAAAACACAGACATGTCATGAGTAAAGGCAATGAATGGTGGCAGTCTTTGAAGATTGGTGGCGGAGCAGCTCCGATCGAGACTGATGAGGGTTGGCTTTTGTTCTATCACGGAGTAAGCGGAACCTGTAACGGTTACGTCTACTCGATAGGCGGCGCGATCCTCGATAAGGACGAGCCTTCGAGAGTTAAATACCGCTGCAGCAAATTTCTCCTTACACCTGAGACATGGTATGAGGAGCGTGGTTTTGTTCCTAATGTATGCTTCCCCTGTGCAACCATACACGACAGCGAGACAGGAAAGATAGCTGTCTATTACGGTGCTGCTGACAGTTATGTCGGAGTTGCATTTACCACGGTGGATGAGATCATAGATTTCATTAAAGACAACAGTGTGTTGACGTCTGATGATACGGAGATCGGCATCAGATGAAAGAGGTCTTATTTCTTAAGCCGGTTTTCAAAGAGCGCATATGGGGAGGAGACAAGCTGGCGCGCGACTTCGGTTACAATTGCGATACGACTGAACCGATTGGTGAATGCTGGGGTATATCGGCGTGTCCTCAGGGGGAGTCGATAGTAACTAACGGAAGATATAAAGACAAAAAACTTTCATTTCTTTGGAAATATGTCCCCAGTCTATTCGGGAATTCCCAATACGCAGAATTTCCGATCATGGTGAAGATCATCGATGCCAAGACGGACCTTAGCATACAGATACATCCTGACGACCAATATGCAAGGGAACACGAGAATGTTCCTTACGGCAAGACCGAGTGCTGGTATGTTCTCGACTGTGAGAAGGATTCAACTATCGTCATCGGACATAACGCTAAGACACGCGAAGAATTCAGACAGATGATAGAAGAAAACCGGTGGAATGATCTTATAAAGGAAGAGCCTGTCAAAAAGGGTGATTTCTTTCAAATTAACCCGGGTACTGTACATGCCATTAAGGGAGGCACATTAATCCTCGAGACTCAGCAGAGCAGTGACATAACATACAGGCTCTATGATTATGACAGGACAGATAAAGACGGCAATATGAGGAAACTTCATCTTGATAAGTGCATGGATGTGGTAGAGATTCCTTCCATCATCAGGAGAAAGCCGTCTACATTATCTGCTGCCGCAGACATCTGCAAACTGATGGGGGATGGAAGGCTTGGCGAGAGTTTTATAGTCGAACTTTTCAGTTGTGATTATTACACGGTGTTCGACATACATGTCGGCGCTTCTCTGAGAATGAAGCAGCCTTTCCCGTTTCTTAATATGAGTGTTATCTCGGGTTACGGGGAGATCAATGAGCAACCGATACAGAAGGGAGATCACCTCATCGTCCCCTATGACTATGGTAATATAAATCTCACCGGAAACCTCGAGATTATTGCCTCTACTGTTCCATAGAATTCCTGTTCCCGGGCCGTATGAAGAAAGAGACAAAAGACAAACTGGAATACTTCAAAGACTATTATCTGGGCAAAACTGTTATAGGTCTTGTCCTTGTGTCTTTGGCTGTTTTTTTGATAGTGCATTTTGTTAACCGCAAAGAGTCCGTATCAGGTGTTTGCCCCATAAGCCCTGACCCGGTCAACTCGGTCGCCGTAGGTTCATCATACTTTGATGGTTTTCTTGAGCAGAATGGATATGATCCCCGTAAAAATACTTTCTATGTCGTAACCGATGTGTACTTAAGCTCTGAGCTGAATGATGATGTTGCAAGGACTAATGCCAATATGCTCCAGAATATCATGATGACGAAGTCGGCTGACATCTATCTTGCCGAAGAAGAAATCTACAGCATCCTTGCGGCTTCAGGATATATGGCAGATATCAGATCGATCATAGACGAGGAAACTTTTCGAGAGCTTGATGAAGAAGAACGCATCTTTTACTTTGATAATGTTCCGGCAGGTGTAAGAGTCGATCCGGAAAATCCTTTTATAAGCGCGACGGGGTGGTATAGTGAGCCTGTGGTGATCGGAGTCATCGAAGCTCCGAAATCCGAAGATCTTTCCTATGCTTTTTTAGATTTGGTGTTATCCCGGGAGTGACCGAATCTGAAGAGACGGCGGATGTTGTAAATATATGCTGCCCCGTTCATGCTGAAAGCTCCGATCCAAGCTGCTATCTCCGCGTATGCTGCTGCAATAAATCCAAGTCTCGGAGCCAATAAAGCTATAGTCACGATTCTCAATATCATTTCAGCGATTCCGGAAATCATCGGGATGAAGGGCTTGCCCATACCTTGACAGGCGCCTCTTACGATATAAAGCATATTTACGATAAACAGCATCATACCCAGGCTTCTAAGGTAACTTGCCGCAAGTTCGATCTGCAACGTACCGTCAAGCATCTGTGAACTGAGCGTCACGGGGAAGAATACCATTAGTGATCCGAATAGAACAGAAGTCATGAGAGATATGAATATTCCCATCCTAAGTCCTCTTTTGATCCTGTTATATTTACCGGAACCGTAATTCTGACTGATGAAGACGGAAACAGCCTGTCCCGTAGTTGAAGAAGCTGTCATAAACAGATTCAGATATCTTCCGCAGATGGAATAAGCTGACGTATAAGCGACGCCCATTCCGTTTACGAAATGCTGTACTATGATACAACCGACTGCTGTGATGGAACTCATTACAGCCATGGGGATTCCATTGCGGAGCAGGCTGATATCGGTATTACTTTGAATGGTGAAGTCGGAACGGGAAGGAATGATAATATTTATGGAACGAAGTCTGATCAAAAGTATTGCAGTGGAAATAATCTGAGATATCACCGTTACTATTGCAGGGCCTTCGACCCCCATATGAAGCTTGAATATCGATATCCAGTCAAAGATGAAATTAAATGTGCACGAGAAAACTATGGCGTAAAACGGTGTCTTGCTGTCGCCCAAGGATCTTAGTACAGAAGAGCAAAGATTATAGGCTATCGATGCAAACGATCCTGCGAAGATGATATAGCCGTATTTAAGGCTCATGTCGAGCACATCCTCCGGAGTATCAAGAAGGATCATCAGGTTCCTTAATTGAGTAAGGCTTATGAAGGTTATGATCAGGGCTATAATGGCAGACAGTTTTATTGAAGATGCAACGGCTCTTTTGAGACCTTTGATATCCTTGGCACCAAACTTCTGACCGATTATAACGGCAAATCCCGAAGTGAGTCCCATGGAGAAACCAAAGATAAGGAATGTAAGCGGTCCCATATTTCCGACAGCACCCAAAGCATCATCTCCGAGTCCTTTGCCGACTATCAATGTGTCTGCTATCGAATAGATTTGCTGAAGGGTATTCGTCAGAATCATCGGCAAGAGAAAGGTAACGATAGTCTTTCCTACGCTGCCCTTCGTCATGTCATTAACACTATTTTTTGTGTTGCTAAAAAACTTATCTGATGTCATAGGGAATATACTATATTTTTGCTATGAAATTTATATCAAAATAGTGTTGAGATTTGTCAGAAAACTGATATGAAAATCTTGACCAAAATCGGCTGAAAATGCCAGTAATTACAGGGGTTTGAGCTTTTACGGATCATGTGGTAAATTACGGATAAATGAGGCAAAAAAGAGGGAGTAAAATAAGCGATGAAATTAAACGGTATTTTTAAAGATGATATGGTTTTTCAATCGGGTCGAAAGATAGCTGTCTTTGGCAGGACAGAAGCTTCCGGTGCAAGAGGTATAAGCTGCACCATAGAAGACAGCAACGGGCATATACTCTGTGCGGAAGAAGATGTAACCGTCAATCAAGACGGATCGTTTCTTATAAGTTTGCCGCCGCTTTCTGCGGGTGGTCCGTACAGCCTGAAAGTAACATCGACACAAGAGGAAGAGACAGTAATTCTTGCGCGCATCTACATCGGGGAGGTGTGGATAGCAGGTGGACAGAGCAATATGGAATATCCGCTCATAAGAAGCGAAGGCGCGCGGAAAACTTTGGAAGAACTTGGTAAGACCAACATACACTTCTATAAAGTTCCTGTGGCAGGCATTCTTAACGAAGAGCAGGCCCAGGCGGAGGATTCTTCCGAATGGATAGTTGCAGACAAAGATACCTGCGGCGATATGAGCGGCGTTGCATTTTATTTTGCACAAAGAGTTATCGAATCGCTGTCCCGTGATAATACGGCGCTTCATATCGGAATAATCGGCTGCTACTTAGGCGGTACTTCCGTCTCATCATGGCAGAGCACGGAAACACTTATGAAGACCGAAGAGGGAAGAAAGTACATAGAAGAATTTGACCGCCTGATAGAAGGTGTGACGGAAGAGGAGTACAGAAGAAGGAAAAAAGCATTTGATGATGAATGCGCTCCTTATAACGAGAGACTCGCGGAGCTTCTTGCGAAAGATCCGTATATCTCATATAGAGATTCCGAGAAGATCCTCGGGCCCGGAGCATGGCCTCCGCCTTCCGGTCCTTCATACGAACGAAGACCCGGGGCGTTGTTCGATACCATGGTAATGCGTATAGCTCCGTTCCAAACAAGGGGTGTTATCTTCTATCAGGGTGAGACTGATGCGGAAGGTCATGAAGATGACTACTGCGTCGTATTTAAGACGATGATCGAGGAGTGGAGAGAGGCATTCCGCGATAATGATCTGCCATTCGTTTTTTGTGAGCTGCCGATGTTTACCACATCCGATCCTAAGACGAAGGATTTGACAGAAATGAGGTGGGCCAAGCTCCGCGCACAGCAGCAAAAAGTTTCAGATACGGTGCCGGGCACATTCAGAGTAGTTCTTATGGACTGCTGCACAGAAGAGGATAATATTCACCCTTCCGACAAGAGGACTCCGGGGGAAAGACTTGCTAATGCCGCGTTAAGATCGGTCTATCATAAAGGAGTGTAACCTCCGGCCGCTTCGGAGTGCGAGTTTTGTGTTTCATAAAAGTTAACGGTTGTTTATCACCCGTCATGCTACAATGGGTGTTGTAATAATAAGAATAATAAGGAAGCAGAATACATGGACTACTATATTTATCTTATAGGCGTTGTTGTCATTATGATCTGGTCTTCGGCCGTTCAGTCGAATCTTCAGAAGAAGGCCGCACAGGGAAGTCAGATGCGTGCCGCTTCAGGCAAGACCGCAAACGAGGTCGTTGAGGAGATGCTCCGTGCACACGATATATATGGAATCGTTGTTGAGCATAAGCCCGGACAGCTTACAGACTGTTACTCTCCCAAGGAGCAGAAGATATACCTTTCAGATACAACTTACGGCAGGGACAGTATCACTGCTATTGCGGTCGCAGCACACGAGTGCGGACATGCCGTTCAGGATAAGGAGAATATGATCCTTTATGAAGTAAGACAGTTCTTAGCTCCCGTTGCGGGAATCTCTTCAAGAGTAGGTCCCTGGATCGTTCTTATCGGTGTTCTTCTCTCAGCTTACCTTGAGCGTGCAGGCAATTCCGGAATCGGATACTTTGTAAGCACGATCGGCATCATTGTTTATTCTCTTGCATTCCTATTCTATCTTGTAATGCTCCCCGTTGAGCGCAATGCGAGTGAGCGCGCGTTCAAGGATATGCAGCAGGCGGGCTGGGTATCACAGGACCAGTTCGGCATTGCACATAAGATACTCCGCGCTGCTGGCGACACATATGCGATCGCTCTTGCATCTTCAGCGCTGACACTTCTAAGACTTCTTGTTCTTCGCGGAGGCAGAAGACGTTAACCTGACCCGGCAACTATAAATACAAACGGAGGTCGTTTCTATGAGCTGCGAGTATATTGGAAAAGACGGCGAGTTCAGACTTAAAAACCCTAACGGCTGGAGTTATCTCTACTTCCCTGACGGTGCGCCCTCCGGAATGATGGGGTCGCTTACTCCCGAGTTCGGAGGCGACCTTAAGACCGGTCAGAATACTTTTATCCTGGAGCCTGTAAGCTCGGATAACCTTCACAACAATAAGTCGACCAGAAACTTCTGGCTCAAGATAGAGAACGGACCTTTGGTATCCTGCATGGGTGCATCCGCAAGGCAGCACGCGCTTAAAGGCGCACCCGGAGAGGACGAGGTGACCCTTTGTGCAGGCATGCTCTTCCAGAAGGTGGACAGGAAACTCGGCAACACCGGTCTTAACTGCGAGGTTACGACATTCGTGCCCGTCAACACAGACGACAAGATCGAGCTTACCAAGGTCACCGTTACGAACACTTCGGATGAGCCCGTTGCTTTCACGGCAACTGCGGCAGTTCCGCTTTACGCCAGGTCCGCCGACAACATAAGAGACCATCGAAATGTTACTTCCATGCTTAACCGCATCCGTACGGTGAAGTACGGCGTTATTAATTTTCCCACGCTTACTTTCGACGAGCGCGGACACAGGGCGAACGAGGTCGAGTACGGCTTCTTCTGCGCGGAGCAGGAGGGCATCGAGCCTGTGGCTTTCTGTCCTGTTCTTGAGGACTTTATAGGTGAGGGAGGAGCTCTTGATAACCCGTTGTTTCCGGTTACAGGTCAGCCCGCTTACCTCGCGGGACAGTCTGCCGACGGATTTGAGGCGATGGGTGCTGCGATGTTTGAGAAGAAGATACTCGAGCCTGACGGAAGAGTCGAGTATGTCATGGCTCTCGTTACGGGCTTCCCGGATACGCTCGAGAGTACGGCACAGAAGTATCTGTCTGCCAATGTTTTCGATGCGCAACTTTATGAGAATAAGCTTTACTGGAAGAAGAAAGTAAATATCCGTTTCCACACAGGCGACAATAACTTTGATAACTGGATGAACTGGGTTGGCATACAGCCGATCCTGCGCCGCATCTACGGCTGCTCGTTCCTGCCGCACCACGATTACGGCAAGGGCGGAAGAGGATGGAGAGATCTTTGGCAGGACTGCCTCGCACTCATCATAATGGATCCCGCGGATGTAAGGGGCATGCTTATTGATAATTTCGGCGGAGTGAGAACAGACGGCACTAATGCCACCATCATCGGCACCGGAAGAGGCGAGTTTATCGCGGACAGAAACGGCATCACCCGCGTGTGGATGGATCACGCGATGTGGCCTTTCATGACGATGGATCTTTATATCAGGCAAAGCGGCGACATCGACATCCTTAACGAGAGTGCGCCGTACTTCATCGACAGACAGGTAATGAGAGGCGAGATGCTTCTTGAGGGCGAGCCTTCCGGTGTATCTGGCGGTACTGTTCTTGAGCATCTCCTGCTTCAGAATCTCGCGGCTTTCTTTGACGTTGGACAGAATGGTTCCATGAGGCTTCGCGGAGCTGACTGGAACGATGCTCTTGATATGGCTAAGGACAAGGGTGAGTCGGTTGCATTTACGGCGGCATATGCGGGCAACTACAGAAAGCTCGCACAGATAATCCGCGAGTATGCATCGCGTAACGGCGACCGCGTTGTTCTTGCTTCGGAACTTGAAGCTCTCACCGGCACGGACGGCGGGCGCGACACTTTGATGCGCTACTGCGATGATGTTAAGAACGGTTTCTCGGGACAGACGAAGGAGTACTCTCTTGAGGCTCTGGCAGCAGATCTCGAGGCTAAGGCGGAAGTCCTCTCGGAGCAGATCGTTATCAACGAGTGGTTTACGGATTCTGAAGGCTTCTCGAGATTTAACAGCTACTACGATAACAGCGGAAGACCGCTCGAAAAGAACGGCGACAAGGACGGCAAGCCTGCGATGATGATCACAGGCCAGGTGTTCACGGTAATGAGCGGCGTCGCAAGTGATGATCAGATCCGCGACATCATCAGGTCGGCAGACAGGTATCTTTATGAGGAGAAGATCGGAGGATACAGACTTAATACGAACTTTAACGAGATCAAGACCGACATGGGAAGAATGTTTGGGTTCGCTTACGGACAGAAGGAGAACGGAGCCGTGTTCTCGCACATGACCGTTATGTACGGCAACGCTCTTTACACCAGAGGATTCAAGGAAGAAGGCTGGAAGGTCATTGGTTCTTTGTACAGGCATGCGGCCGACTTTGAAAGCAGTAAGATCTATCCCGGCATCCCCGAATACTTTGATCCGAAGGGGAGAGGCGTTTACCACTATCTGACAGGTGCGGCAAGCTGGCTTATACTTACTGTCCTTAACGAGATATTCGGCGTTAAGGGTGAGTTTGGCGACATAAAGTTCGAGCCGAAGCTTTTGCCCTCACAGTTTGATGAGAATGGTGAGGCCGGTGTCCGCTTCGAGTTTAACGGCAAGCCTGTTGAGATAACTTACGTGATGGACGGCGGATGCGATACGGTCGCGAAGATCGAGGTTGATGGTGAGGTAGTATCCGAGGGCGAGAATGTACTTTCCAAGGATAAGATCGGAAATAAGATCAGGGTAACTGTTAAATGAACAGGGAAGACGGAATCTTTAAGGCTTCATGCGGAGGCGGCAACGGGATTGCTTACTGCTGGTGCAAGCCGGATGATATAGATACGATCGAACCTAAAGGTGTGATCCAGATCTGTCACGGCATGGCGGATCATTTCTCGAGATATCTGCAGATGGCGGATTTCCTGACTAAGCGCGGATTCATCGTCGGCGGTATGGACATGATGGGTCACGGAGCAACCTTCCAGCTTAATTCTGAGCGCGGCATGCCCAAGGGCTACTTCGGTGACGCGTCCGATTCCGCGATGTGCATCTTGAAGGACGAGATGGAGTTTATGAGGATCACGAAGGAGAGATTCGGGCAGACTTTGCCGTACTTTCTTTACGGACACAGCATGGGCTCGTTCGTTGCCCGCAATATTTACATCACACCGGAATACAGCAAGGCGTTCGAAGCATTTATATTCGCGTCCACTATGGGGCCAAATCCGGCTGCGGGCGCAGGCCTCGTACTTACTGATATGATGAAGATCTTCGGACGTAAGAGGGCACCGGGTAAGCTTGTGAACAAGATAGCTTTCGGCGCGTACAACAAGAGGATCCCGAACGCGAGGACAGACTACGACTGGGTTACGAGTGACGAGGAAGAGGTGAAGAAATATATGCAGGATGACCTTGCGGGATTCCTGTTCACCAACAAGGGCTTCGCGGACCTGTTTACGCTCGTTATCCGCATGCAAAAGAAGGACGCTTATGATAGTGTTCCTCTTGATAAGCCCGTAATGCTTACATACGGCGAAGACGATCCTGTCGGCGATTACGGCAAGGGCGTGCGCCAGGTAATCGAGATATTAAGATCGAAGGGCGTTAAAGTTAAGGAAAGAAACTACGGGCACTACCGTCATGAGATTCAGAATGAGAGTGTCAGGTGGGATTATTTCAAAGATATAGCAGAATTTTGTGAGTGGGCAACAACATGACAAAACAGATCAAACCTTATGAACACGTAGTCCAGTACTACGAGACAGACCAGATGAAAGTCGTACATCATTCAAACTACATAAGATGGTTTGAAGAAGCGCGCGTCGATGCGTTCGAGCAGATAGGCTTAGGCTACAAGGAGTGCGAGCAGATGGGCGTTATGAGCCCCGTTACTTCTGTCAGCGCGAAGTATAAGACGAGCACGGAATTCTACGACACGGTCGTCATAAAGATTAAGTTTGTAAAATACACCGGCGTGAGGCTTTATATCGAATATGAGGTAACCGACAAGGCAACGGGCACAGTAAGGTGCACCGGTCAAAGCGAGCACTGCTTCGTAACAACCGAAGGGAAGATAGTGTCTATCGCTAAGAGTTACCCCGATATGGATGCCATCATCCGCGGGTTTCTGGAGGAAGAAACATGACTGATGTAGCAATTATCGGTGCAGGCACAGCAGGACTTACGGCTGCCATCTACGCAAGACGCGCAGGCAGGACCGTCACCATCTTTGAAGCTGAGGCCCCCGGCGGACAGATAATAAACACACCCGAGATCGACAACTTCCCGGCGCTTCCCGGAGTGTCGGGTTATGAGTATGCGAATAAGCTCTATGAGCAGGTGCAGGAACTTGGCGCGGAGTTTGTTTTCGACAAGATAAAAAAGATCGGGGGAAGCCTCGAAGAGGGCTTCTTTATGACTGGCGAGTACGGCGCAGAGTGCGAGGCTAAGACCGTTATCATCGCGAGCGGTGTCAAGCGCCGCGAGATGGGACTTGCGGGCGAGCAGGAGTATTCGGGACGCGGCATCTCTTACTGTGCGACCTGTGATGGCGCATTCTTCAAGGGCAAGACCGCGGCCGTGTTCGGAGGCGGCAACACTGCAGTCGAGGATGCAACCTATCTTGCCGACATCTGCGAAAAGGTCTACATCATCCACAGGCGTAATGAGTTCCGCGCGGACAAGGCTCTCGTCGACGAGCTTCTGTCATACAGTAACGTTGAGACCAAGCTGTCGCGCACAGTCTCTGCAATTCACGGTGACGAGAAGCTTACAAGCGTGACACTGACTACTGTTGACGGACATGACGAGGAACTTGTCACTGACGCTCTTTTTGTCGCGATAGGTCTTATTCCCGATAACGAAGTGTTCAAGGACTTAGTTGAGCTTGATGCTGCGGGATATGTCGTAGCAGGCGAAGACTGCGAGACTTCGGCTCCCGGTGTGTTCGTGGCGGGTGACTGCCGTACCAAGGATGTGCGCCAGTTAGTTACTGCGGCAGCTGACGGTGCGGCCGCTGCCATAAGGGCATCGCGCTTGAGCCAAAGCCTCTAAGGTGTTAGAATTTATTGGTTTTCCAACTAATATTTGCGGAGGCAGAAAAGCTAATGTATAAGAATGTTTTCGATACGCTTGAGCAGAGAGGTTACTTCTCCCAGGCTACACATAAGGAAGAAATCTATGACTTGTTAAGCAAGCCCGGCGTAAGCTTCTATATCGGCTTCGATCCGACTGCTGATTCACTTCATGTAGGCCACTTCGTTCAGATGATGGTTATGAGCCACATGCAGAAGGCAGGCCACAGACCGATTGCTCTGATGGGCGGCGGTACTGCAATGATCGGTGACCCTTCAGGACGCACTGACATGCGTCAGATGATGACGGTCGAGACTATCGACCATAACGTCGAGTGCTTCAAAAGCCAAATGGGCAAGGTCGTTGATTTCTCCGAGGGCAAGGCTCTTATCGTTAACAACGCTGACTGGCTTCGTAACTTGAACTACATCGAGTTCTTAAGAGAGATCGGAACTCACTTCTCGGTAAACAAGATGCTCACGGCTGAGTGCTACAAGGCGCGTCTCGAGAAGGGACTTTCCTTCCTCGAGTTCAACTACATGCTCATGCAGGGATACGACTTCTACTATCTCCACGAGAAGTACGGCTGTAACCTCGAGTTCGGCGGTGACGACCAGTGGTCCAACATCCTCGCAGGCATGGAGCTTGTAAGAAGGAAGAAGGGAGATTCCGTTTACGGTCTGACTTTTACTTTGCTTACCAACAGCGAAGGCAAGAAGATGGGTAAGACAGCAAAGGGTGCAGTATGGCTCGATCCCAATAAGACGCCTGTATATGACTTCTACCAGTATTGGAGAAATGTCGATGATGCTGATGTCATCAAGTGCATGAAGCTTCTGACATTCCTTCCGATGGAAGAGATCAACGAGTACGCGAAGCTTACAGATTCCGCCATCAACGAGGCAAAGAAGAGACTTGCTTATGAAGTTACTTCTATCATTCACGGCAAGGAGCAGGCCGATATCGCGAAGAAGACTGCCGAGGACCTGTTCGAGAACAAGGGCGGCAAGTCTGACGATATGAAGACGACAGAGATTGCTTCTGCTTCTTTGGCTGACGGCGTTGACCTTGCGCAGGTGCTCGTTGAGGCAGGCGTATTTAAGTCTAACGGCGAGTGCAGAAGAATGATCGACCAGAAGGGTGTATACCTTAACGACGAGGTAGTTTCTGACAAGTTCTACAAGTTAAGCGAAAAGGATTTTGACGCTGACGGCGAGGCTATCGCACGTAAGGGTAAAAAAGTTTACCACAGACTTAAAATTGTTTGATAAGTGTGTTATAGTGGTTTAAGGTTGCATATTCCTATGTGTGCAATTTTTTAAAAACCTATAGGAGGGGTTAAGATTATGAAGATGATGAAGAAAGTTGTCTCCGTAGCTCTCGTAGGCGTTATGATGTTTTCTATCGCTGCCTGCGGCAAGCGTTACAATGTAGTTTCCAAGAAGGACTTCACAAATGCGCTTGAGGATGTTGCGGATCTCGATGAGGACGATTGGTATGACTATACAACATACTATTCACACTCCGAGCACGACATTGACTGCTACGACGGCGATTTCCACTATGAGTGGATCCAGTTTGACAGCAATGCACATGCAATGGATTTCTTTGAGGACGAGTTTGCTGAAGATTTCCAGGATATGGTCGATGACAAGGACTTCGACGGTAAGTATTCCTACAGAATCACTGATACAGAGGGATATATCCTTCTTAACGGTGAGAGCAGCAGCAATGATTTCTTCGATGATGATATCTATGGCGGTATCTTCTGTAAGGAAGACGTAGTTGTTATCGTTCTTTGCAGAAGCACAAGCGACAGAGACACATCCAGAGTTGATGAGTTCTTAAGAGCAATCGGATATCCTACTCCCTGATAGGACAAATCGATGAGCATAAACAGGGCCGCTCGAACGAGCGGTCCTTTCTGTATAAGGAGATAACTACAATGAAGAATATGAAGAAGATCATTTCAGCAGCCCTTGCCGGCATCATGCTCCTGCCCCTTGCAGGATGCGCCTTCAAGAAGATCGAGCGCGTAAGAAGCAAAGATTTTAAGAATGCAATCGAGGAAGTCTTTGATGAGGACGATTACGGAACGTACGGTGATTCGATATTTGTAAATGACGAGCACTATGCGGTTAACTTCACGGAGTTTGATGATGAAGACGACGCCCGTGATACATGGGAAGAGGCTCTCGATAATTTTGATGACATGATGGATGACCATGACTTCGACGGAAGAACTGTCAGGGTGGACCGTGACTCATATGGATATATCCTGTTTGACGGTGAGTGTGAAGACTCAGACTTCATGGGTGACAGAAGCTACATCTACGGCGGTATCTTCTATGTTGACGATCAGTACATCGCTGTTGTTACAGACAAGGATAAGGATGCCAACAGAGATAATGTGGATACTATCCTGACGGCTATCGGATTCCCTCATCCCTGATCAAATTTAAGTATCCGGTAATCAGGAAGGACCATTCGCATGAATGGTCCTTTTATTTTCCCACTTACTATATTTACAAACGAATGTTCGCCTGTTAGAATGAGGGCATGCAGCACTCCATACACAGTTTTACATATGACGGAACGCTTGAGGGGTTGCTCAGCGTTTATATAAGGTGCATATCCATGAAGGTCAAGCCGCTTGATATCAAGCCTGATCTTATGGTGACCGGGAAGCCGTTCGAAGAGCGGTATATGTTTGTCAGGACCAATCCCGGACTGGCAGACCGCCTGTACAGATATATGGGGGAGTGCGCATCGGTGCAGATCCAGCAGATGATACTCGATTGCTTTCTGACGAGTCTTCCTAATATGGAGATCGATCTTTATGACCTTATCTGCCGCGCTATCCGCTTTGGCGCCCGTGTGGCTGAGGATTATGAGGACGTGACAATGCACCGCATTCAGATGGCGATCAGAGATCTTTACCGCGAATCGCAGACCATTGCGGGTTCTGCTGATTTTAAAGATGAGCAGGGAGTATCGGTTCTTGAGATAAATCCCAGGAACCGTGTACTTCCATTGATCAGGCATAAGTTTCTGAATGATCCTAAGTATGATGACCTTCTCGCATACGACAGAAGACACGGACTGCTGCTCCTTCGGACCGGCAGTGAAGATGAGCTGCTGGACATAAGACGATTGCCCATACCGTCTGTCCGGGGCTCTCACGAGATATATGATGTCTTCTGGCCGTATGTTAAGACCGGAAGGTCTGTTCCTTGTGGCAGCGTCCGCCGTGGCTTCGGCCACGGCTCGGACGGCCTCGATCCTCTGTGGCGGATCGCGTGATTATTCTTATATCAGGCTTTCTTATCGTCGTCTTCGCGGATTGCTCTTCTTCTGATCTTACCTGATACAGTCTTCGGAAGTTCATCTACGAACTCAACGATTCTCGGATACTTGTAAGGAGCAGTCTTCGCCTTAACATATTCCTGAACTTCCTTCTTAAGTTCCTCGGAAGGCTCAGTACCCTTAACAAGAGTGATAGTTGCCTTAACGACGATGCCTCTTACGCCCTTCGGGTCAGGTGCACCTGTAACGGCACACTCGAGTACATAAGGGAGCTCCATGATAACATTCTCTATCTCGAACGGTCCGATACGGTAACCGGAGGACTTGATGACATCGTCGGTTCTTCCTACATACCAGATATAGCCGTCCTCATCCATCCATGCAGTATCACCTGTGTGATACCAGCCGTCGTGCCATGCATCCTTGGTAAGTTCAGGTGACAGATAGTACTCGAGGAAAAGTCCCTTCGGATGATACTTCTGTGTGTTGATACAGATCTCACCTGTCTCACCGGGCTTGCACTCCTTGCCGTCAGGATCCAATACCTTAACTTCATAAAGCGGGTTCGGCTTACCCATGGAACCGAGTCTGATTCCGGAACCTACGAGGTTCGCGATAACGAGAGTCGTCTCTGTCTGACCGAATCCCTCCATGAGACGGATACCTGTTGCAGCCATGAAGCGGTTGAATACCTCAGGGTTCAAAGCCTCACCTGCAGTAACCGCATACTTCAAAGAAGAAAGATCGTACTTGCTTAAGTCTTCCTTGATAAAGAATCTGAACATTGTAGGCGGAGCACAGAATGTGGTGATGTTGTGCTTAGCGAACATAGGAAGGATCTCATCAGCCTTGAATCTGTCGAAGTCGAATGTGAAGACAGGAGCTTCGCAGAGCCACTGGCCGTAGAGCTTACCCCAGAGTGCCTTACCCCAACCCGTATCGGAGATGGAGAAGTGCAGACCGTTAGGGTCAACATTCTGCCAGTACTTGGCTGTCGTGATGTGACCGATAGCATACATGTAAGAGTGGAGTGCCATCTTAGGATAGCCTGTCGTACCGGAAGTAAAGAACATTACCATCGGGTCGTAACCGCAAGCATAGTCCTCAGGCCTCTCGAAAACATCGGAGAACTGCGTAAACTCTTCGTCAAAGCATCTCCAGCCGTCTCTTTTACCGTTACACATGATGAGTGTCTCAAGACCGTAAGCCTTTGCTGCCTTCTCTACTTCAACAGGAGCATCGTCATTTGATGTGCAGACGATAGCCTTAACGGAAGCTGCCTGGAAGCGGTACTCGTAGTCTTTGTCGCGAAGCAGGTGTGTAGCAGGGATAGCAACAGCACCGAGCTTTTCGAGACCCATCATGCAGAACCAGAACTGGTAGTGGCGCTTAAGAACGAGCATGACCTTGTCGCCCTTGCCGATACCTAATGACTTAAAGTAGTTGGCAGTCATGTTGGAATACTTCTTGATATCTGCGAAGGTGAAGCGCTTCTCGGTAACGCAGTCCTTATCAACCCAGAGCATAGCAAGCTTCTCAGGGTCCTTGTCAGCGATGGCGTCAACGCAGTCGAAAGCGAAGTTGAACTTCTTGCACGCGGGAACGTTAACATCAACATCAACGAGGTGTCCGTTCTCATCGAGAACACCGTTTAAGTATTTTGTGTATATAGCATCAGGAAGATTAGCGGCATCAACGTTAGTAACGCTGTCCGTCTTGATCTCTGTCTTGTAGGGAGCGGCATAATCTTCTGCCTTCTCGGCAAGCTTCGGATCAATGATAATGGCATAGAACTCACAGTCTTCACCGCCGACTGCAAGCTCGCAGTGAGGAGTATGCGGATCAAAGTAGATAACATCACCCGGGTGGAGAACCTCGAAGGAATCGCCGATCATAACCTTAAGCGTTCCTCTTACGACGATGTTCATCTCCTGGCCGTCGTGTGTTACGAGCTTATAAGGAGGATTCAATGCCTCCTCGGAATAAGGAAGGATTACGCGGAAAGGCTCGCACATCTTGTTCTTGAATCTTGAGCCTAAGCGCAGATACTTTGACTGGGAATCAGCACGTCTTACGATCGGACGTCCCTGACCTAAACGTGTAACTGCATACTCTGTAAGGGAAGGTGTGAATCCCTCAAGGATGTCTGCGATGTCAACCTTGGCGAGGTTCGCGAATTTGAAGCAGAAAGTGAAGTTAAAGTCTTCCTTTCCTTCTTCGTATCTCTCGTACTCCTCGGGGGTAAGTTCAAGCTTTGAAGCAGCTTCCTCGACTGACAATCCCATGTCAAGTCTTAGAGCCTTAACTCGGCCTGCGACTTCGAGCAGCTTTGCCTCGACTTCCATGTTCTGGTTTTCTGCCATTTTTGTTTCCTCCTGCTTTTTACGTAATAAAAAAGTCTCAACGTTCTATATCGAACGTTGAGACGAATTACCGTGTTACCACTCAACTTGCGACCTTTATCAGATCACCACTTCAGGTTCCAATAAACCCTATGCCTTAACGCGGCAGAATCGGGTGCAGCCTACTCGGTA
Organism: Saccharofermentans sp.; assembly: GCA_024691325.1. Lineage (GTDB taxonomy): Bacteria > Bacillota > Clostridia > Saccharofermentanales > Saccharofermentanaceae > Saccharofermentans. The sequence continues at coordinate 88,213 of JAILNR010000008.1, read as the reverse complement.
TATCCATTCGGTACACCTGCTCGGAAGCGATAGCCACTTGGTAGTCTTTGCTGCCGGGATCTCAGCATCCCCGGCTCTCTGTGTGCTCCAACTGCCGGACCTTCTTCGTCACAGCATTTAGCGTATAAAAACAAGGCAATATTAAACCTGCCAAAATGAATTGTCAATAGATTTTTGTTTACACGAGTTTAACATTATGAACTTTAATTTCATATGCCAATTAAATAAAATAATAGTGTCGGTTTCACTACGACAAAAAATAAGCGGGGTACGTAGTTTATGCTGTACGATAAATACCTTGTAACCGGTGCAAAGGATCCGGTAGGAAGACTGGTAGTTCAGTTGTTGTTGTCTGAAGGATGTTCCGTCCGTGTGTTGGTACCTCCTGAAACTGATTCTTCGCTGCTCAAGGGAATGGGCGCAGAGATCTCCGAGGGAGTGATTTTTGATAAGGATTCACTTAAAGAATTCCTCACAGTTGAAGATCCGAGACGCTCTGCCGTTATTCATACGGAAGAGATTGTTTCTATTTCCAATAATAAGAATCTTGAGATGCGCCGTGTTAATGTTGCCGGTGCAGAGAATTTGATCGATATGGCGATGCGTTCCAAGATCGGACGCTTTGTTTTCCTTGGATCAGCATACGCTCTTGACCCCGATTCCGCATTGTCAGGTGAGAAGGTACACTTCGACAGGAAGGAAGCAGAGGGCGACTATGCGAGCACGAAGGCAGAGGCATCCGAGTACCTTATGAGTAAGGTTGCTCTTAACAAGTTCAATGCCTCCATCCTTCTTCCCACATTTATCATCGGTCCCGGTTTCTCCGAGGACTATGACATGAACAGGATCTTAAGAAAGTATCTCGAGAACAAGGTATCGACCGTAGCAGGCGGTCACGCATTCGTAGATGTACGTAACGTTGCAACAGCACTCGTTTCTGTTTGTGAGAATGGTGAACCCGGCGGTGCTTATATCCTGAACGGTGAGTACAAGTCCGCACAGGACTTCTTCGCTGAAGTATCCCAGACATCCGGTACCGAGCAGGTCAAGGAGATGCCTAAGTGGACACAGGGTAAGACGATGGCCAAGTTCGTCGATACGTTCTACAGGATCACCAAGAAGGACAATCCGAAGGAAGTCTATGCACTGTTCATGAACAGTCCTGATAAGAATTATGAGAGCACGGTCAACGGACTTATCCCTGACAGTGAAGTGCGTAAGGTAAGCGAGTCTCTTACTGACGTTCTCAAGCGCCCCGGTAACGGAGTACAGCCTGATAAGGTTGATTTCGAGAAGGTTGCTGCGGCAGCTGAGGCAGCAAGAGATTCTGCCGAGGCGAAGTCTGCCGAGGAGACGAGTAAGGTATCAGAGGCTGTATTGAAGAGGGCGGAGGAGTCTGCTGCGAGAGCTGCCCAGTCCGGTGAGGATGCCGAGAAGAGAGCGGCTGCTGCGGCTGCTGCAAGAGCGCGCGTACAGGCTAAGATCGATGCCGCTAAGCAAAGAGAAGAAATGAATGAAGTAGTTGCGAACATGAAGAAGCCTGAGGAGAAGCCCGCAGGGGAGTCTTTGTTGTCAGGCTTGTCAGTAGCAGCTGCAATGGAAGAGGCAAAGGCCAAGCGTGATGCCGAGAAGGCTGCCGCGCAGAAGGATGAAATTACAGAAGAAGAAATCGTTGGAGACGACCAGTTTTAATCAGGACAGGTTTTATTTTCAATAATTCAACTCTGGAGAGAGAGGGATGCACTGAGGGGTTTCGTGCATCCCTCTTTTTGTGTCGTGATACAATAGTCGCATGAAAATAATACTTGCAAGTAAATCACCCAGGCGAAAAGAGATCTTAAGCCTCATCACAACCGACTTCGAGATAAGAAGCGAGGATGTGGATGAGCGCGCGATAGAAGACGATGTTCTCGGGGCAGGCGGCAGTGCTGACGAAGTGCAGAAGCAGCTTGCGTTAAAGAAAGCGGAAGCGGTATTTAACGCATTGCCTGACGGACAGAAGGATGAGTACATCGTTATAGGTGCGGACACTTCGGTTGTGTGCGACGGACAGATACTTGGCAAGCCCGCAGATAAGGCTGATGCCAGAAGAATGCTGACGATGCTCTCGGGCAAGACTCACGAGGTCATAACGGGAGTGTGTGTTAAGACTTCCCGGACAGAAGATGTATTTACCGATACCACCAAGGTAAGATTCGGAGATCTGGATAAATACCAGACGGATCTTATCGAGAGATATATCAACACAGATGAGCCATACGATAAGGCTGGAGCATACGGAATCCAGCAGGGAGGCGCACTCCTTGTTGAGACTGTTGAAGGTGATTATTTTAATGTTGTGGGATTACCCGCGCGTAAGCTGTCTCAGGTCTTGGATAAGCTTTTGATGTAATCGACGATCTTATCCTTACGGATCGGCTCGTTAAGGAACTTACCCTGGAAGAACGTACAACCGTATTCTTTAAGCTTCTCGAACTGCTCCTTGGACTGAACATTGGTAGCATCAACGGGGATATCAAGCTCCTGCAAAAGTTCTATGATCGAACGGGTCAGGATGTCGTGTGATGTTCCTTCCTTAAGGTCTGAAGTGAAGTTGCCGTCGAGCTTAACAAGAGAGATGGGAAGAAGCGGGATGCTGCTCAATGACGAGTATCCGCGGCCGAAGTTATCAAGCGCCATCGTTATACCCGAAGAAGCAAATGCATCGAGAGTATTCTGAACCTCACGCACATTGATAGAGACGCCGTCAGACGGAACGTCAACGATGAGGTTTGTAAGATCGCATCCGGTCTTCTGTGCTTCCGTAAACAGCTCGTACTTAATGTCAGGTGTATGAAGCTGTGTCGTAGACAGATTGACTGTCATCGTCAGGTTATGATCGATATCGTTGATAAGAGCAAGCGTCTCGAATGCCTGTCTCAATGAGAACTCGGCGATCTGGTAGATGTGGCCTGTCTTGTCCGCATAGAACAGGAAGTCTCTTGTGTCCACGATACCGTGCTTCGGATCCTCCCAGCGCACGAATGCCTCGAATCCCGTAAGCTTCATACCGGCATCGAATCTGGGCTGATAAACCATGAATATCTCATGATTATCGAATGCCTTATCGAGGAGAACTTTTATCTCGTCGATCGTCATGTCCTCGAGGAAGGTTGTTCTTGATTCATTCTTCGAAGGCTCGTAGATCTTAGCGTCTGTGTTCTCGTTTATAGCGGCATACATGGCAGACTCAGCGTGCTGGATGAGCTCGCCCGCATAGATCGCGTCTCTGGGGTACTGTGCGATGCCTGCGTAGAATCTGCCTTCGCTTTCTTCCTGAAGAGCTTTCGCGAGGTCGATCGCGTAGCGGAGTACCTGTGTATCGTCTTCGAGTCTCGTTGTTATGATGGCAAACTCGTTGTTGGCGATTCTTCCAATGAAGTCCTTCTCGTTAGCTGCCTCACGCAGTCTGTGAGCCATCGTCTGGATGAACAGGTCAACGACGATATGACCGTTGTCCTGCGAGAACCTTACGGGGTCAGCGACTGTCAGATAGAGCGTGTAGATAGGATTGATATTGCAAACCGCACCGCTGTCGGCAGCGTCCTGATAGGCCTGCTTATATTCGAGGATCTTGATCTCCGCCTGCTCGCTTAACATGTGTCTGTTAGGGAGCGTCGTGAGAGGGTCGATAGCTTTGTTGCGGCTCGTCTCGACAGCCTCGGTGTAACCTGATTTATCGCGGATATCCTCATGTCTTACGATGGTACCGGGACGGGTGGTCATGACTCTCTCGATCATTGCCGTCGTCTCGTAATTGATCCTCTTCGTCTTCTCCTCGGAAAGCTTCTTATCAAGAGCTCCGAGCTTGCCCTCAATGCGCGTTATAAAGAATATAAACATCGTGTGCAGCAGCACGGACAACAAAGACAGCGCGATAAGGACCAAAGTCTCCTCGTCGTACCTGTGTGCGAACATAGACATGTAAAGGAACAGCTGGACTATCGTAAGCGCAGTCGATAACCAGTATCCCGGAAGTCCGAACGACAGGTTAATAAGGAAACTGAATATGATGAGGAAAATGGATATGATGAATCTCGCGTAACCTATAAAGAAAAAACGCTGAAGAAACAGTCCGCTGATAAAAAGGACTGCATAGATCATGCACATGATCGTGAACTTGGCACGACCGCGCGAGAAAATATTCCTGGCATCATAATCCATGAAACTAATATACTTTATTTCTTTTATATAAACATGAACAAAGCATTAATTTTTGAGGGGTTCATCCCAGCCTTCAAAACTATAGTCGGCGGCGCTTTTCATCTTCTCCCAGGATTCTTCTGAGCCGGCTCCGACAGGATCATAAACAGCACACGTCATGAAGCCGCCTTTCTTAGCTCCCTCCAAAGCCGCAGGAACATCTTCGAAAATAAGGGTGCGGTCAGGCGCCGCGTGAAGCAGTCCGGCTACATGAAGATAGATGTGCGGGTCACTCTTATCTGGGGCTCCGGGAAGATCTTCAAGTGTGACTATTTCATCAAAAAGGTCGTGGATTCCGATGCGGTCGAAGGCGGCAAAAAGGTTAGGCTTTGTAAGCGCAGTCGCACATGCGGTCTTGAATCCCATAGCGCGTGCTTTTCGAAGATAGGAAAGAGCACCGTCCTTAAGAAGCACGTGAAGCGCGTAAGAACCGTTAACGAATGCATTCCACTCGTTCATTATATCCTCGACGGAATCGGGAAGATCAAAGCGCTCCTTAGTGTATCTTGCAGCGTCTTCTATGCGAACGGATTTGACGTAGTCCGTGTAGTCGGAAGTTACTTCAAATCCTCTCGAGTTAAGAAAAACGGTATCCGCCTGATTCCACACTGTCATGGAATCAAGCAGGGTACCGTCTACATCAAAAATTAAAGCGTCAGCTTTTCCCTTGAGTTCAGAAAGAAAAGGGAACATTAATGCATGAACTGAACTTTCTCAGAAATCTCAGGAACGAGCTTCTCCTTACGCTCGTTGAACTTGACCTTGTTGTCGTCGATCAGGTTGCCGCCGTGGCAGTCGATAGATACGATCAAAGGTCCGAATTCCTTAGCCTTGAACTTCCACATAGCTTCAGGCATTCCGAGGTCGAGCCACTCAACACCTTCAACATCCTCGATGCACTCTGCAGCAACAACTGCGCATCCGCCGGGGAAGATAGTGTGAACAGCCTTGGACTCCTTACAGCCCTCAGTTGTCTTAGGGCCCATGCCGCCCTTGCCGATAACGATCTTAACGCCTGTAGCAGCGAGGAATTCCTTCTCGGCCTTCTCCATTCTCATGGATGTTGTAGGTCCGACTGCAACACACTTCCACTTATCTTCGCTGACCTTCTTCATGATAGGACCTGCGTGGAAAACAGCTGCGCCCTTAAGGTCTACAGGACACTCTCTTCCCTGAACAACGACTCTGTGGTGAACGTCGTCTCTTCCTGTTGTGATATCGCCTGTAAGGTAGATTACGTCGCCGATATGGATCTTCTCGATATCCTCATCCGTTACAGGTGTGGTCAAATGCCAAATACTCATAACTTAACTCCTTTGCTCGTGACGAAATCATATGTGAAGTCGGGATTGATCTTGATGCAAGCTCTTCTGTGAGCCCAGCATGCTGTAGAGATACCGACAGCAAGTGTGGCAGGGTGACGTGCAGCCTGCTCAATGTTAACTCCCATAACGGAAAGCTTACCGGAAAGTCCGCCGGGTCCGAGGCCCAACTCGTTCAATCCCTTCTCAAGCTCTTCTTCCATCATTGCAGCCTTGGGATTCTCATTATGAGATCCTACAGGACGCAGGAGAGCCTTCTTGGAAAGCTTGGCAGCAACCTCAGCGGAACCTGCGATACCTACACCGAGAAGAACCGGAGGACATGCGTTAACACCATAAGATGTCATCTGATCGAAAATGATCTTTACGATACCTTCGTAGCCCTCGAGAGGCATCAAAACCTTAGCCATACCGGGCAGTGAGCATCCGCCGCCTGCCATGTAAACATAAAGCTCGATATCGTCTCTGTCGGGAACGATCTCCCAATCGATCCACGGTACACGGACACCAACGTTGTTGCCTGTGTTGATCTCATCGAATACCTGAACTGCGTTATGTCTCAAAGGAGCACGCTCTGTTGCCTTAAGAACAGCCTTCTCCAATGCTTCGGGGAGTTCATTCTGATAAGGGAAGTTTGTTCCGACCTTAGCGAAGAACTGGATGATACCTGTGTCCTGGCATGAAGGACGCTTAAGCTCGTTAGCGAGTTCCATATTGTCGGCCATAGCCTTGTAAATCGTGGGGGCAAATCCCTCAGTCTCTACCTTTGCCATCTCCTTAAGCTTTGCATCTACATCATCGGGAAGATGTGAACCAGCATAGCAGATAAAAGAAGATACCAGGTCAGAGAGCTGATCTATAATCTTTTCATCGTGCATAGAAAAACCTCCGTACGGAATTTGAAAATCTGTTTAATTATAGCACGAGTAACAAACCTCAATCACAAAAGTGTAAAATATTTCGAATTGATTTAATAAACAGCATATTATATTATCCTATGCGTTGTATATTTTATCAGGAGTTAATCAGGGGAAATGATCATCGAGAGGCTTATCGCCGATAAGGCAAGGAAGGAGTTCATCAAGGGCGCGACCAGAACGGATAAGATGCGTCTGGAGATGGAGCAGCTTCCGCGTGACTGTGACACAGAGTGCGATATTCTCTATGCCGATACCGATATCCCTGAAAACAAACTCGATATCTATACAAGAAGAGGAATCGAAGTGGGTGACGAGGCATTCTTCCTCGTGCACGGCGGCGCTTTCGTTTATGGAAGCAAGGAGCTTGATAAGTGCTTCGGTATGACTCTTGCGGTATTCTCCGGAATGCCGGTTGTAAACGTTAACTATCATCATATGCCGGAAAAAACTCTCATTGGTGTTGCAAACGACCTTTGTACCGCGATCGATTTTCTCGCACGCGACAGAGGTATAAGGAAGGTACATCTTGTAGGTGATTCCGCAGGCGGATATCTCGTTGTTCTTCTCGCGTGCCTGTTAAGGAGCGAGTCTGTCAGGAAGGACATGAACATTACCATTGAATCTGATACGGAAGCACTCTCGCTCGCATCGATCTGCGGTATCTATGAAGGAGAGAGGAACTCTTTCCCTTCAATTTATTTCGAGAGACCGTTTGGCAAGGAAGAGGGAGAGGCTGAACTTCCCTCCTATATCTACGACACCAAAGAGATAATAAGACGCACGGGATTTCCACGCACTTGTCTCATCACAGGGGACAAAGACTTCCTTCACGACGTTAACGTGAAGATGAGAGACTTCCTCGAAGGGGAAGGCATCCCTGTGAAGTTCTTTGACGCTATCTCGTCTGAGACCAAACTCGCGACACATGTATTTGCCATCTCCGATCCGGGCTGGCAGGAATCCCACACGGCATTAAATCTTATTATCGAAAATGCTCGCGGCTGAGTTTGCATTAGTTCTTTTCTACTACGAACTGGTATTCGGGTTCTCGGCCTTCGGACCTGGGTTCTCTTCGTCGGTAATCCATGTCATCTTAAGCTCGCTTTACATCGGACTTCCCGTCTGTCTTTTGCTTCAGGCGTTTAAGGGGAAGGTGAGGATTGCGGCCGGGATCGCGGTCAGGGTTATCGCTGCTTTGCCGTTTCTCATAGAGTTTTTTATCGCGATGCAGTTTAAGACTTTATACGATCTTCACACCGTCTTCTTCGGAGGCGAGGATGCACTTACGGGATTTGCTTCCACTATAAAGAGTCTGATATTAAGCAAAAGCGGAATAGGACATATCTTCCTGTTTCTTCTTCCGACTTTGGTTTATGTGATAAGAGTTATCATCCATAAGGTTGATCTTAAGCGTCCGGACAGCTGGAAGATAGGACTCATGGCGGTGCTTATCCCCGTGTCCTTCTTTACGAATGTGATCATCATCTCGACAAGCGATGCAAAGTCAGCATTACACGGTAAAGAATACAGTTTTAATAACGCGGCATCTGAGTTCGGACTTTACGAGGCGATCGGTCTTGATATCAAGTCTCTTATTAACGGTGCCGATAACATCGGCTTCGAGACGGTGGATGTGCCGGTCGTGTTGCCGACGGCAACGCCCACACCGACACCCGTTCCGGTACCTACGGTTCCGGGTGCGACACCGACTCCCACGCCTACTCCTACACCGGTTCCCGTACCCCATGTTATGGATATCGACTTTGAAGGGATTGCTCAGACTGAGTCGGGAACGATAGCTTCGCTTGCCGAGTACTGCGCTTCTTTGGAGCCCACGATGACGAATCAGTACACGGGGCTTTTCGAGGGGAAGAATCTTATCATGATAACGGCGGAAGCTTTCACGGCGGAGGCGATAGACCCTGAGCTTACACCGACTTTGTACAGGCTTGCAACGAGAGGAATCAACTTTAACGATTCTTATGTGCCTGCGACGGCGGGTACTATCGGAGGCGAGTTCTCACACATCTTCGGCCTTCTTCCGATGGACGGCGGCGTGTCGTTCTATCACATGACGGCAAGGGGAAACACTTATCTTACGATGTCTCAGCAGCTTAACATGAGAGGCTATTACGGAGCGGCTTTCCATAATAACGATTACCAGTTCTACACGCGTAATGTCACGCATAACCTGCTCGGCTACTCGGAAGGCTTTACGGGCTGGGGTAACGGACTCGAATCTTATATCGATCCCGTGTGGCCGGAAAGCGATTTGCAGCTTATGGAAGCGACGGTTCCCGGGTATATCAACCATCAGCCTTTTAACATCTATTACATGTCCGTAAGCGGACACAGTAACTACAGCCGCGGTGCGAATGCGATGAGCAGACTTCACTGGGATGAGACCGCATCGCTTGACGGTATCTGCTCCGAGCCTGTACGTGCTTATATTGCCTGCCAGATCGAACTTGACCGTGCACTCGAGTATCTTGTCGGGCAGCTTGAGGCGGCAGGCATCGAGGACGATACGGTTATCGCCATCTGCGCTGACCACTATCCTTACGGACTCGACAGAGATTCGGATGCGGGTTATATGCATTATTTATCCGAGCTTTACGGTTATGAAGTAACGAACACAATCGAGAGAGATCACAACAGGCTTATACTGTGGTGCGGCTGCCTCGAGGATGAGGATCCGATAATAATCGATTCACCTACAACGTCGATCGATATGCTGCCGACACTTCTTAATCTGTTCGGAGTTGAATACGATTCAAGACTTCTTCCGGGCCGTGATGTACTGTCGGATGAGATGGCGATATCGTTTAACGCAAGCTACGACTGGAGGACTGATCTCGGAACCTATATAAGTTCGTCCGGTACATTTACGCCTAATGATCCGGATGCGGATATTCCCGACGGATATGTTGATGCCGTCCGCACGATAGTCGCAAACAGAGTTAATTTTTGCAGGGGCGTATTGTCGTCTAATTTCTATAACTATTTGTTCGGCGATCCGAACGGCGATCTGACCGCGGAAGTAATCGCGAGAGAACCGGTCCGAGTTTATGACGAGACTCCCGAGGACGGAAGCGCTGCGACTGATACGGTGCCGTCGGATGCGGTACCGGCTGAGACTAATGCGTCTGTGCCGGCTGAGACCGCGGCTCCTGCTCCTGAAACAGCGCCTGTGGACCCCGTGGATACCTCGCCGACTGAAGTTCCGGTTGACCAACCCGCTTAAGTTGGCCGATTTTGTTCCCCGATGACACTGTCTTGCGAAGCGACCTCCGCACAAGCGAAGCGCGGAGGACCCGAGCGAGCAAACATTATCAGCGGGTTTTCTTATACATCGAATTGATCATCTTCGAGATCGGCTTATACACCCAGAAAGTGATGAAACCGATAACCAGTCCCTTGAACAGATTGAACGGGAGGAATGCCCAGAGGACCAAAGACAGCTTATCAGTGATAAGAGAATTAACCCCTGAGCTCATTCCGAGGATTGTCTCCATGGGGAAACCTGCGACCGAGCCGTAGAGAGGCAGGGTGAAGAAGTAATTGAACGGGACGGCAAATATAGCGAGTGCAGCTGTAGCGATGAGCATTGCTGCGATGGCGCCCTTTCTTGTTCTGTGCTTCTCATAGAAGAAACCGGCCGTGAATACGTAGATGCTTCCCGTTATGAAATTGGAAAGTTCGCCGACGCCTGATGTTCCTGTTGCAGGCAGGTGAATGAGATTCTTCAGAAGCTCAATAGCGATGCCGTAAACAGGTCCCAATGCAAACGAACCGATGAGTACGGGGAGCTCCGAGAAGTCAAACTTCAGGAAAACCGGCATGAACGGAAGGTTGAACTCAAGATACATGAGAACTACGGCCATAGCGGTAAAAACACCGGTGACTGCAATCTTCCTTGTCAGTACGCGTGAATGTGTTACAGAATCTTTGGATAAATCGGACATAATAAAACAACTCCTTCCATCCGGACTTTGACCGTCGGCCGCGAAATCTCATCGCGTCAGTCCCGTCATAAAGATTTACGGGAGTTGCGGGCTTACCTCTTTGCTATTGCCTTTGGAGGAACACCGCCGGTGGGGACTTACACCCCGCCTTGGATTCTTTGCAGATTATAAACCGAATAATCTTATCCTGCAAACGCACACAAAAAAGCCTCCGGGGAAACCGGAGGCTTTGTAAGTTCCAATAGACTTTTTATCAGAATCCTGAAGAACTGTATGTGTTATTGATACCGAGGTTAGCACCGAGCTCAACCGGATCGTATGTAGCGTTCATAGCTACCTTCTTGCTGATCTCTTCGTTTCTGATAAGTCTGATAAGATCCTCGTTGAATGTATGCATTCCATCCTTGTGGCTGGAGAGGATTGTACCGGGGATCTGTGTGATCTTGTTCTCACGGATGAGAGTTCTGATCGGGATAGTACCTACCATGATCTCAGTAGCGAGTACACGTCTCATGCCGTCCTGTGTAGGAAGGAGCTGCTGGGAGATAACGCCCCTAACGCAGTTGGAGAACTGAACACGGATCTGGTCCTGAATATCAGAAGGGCAGGAACCGATAATTCTCTCTATTGTCTGTGAAGCGGAATTTGTATGAAGTGTTGAAAGAACGAGGTGACCTGTCTCAGCAGCTGTGATAGCAGCCTGGATAGTCTCATAGTCTCTCATCTCACCAACGAGAATGATATCAGGGTCTTCACGGAGAACTGATCTCAATGCTGCGGAGAAGGAACGAACGTCCTTACCGATTTCTCTCTGGTGGATCATTGCCTTATCGTGTGAGTAAAGATACTCGATAGGATCCTCGATAGTTACAACGTGCTTATAAGCTGTCTTGTTGATGTAGTCAACGATAGCAGCAAGAGTAGTGGACTTACCGGAACCCGTAGGACCTGTAACAAGTATCATACCCTGGTGGGACTCAGCAAGCTCTCTGATTACTGAAGGAAGACCCAAGTCCTCGAAAGTAGGAATCTCAGGCATAAGGATACGGATACTTGCAGCGAGGTTGTTACGCTGATGGTAGATGTTACCTCTGATTCTGATACCGTTGATCATGCCACCGATATCAAGATCGCTTCCTCTCTTTACTCTGTCAATCTCATCATCCTTAAGAACTGCGAAGATCATCTGCTCAGCTTCTTCGATTGTAGGGATTGTGTCCAGAATCACGAGATCACCGTTTCTTCTTACTGCGAGATTAGTACCTGCTGTGATATGAATATCGGAGCAGTTGTTCTCGATACAGTAATTCATCAATTCTTCGAATGTCATCATAGTAGAAGGACCTCCACAATTTTATAATCCTGACATATTTTACTATAAAAAATATTTTATTGTAACTGTAAATATGGAATTTTTAAGGCAAAATCACTCGTCCCACGGCAGGACCTGCTCAAGTCCGTAGTAGGCTTCAAGGGACATGTCGTTCTCATAAAGGTAAGTTGCAAGCTCAACTCCGACATAGCGGTAGTGCCATGCTTCGATGTCGTAACCGGTCTCATAGACCCACTGCTGCTGGAACCTTCTTACAAAACCGAACTCGTGACAGTGTTCATTTACCCACATACCTGTGGTGGTCTCGCCGAATTCGTCGAGGATCTCATACTCGCCTTCAGGTGTGATATCAAGTGCGAGACCTAACTGGTGCTCGGATCTTCCGGGAATGGCATTCTTCCTTACGGAGAAAGTGATGCCGCGAAGATTTGTGGACCTGTCAAAAAGGTACTGCTGAATATTGGCATCCCTGTAGCCTGACACAAGGAAAAGTCCCTGGCCTGTTGCCTCTACGCATGCGTCATACATAGCATTCCACGCATCGCATGCCTCAGCTCTTATCTGCTGGTTCATCGAGTGCGGTGCATCAACAAGATCCGGCGGAACATAATCAAGCGGCAGCGCGAAATATTTATTAATAAGCACGTCTATATCTTCCGGATTGGTTACAATCTGGGCCCGCACTGACCTTGCGTCCACGAAGCCGTTGTACCAGGTCTCCTCGAACTGCGGCTCGACATATTCGGGCACGGGAGTCGGGACCGGTGTAGGCGATGGTGACGGGGTCGGTGTCGGAGTGAATGTAGGTTCCGGTGTGGGCGTCTGTGTCGTGGCAGCCGTCACGGCAACAGTCTCGACAGGAGTTTCCTGTCTTACACAAGAAGAAGTTCCGCCTATAAAAGCGGAACCTGCTATAACAACACATAACAATTTACAGTATCTGTTATTTGCCCTCATATTCCTTGCATGTCTTCTCGTAGTTTTCCAATGTGCCGATATCGATGCACTCGCCGTCGCCCTTGAAGGCATAGACCGGCATGCGCTTATAAAGCCATGAAGGGAAGTTGCCCGGCGCATCGGGAGAACCGCCTTCGGCTATATATTCCTTAAACATCGGAATAATCTCTTTGCCGTAAAAATACGTGGCATAGATGCAGCAGTCGCTCTTGGGTTCCTGCGGCTTCTCTGCCATATCGATTACGCGTCCGTCGTCATCGAGAACGGCAACAGCGAGCTTCCTTCTTTGTTCAATCTCGGGGACCGTGATGGCGATCAAAGTAGGAGCGTTCTTCTTGCGGAAGAACTCATACATATGCCCGATGCTGTAGGTGAAGATGTTGTCTCCTGCAAGGATGCAGATGTCGTCATCAATACCTAACTTATCTATCGTGAAAATAATGTCACCGATGGCTCCTAACTTGTTGGAGTCATCGTCAGTACCGTCATCAAGAACAGTGATCGGAGCCTTGCCTGTTCTGTCCTGCTCCTGCGCCCACTTACTGAAGTGAGGGAAGAACTTCGAATTCGTGATAAGAGCAACCTGAGTAAGATCAGGAATCTTATCGACGGAATCCATTATGTAATCTATGATCAGTCTGTTCCCGAGAGGAAGCAGCGACTTCGGATTATCCTTCGTCAAAGGATAGAGTCGTGTAGCGTAACCTGCTGCAAGCAAAATAGCTATCATCGAGTAAATCTCCTTAAACAGATTTTTACCATTATACACTAATGCTTACAAATATTTGATATAATACTTGCGGTAAAACTTTTTCGAAAAGAGAATCACGTTTATGGATATATGTGCAGTAGTAATGGCGGCAGGCGACGGCAAGAGGATGAAGTCCGCCCACTCGAAGGTAGTTCATCAGGTAGCCGGTAAGCCTATCGTTAAGTGGGTTTACGACGCTCTTTGTGAAGCAGGCTGCGACGAGCAGGTTTACATCGTAGGTGACAAGCAGGAAGAGATAAGGGATGTCTTAGGTGAAGGCGTTGCTTATGTTTTCCAGGAAAAAAGATTGGGTACCGGTCACGCGGTTTTGCAGGCTGAGCCCTTCCTCGAGGGAAGAGGCGGATGCGTCATAGTTCTTCCGGGTGACTCCCCGATGGTAAGCAAGGATACGATCAATAAGGCTCTCGCAAGTATGGAAGAGGGTGACTACGCGGCGGTCGTTATCACGGCAACCGCTGACAACCCGACAGGATACGGAAGAGTCGTCCGCGATAATGACGGTAATGTATTGAAGATCGTCGAGCACAGAGACTGCAGCGAAGAGGAACTTAAGATCCGCGAGATCAACTCTTCGATGTATGTGTTTAAGACTTCACTTTTGCTCTCGGCATTAGGAAGACTGTCAGCTTCCAATGCACAGAAAGAATACTATCTTACAGACACTATCGACATCCTCATTAAAGACGGCGGTACGGTAGGTTCTGTTATCTGTGACTTCGAGGATACACTCGGAGTAAATGACAGATACCAGCTTATGCAGGCGAGCAAGATAATGAACAGAAGGATTCTGCGCAAGCATATGGCAAACGGTGTCGAGATTGTCGATGAGGATTCGACATGGATCCACTCTGCGGTTGAGATCGGAAGAGACACGATTATTCTTCCCGGCACACGTCTCATGGGTAATACAATAATCGGTGAGGACTGTATCATCGGTGAGAACACGAGACTCGACGGAGTGCAGGTAGGAAACGGAACGACCATCGATTCGTCCGTTGCGACGGAAGCTATCATCGGTAACGATTGCAGAATCGGACCGTTCTCCCACATAAGACCTGATTCGCTTATCAAGGATCATGTAACGATCGGCGCGTATGTTGAGGTCAAGGGTTCCGAGATCGATGAATATACACGAGCAAGACATCTTACTTACATCGGTGACTCCAAGGTCGGTAAGAATGTTAACTTCGGTTGCGGAACAGTTACCTGTAACTACGACGGTGTTGATAAGGCGGGATGTACGATCGAGGATAATGTCTTCATCGGCGGTAACTCCAACATTCTTGCATCTGTTGTTTTGGGACACGACTGCTATGTTGCTGCAGGTTCCACTATCACTGAGGATGTTCCTGCATTAAGTCTCGGTATCGCGAGAGAGAAGCAGGAGAACAAGGAAGACTGGGTAACGAAGAAGAATCGTCTGCGCGGAGCTAACTACATCAAACTCGACAGACGCCGTTCGGAGGTCTGATATCCTACATGTCTGATGCATGGCTTATCGCCGGACTCGGCAACCCTGGAAATAAATACGCATACAACTGGCACAATCTCGGATTCCTGGCGATCGATATGCTCGCCGAGAGGTGTAATGTGCGCATCGAGCGCAAGCAGTTTCACGCACTCTTCGGCAAAGGCAAGATTGGTGGACACGATGTCTTCCTTATGAAGCCGCAGACGTTCATGAACAATTCAGGCGAGGCGGTAGGTCCCTTCGCGAACTACTATAAGATCGATCCTTCGCACATAATCATCGTCTATGATGACATCGACATTGCAACCGGTACCATCCGAGTGAGAGGCAAGGGAAGTGCCGGCACACATAACGGAATGAAGTCCGTCATCGCGCACTTGGGAACAGAAGCTTTTCCCCGCGTGAGGATAGGTTCGGGACCCGTTCCCGAACACATGGATCTCGTTTCTTATGTGCTCGCTGATGTGCCCAAGGAGCAAAGGCAGACGGTGTTCGGCTCTTTCGAAGAGGCGTGCACGGCCTGCGAGGATATCGTTAATGGAAAAAGAGATCTCTAATCTTCTCGAACAGATAGAACTTGATAAGAAACTCATGTCCTCCTTTGATGCTGCCGTGCACAATGGAGGTCCTGTTAACATTACGGGCCTTTGCGAGCAGCAGAAAGGCTACCTCATTGCCGCGCTTGCAAACAAGTTCGGAAAGAAACCTGTCGTTATAGTTTCAGACGTAACACGCGCGAAAGCTCTGATCGGCAGCATGAAGCCTTTTTCCGGGGGTGACATTCCGATACTTAAGCCCGCGGAACTCTCGCTTGTCTCTGCTGTCGCATCTTCGCACGAGCAGGAAAGTGAGAGGGCGGGTGTCCTGTCGAGGATAATCGCGGACGATCTTGATGCGGCGGTCATCTGTGCCCCTGCACTTCTCAACAAGATGCCTAAGGCACAGTCTCTTCGAAAAAAATTCATCAAGATATCTCTCGGCTTAAGCTACGACCCCGTTAAGCTTACGAAGGATCTGTCGGCAAGAGGTTACGAGAGAGTCGGAATGGTATCGGGGCAGGGTGAGTTCTCGGCACGAGGCGATGTCGTTGATGTCTTCCCGCCGGATTCCGACATGCCGGTTAGAATCAGTTTCTTCGACGACGAGATAGATCAGATAAAGAAGTTTAATCCCGATGACCAAAGGTCTGTCGAGAGCATGAAGAATACCGTGATCTGTCCCGCATATATCTACACTTACTCTGAAGAGGAAAGAGGGAAGTTTGCAGATGAGATGCTTCACAATGCGGCGCCCGACATCAACAAGATGTACGAGTCATCGCAGCGCACGATCGGTGAACTTCTTGAGAGAAACAGTAAGGCTGATGCGGAAGCGGTAAGACAGGGCATGAGGATATCCGGCCTTGCAAGATGGATAGGCGTCATCAACAAAGAACCCGTTACTATACTTGATTACATAGACAGGAATAAGATGATGCTCTTCGTCGATGAGTTCGCCGAGGGCAGAAGCCGTATGGACGGTTATACCGCTGACTTCGCCGCGAGAATAAAGAGCGCTTATGAGTTAGGACAGGCACCGTCGTGCTCTTACGATTCCATCTTCAAAGCTCCGGATGCGATGAAGGCTCTAGATCAGTTCGGAGGTGCTGTCACGCTCGCATGTCTGAAGACATCGATGAGCGGACTTCCGGGCGGCGTTACCGTTGAGTGTCCGGGTCTTGCAGGAGAGAACTGGACCGGGCGAGACGAGGCGCTTTCAAACTATGTAAAGAACGGCGGCGGATCTTCCAAAGGCAAGACCGTCTTCCTCATTACGGGCACATCAAGATGCGATGCGTTCAGAAACAGAATGCTGTCTGAAGGCGTTGATATAGATGTCATATCGAAGGCTCTTCCTTCAGGATTCGAATACCCGGGCATAGGTCTTACACTTGTAGGCGAACAGGAGATCTTCGGCTCCGAGAAGAAGCATGTCCAGAAGAAGACCGGCGGCGCAAGAATCACATTCTTCGGTGATGTCGCACCGGGTGACTATGTTGTTCACGATGTTCACGGTATCGGTCTTTACGAGGGAATCGTTAATCTTAAGATGGGCAAGTCCTCGCAGGATTACCTGAAGATAAGTTATGCGAAGAATGCCGTCATCTACCTTCCTGTAGATAAGATAGATAAACTTTCAAAATATGTGGGTCCCGGAGGCAAGCAGCCGAAGCTGTCGAGCCTTGACTCGCAGGAGTGGAAGAAGAACGTCGAGCGTGCAAGATCTTCTGTAAAAAAACTTGCATTCGACCTCGTAAAACTTTATGCGGTAAGACGCGCGAACAAGGGATTCTCGTGCGGCCCTGATGACACTTATCAGAAAGAGTTTGAAGAGAACTTCCCGTATGAAGAGACTGCAGATCAGATTGCAGCGATAGAAGATATCAAGAAGGACATGGAGTCTGAAGTTCCGATGGACAGACTCCTGTGCGGAGACGTCGGTTTTGGAAAGACGGAGGTGGCTTTTCGAGCGATCTTTAAATGCGTGATGAACGGAAGGCAGGCTTTCATGCTTGCGCCCACGACGCTTCTTGCCCACCAGCATTACGAGAATTTCATCGAGCGTCTCGCGGGCTTCCCCGTGAAGGTCGTGCTGCTGTCGAGGTTCGTTCCCGCTGCTGTTATAAAGCAGAATCTTAAGGATATTAAAGAAGGAAAAGCGGATGTCGTTATAGGAACGCACCGCATTCTCTCGGATGATGTCGTGCCGCACAAGCTCGGTCTTCTTGTTGTAGATGAGGAGCAGAGGTTCGGCGTTAACCACAAGGAGAAGATTAAGGCGATGAGAGCGAACATCGATGTTCTCACTTTGACCGCGACACCTATCCCGAGGACACTTCACATGTCGATGTCGGGTATCCGCGATATCTCGATGTTAACGGAAGCCCCCATGAACCGCCGTCCCGTGCAGACCTACGTCATGGAGTTCGACGAGGAGATCTGCGTGCAGGCGTGCCTTCGCGAGATCTCAAGAGGAGGTCAGATATTCTGGCTTTATAACAAGACTGCCGATATTGATTCGAAGGCGGCGCGGCTTAAGGAACTCATGCCTGATGTTAAGGTCGTTTATGCTCACGGCAAGATGAGCGAGAACCAGATGGAGAAGATCGTCGAGACCTTCATAAAGGGCGAGGCGGACATCCTCGTGTGCACGACCATCATCGAGTCGGGTGTCGACATGCCTAACGTCAACACCATGATCGTCGAGGACTCGGATAAGTTCGGTCTGTCGCAGCTGTACCAGATCAAGGGGCGTGTCGGCAGGTCCGACCGTCAGGCGTACGCATACATAACATATAAACCCGAGAAGGAGATGAATTCCGACGCTCGAAAAAGACTTATGGCTATCCGCGAGTTTACCGAGCTTGGCTCCGGCGTCAAGATCGCTCTTCGCGACCTCGAGGTTAGAGGCGCGGGCAACCTGCTCGGCGCTGAGCAGCACGGCCAGATGGATGTGATAGGTTACGAGCTTTACTGCCGCATGCTCGACGAGGAGATCAGGCATCTTAACGAGACGGGTGACACCGAGTTCAAGATACCTTTGCAGGTCAACATTGAGATCGACTTTGACTCTTATATTCCTGCTTCATATATTGAGGATGAAGCGGAGCGAATGGCTTCGTACCGCAGGATCGGTTCTATATCCTCACAAGCTGATTATGATGACTTCTTGGATGAGGTAACGGACCGTTACGGCCAGCCTCCGCGTGAAG
The DNA here is from genome assembly GCA_024691325.1 of Saccharofermentans sp. Taxonomy (GTDB): domain Bacteria; phylum Bacillota; class Clostridia; order Saccharofermentanales; family Saccharofermentanaceae; genus Saccharofermentans. The sequence goes on along the minus strand of JAILNR010000008.1, from coordinate 69,480 downwards.
TCGAATTCCTTGCAAGTGTTGCGCTCATCAAGGCGCTTGCGGCAGAGGCGGGATTCGAGAAAGTGTGCATCAAGGAAACGGGCGTACTTTTGTATTTCGCATCGGACCGTAAGGCAGACTTCGAGACCGTAAGCATTCTCCTGGGCCGCCCCGAGTATCAGGGCAGGATACTATTCTGTGCGCAGGGGAAGCCGTATCTTCACTACAAGCCCAGGGACAAGAACAGAGCCCGCACCGCATCAGATGCGATAGACATCTTAAATATTCTTATTGTCAAAAAGTAATGATATTATGGGTATAGTGAAAACGATACCCGGAGGTCATTATGTTTAAGACGGTTGAAGACGTAAAGAAGTTTGTAGCCAAGAATGATATCAAGATGATCGATTTTCGCATGATCGACATCAACGGCAGGTGGCATCACCTTACTATCCCGGTAGAGAGATTTTCCGAAGATACCATGACGGCCGGCATCGGCTTTGACGGAAGCAACTACGGTTTTGCTCCCGTCGAGAAGAGCGACATGGTTTTTATCCCTGACCTAAGCAGCGCCCAGGTCGATCCTTTCTGTGAGATCCCGACTCTCGCCATGATCGGTGACGTCAGGATCATCGGCAAGGATGCAAATATTCCTTTCAATCAGGAACCCCGTAACGTAAGTAAGCGCGCTGAGGAATATATGAAGGAGACGGGCGTTGCCGACACCTTCCTGTTAGGACCCGAGTTCGAGTTCTATGTGTTCGACCAGGCAAGGTTCGAGAATAAGCCGCAGTTATCGAGTTTCTCCATAGACGGCGAGGAGGCTTTCTGGAATTCGGGTGAATACGAGAGCAATGGTTTCCAGACACCTCATCAGGGCGGCTACCACATCGCTCCTCCACAGGACATCCAGTATGATTACAGATCACGCGTAACCCTCGAAATGCAAAAGCAGGGTATCGAAGTGCGCTACCATCACCACGAGGTCGGCGGCCCCGGCCAGATGGAGATCGAGGTAGAGTTCGATTCCATGACAAACATGGCAGACAAGACCATGCTCACAAAGTACATCATTAAGAATGAAGCCGTTATGGAGGGCAAGACCGCTACTTTCATGCCTAAGCCCATCTTCGGTGAGGCGGGTTCCGGCATGCATGTGCATATGCTGATGTTTAAGGATGGCAAGCCTGTCTTCTACGATGAGAACGGTTACTCCGGCCTGTCAGAGACGGCACTTTACTTCATCGGAGGCGTTCTGCGCCATGTGCCTGCAATCTGTGCCTTCTCTAATCCTTCAACTAATTCATATAAGAGACTGCTTCCTGGCTTCGAGGCTCCGGTAACGATCGGCTATGCAACGGCAAACAGATCTGCCGTCATCCGTATCCCGGCCTATGCGAAGTCTCCCGACAAGAAGAGATTTGAGTTAAGAAACCCTGACGCGACCTGTAATCCCTACTACTGCTATGCGGCTATCCTGATGGCAGGTCTCGACGGCATCAAGAACAAGATCGACCCCGCCGCGGAAGGCTATGGTCCTTATGACTTCAACCTTTTCGAGCTGTCTGACGAGGACAAGAAGAAGATTAAGGGCTTGCCGAAGTCTTTGGGCTCCGCGCTCAAGGCCCTCGAAAAGGACCACGACTTCTTAACCGAAGGCGGCGTTTTCCCGAAGGAACTCATCGATCTTTGGATCAAAAACAAGCGTAATGATCTTAAGAAGCATGTGGCGATGCCGACTCCTATGGAGTACCAGATGTACTACGATCTTTGATGATTTATGTTCAACCTGACTATCTTTCGCAAATATACTTGAAATATTTTGTTAACAAAGTATAATCATTAATATCAGTTAATATTTACATTTACTAAAATGTATGAGTATGTTTAAGGGGTGAGAGAAATGGCTGGTATTTTAGGCGGTTTCAGAGGTAGAAATGACGGGCTTTTAAGCCGCCCTGTCATGCAGTTTTCTACCGGTGAAATTTCCGGGGGAAGACCCGGTAATTCTCCTGATTCAGCCAGGAGAGGTGGAAGTAGTTCAACATTGGATTCTCCTGCTGCTATTAAGGCAAGAGAGCGTGCCGCTGCGGCAAGAGCACAGATAGAGGCCCGTAAGGCAATGGAAGCAGAGCGTAAGGCTGCTGCTGCAAATAAGCCTGAGGAAGAGAAGAAGGACGATATGGACAAGAAGCCTCCGGTATCTTTAAGAGCACCGGTAAAGCGTCCGCCTTCAGCATCTATCAACCGTGCACAGCTTGTGGCTCAGGAGCGTGAAGAGAGAGGCTCCGGCACTACAGTTACAGCAATTAATAATGCAAATAAGTCTCCTGCTACTATCGCAGCAGAGAAGGCTAAGGTCGAACTCGATCAGGCAAAGAGCCGCGAGGAGCGCCTTGTTAAGGAAGCTGAGTCTGCCCAGACAAAGGCTGAAGAGGCACGTCTTGCTGTTAAGAAGTCAGGCGAGGTTCGCGAGGCTGCATTAAAGTCTGAAGAGAACGCAGGTAAGCTTGCTTCTACTGCTGAAGAAGAGTACAAGGTTGCTCTTACAGCTGCCCAGGAAGCAGAGAAGGTTGCTGAACAGGCTGCCAAGGCTGCTGAGGAAGCTGCAATCAAGGCTCAGGAGAAGATCAAGATCGCAACTCAGAAGAAGACTGAGGCTGATGCAAGGATCGCTGCACGTACTGCTGAGGAGAAGGCACGTAAGGCTGCCGAAGAGTTCGAGCAGGAAGCTAAGAATTCCGCTAACCATGCAGAAGAGATTGCTAAGAGCACAGCTGCAAAGGCCGAGGAAGCTAAGGAAGCAACGAAGAAGGCTCAGGAAGCATTCGATCTTGCTAATAAGATGAAGCTTGAAGAGGATGAGCGCATCGCTGCTGAGAAGGCCGAAGAAGAGGCTAAGGTCGTTGCTGCACAGGCACGTGAGAAGGCTGAAGCTGCTGCCAAGAAGTACGAAGAGGCTATGGCTGCTGCCAAGAAGCTTGAGGAAGAGGCTAAGGCCGCTGCCGCTCAGGCTGCTGCTGAAGCAGAGAAGGCTGCCAAGCTTGCAGAGCAGACTGCCAAGTTCGAGCGCCCCGGTGCTGCAAAGGCACAGGAGGAAGCTCCCAAGGCGCAGGAAGCATAAAGCTTTTACAAATGTGTAAAGGAAGGGCTGTCGGTGACAGCCCTTTTTATTGCCGTAAAGCGAGTATGGTATAATCTGCTTGGCTAAATGCTCCCATAGTTTAATGGATAGAACAGCAGTTTCCGGTACTGCTGGTACGGGTTCGATTCCTGTTGGGAGCGCCAAACCACCTCTCTCGCTGCGTACTCGCCGCTTCGCGTCTGCGTAAGTCCGCTCGAGGGAGGTGTTTTTGCGCTAAGTGCGGAGGAAGCGGGAACAGGTGCTTTCAACTGTTCACTATTTTTGCCCTAATTTATGCGTGCTAATCTGATATTCTATAAATCTATAAATAATTATAATAAAGTGTATAAGTGCACGTAATAAACTGCAGGAAAGGGCATGTTATGGATAAGCAAACAGGGAAATCGTACGAGATCCTATTGGAGGCAAAAGTAGAGAACGTCGGAAAGGTCCAGGATTTTATCAAGAGCCATCTGACCGGAACTGAATGCTCACCCAAAGCATTGATGCAGATAGATCTTGCAGCCGAAGAGATATTTGTAAATATAGCAAATTACGCATACACACCTGATGATGGTGATGCAAATGTAAGGGTCGAGGTCCTTGATGAGCCGGTAACGGTCATAATCACTTTCATAGATCACGGCAAACCTTACGATCCGCTTAAGAGGGATGATCCGGACACTTCGCTTCCGGCTGAGGAAAGAGACATCGGCGGTCTTGGAATTTTCCTTACAAAGACGATCGTGGATGAAGTTATTTACGAATACGTCAACAACAGCAATATTCTGACATTGAAGAAGAAACTTTGATAATTCCCTTATGGCAAGAAAAATAAAGACAGACAAATCCGCTAGCGGCAGAAGATTAAAGCTCAGAAGCAGCCTGGTTTATGAGGTTGCGCTCGTTTTCCTTGCCTCTTTACTTATAACGGGATTCGCGTCTTACTTTGTTATCAAGTTCATCTCAGATAAAGATATCATTGAAGAGAATGAGAGAATAACAACAGCTATAGCCGCAGAGATGAAGCTTGTCATCACGGATTACGATTCATACAGATGGGTCATAAGCTATCTTATGGAACACATGGATGACGGCACTTTAGATCTCGAGTACGACAGTACTGTGGAGACAGACAAGAAGCTCGAGGAACTTGTCAGCAGACATCCGGGACTCGTAATAGAGCGCGTTACCGAGAATGATGCTGTGGGATTCTCGGATGAGGACAGAAAGCTTCTTGCAGAGATAGTATTTAACCGCTGGCTTTTGAGACTTAACGATATGCAGAAGGCATACCATGTAAGCTTCCTGTACATTTTCGCTTCGGATTATTCTTATGCTGACGGCATTTACATTGTAAGCGCCAACGGTGTGGGCAATGTAAGAGGCAGTGAGTTCGGAGAAGCATATACTTTTGGTACCACTGTGCCAAATACTCCTGAACAGACGGCTGCTTTCAAGAAACTTTACACGACCAGCAATTATCTTGTTTACTCGGATCAGTTCATGGACAGATACTCGTTCATGTTTGCTGTTGACCGCATGAATATTGTAAGCGGCGTTACATTCGATATTACGGAACTTAAAGCTGAAATGCAGAAGCAGACCATACAGTATGTCGTTATACTTTTGCTGCACCTTATCGTGCTTGCCGCATTCTGTATAACGGTTATATATGTTAAGGCGTTAAAGCCTCTCGGCCGCGTCTATGAGAATGTTAATGAATACAAGGAGACGAAGGACAGCGAGAAGATCATTAAGCAGCTTGCGGGCATTAAGACTCATAATGAGATCGGCGAGCTGGCTGTCGGATTCTCCGGAATGGTCAATGCGATCGATCACTATATTGATACGGTCAAGACAGTTACAGCCGATAAGGAGAGGATAAATGCGGAACTTAACGTTGCCGCCAGGATCCAGAGGAATATGCTGCCGACCGTATTCCCTCCGTTCCCTGATATCAATGAGTTTGATGTATTGGCATCGATGAAGCCTGCGAAGGAAGTCGGCGGAGATTTCTATGATTTCTTCATGCAGGACGAGGAACATCTGGCGCTCGTTATCGCAGACGTTTCAGGCAAGGGAGTCCCCGCCGCTATGTTCATGTCGATCGCGAAGTCTTTGATCAAGAACCGTGCAATGATCGGAGGAACACCCTCTGAGATCCTGTACGACGTTAACATGCAGCTTTGCGATAACAATAAAGCCAATCTGTTCGTTACAGTATGGCTTGCCATAATCAACATCAAGACCGGCGAAGGTCTGGTCTCCAACGCAGGCCACGAGAATCCGGTTCTTAAGAAGAAGGACGGAGATTACGAGTTTGTCATTTACCGCCACAGCCTTGCTCTCGGTCTTATGGAAGGGATCAAGTTTAAGGAGCGTGAGTTTAAGCTCGACCCGGGTGACAGGATCTTCGTCTATACGGATGGTGTTCCTGAAGCTACTAATGCACATGAGGAGCTTTACGGTCCGGAAAGAATGCTTGATAAGCTTAACAGCAATCCCGGTGCAAGCCAGCAGGAAGTCATAGATATGCTCAGGGATGATATCAACGTATTTGTTGACGGATACGAGCAGTTTGACGATATAACCGTTATGGTATTCGATTATTATGGACCTGATGGTGTACAATTAGGCAGTAATGAGGATTCTAAGGAGCCGTTATGAGTATAGTTAACTTTAAAGTAAACGGTAATGAGATGAATATGCCTAAGGCACTCGATTCCACCGAGGCTTTGGGTGTTGACGCCGGTCTTACTCATAAGGAAGTAATACGCTTGAGGCTTCTTGCCGAGGAGCTGTTCGGCCTGATAAGGGGGATAGCAGGGGAAGTTGAGGCGGATTATACCGCTAAGCAGGACCAAAAGAGCTTCGAACTCTCGCTTGAGGCCGATGTGGACCTTGACCGGGATATGAGAAGGCAGTTCCTGAGTGTCTCGACATCCGGCAGAAATGAATCTGCGAGAGGATTTATGGGCAAGATCCGCGATATGATATCGGCTGTAGCTCTATACGATAAAGACCAGGCCCTGCTCGAATCACTCTCGTCTTTTGACCTTATGGGAATGGTAACTACGAATAATTACTCGGCAGCACAGGCCGTTTATAACTGGTCTATGCTAAAATACAGGCAGGAAATAGAGAAAACTGAGTCTTACAGGGAGCACTGGGATGAACTCGAGAAGTCAATTGTAGCCAGCATCGCCGATGAAGTAAAAGTAACAATTATCGGAACAAAGGCAACAGTGACTATCTATAAATCATTTTAGAATATATAATATATATACATAATACGGAGGTAATAGGTAATGAAGATCGATAAGATACAGAATGGCAAGGAGCTTACACTGGCTATCGAAGGACGTCTTGATACAGAGACATCTCCTGAGCTTGATAAGATCGTTACAGAGTCAATCGGCGGTATCGAGACACTTATTCTGGATTTCGCTAATCTTGAGTACATCTCATCAGCAGGATTAAGAGTTCTTCTTAAGTCCCATAAGGCTATGATCGACAAGGGCCAGATGAAGATCACCAATGTGAGCGACATCGTGCTCAGCATTTTTGACGTTACCGGATTTACGGATATCCTCACTATCGAGTAATCCTCCGGGACGATAATCAAGACAATGCAAAAGACCGGCGGCGGATGCTGTCGGTCTTTTAACATGGTGTGAGTATGAAGTGGGTTAAGCTATATTAATGTTTTAATCCCGCCTTAGCTTCTTTTTGGCCAATAGGGACGAAGCTTAGCGCTTCGTTACCCTGATTGGCTCATCAAAAAGAGGGGATTAAAAATAGTAGAATGGCTTTGTTTACTCGCATATGAATCCTCTTTCTGAAGCTTCATTGTAGATGCCGTCGCAAGGGAATTGTGCGGGTATTTCGGAGGCCTGCATCGCACGGGGCGATGTGTACCATATGAGGTAACCTTCGGGAAGGTCAGCTGTGTTGATACCTGCTTCATAGAATGTGAGAACACATCCTTCAGACAGATCCTCCGTAGTCGTGGACTGATAATCAATGGAAAAACCATCTGAATCTTCAGTCCAGGTTGAATCCGGTTCCTGATCATATGTCAGCTGCGCAACTTCAACGGAATAGATATGGTCACCTGTCTTGGTAACGTTACCGAATGATCCGTGAGCAACACAAGTGTAGACAATATTTGCATCAGAATCGTGAAAATCATAGTTGAAAGTGCCGTCAGCGTTGATGGTAAGTAACGCTCCCCATCCGCCTACACCGGAACTCATATAGTAAGTATTTGCATGATTAGCGAAGAAATCATCTGAAGAAGGATTCTCGGATGCTGCACTCTGTGTACCCGCGACGCATGAAGTGTCCGAAGTAGCGCAAGTGGCATCTGAAGCAGCAGCAGCCTGGGATGACTGTACAGTTTCCTGGCTTTGAACAGCACCGGTCTCGTTTGCACCTGAGGTGCAAGCTGATGCCATAAGTGCTGTTGCAATAGCAGCTGCGATGAATGTGTTAATCTTCTTCACTTAAATTCTCCGTTATTACTGTGCTGTTTCTTCAACTGACTCCGAAGTTTCAGCTGCTTCGTTTGCTGTATCGCTAAATACATAGGAAGCATCGCCCATGCCGTTGTAGAGACCTGATACAGGGAACTCGGCAGGAACTTCTGAGTAATCAACAGAATATACATCTGCATAAGTGTTGATGTAATCGTCAGGAAGGTTAGCTGTCTCGATACCTGCAAGATAGAATGTGATGCAATCGTGAACCATGATGTCACCGGATTCGAACGCCTCATAGTGAATCTGGTTGCCGTCATCAGTTGTCTCGTCCCATGTATCGCCTGTCTCGTGGTCATAGGTCATACCTGTTACCTCGAGTTTGAACGTATTCTCATCTTCCTGGATCAAATCGCCGAAAGTACCGTGAGCACTGCAGATATACTTTGTGCCTGCTGCACCGTCAATTGCGATGTAATCAAAAGTTCCGTCAGGGTTGATTGTGATGTCACCTGTGGCAACACCTGATGTATATGTGCCTGCATAGTTTGAAAAGAATGCAGACGAATCTGCCGTATCCGAAGCAGCTGCACTTGAGTCAGCCGCCTGCTCAGCGGATGTATCGCTGGTAGCCGAAGACTCTGTTTGAACAACCATTTCGGAAGGCTGTGACTGTGTCTGTTCTGAATTGTCAGCTGTCTTGCCGCAAGCAGAAACCATAAGTGCTGCTGCAACTGCAGATGACAGAATAATCTTGGATTTTTTCATAATTTACCTCGTCGTATTAATTCCATATTTTTTCAACGGGTAGATTATAGGGCAATAATAGAATTTGTTTGTGGCAAATTATAGGCAGGTCTCATCAAGAGACATAATTTTGTCGTAAAGATCGCGTTCTAACAGCGGCTCCTGATCCTGATTAGGCTTGCCGAATTCGAGCTTGGGGAAGACATAAGTGGGCTCGCTTATCTTGACTTCGATAAACTGCGCACCCTTCTCGAAAAGCTTCTCATTAATATCATCAAGTGTAGTTACTTCTTTATAGGGAATGCCGTATGCTTTTGCCACGGCTCCGAAGTCGGGATTTGTAAATCCGCCCTCGGGAATAGTCTGGGTGTAGTTGTCGTTGAAGTACATCTCCTGGAAGTGACGTATCATACCAAGAGCATTGTTGTTAAACAGGATGATCTTAACGGGAAGATTCTCTCTTGCGATCACCTGGAGCTCCTGGATGTTCATCTGGATTCCGCCGTCACCCATGAAGGCATATACATCGCTTCCTGAAGCGATGGAACATCCGATTGCAGCGGGGAGGGAATAACCCATAGCACCGTGTCCGCCGGAGAAGAAGATCCTCTGGTCTTCTTTAACATCAAAAGACTGAGCGACCCATACCTGATTCTGTCCGACGTCGGTGGTGATAATGGAAGACTTAGGGATGTATTCACTTATCCTGCTTACGAAGGTGTTGGGAAGTCTTCCGTCGATTGCTTTCAATTCATCCCGTATCCTGTCGCAGACGCTTAGCCATCCCGTGTTGGTAAAAGGAGGGACAGTAAGAAGGTAGTCTAATACATCCTTAACGTCCGCGTGTATTGCGAGTTCATCTTCGTGAGCTTTGAGGCTTAATTCTCCCTCATCGATCTCAACTCTTATGATCTTCGCGTCAGGGGCAAACCTCTGCCTGTTGGCGCCTATCTGACGGACATCGAGTCTTGCACCGAGACAGATAACAAGATCACTCTTCGCGACGATGAAGTTGGCCGTTCTCGAGCCGTATGCTCCTATGAATCCGTAAGAGTATTTGCACAGATCGACAGACAGCATCGTGGTAACGACCGGTATATTAAGATGCTTTACCACTTCGTTAAATAGTTTGCTTGCTCCGGATGTCTTGATGCCGGAACCGGCAAGTATAACGGGGTGGGAAGCTCCGCCTATAAGATCTGCAATCCTGCTTAAGTCTGCGGTATAGCTTTTCGCATCGGGGGCAAAACCCTCAAGTGCACCGGGTTCTATCTGTGCTCTGAAGATGTCCATCGGAATGTCAAGGAGCACAGGTCCCTTGCGGCCCTCGTTTGCGACATAGAAAGCATGCTCGAGGTGCCATCTTAAGCGTTCGGCACTCTCGACCTTTGCTGCATATTTCGTAGTGGGTTTAACGATGGAAACAATATCTGTCTCCTGAAAGCCTCTCTGGCGGACACCTAAGTCACCTTTGCTCTCGAAGCTGTTGACCTGTCCTGTTATGAATACAGTCGGAATGGAATCGAAGTATGCGTTGCAGATTCCCGTAATGAGATTGGTTGCACCCGGGCCGCTCGTTGCATAAGCGACACCGACTTTGCCAGTTGTCTGCGCATATCCGCAGGCTGCGAATGCCGCACCCTGTTCGTTATAGGTGATATGCGAGTTGACCGGATACTTACTTAAAGAATCCATAAGATGAGTTACCATGCCTCCGGGATACCCGAAGACATCGGTAATCTTCTTATCAATAAGAAATTCGACTATATAATCAGAAGCTTTCATATACCTGATTATTCTAACATATCAGATTCCGAACAGAGCTTTGACAGCATCCTTCTTTACTTCAGAACCGATTACGCAGATCTTTCCTGTTACATCGGATGCACCTGTTCTTACGGATACTTCGCCCGGAACATAATCGAAGTGGATCCACTGACCGTCTTCTCCTGCTACGATACCCTTAGCACGGAGAATGATGCCGAACTTGGAATTCTCATCAAGCTCGGTAAGAGCTGCCTCGATAACTTCCCTGGTGTACTTTCTGGATGTCTCGAGACCGATCGAATCGAAGACCTCGTCAGCATGATGATGGTGATGATCTTCGCCGCAGTGACATACACCGTGTTCGTGATCGCAGTGGCTGTGATCCTCATGGTCATGGTCGTGCTCATCGTGATCATGATGGTGATGTTCGTGCTCGTGATCATGGTCGTGATCATGGTCGTGCTCGTCGTGATGATGATGCTCATGCTCATGTTCGTGGTCGTGATCGTGATCGTGATGATGATGTGCGTGTTCCTTCTCATGCTCTTCAGCCTCAAGCAAAGCGGCCGCCATATCAGCTGCGGTAAGAGGCTCCTCGATAGCCTTAAGGATCTGCTCTCCTGAAAGCTGTTCCCAGGGTGTTGTGATGATCTGGGAGTGATCATTGATCTGTCTTATAAGTTCAACTGCCTTATCGAGTTTCTCCTGCTTGATGTCGCTTGTTCTTGAGAGAATGATGGTACCTGCGTACTTGATCTGGTTCTCATAGAATTCAGCGAAGTTCTTAAGATATACCTTGCACTTGCTTGCATCAATGACGGTGACCGTACCGCAGATCTCGGTGCCCTCGACTCTCTTAACTGCAGCAACTACATCGGAAAGCTTGCCTACGCCTGAAGGCTCGATAACGATGCGGTCGGGATGGAAACGCTCGATAACATCCTGAAGTGCAGTTCCGAAGTCACCTACGAGCGAGCAGCAGATACAGCCTGAGTTCATTTCAGTTATCTCGATGCCGGCTTCCTTCAGGAATCCGCCGTCGATACCGATCTCACCGAACTCATTCTCGATAAGAACGATCTTCTGCTTGTCGTATCCGTCCGCTACGAGTTTCTTGATAAGAGTTGTTTTACCTGCTCCCAGGAATCCTGAGAATACATCTACCTTTGTTGCCATATATTTACCTTCTTTCTAATTTATCAGCTGAAATAAATGATCTCGTTCTCGGGCTTGCTTGTGATTGCATATTCCTCGACCTGAAGACATGGGACATCGAATGTCTGACCGTTCTGCTGATCCTGGAAGTACCTTACGGTACCCGTAACATTAAGCCACTGACCTACGGGGAAGTTCGGCTTAACATCGTAAAAACAAAGCAGTGTGATCTGACCGATATCGGCGGAGCAGCATGTGTATGCCTGCCTCTGGATTGCAAATGCCTTGCCCTTGAACTCTCTATAGACCATAGCCTGGCCTGTGATCTTTATCTTCTTTCCGTTATATCTTGCGACGTTGTCGAGAGCGTCGGTCCAGAAAAGACCGAAGTCATCAGGAACGATCTCACAGACATCCTTGCTCAAGTCGTAAGGCAGGTAATTGCCGATATCGAGCATGTTTCCTTCCTTATCAAGGAACGTAAGATTGATTCCGGGGTTAACCGACTTAACCGAACCTCTGAGCTTGGGGATGTTATTAACTTCAGGATCGACTCTGTTGAAGACTGCCGTATCGCAGAAGCGGTAGTAGTCTGCAAAGAATGTCTGCATGTTCTTATAGTACTCGTTATAGGTGACAGCGTTATTAACAACGACTGCGGCTGCGAGTGCCCATCTTTCAGGAACATCGACCTCGTCGAAGAACTTACCGGGTGATACCGAACCATTCCACTCGATGAACAGGACATCAGGCTTATGTGTAAGCTCGATGTCAAACATCAGTTCCTTGTTGATCTCGGACAGTTCCTTCGAGATGATAACGGGTTTTGTGTCAGGGAAGTCCAGGTCGTCGTACTCGACCTCACCTTCTTCTGTTACGAGGATGACGATCTTCCTTCCTCTGAAGGCATCATTATTAGCCCACTCACCAATTGTGGTGGTCTTACCTGCGTCCAGAAATCCTGTGAAAAAATATACGAGACAATCTTCCATACAATACTCCCTTGTTTTCTCTCGCCCTTTATTTTACGCACGCGAGTAAATTTTACAACTGATATTTGAATAAAAAAACCGCTCCCGCCGGCCTGCCTTGTGTTAGAATTTGTCGTATGAAAAGAATAATAATAGATCAGGGGCAGCAGATCGCAAGACAGATCGAGAACGAGACTGACAAGCAGGTCGGCCGTTTTTGCAACTTCGAATTACGTAATTTGAAGAGGCTGCACGACTATCTTTATTCGCCGTTCATGGATCAGCTGATGGTTACCGTAACCAGTACGGGAAACTTGGGTCTTATCTGGATCTTCCTCGCACTGTGTCTCATGGTTCAGGACAATGCCTTCCGCCATCAGGTCGGTCTTATCATGCTTATAGCACTGCTTCTTTGCATAATGATCGGAAATATCTTTATCAAGAATCTCGTCAGGAGAAACCGTCCGTTCTTCCACAAGAACTATAAGCTCCTGATAAAGCAGCCGTGGGATTACTCGTTCCCTTCAGGGCATACCTTAAGCTCGTTTGCTGCGGCAACGGTTCTTTTGTATCTGAATCATAACGTTGGCATGGCGGCACTCGTTTATGCCGGCCTTATCGCACTCTCGAGGCTCTACCTCCGCGTGCATTTCTTTACTGATGTTTTCTTTTCCATAGTGCTTGGAACCGGACTCGGATTTCTTGCAATAAAGGCATATGAAACACGCTTTTTCGGATTTATTTGACACAAAAAGGCCGCTGGTTGCACTCTCGCCGATGGCGGGGTTCTCGAGCGTGTCCTTCAGAGGCATCTGTCATTCACTGGGTTCTGATTACGCTCCCACCGAACTTACGAGCGCGCGTTCGATCGTTATGAACGGCATCGCGAAAAGCTACCGCTTTATGACGATAGACCCCGCGGCAGAAGGTGTCACCGCTATACAGCTTTTCGGAAATACTCCGGATGACTTTGCAGAGGCGATGAAGATCATCTGTGATGACCCGCGTCTTGCTCCTGTGGACATCTTCGATATCAACATGGGGTGCCCGGTTCCGAAGGTGGTAAAGACCGGAGCGGGAAGCGCACTTATGAAAGATCCTGTCCTTGCAGGAAAGATCGTGAAGAAGGCACGCGAGACTGCGGAATCACTCGGGAAAGTGCTCACGGTAAAAACCCGCACGGGGTTTACTGAGCTGACATTGAATGGTCCCGAGTTCGCACGTGTTCTCGTCGAGAGCGGTGCTGAAGCTGTTTGCGTTCACGGAAGGACAGCGAAGCAGATGTACACGGGCAAGGCCGATTGGGAGCAGATAAGGCTGATGAGGGAAGCGGTGAGTAAAAGCGGCGTGTACTTCTTTGCAAACGGCGATGTTAAGGACGGAAGTTCCGCCAAAGCTATTCTCGAGGCGACGGGAGCGGACGGCCTCATGATAGGAAGAGCAGCCTGCGGTAACCCGTGGATATTTACTGAAGTAAAGAATTGTTTGAGTGGAAAAGAAAATGACAATAAAATGCCTACATTGTCAGAAAAATGTGATATGCTGATAACTGAACTTGAGGGCAGGACAAGGGAAGTAGGCGAGAAGCTCGCCGTTACAGAGATGAGAAGTGTTATGCCTCAATACATCAAGGGGTTTCCCGGAGCCGCCAAAGTTAAGGTTGCTCTTTGCCGTGCAAGTACCAAGATGGAGGTTAGACAGATCCTTGATGACTGTCTGAAAGAAGAAAATGGGAATGGATGAAGTTGCTTTATTCCTTATGCTGATAGGCGGACTTATTGTTGCCTGTGCAGGAATCAACATCTATCGTTACGCCGTCATCATTATGAGTGCCGCAGGCGGATACTGCCTTGCCAACATGCTCTTTAAGGGTGCGCTTGCCGACAATGTCGGAGACGGTATCTTTAGAGATATGGACGGAGGTGCCGGTAAATCTTTCGTAGTGTTTATTTTTGTTTTCGCTGCAGCCGGTTTGGGTTTTGCACTTTACCAGATCTGGGGTGCGATTGTTGCCGGTGTCGGTGGCGCACTTATGCTCGGAAGAGTTGTTGAAGTGTATATGGGTGACGGATTCTCATCACAGATCATCGGATGGGGCTTCGGTCTTCTTATCGGACTTGGCCTTGGCGTACTGGCTGTTCAGTTCGGCAGACGCTGGATGATATTTTTCACTGCGCTGTGCGGAGCGAGGATTGTCGGATATGCGGGAGCAAGACTTCTTGCAGGATCTTCAATTGCCGGTGTTCTCGTTAAGCCTGTTGCAGGAATGTTCTCAGGTATATCTGCTACCGAGGTTGCTACGCTCGGCATGTCACTCGAGATCATTATCTTCATGACGATAGCAGGCTTTATTGTTCAATCAATAATAAGAAACGACTGATTCAGATTAAGGAAAATTGTTAATTTTCCCGTTGATTATTAATAGCTTACTTGTTATCATTCACTTATCGAAGATGCACTTCGATATTAACTGAGACAATTTTCTATATCTATCCCTTATTCCATGTTGAGGGCATCCCGAACAACAAATCGGGATGCCTTCAATAGTTTACGGGGAATTTATACGGGATCAGTTTACCTGGTTGATATCAGATCCGCTTTTGCCGTCGATGAAATTACGAAGGTTATCTGCCGCAGCATATATAAGTCTCTGTCTTGTCTCGCGGGGCGCCCATGCTATATGCGGAGTTATCACCGTATTCGGGCTTGTAAGAAGCGGGTTATCTTCTTTCATAGGTTCCACCGATACCACATCACATCCGAAGCCTGCCACCTTGCCGGACTTAAGGGCGTTTGCCATATCAGTCTCGTTAACAAGCGGACCTCTTGCGGCATTGATGATAATGACACCGTCTTTAAGCTTTGAGATTACGCTTTCGTTGATGAGATTATTTGTCTCAGGTGTAAGAGGGCAGTGAAGCGAGATTACATCAGCTTTTGTTACCGCATCCTCGAAGGTGTATTCCTTGCTTGAGTCCTTGATGGTATGAGGGACGGGAAGCACATTCATCCCAAGAGCCTCAGCGATCAGTGCAACTCTGGAACCTATCTTGCCCATACCTACTACGGCAATGTTCTTTCCTGCAAGTTCAGTAAGTGGAGACAGCCAGTAGCAGAACTGTTCGGATCTTATCCAGTCGCCTTTCTTAACAGACTCGTTATGCATGCCCACTTTATCGGCGAGCTCGAGAAGCAAAGCGATACTCATCTGAGCCGTGGCATATGTACCGTACTCGGGAACATTTGTTACCGCAATTCCTTTGTCCCTGCATGCTTCAAGATCAACAACGTTATACCCTGTTGCAAGAACTCCTATGTACTTAAGATCAGGAAGTTCGTCCAGAATCTGTCTTGTAAAAGGAGTCTTGTTGGTTATGACCGCATCCATGCCCTTTGCACGCGCGATGATCGACTCCGGGGGAGTAATGTCATAGGCTGTAACTTCCCCAAACCTCTCGAAAGGCTCCCAGTTAAGGTCGCCGGGATTAGCGGCTGACCCATCCATTATCGCTATCTTCATTTTTCTTCCTCCTGATACTTGTCACGCTAATTCTACCGCAATTTTCACACAAAATAGTTCTGATTTAATACTATGATTTGTTGGTTAATTGAGAATCGGTCAATGGAGGGAATATCGTATCAATGAAGACTTTTGTAAAGAAAACAGTAGCTGTTCTTGCTGCTATATCATTCATAGCTCCCGTTGCGGCCTGTCACAAAACGCAAGGTAGTGATGCTGGTGCCGGCGGTGATGCAGGTGCCGGTGAAGCTCCGGTTTCAGGTGAGGTTATATCGGCGGATACTCTCTGGTACGACATGACGGACGTTCGTATATCCGAGGTTGATAATCCCGATGATTTTCAATGGACATACTCGAAATATATAGGTTCAATTAACAACCAGTTTGTCTATTATACTTCCGGCTTATTCAATTTTCCCGAAGGCGTTGATGACAGTAATTATACTGACGATTATTGTTATGATTGTATCGATGTTTATTCAGAGGATGGAACAAAAACCGCCACTTTTGATCTTAGAGAATTACTGAATTCTTCTTCGATTGGTGAACACAACAAGATTGATTCTGTCTTCAAGGCAGGGGATCGTATCCTCGTAAATATCAGTGCTTATGATGAAGAATATACGACTTCAGTAAATTACAGGACCTATGTTGATGTTGCAGCAAATACTGTAGACGATATCGTCGAAGCAGATAATCCTTTTGCTGATGAATTATTTGAACTTGGTGCAAGTGAAGAATCCCCCATAACCATTAACGGATATCTGATTCAGCCGTATTGGGTATGTGATACTGTTAATTCCTACATACTTATAATCACAGATCCCGACGGAAACATGACCAAAGTCGATCTTCGTTCCAGCATGCCGACAGTTTCTTTGTGGAGTCTGTCGGGTGCGATGGATCTTGGAAATAACAAGATAGTTATCTACGGGACCGGCGAAAACGGAAATGCATTTATAGATCTTGACCTTACGGATATGACAGCCGGTATGTCAGAACAGGACTACAGTTGGATTGGCGATAGCATAAGCAGTTTAACACCGGTAGACGGACTCGGAACCGTCATTGTTGACGGAACTGCCATCTCAAAGATAGATCCGGTCAACGGCACAATAGAAGAGATATTCAATTTCTCTAACTCAAATGCAAATATTGCTGAGATATCATCTCTGAATCCGGTGTATGTAAGTGAGGATAAAGTCATACTTACGGGTAAAGCTACGATAATTGATCCTGAGACACTGCTTTATGAGGGATACCCGGTAATTAAGATTTTCAACAAGGCCGAGACAAATCCTAATGCGGGGAAGACTTGTCTTACACTCACATCTGCTGACGGATGCACACTCGGTTTGTGTACTGCTATCTGTGAGTTTAATGAGAACAGCAACGGATACTATGTTGTCATTGACTCCCGTTATAGTCTTGATAATTATGTTGACTATACTTATGCAGATACAAATGAGGACTTTGATACAGCTTATGATAACGGATTGGTGCAGTTGGGAAATCAGCTGGCGATAGATGTCATGTCCGGTGAAGGCCCCGATATCCTTATCGGTTCTTCCAATTCCTTTACCCAGCTTAACAATCCGGATTATCTTGTTGATCTTAATGATTATGTACAGAACAATCTTACTGAAGATAAGTACATGAGAAATGTTATAGGCGCATGCTATACGGGCGATGCTATCTATCAGCTTCCGTTTAATTATACGGTCAGAGGAATTGTTACAGATGCTTCAAATGTGGCAGACGGACAGGTTGGGTTAACATTCGATCAGTACGCAACTTTTGTTGACGAGGTATGCAACGGTACCGACCCCGTTGCACAACACAAGCTGGATTTCTTCATTATCTGTATGGGTTCTATGATGGATCTTATGCAGGATGAAAACGGCAATCTTAACTTTGATAATGACGCATTCAGGGCTTTGGCCGAATACACATCCGAGCATGTCCTCGAAGTGAATGTTGAAAGTGATGACTATTTGGCAGATTCATCTTCGGAGTTCGAAACGCGCAGCATTATTTTCTACCGTCCGGATGATTATTTTGATTATTGTACCGACGGTGACACGCTAGTGGGTCTTCCTTCCTACGACGGAAGAGGCCCGGTTATAAATGTCGGACTATCCGTTGGTATATCCGCACAGAGCGCAAGCATAGACGGATGCATGGAATTCATAGATTATCTTATGAGTCCGCAGGTTCAGATGTTGTTAAGCTGGGAGAGCGGATTCCCTGTCAACCGTGAGAGTGCAGAAGCGATGTGCAATCATGCAATCGAACTTCATAACGAATATATCCAAGAGCAACTTGAGAGTCATACCGAGGCGGAGATCCGTTCCTGGGGCTATAACCCGGTTTTGATGGATTCTTCATTCACGGAGGCGTTCACGGGCTTTGTTAACAGCCTGGGCGGTAATTCGGGATCAGGTTATGATGGAGCAATAAACATAATAATAAGGGAGGAGATGCCATCGTACTTTGAAGGACAAAAGTCCCTCGATGAGGTAATTACTGTTATACAGGACAGAGCTCAAACCGTGGTCAGCGAACGCAGCTGATTTTGTCTTTCATTTTTTTACCGTAATTTTATAAATTACATATTATATTATTTGCAATGTTAGTGTTAAACTAATAAGCGGAGGGCGAATAGGATGTTTCTTTACTGTTATGCTCGCTCGGGTAAGGCTAAGAATACCGGCGAGAAACTTCTCAAAGAAGCAGAAGGCGAATGGATAGATGATATGGAATCATTTGCCGCAGGTTTGGGTACAAATGTCCGCAGGGCAGACGGTACTGTTGTACTCATTATGCCCCAAGACCTGTGTGTAAAGATCCTTCTCGAGCGCCTTTATCCGTCTGACGTTAAGTATCCGGTGATTAACATCACACCTGACGGGAAGTATGCAGGGATATTAAGAGCCGGGGGTTACAACACCTATCAGATACTTGCGAAGATATCTTCGATATTGGGAAGCACATGTCTGTCAGGCGAAGATGACCTGAAGGACGCAGCGCCGGATCTTATGCGGACTGTGATGGCCTATCAGATGAAGCCCGACAGCGAGCAGCTTCTGAAGGAGATTGCAGAGCACATCAGCAACGGCGGCACAGTTGATGTCTATAGTGACCTTCCGCTCGAGATGAGTGAGCCGGTCCTTGACTCACTGACATACAGGACGTTCCTGTTTCAGTCGAATCAGAAGAACGAACTTGACCAGGCATATGCTGCAGCATGTGAGGAAGAAAGATATTCAGTCTTCATTACATGCGGCAACATAAGAGGGAAAGTAACAGGAAGCAAAGCACTGATTCTCGTACCGAGGATCATAGTGGCAGGTGTAGAGGTAGCGGGGAAGGCCGATCCAGATTATGCCGCCAGAACCTGCCGCGAGACTTTGTCCAATCATGGCATTAATCCGGATGCGGTTGTCACTATCGCCGTCTCTGCACTTGCAAGAGAAAGTGATGCCGTAAAGGCAATTGCCGAGGATCTTGGATGTTTTGTAACATTCTTTGACTCGAGGCTTTTGAAAGCCGTCCGCGTTCCGCTTGCGGGCGGGTTTACAACGGAGAAGACCGGTGCTGATTTTTGTACTGCAGCAGCCTGTCTTGCTTCGGATAATGGGAAGATCCTCATCAGGAGGGCGGGAGACAGAAATAGCGCTCTCGTAACGGCTTCGATAAAAAGAAGTCCGGTTCTCCTGACTGAATGATCGAATATAGGAAAAGAACAAAAAAGAGAAAGGATGAATGAAATGAAAAAGATCGTTACAAAAACGATTGCGACTGTCGCAGCAGCGGCCCTCATGCTTCCCATGGTTGCATCTTGTGGCAAGTCCGGTTCAGGCAACGGAGTTGTATCTGATGACACTCCCTGGTTTAACGTTACTACGGTCGCTCTCGACGATGACATTAACAAACAGGAATTTGACTATTTCCAGGTTAATTACATCGCAACAATCAATGGTAAGTACTTGTTTGAAGCAACCGGAATGAAGAAGCTTCCTTCAGACTTCAACTACGCCACGGGAGATCTCGGTGACTTCATGGTCGACGAGCTGTATATCTATGACGACTCAGGTTCAAGAGTCTCAACTATCGATATCCAGGGCGTTCTCGATGAACTTGAGGTAAACAGTGGTTCAGCAACAGTTAACTCTATCACTCCTACTGCTGATGGTCTGATCGTTACTGCAACAGGTTATGATGCCGATTATAATCCTCTCGGCACTTACCGCAGTACTATCAATGTTGATACCGGAGACGTAAGTGATTTTGAAGAGTATGACAGCGGTTATGCTGACGAGATTCAGGCTGAAGGCGGAACGCCGGAGAGTCTCCATGTTTGTCAGGGTTACGTGATCGAACCCTACTGGATCTATGATGAGAACGGCAGCAACTCTTACATTTTAGTTATTACTGATCCTTCCGGTAATTCAAGCAAGATCGATCTTCGTGAATCCATGCCTAATGCTAATCTTTACTCTGTAACTCAGGTAATTGAGATGGGTGAAGGTAAGGCACTGGCTATTGTTTCAGGCGACTCTGCAACAGGCACACTCTATCTTGATGTTGACTTCAATGCCATGACGGTTACAGAGTCAACACAGGATTACAGCTGGGCAGACTTCGATGTGTGGGAGACAAAGTTCAATACCATCGACGGATACGGTCTTGTAATGTCAAGTTCAGACGGTATTTCCAAGGTTAATTTTGATTCAAGTTCTTTGGAAGAGATCCTCAATTATGAGAACTGCAGCCTCAACCGTGATGACGCTACAAATCTCACGCCTATCGCAATTAGCGAGGACAGGATCGTATTGACAGGATCCATATTCAGAATTGCTTACGGTGATTATCAGTATGAGTCAGTAATGGTTTTCCTCGATAAGGCTGATACTAACCCTCATGCAGGAAAGCAGATCCTTACGATCGCTCCTATTTCCGGATTGAATTATCCTCTTTGCGAGGCAGTATGCAGATTCAATGATCAGAGTACCGAGTATTTTGCAACATTTGATGACCGCTATGATCTCAATGATTTCATCAGCGCCTTGCCTACTGACAACAATCAGGATTACGATGCACTGTCTGATCAGGCATCTACAAATCTCGGTAATCAGCTGACCGTTGACCTCATGGGTGGTACAGGTCCTGATATCATCGTTGACGGATACTCCTTCAACCAGCTTAACAATCCTGATTACCTCGTTGATCTCAACGACTATGTAAACAGTGATCTTGGTAATGACAGTTATTACAGAAACATCATCGAGTCCGGATATGTTGGCGGCGGAATCTATCAGATCCCCGTTACATTCAACATCCAGGGTATCGCTACGGCTGCTTCCAATGTAGATGCAGGTCAGATCGGATTCACATACGAGCAGTATGAGACATTCGTAGATGAAGTATGTAACGGTACAGATCCCATGGCCGGCGGAAGAGTTGAGTTCTTCATCACTTCCATTAACTCCATGATGGACCTTATGGTTGATGACAACGGTAACTTTAACTTCGATAACGAGGCTTTCAGAGCTCTTGCCGAGTACACAAGAGATTATGTCGACGAGCCTATCGTTACTGATGACGATTACGGTATGGGCTTCGGCGGCGAGGCTGATGCATCTGTCAGCTTTATCAGAAGTGTATCCGGCTACTTCAGTGATGTCGGAACTGATAAGGTTCTCCTCGGATTGCCTACATTTGATGCAAGAGGACCTGTAGTTTCTGCTAACACTTCTGTTGCAGTATCCTCACAGTCTTCTAACCAAGAGGGCGGCATGGAATTTGTAAGATTTCTCATGAGTGTTGATGCTCAGGTTCTGTTCAGTGCACGTAATGGTGTACCTGTAAGCCGTCAGGCATTCTCTGAGATCTCATCAGGTTACATCGAGGGCAGCAACCGCACTCTCGAGACACTGCGTAATTACTATTCCGATTCAGAGCTCCGCTCATTGGGATACAACACAACACCCGCTGACGAGTCTACAGCTCAGGCATTTAATGATATGATAGAACAGCTCCAGGGTTATAACGCAGCTAACGATGGCGCAGTTAATGCCATTATCAGAGAGGAGATCCCTGCATTCTTCGAAGGTCAGAAGACACTTGACCAGGTTATCCAGGTTCTCCAGGATAGAGCACAGACAGTAGTAAGCGAGAGAAGATAAAAGAGTAATGTCTGAGAATAAAGAGACAAGAATAGAAAGAAGACCCGAGGTAGCTGAGGCAAAGCAGGTGGCAACACCTGCTCCCTCAGAAACCCCGGTTTCTAATGAAAAGCCCGTGGAGGCAAAAGTTAATAGCACTGAATCAAAGCAGGATGAAGTTAAACCTGCCGAGGTTAAGCAGGTTAAGACAGAAAAAGAAGAACCTGTTGTTCCTGTTGTCCACGAGCGTCCTCATCAGACTAAAGAAGAAAAAAAGAGATTACACCGAATCAGAAGCTTTAAGGATTGGGCTATGTTTACAGGCTACCTGACCCCGAGCTTCGTCGGTGTATTGCTCTTCTTCTTTTTACCTTTATTGTTAATCCTCAAGACATCATTCCAGAGATCATCCACAAATACAGATTTTGTCGGTATCCAGAATTACGAAAGAGTACTAACAAATGACGCGTTCATCGCGGCATCAAAGAATACAATGACTTTTGCGGCATTGGCAGTTCCTCTTGCCGTTATCATTGCACTCCTGCTGGCACTCCTTCTTAATTCGGGACTTCCGGGCAAGAGTATCTTCAGAAGTATTCTTTTGAATCCTATGATGGTACCTGTTGCTTCAGTCGTTCTTATTTGGCAGGTATTCTTCAGCTTCAACGGCGTTATGAATGGTTGGGGCTTCTATAAGTTATTTGAAGACCATATGATTGACTGGCTTAAGTCGGACTATGCGCAGCTTGTAATCCTGTTTCTGTTCCTTTGGAAGAACATGGGATACAACATGGTTTTGTTCCTGTCTGCTCTGGGTAATATCCCCGAGGAGATCATAGAGGCTGCATCGCTTGACGGTGCAAATGCACTTAAGAGATTCTTTTCGATCAAGATGCACTACCTTGCATCCACGATCTTCTTCGTAGCAATCATGTCACTTATCAATTCATTTAAGATATTCCGAGAGGTTTACCTGCTTACAGGTGACTATCCTTACGATACTCTTTATATGTTGCAGCACTATATGAACAACGCATTCAAGAATCTCGACTACAGTAAGCTTTCTGCAGGCGCGATGATAATGTGCGTAGTAATGATAGTAATCGTCGGCGTTCTGTTCTTTACTGAAGCCAAAGTCGATTCTGATGTGGAGGGTTGACGATGGAAAATAAAGAACTGTTCGAACAGCGCCGTGAGGAAGCAACAAAGGCAAGACGTAAGGTCTATACTCATTTCGAGAGAGATCTGTCTTTCTTTGAGAGCATGACGGAAGAACAAAGAGATGAGTTCTTCAAAGGTCAGCGTATCAGATCCAAGAGAATAAGAAGGACAAGGAAAGTAACAAAGACAGTCTTTACGGGATTGGGACTTCTCGTTGCAATTGCCGTATCTATCCTTGCTATCGTTCCTATCTTCTATACATTCCTTAATTCATTTATGTCTTCGGGAGAGATCTCCAATAACTATGGTGTCATCTTCCAAAGTTTGGCAGGCAACACTTCGAAGGGTGCGCAGTATCTTGCAAAGACACCTTCACTTATCATGGTGCCGCAGAGGGTTACTTTCAAGCAGTACCTTAACCTGCTTCTTATGAGTCCGACTTACCTTATTAAGTTCTGGAACTCACTTATGCTTGTTATACCTATCGTAGCAGGACAGATGGCTATCTCCTGTCTTGCATCATACAGTTTTGCAAGATACAGAAGGAAGAGAAGAGAGATACTGTTCTTCTCATACATCATTCTCATGCTCATGCCGTTCCAGGTTACACTTGTTCCTAACTACATGATCGCTGAGAAGCTTAAGATACTTGATACTCCGTGGGCTATCATTCTCCCGGGTATCTTCTCAACTTTTGCTATCTTCCTTCTGACGAAGTATATGAGGCAGATTCCGAATGCATACATCGAAGCTGCCAAGCTTGATGGAGCTACCGAGTGGCAAATTTTCACACAGATAGCCGTACCTATGTGTAAGAGCGCTATCATAGCATTGACAATATTGCTGTTTATCGATTACTGGAACATGGTTGAGCAGCCTTTGGTACTTATGGCTAATGCCAAGGATCTTCAGCCGATGTCAGTATTCCTGTCCCAGATAAACGAGGCGGAGATCGGTATTGCGTTTGCCGCATCCTCGCTGTTCATGATACCACCATTGTTAATATTCCTTTGGGGTGAGGAGTACCTCGTAGAAGGAATCTCGAGATCCGGCGTTAAGTAAATGGAGGATTAAAGATGAAGAAGCATGAAGAGAAAAAGAACAACAGAAGATGGGTAGTACGGGCGATGGTATCGTTCGTAGTAGTCCTTGCTGTACTCACATTCTTTTCGAATACGATTATGAACCTGACTATACCGTTAGTCGTGGCCACGACTGCAACCCGAGGCAATCTTTCTTATACCAATAATGCGACTGCACAGATAGTGGCAGATGGTGAGGTTAAGGTCAACGGTATACAGGACCGTGTGGTCGAGGAGGTTGTTCACACAAACTACGACCTGGTCGAGGAAGGCGAAGTAATCCTCAGACTTGCTCCGGTTGAGAACACAGACGAACTAACTAATCTCGAGAATGACCTTCTCACGGCACAGAGAAATCTTGAGTATGCCTATAGAGCTCCTAACCACCCCAGCACATTCTATACAGAGCAGCAGGCTGTAAGAACAGCAGAGAATGCTCTTGCTGAAGCACAGGCTACACTCAGTTCAGCTGCTAACAGTTCAGATACAGTCGCAGCTGCCCAGCAGGTATTAAATACAAACCAGGCTGCTGTCAATGCACTGACTCCCCAGATTGCTGCAGCTACTGTAACTGTTGAGACGATCAATGCACAGATCGCTCTTGATGAGTCAAGACTTAACATGATCGACCAGGGGCAGACTGTATATGTACAGAACAGTATGAATGCCGCACGTCCGGCTCCTTTGAAGGGTGATCCGGATCCGAATGATCCTAATGCAACAACTACAACAACTACGGACACGAGTGCTACTACTACTACCGATACATCCGCAACCACTACATCTTCGGATACATCGGCAACATCATCTTCAGAAGAAACAACCACATCAACTTCTGCAACAGAGACTGCTGCACCTACAGCTACGCCCGCACCTGCAACTCCTACTCCCGGTCCTGCTCCTTCAACTATGGACCGTGCCGCTATCGAGAGTGAACTTGCACAGCTCCGCGGACAGCTTGCTACAGAGCAGGCAAGACTCGACAGTCTTACAGCACAGCTCGCAGCTTCACAGGCTGCTGTTACAGCAGCTCAGGAAATAATCACAACAGCTCAGGGTCTGCCCAGCACATATGCTGCTCAGGATGCTGTTGCTGATGCACAGGCACAGCTGCAGGATGCACAGATAAGTCTTTCTGATGCACAGATCAACGCAGCTATTACAGCAGATAAGGCTAATGACCAGATTGAAGACTACATAAGACAGATAGCTATTCTTGAGGACAAGATCGCCAAGAAGAGAGAACAGCTTATGACCACAGAGATCGTTGCACCTTGCGCAGGTTATGTATTTAATCTTTCTGCAGCACAGGGCGATAAGCTTGTCGACAATGATTTGGCATTCTCTATCATTCCTGAGGTCACAACTTACTCTGCAACATTTACTTTCCGTACAGATTCCGTTAGCGGATTGAATGTAGGAGACACACTTACAAGCAACAACTACTTTGTACAGAGTGTTGTCGTAACCAACATCAAACCTGACCCCAACAGTCCCAGAGACAACCGTCTTGTAAAGTGTTCCATCACATCAACCGACGGTACTATGTGGCCGGGTGAGTCCATAACCGTTACAGCAGACAGAAGCAACCAGACATTTGATCATGTTATCGCGGCGAGTGCGGTAAGTGAGGATAATACGGGTACTTATGTATATGTTGTAGATAAGACATCCGGACCTTTGGGCGACAGATATGTCGTAAGAAGAATTTCCGTATCCGTACAGGAAGGAAACGGTTCGCTCGTTGCTATATCAGGACAGGGTCTTGATGATCAGGGAGATCTCATGATCGTAACCCGAAGCGAAGAGCCGCTGCATAACGGTGACAGAGTCCGACTCGAGGACTATAGCGGAAACAGCAACGGCCAGAGCTGACGAGGTATATCATGAACTTTATTCTGGCTGATATAAGAGACTACCTTAAGGAGAATTACGATATTGCAAGAAGCAGGCTCAAAAGCTTCGTTCTTGCAGCTCCTTTCTGGGTTCTGACGGCGGCAGTCGCCGTCACATCCACGGGTGTGGGCAGATACCTTGCGCTTACACACAACAGATTTGACCAGAGGATGAATACCTACTGGGAGCAGGAGTCAACGACCGGATACCGTCAGATGTCTGTATATGCGAGAGGTACAAGACCTGCAGGTATAGGGACACCTGCCGTGTACATCGATGCTGACAACTCTCTTAAGAGATCCGACCTTATCCTCATCCGTAATAGTCTGCAAAATGCTGCAGACTCAGGACGTAATGTAGGAAGCAAGGGAGGACTTGGTCAGGATGGAAGACCTGTAGGTTGGGAAGACTGCTTCTCATCCTACCTGAACGGCAATGTTACGCAGGTCATCGACTCACAGTCTTCTTACACATTCAGTCAGACGACCGAAACTAATATTATCGCTGTCGAAGGAAACTTCCCTGCATTCCACCCGTTTACTTATGTGGCAGGCGGATTTCTTCCTGAGATACCTACAGACACAAGGCAGATTGTTTTGAACGATGTTCTGGCATGGAGACTTTATAAGTCATACGATGTTCTCGGCGAGAGACTCGAACTTTGGGGCGAGCAGTTCACCATCATCGGTGTAGTTTCAGAGCCTAACGACAGCCTCGCAAGATCAACCGGAACACTCGATACAAGAGCGTATATTTATTTCTCTGCAATGGAGGAGCTTGCACCTTTGACAGACGATACTGTCACAAACAATGGTAACGGTAACAACAGCGCAAATGGTGCAAACATTAGTTCTTCCACTCTCACACCGCCACCTGCATCTGCAGCCGCAGGTAATTCGCAGAATGGCGCTAACGGAAACACAAACAACACGACAGCCCGTCCCGAGATGGCAGTGTTGTGCTACGAGGCAATGCTTCCTGAGCTCGTACGCGGTGTAGGAAGAACAGATATGGCAGCAGCTTTGCCTAACTACAATCCTGCTATCCCTAAGTACTATGTGGTAAGCAACACGGGCCGTTACAATGTGATCGACACATGGCGCTTCATGTGGCCTATAGGAAAGACACAAGCCAAGCTTGCCCCTTATGAGTTCCCTTACTGGGAGAGATGCGCTCAGTCTACCTCAGCACATCTTTTCGCTGACGAGCTTCTTGTGGGCCTGGGCACAATACTCCTGTTTATCGGCGTTGTCATGGTAGCTTTGCGCCACCGCAAAATGTCTCGAAAATGAAATATAAGCCGCAATTCCCAAAAGTATAATAAATTAACAGATTATTTGCTTCAGGAGGAATTGCAACGATGATCAACAGAAAAAGTAAAGTTACTGTAGTCATTTCCTCGCTTTTGACAGGCGTATTTTTGATGAGCTCATGCTCTGTAGATAAGGAAGGAATTGCAGACGCATTCCACAATCTCGGCGAGAACCTAAGCTCTACGATAAATAGCGAAGAGGAAACGGAAGACCGCGAAGAAACAGTTGCGGTTGAGACTGATGAAACCGTACCGGAAGAAACTCAAACAGAAGAAACCGTAACGGCTACACCTTCTCCCACTTCCACTCCCACGCCTTCACCGACACCTGTACCGCAGCGTGTTGATTTCTCGGAACTTACAGAGGATTCCCTTACAGACACTATAGATGTTGAAGCAGAGGAGTTTGAAGAGTCCGCACATGCTGAGGATGATGACAGTATCATCCTTGCAAAGTTCACAGGTGACAGACTTGTATTATCTTCCGAGCATGAACTGGCGTCCGTAGTATCGGTTAATCTTATGCTCGATGCTTTCTATATGGAGAGCGAAGGCATCTATAACAGAGTAGTAAATGAGCAGTATGCACAGTATGCGCTCGATCCTGCAACAACACCGGATACAATTACTGTTAATGTATTATTTGATTATTATTATAACGGCAGGATACTTGCTGTTGCTATGCAGTATTCAGTAAGTGATGCCGAGGGCAATGTAACACAGGAAGCGTACGAGTTCTATAATTATGATCTTTATACAGGACAGCTTCTTACACCGGATCTTATCTCCACAGATTATGATTCATTGCTCGAAGCCGTAAAGACTGATATCGCATCGCAGTCTGAAGAAGAGAATTCAAGACCCGCTGATTACGAGATCCTGTTCATTGCAAATACAACTGATGATGACGGAGAATCCGTCTTTAAAGTAATCGCATCCTCACAGAATGAGATAGCTGTTTATACTGTTGAATCCCAGGTAATCGATGAGTATCTTACACGCTACGCAAGAATAGTCTTCAACACTTATGAGGCTCCTGTTGATGAGCAAATCGAAGAAGACGAAGAACCCGTAGATGAAGAGGATGAAACAGAAGAAACTGAGGCTGAGGAAGAGGCTTCGGAGACTGAAGAAACCGAAGAAACCGAGGAAATAGAAGAAACAGCAACTCAGTCGAGAATTCCCCGTTTGACAGATCCCACAGAGGAAGACTGACAGTTTTTCTTAAAGCCAAGTGCGGTTTTTCTATCTAATGATGACTAAGAATTCACTAACTTTTTCGTCAGAGTTTTGCAAATCGCACAAAAAAAAGTTGCAACACTGTACAAATTGTTGTAAACTTCATTCGTAAGTTTCCATGTTTTTGTGGGGCATGTCCCCATAAGGCGGATGGAACACACAGGACCCCGGTTCTGTGTAAGCAAAGTTAGGTCCTAATTGGACAGAAATAAAACCTTATATTTTTTAGGAGGCAAAAACAATGAAGACAAAGAAGATTATTGCTTTGATGTTGTCATTGGCAATGGTTCTTGGTGTTGCTGCTTGTAACAACACTGAAGCTCCTGCAGAGACAGGCGATGCTACTGCTGCTGAGAGTGCTCCCTCTGAGAGCGCACCTGCAGAGACAGACGAGTCTGCACCTGCCGAGACTCAGAGTGCTGAGGTTGATACTTCTGCATTCAACGAGCTCGAGATTGCTGATGCTGCAGATGAGGATGATGAGGTAGTTGTTTATGGATTCAACGAGGAAGTTAAGACCCTCATTGAGACATACTCTTCCGTTTCTGTTCGCTATGAGCAGCAGACATCAGACACCATCCAGCAGGTTCTTGACAACGTTCTCGCTTCTGGTGAGGATGCTCCTGACTTGTTTGCATGTGATGCAGACTATGCCAGAAAGTACATGAACTCTGACAACACACTCCCTATCAATGATCTCGGAATCGCTTATAGCGAGACATCTGAAATGTACAACTATACACTTCAGTTCGCTACAGACGATGAGAATGTCATTAAGGGTCTTGCATGGCAGGCTTGTCCTTGTGGTGTTTTCTACAACAGAACAGTTGCACAGAACACTCTCGGCGTTTCTGAGCCTGAGGACGTAGCTCCTTACTTCGAGAGCTGGGATGCATTCCTTGAGACTGCAAGAACAGTTGCTGAGTCTGGTGAGTACGTTATCGTTTCTTCTACAGGCGACATCTTCCGTTCTATCCTTAACACTCGTTCACAGGGTTGGATCGTAAACGGACAGATCAACATCGATCCTGTTATCGAGCAGTACTTTGATCTTGCTAAGACTCTCCATGATGAGGGACTTACACACGAGACAGAGCAGTGGCAGGATGCTTGGACAGCTGATATGTCCAACGAGACTGTTCTTTCTTACTGGGGCCCGATGTGGCTTGCTAGATTCTCTATGGCTCTTGATCCTTCAGCCGGTGACAACCCGACTTCTGGTGACTGGGGTATCGTAGCTGCTCCTGGTGATTCTTACTGGGGTGGTACATGGCTCATGGCTTCTAAGTACTGCAACTCTAAGGCATCTGTTGCTACAATCATGAGAGATCTCTGCATCGATACAGCTAACCTCGAGGCTATGGCTCAGGGTGGTGAGTTCGTTAACAACATCGCTATCATGACAGAGCTCGGAAACGATGATTCCTTCTCACTCGAGTGGCTCGGCGGTCAGAACCCTATCCCGGTTCTCCTCGACGCTGCTACACACATCGACAACTCAACTATCACAGAGAATGATGGCGCTATCAACGATCAGCTCAATACTGTTGTTACAGCTTACATCAATGGTGATATCGCTACAGTTGCTGAGGCTGAGGATGCATTCATCGCTGCTGTTCAGGACGCAGGTATTGTTTAATTCACAACAACTGATTTAAACACTAACTAAGGTAATTTGCGGGGCAGGGCAATACCCTGCCCCGCATTTCCTTACTTAAAGAATTTTTGGGCAAAATAATTTTGGAGAGTGACAAAGATGGCAAGAGGTACTAATCAACCTTCCAGACATAAGGGTATGAGTTATACCAAGTTTGGTTACCTCTTTATTGCTCCGTTCGTTATCGTATACTGCTTGTTCAGTTTATATCCGCTCCTTACCACATTCTGGTACAGCGGTACTGTAATGCAGAGTACGCAGGCAGCGTTCTGGGGTTTCTCTAACAGAGAGGTATACTACGACAGATATCTTGACTTGACAAAAATATACGACTCGTTCGACGGTGGTCTTGAAGGTCAGACAGGTATTAATACCACTGATTACAAGAATATGCAGGCTTATTTTGCAGCACAGAATAAGGCCGATCAGTATGACCCGATCGATCCCGAAGCACTTCAGTATATTGTTGACAATTCTGATATCTCAGAAGCTACCAGAGCTAAGGTTCAGCAGGTAATAGATACAGGCGATATCTCTTATATCGCATCCGATGCTGATGTTATCGCAGAACTTAGCGATTGGAGCTCTAACTATGTTGATCTTGGAATCACCATCATCAACTCATTAGGTAAAGTTAACAATGCTGCTATGACAGCAGCAACAGTAGCAGAGAGTGATTCTGATTCCGGCGAAGATGCAATCACAGCTGAAGATATTCTTACAAGCGACCAGTACGCTTCATTCCTTGATACACTTCAGACTGGTGAGTTCGACGAAGGACAGACACTCCTTATGAACTACCTTGCTGACAAAGCAGGCGTAGCTTCACTTTATGATTTCTTTGCAGCAGAGGATGTTTCAGTTGAGTCAGATATGTACTACTATATCTGCGCTAACCTCGATTCCCCTAATGCTGTATATACATCTGAGGAAGGTGAGACTTCCGTTAATGCTGTAGCAGTTCCGTTCATGGCGGATCTAACTGCTTATCTTAATGCTAACGTTTGGTCAACAACCGTTCCTGCAATTAATTCCTATTCAGAATTCCAGAACTACATTGATGGCGAGATTGACCTGCACTCTGACGAGGAGCAGCTTTATGCTGATCTCGAGACTCTCAATGAGATGGGTCTCATCGTTCCCTGTGTTCAGCTCGTACAGGAAGGCGACGCTCTCGTTCCTTCTTCCAATGTAGCTAACAACATTCTGGCTGCTATGCGTCAGTACATTGATAGCAACTATCAGTCAGATGAGATAAAGACAAATTCTGTATTGTCTATCAATGCTCTTAACAATTACCTGAACGATCAGGGAAGAACCAGACTTGTAGATGCAGGATTTGACGTCGATTCATACATCACATTTAATGGCGATTTTGATGTAAACAAGTACATCGAATTCAAGTCATTGATCGGTCTCGGCGATGTTCTTACAATGGCAAGATACGAAGAGCTTGATCAGCAGATGAGAGATTTCTATTCTGAGCAGGCTCAGGGCAACCTTGAGACAGCTCAGGGTAAGCTTCCCGATGCACAGGCTGCATATGATGCAGCAGTAGCTACAGGTGATGAGGAAGCAATCGAAGCTGCTAACGAGGCTCTCTCTAGAGTTAACAGTGAAATCACTAATGCTGAGAACACTATCAAGAGACCTTCCGGTATCCTCGAGAAGGCTGACTCTTCAACAGAGTATCTCTTCGTTGGTATGAATAACTTCAGTGAGATCTTCGGTAACAAGTACAGATTCAACGTTGTAGCTGGTGCATTCTATACAACTGCTGTAATGTGGATCATCGGCTTCATCCCTCAGATCCTCCTCGCTTTGCTCCTCTCCGCATGGTTTACGGATACAAAGTTGAAGCTTAAGGGCTTGAGCGTAATGAAGGCTTTGATGTACTTGCCTAACGTTATCACAGCTGCTACGATCGCTATCTTCTTCAGAAGATTGTTCTCGTACTCCACAGGTGATGCTACTTCCGCAGTTCAGATGCTCCTTGATGCTGTAGGACATGAGAGAATCAACTTCTTCATCAATCCTTGGGCAACAAGATTGATCGTCTGCTTCATCAACTTCTGGATGTGGTATGGTAATACAATGATCGTCTTGATCGCAGGTATCACTTCAATCTCTGAGTCTCTCTATGAGTCAGCTCAGCTCGATGGTGCTAACTCCTTCCAGACATACACGAAGATCACGATGCCTTTGCTGCGTCCTATCCTCCTGTACACATTGGTTACTTCCATGATCGGTGGTTTGCAGATGTATGATATCCCGTTCAACCTTAACCAGTATCCTTCGCTCGTTGCGTTCAACGGTACTTACATTAAGTGTTCACAGACGGTTCTCATGTATGTAAACCAGCTCGCATTCGGTAAGTCAAGCATCAAGCAGGTTGGTATTGCTTCCGCAGTATCCGTTATCCTGTTTATCCTTACAACAATCCTTTCAATCCTCATCTTCTTCATGATGAGAGATAGGGATGCAGCGGCGGCTGCAAAGGCTAAGAAACTCGCAAGAAAGGCAGGTGGCAACAGATGAGCAGCAACGATGTAAAGTTACGCAGTAAGTCAGGATCGATTGCAGCATATAGTGCACTTGTTTACATAGTAGTTATTTTCTTTGCGATCTTGGCTATTATTCCTTTCTGGTACATGTTCATGAATGCTACATGGGATTCATATTCTATCCAGTCCGGAATCAAACTTTGGCCTAACTTCGCTCATTTGGGTGAGCAGGTTAAGGCAAACTGGGCATATCTGTCTAACCGTTCGACATTCAGTTTTGCCCTCGGTTTTAAGAACTCCATCTTGATCACCGTTTCTTCCACAGCACTTACTGTTTATTTCTCAGCTCTTACTGCTTACGGAATAAGCGTATATGACTTCAAGGGAAGAAAGCTGATCTTCACGATCATCGTAGGTGTTATGATGGTTCCTACAGCCGTTAACATCACAGGTTTCTACAGACTCATGGGTTCTATGGGACTCCTCGGCACAAGATGGCCGTTGATTCTCCCGGCGATCGCTGCACCTAACACGGTATTCTTCATTAAGCAGTATCTTGATACATCGCTTTCCAAGGAGATTATCGAGGCTGCAAGAATCGACGGTGCAAACGAGTTCTATACATTCAACAGAGTTTGCTTGCCTATCATGGTACCGGCTCTTGCTACACAGGGTATCTTCTCCTTCCTGGGATCTTGGAACAACTTCTTCGCTCCTTCGATCCTCCTCACAAAGCAGGAATTGAAGACTCTCCCTTTGATGGTATCGATGCTCTACGGTGACCGTTACACAGACTATGGTGCTATTTACATCGGTCTGTCCGCATCCGTATTCCCGATCATCATCGCGTATGCATTCCTGCAAAGATACATCATTCAGGGTGTTTCAGCAGGTGGTGTTAAGGAGTAATCTCCCGATACACAAAACCTATAAGGGTTATCCGGAGAGGCGTGCAAATGCACGCCTCTTCTTATATAATCAAAATATCAAAATTATTTTAGAGGGGTCTGGTTGCTTCGCTTTGTGTTGGAGTGACCGGTTGTTCCAAGGGGACCAAGGAATGTAAGGAAATAGGTACTGAGTTTATCGAAGCATCTTTCGAACGTGAGGCCGAAGATATGGCTGAGCTTTGTGAGGATGAGGACGATGCACTTGCAGCATTGAATCCTTATGCAAGTGATAATGATCCGATCGATGCAATTCTCGAGCGTGCTTCTGTAACAGCCGGCAAGGCAAGTTTCAAGAAGGATGGAGGTTCTGTAGTTTTTACTATCACACTTCCTGACTATGATGCAGCTCTCGATGACGATCCCGAGGATATAGATGAATTCGAGGATGCACTTGATCAAGCAGATACTATCGATATCGAAGTTACTCTTGAATTTGTAAATAAGAAGACAACTGGGTAATCGATAACTGGGATGATTTTATCGACGATTTCTATGGTGAGCTTTACGATATCGACTTCGGGTTTACTTCAGATTACGACGGATGGATCGATGAAGTAATCTGGCGGAATGCAGATTATGACAATGTATTCGATGACTCAACATCCTACATCGATCTTGATCTTAGAACCACAGATGAGACATACAATAATCCTATCGATTACACATTCTCCGTTATCTATCAGGGCAATACCATCTTTACAAGCGGCATGTATCATGACAGCGGCTATCTTGAGAATTATTGCTATGTGGAAGATACCAACATGTCTTCCAACGACTATTTCCCGTCAGGTGAATACACATTCGTATTGAATGACGCGAATGGAGTCGAGTTCTTCAGAACTACCTGCACTGTAGAGTAAGCGTTTTAAAGCCTGTTTTATCAATGCCTTCCGCCTGTCCGGGCGGGAGGCATTGTTTTTGTTAACGAACTAAGAATTATCAATCCATTGGTACAAATAAACAGATACATAGTGTAAAATAGTTACATCTTTTTTATAAAACCAGCACGGAGGCAACCATTATGAAATTCGGTCATTTCGATGACGCGCGTAAAGAGTACGTCATCAATACTCCCAAGACACCTTATCCTTGGATTAACTATCTCGGTAATCAGGGATTCTTCTCACTCATTTCCAACACAGCAGGCGGCTATAGCTTCTATAAGGACGCCAGATTAAGAAGAATCACACGTTACCGTTATAATAACGTTCCTCTTGATATGGGCGGACGCTATTTCTATATCAACGACAACGGTACAATCTGGAATCCCGGATGGTCACCTGTAAAGACTGAGCTCGATGCTTATGAGTGCCGTCACGGTATGGGCTACACGATCATCGAAGGTAAGAAGAATGATCTCAAGGCTGAGGTTACTTTCTTCGTTCCTCAGAACTACGACGGTGAGGTTCAGCAGGTAGTACTTACAAATGAGGGTTCTTCCGCTAAGGAATTTTCCATCTTCTCCATGGCTGAGTGGTGTTTGTGGGACGCACAGGATGACTGCACAAACTTCCAGAGAAACTTCTCCACAGGCCGTGTTGAGATCTTAGGTTCAACAATCTATCACGTTACTGAGTACAGAGACAGACGTAACCACTACGCATTCTACACAGTTAACGATACAATCGACGGTTACGATACAGATCGTGACGCATTCCTCGGAAGCATCTACAACGGTTGGGATAACCCTGAGACTGTTAAGGCAGGCAAGGCATCCAACTCATTTGCTGACGGTTGGTCTCCTATCGCTTCACATTATAAGAAGATTACTCTCGCACCCGGTGAGACAAAGACATTGATCTATATCTTAGGTTACGCTGAGAATGATCAGGACAAGAAGTTTGCTTCCACCAAGCCCGAGGGACTGCTCACAAGAGAGAAGTGGGTATTGAACCGCGAGAAGGCAGATGCAATGATCGAGAAGTACAACACACCTGAGAAGGTTGCTGCAGGTCTCGAGGAACTCCGCGAAGCTTGGGAGAAGCTCCTTAGCATCTTCAAGGTTGATACACCTGATGACAAGGTTAACCGTATGGTCAATATCTGGAACCAGTATCAGTGTATGGTTACATTCAACCTCTCACGTTCCGCTTCTTACTTCGAGTCCGGTATCGGCCGTGGTATGGGCTTCAGAGACAGTAACCAGGATGTATTGGGATTCGTTCATCAGATCCCTGAGCGTGCAAGAGAGAGAATCATCGATATCGCATCAACTCAGATGCCTGACGGCGGATGCTATCACCAGTATCAGCCTCTTACAAAGAAGGGTAACTCCGATATCGGCGGCGACTTCTCCGATGACCCGCTGTGGATGATCCTTTCCGTAGCTGCTTACATCAAGGAGACAGGTGACTGGACGATCCTCGATGAGCAGGTTCCTTACGATAACGATGAGTCACTCGCTAAGCCGATGCTCGATCACCTTAAGGTTTCTTTCTATCACATCGTTGAGAATCTTGGTCCTCACGGATTGCCTCTTGCAATGCGTGCTGACTGGAACGACTGTATCAATCTGTCATGCTTCTCCGATACACCCGGTGAATCATTCCAGACATACACCAACCCGAAGTTCAAGGCAGAGGGCGGTTACTCCAAGATCGCTGAGTCTGTATTCGTTGCAGCACTCTTCACATACACAGGTCCTGCTTACGTAGGTATCCTCGAGCACCTCGGAAAGACAGAAGAGGCAGCTAAGGCACAGGCTGAGATCGACAAGATGAAGAAGAATGTAATGGATTCCGCTTTCGACGGCGAGTGGTTCTTGAGAGCTTACGATGCTAACGGCGAGAAGATGGGTTCCCACGAGTGTGAGGAAGGTAAGATCTTCATCGAGCCCCAGGGCTTCGCTGTTATGTCTGAGATCGGTAAGGATGTCGGAGCTGACATCAAGACTTTGAACTCCATCGATAAGTATTTGAACTGTGAGTTCGGTCTCGTATTGAACAACCCTGCATTCACCAAATACTACATCCAGTACGGTGAGATCTCCACATATCCGGGCGGATATAAGGAGAACGCCGGTATCTTCACACATAACAATGCATGGATCATCTGTGCTGAGGCTTATGCAGGAAGAGGAGAGAAGGCATTCGAGTACTATTCAAAGATCGCTCCTGCTTTCACTGAAGAGACATCTGATATCCACAAGACCGAGCCGTATGTTTACGGTCAGATGATCGGCGGTAAGGATGCTCAGAACTTCGGTCAGGGCAAGAACTCATGGCTCACAGGTACAGCTGCTTGGAACATGGTAGCTATCTCCCAGTACATCCTGGGTGTTAAGCCTGAATTCGATGGCTTAAGAGTTGATCCTTCCATCCCTGCAGCTTGGGACGGCTTCACAGCAACACGTCAGTTCAGAGGTGATACATATGAGATCACTATCAAGAATCCTGACCACGTTAACAAGGGCGTTAAGAGCCTCACAGTTGACGGAAAGGCCGTTGACGGCTGCATCGTTCCTGTTTCCGGCGACGGACAGACACACAAAGTAGAAGTTGTACTCGGCTGATCATAAGAGGGTCGGTTAAGTAAGTCACAGACCCCGTCAATCCCTTTTGATTGGCGGGGTCTGCTGTTATAATAGAAAAGTATATTTGAACACTTCACATATGGAGGTTTCCCAATGGCAAACAACACTGTCTTGAATGGCGTAAAGGCAAGAGACAAGCAGGTTTCTGCGAAGTCTCTCATCGAAGAGAAATTTAAATCGCTTGTGACCGGGTCGGTAAGTGCCCAGTACATCGGTTTTACCAAGAGCCCTGTCGTTGCAGGTGTTTGCGGATTGGAATTCGATTCTCCTCTCATCACAGTCGTTCTTCAGTTAAGTGAGATCAACGATGTTTTAAATTCGATTTTCGCGCAGGGGAAGAGTGTCCTGTTTACGGCTGACGGTGACCTTTATACAGAGGGTGCAAGTGCACCTGAGGCTTTAAGTGCTGAGCAGAAGGCTGCCATCGAGGCGGTTATCGACGGCTCTTCGAAGTGGGGCGGACAGCTTGACGGTAATGGTGAGCTTGTCTTTGATCCTTCCACTCCGGTGCCGGGACCTCACTACTACACCAACATGCTTATCGGAAACAGGATCGGTTTTGACAGACCTTTGCAGAGCACACCTAAGAGTGCGGTTGATGCTTTGGGCGGCGGCTGCTTCAGAGCACACGCTGACACACAGGTTCTCGCTACCAAGTGGGATTATCTTCCCGAAGAGAACGGCTTCCCTGCAAACAGACAGTTCTATCTTACCGAGAACGGCAAGCAGATCTTCTGGTCAGGAACCGCTAAGGCAGAGGGCCTCAAGAAGGTTACGACAACACATGCACAGAACAGAACGACCATCGCTTACGAGCTTGATGACGGTCTTAAGATAACAAGAACTATCTTCATTCTGCCCGCGCAGGACAATATGCCTCTGGCAGCTGAAGCCCAGATGATCAATATCGAGAACACAGGTTCAAAGGACAGGAATCTCCGTATCGTTTACACGGGTATGTTCGGAACACATGAGGTTCACGCTTTAAGAGAGGATGTCATCTTCTCGACAGTAGTAGCCCAGTCTGAAGTATTCTACGATGACAACGAGCAGATCAAGGCTATCTGCTTCGACCCGAACCCGAAGTGGACTAAGGGCAACATCCGCTGGAATGCACTCCTCGTTCACGAGGACGGCAAGGTGAAGTTCCCGAGTCAGTACTCCGCGCGTTACGCTGACTTCGTAGGAAGCGGTACTCTTGCAAAGCCTGAGTTCATCTCCTTCCTTTCTGACAGACAGTCTCGAAAAGGACCCGGCTTCTTCGCTCTTGCAACAGAGTTCACGGTAAAGGCCGGCGGACAGGTAAGAGCAGATAACTTCACATGTCTTACATCCGATGTTCTTAACGACAACTATGAAGAGGATGAGACAGCTAAGAAGGAGATCGCAGCTCTCATCGATTACTATAGCAATGAGAATGCGCTGCCTGAAGCTTATGAGAAGGTAGTAAACTTCACTCATGATTACAGCAAGTACATGAAGATCTCACATGAGGATAAGAACTTCGAGTCCTATGTTAACAATAACCTTCCTTTCCAGGTCTTCTACCAGACATTCGTATCGAGGTCTTTGGACTGGACACAGAAGGGATACAGAGAGATCGGTTTCAGAGAGATCCAGGACATCTTCGCTTCCATGTACTACTTTGCAGGTATGGGACAGCAGGAATTCGTAAAAAAGCTCTTGCGCGAGTGGACGAGCAATGTATTTGAAGACGGTTACACGAACCATAACTTCTACTGGTATGGTAAGGAGCCCGGTCAGTGGTCAGATGACGGCCTGTGGCTGTTGCAGGCTCTCGACAGATATGTAAGCCTTACAGGTGACTACGACTTCCTTAAGGAGCAGATCGTTATCGCACAGACTTACGATACTCCTGAAGAAGCCATGAAGGCTGTTAAGGAAGGAAGAGGTAACAAGAGAACTATACTTGAGACCATCAAGGCGATCATCACATACAGTGCGAAGATCTCCGTAGGCGCTCACGGTATTCCTCTTATCGATAAGGCGGACTGGAATGACTGCCTGAGAGTTGATCCCGACTTCCTTCCCGGAAAGGATAAGATCAAGGCCTATAAGGAGCAGCTCGCATCAAAGGGCAAGGCCTTCGGCGAAGTTCCTTACGAGTCTGAGTATTCCGAGTCTGTCATGAACGGATTCCTTTTGAAGGTTGCTATTGATGCGGCTAAGGGAATGTTCGAGAAGACAGGTGATGCAGCTTATGCTTCTGAGCTTGAGGCGCTCTCTTCCAAGGTTAAGGAAGACTTGAGAGGAAATGCATGGAAGAATGACTTCTTTGCAAGAGTACTGTTTAACAGAAAGAATAAGCCCGAGCTTGAGTACCTTGGTGCTGCCGGCGATAACCTCCAGGTTGAGGATGCACCGGGATCTTACTTCCTCAATGCATTCTCATGGTCCATCCTTGCAGGATGTGCAGATGAGACACAGATCGCTACCATGCTCGATTCTATGGATAAGTATCTTAAGTCACCGTACGGATTCAGACTTTGCTCAACTGTAGATTATTCGAAGATCGCACCTAAGATCGACGTTGCATTGTACTATCCGGGCGACCGTGAGAACGGCGGTGTATTCAAGCATGCAAACATGATGGCCGCAGCAGCTATGCTCAAGGCAGCTAAGCAGGTAAATGATGTGGAACTCGCAGCAAGACTTGCTAAGACAGCTTACTGGGTAATCGACTGCATCCTGCCTTACAGAACACTGAAGCATCCGTTCGATTCATGCGGTAACCCGAGGTGGTGTACCCAGTACAACAACTCCGATTCGGGCGAGAACATCGGACCTACGCTCTCGGGAACATCAACATGGCTCCTGCTTTGTCTGTTCTCATGTTTCGGCGTTGAGTTTACATCAGATGCACTCATCGTTGAGCCGCTTCTGCGCGAGGATGACACCAACTTAAGTGTCACGGTCAACAGCGGACTTGCGATCTACGAGATAAGCATCAGCAAGCCTCAGGGCTTCAGAAGAACGAATGAAGGAGTTAAGGTATTCTGTGACGATCAGGAACTTCCCGATACAAGGGTTCCGATATTCACAGACAACGGTACGCATAAGGTAAAGGTTGTATTCTGATGAAGTGGCGTAAACTTATATCGTTTATTCTTACTGTGTCGCTGACAGCATCGCTGTCAGCGGCGCTTTTTGATAGTAAGGGGCAATCCGGTGAGACTTGTGTAATGGCCGCGACGAATGCTCCGTTCAACGACGACTGGCTTCACACATCTGGCGGCAGGATCGTTGATGCACAGGGACGCGAGGTGAGACTTACCGGTATCAACTGGTTCGGGTATAACACCGGAACTAATATTTTCGACGGGTGCTGGTCTATTAATATGGCGTCAGGACTCAAGGCTATAGCTGACCACGGGTTCAATCTTTTGAGGATTCCCATCTCGGCTGAGCTTATACTCTCCTGGAAGAACGGACAGTATCCGCAGGCGAATTTCAATGCTTCCACGAACCCCGAGCTTGCCGGCATGAACTCGCTTCAGATCCTCGATTACGCGGTCGCCAAGTGCAGGGATTATGGCATCAAGGTGATGTTTGATCTTCATAGCCTGGACAGCAACGGCGGCGGTCACATGTACGGATACTGGTACAACGGCACCTATTCCGAAGACCGTTGGATCGAGTCACTTACATGGATAACACAGCACTATAACGGCAACGACACCGTCATAGCGATCGACCTTAAGAATGAACCGCATGAGAATGCGACATGGGACGGAAGCAATTCCCAGAACAACTGGAGACGCGCGGCAACAAGAGCCGGTAACGCGGTGCTTAATGTAAATCCCAATCTTCTTATCGTTATCGAGGGAATAGAGAGTTATAACAACCAGTACGCATTCTGGGGAGCAAATCTCATGGGTGTCAGGGACTATCCCATAGACTTCGGAAGCGCAGACAGGAACGATCAGATTGTCTATTCGCCTCACGACTACGGTCCTGCCGTTTACCAGCAGCCGTGGTTCCATGGAGGGAACTTCTCATTCAACACTCTTTATAACGATTACTGGCACAATATGTGGCTTTACATAAAGGAAGACAATATCGCTCCTATACTGATAGGTGAGTGGGGAGGTCTTCTGGACGGCGGAGCTAACCAGCAGTGGATGACACTCGAGGCGCAGCTCATAAACCGTTACGGACTAAGTTATACATTCTGGTGTTTTAACGCTAACTCAGGCGACACAGGCGGACTCGTCGGATATGATTTCCAGACTTGGGATGATGCCAAGTATGCGATCGTAAGACCTACGCTTTGGCAGACTTCAAACGGAAGATTCATAGGATTAGACCACCAGGTTGCATTGGGCTCAAACGGTGTTACCGTAACGGGCGGTGCATCTTCGGCATCTACATCAACTTCGCCCCAGACGAATCCTAATTCAGTTACAGTTACCGAGCAGGACAGGCAGTATGCGCTGGACTTCATAGAGCGCCTCTATGTGAACATGTTGGGAAGAAGTTCGGACCCCACGGGCAAGAACTACTGGTATCAAAGACTTGTTAATAATACAGTTGACGGCATGACTTTGGCTGACGGTTTCTTCTTCAGCAATGAGTTCATGGCAATGAGTGCGAACATGAGTAACGAACAGTTCGTAAGGCGCATGTATGTCACGATCTTAGGCCGCGACCCTGACGGCGTCGGCCTTCCTTATTGGACACAGAGACTCGACTCGGGAGCCATGACGCGTGAGCAGGTTTACAGAGGCTTTTTGGGATCACAGGAATGGATCGGCAGATGTAATGCAAATCCGCTTTTAAGACCTTAAGCCTGTATGGAGCATATATCGTGTGACGACAACGCATAATTAATCATGTCGTAATAAATGTCGTAACAAACGGGATATAGATTTCTTCGTGATATAATTGAGAGGTATTTCCATGTGGGATGAACCCGGAGGAATAAGATGCCTTATTCAAGTATTTTTCTGTCGCAGATAGTCGAGCACTTCGAGCTTGAGGTCGTCTATGACTCAGGCGATATAAACGAGCGCCGCATCACTGTTGCCGACGTAACGCGTCCCGGTCTTCAGCTTGCGGGCTACTATGATCATTTCGGCCCCGACCGTCTGCAGATGGTGGGCAACATGGAGTACGCTTTCCTTGATAACCTGACGTCAGCGGACAGGAAGAGGTCGGTGCTCACCCTTTTCGAAAAGCAGATACCCGCGCTTATCATCACGCGTAACCACAAGGTGCAGCCCGAGATACTTGAGGCTGCCGAGGAGACAAAGACTCCGGTGTTGAGGACGGGGGATGCGACGAGCGAATTCTCGAGTGAGCTAGTTAAGTTCCTTAAGATGGAGCTTGCGCCGCGTGTATCGATGCATGGTGTTCTCGTCGAGGTTAACGGTGAAGGTATCCTCATCTTAGGTGAGAGCGGCGTAGGTAAATCAGAGACCGCGCTCGAGATAGTTAAGAGAGGACACAGACTTATCGCAGATGATCAGGTCGAGATAAGAAAAGTATCGGAGACAACTCTTCTTGGCAAGGCGCCCGATGTTATAAAGCACCTTATCGAGATCAGAGGCATCGGTATCATGGATGTTAAGGAGCTGTACGGTGTATCGTCAGTTAAGCCTGCCGAGTCGGTCGACTTCGTTATCAACCTTGAGATGTGGGATGAGAACAAGACTTACGACAGAATGGGTCTTAATGAGGAGACTACCGAGATCCTGGGAATAAAAGTTCCTTCCATCACGATCCCGGTAGGACCCGGGCGTAACCTTGCGATCATAGTCGAGGCTGCGGCTATCAACTACAGAGTCAAGAAGATGGGCTTTAATGCCGCCCAGGACCTGGTATCGAGAGTGTTCCCGGGAGGTAATCTTAAGTAAGATGCCTATCGAACAGATTATTAAAAGAGATGTGGTTTTAAAACCCCTTACCACCATGAAGACGGGCGGTGCGGCCGCATACTTCGCGGAGCCTTCAAGCGAGGATGAGATTATCGCGCTTGTTGATTATGCGAAGAAGAATTCGCTCGAGTATTTTGTGCTCGGCAACGGTTCGAATGTTATCGCGGACGATGC
The DNA here is from genome assembly GCA_024691325.1 of Saccharofermentans sp. Lineage (GTDB taxonomy): Bacteria > Bacillota > Clostridia > Saccharofermentanales > Saccharofermentanaceae > Saccharofermentans. The sequence goes on along the minus strand of JAILNR010000008.1, from coordinate 26,165 downwards.
GGGTTTTGACGGGCTTATCATAAGGCTCGGAAACAACATGAGTGAGCTAACGATAGAAGATGATCCTTCCGATCCTGATTATAAGTTCATTAGTGCGCAGGCGGGATGTTTGCTGTCGAAGTTCGGAAACAGCGCGGCTGCTGAAGGACTTGAAGGAGCAGAGTTCTCGTGCGGTATTCCGGGAAGCGTCGGAGGCGCTGTATTCATGAATGCGGGTGCCTACGGAGCTGACATTTCCGATATTGCAGTTGAGGTAAGATTCATTGAGGACGGATGCGTTAAGGTAAAGGCGGTTACCAAGGAAGACTTTGGTTACAGAACGAGTTTCTTTGCGCATGACGGAAGGATCGTTACCGGTCTTAAGGCACGTCTTAAGAAGGGTGATAAGGAGAAGATAAACGAATATGTGAAGGAGCTTCGCGATAAAAGAACCGCGTCCCAGCCGCTTACTGTTCCGAGCTGCGGGTCCACTTTCAAAAGACCGGAAGGTTATTTTGCAGGAAAGCTTATTCAGGACTCGGGACTTAAGGGTTTCTCACTCGATGATTCAGGCGCCGAAGTAAGTCCCAAGCACGCGGGATTCGTCGTTAATAACGGCGGCAAGGCGGGCTCGGAGGATATAAAGAGACTTATAAAATATATTCAGGATAAGGTCCTTACCGACAGCGGTGTTAAACTTGAGTGTGAGGTAAGGTTCTTAGGAGGGAAGGAATAATGGATCTCATTATCTTGACTGGAATGAGCGGTGCGGGAAAAAGCCAGGCTGCCGCATACTTTGAAGATCACGGTTACTTTTGTATCGATAATCTTCCGCCTGTATTTCTTCCTGATATTGTCGATACTTTCGCGGGGAAGGGCGAAGAGGGCGTTCCTGCCGTAGATAAGCTCTGCCTTGTTGTTGATGTAAGGTCAAGAGAGCTTCTTAAGGGCTTTGATGCCGCGATGAGAAGGATAGATGATATGGGATGCCGCTACAGCATAGTTTTCCTCGAGGCTTCCTTCAATGTCCTTGTCAGCCGTTACCGCCAGACAAGAAGAAAGCATCCTCTTACGGAAGAGATGAGCCTCATGGACGCGATCTCATCCGAGCGCAAGCTTCTTGAGGGAATAAGAGGACGCGCCACAACGATTATCGATACCACGATGATGCCTTTGTCCGGACTTCGCAAGGAACTGCGCGTTGTTCTTGATGAGGCAGACCAGCAGGGAATATCCATCTTTATCCAGTCATTCGGTTTCATGTACGGTATTCCTTCCGACTGCGATGATGTTATAGATGTAAGATTTCTTCCGAATCCTTTCTGGGTCGAGAAGCTTCAGATGTTAAGCGGTAAGGATGAGCCTATCGAGGATTACCTTCTGGGCTTTAAGGAGACGAATGAATTTCTTGATAAGCTTACGGATCTGTTTAAGTACATGATTCCTCAATATATTAACGAAGGTAAGAGCCGCCTTAATATCGGTATCGGATGTACTGGCGGACGTCACAGGTCTGTCTTTATTGCCGAGAGATTAGGTAAGCTTCTCGGAGAGTCTGATTATAAGACTATCGTTCACCACAGGGATATAGACAGAGACCCGAGATATGAAAGCAAAAAGCCAGGAAACACCTAAGTCCAAAGAAAGTTTCTCGAAGCAGGTAAAGAGCGAAGTTGCGGGACTCGTCGTGAAGAAAGCCGAAGACAGAAGAAGTCTTGCGGCGGGTTTGATCATGCCGGGAACCAGGATAAAGGGGGAGGCGGAGGAGCTTCTTACCAAGTGCCGCGATGCACTCACGGACAACTCCTCGAAAGTCGCACTTGATGCTTCTAACGGGGGAAGGCTTTTCTTAAGAGGCGCTTTTCTTACCTGCGGGTATATTACGGACCCGAAGGATGCTTACAGGATCGAGTTAAGGCCCGTCAATCCCGAGGCGAGAGATGTAATAACAGGAATCCTGTTCAGCCTGGATATAGCTTACAAAGAGACACAGCGTGATGGTGTATATATCGTGTATATAAGAAGCGGCGATGCGGTATCGGATTTTCTCGGAATAATAGGTGCGAGCACGGCGAGACTTAACTTCGAGAGCTTAAGGACGGAAAGAGAAGTCTATTCAGACATAAACCGCGCGGTTAACTGTGATTCCGGCAATACGGGGCGTCAGGCGGAAGCCGCGGTAAGAAGGGGAGAGCTCATAGACAAGCTCATGAAGTCACCCGAGGCCGAGAAGCTGCCGCAAAGCCTCTATGAAGCCGCTAAAGTGCATCAGGAGAACCCCGGAGCCTCCATCGCGGAGCTTGGAAAGATGATGAATCCGCCCATAGGAAAGTCAGGGATGAACCACAGACTTGCAAAACTTATCGAAATAGCAGAAAGTCTGTGATATTATTTCCCTTATGGATTTAAAGAACCAGTACATTGAGCCCGATAACAGCTACCACGAGGTGTCGCACGATCCTTCGAGCGGAACCATGGCTTTGGTGGTAACTCTTACCATAATATCGGTGATACTGACATCGGTCCTTGCCGCTATCTTTTATTCGAAGAATAAGGAGGGCGGTAATACCGTTACCGAGGGTGAAGTTACGACACTTGATAACTACATCTCGGTATCTACCCCAACGCCCACGCCGGTCCCGCCTCTTGCGGACTATCAGAATCCGATACTTTATCCTGCGACAGCAAGCATCAATATCGATCCTGAGGCAGTCATCGGCGACAGTGTTAATCCCTCGATGAGAGGAATCACACAGAACATAATAAGCGGTTCCCAGATCCTTACGGAGTTCACACGCGAAAATCCCATTAACATCGGGGACCCTCTTTACTACACACAGATCCCGGGCGTCCTTACATTCAGAGGCAACAACTTCAGAAGCACTTCTTCATTCGGCTATGTGACTCCTTCCGACGGTGTCGTTGATTCTCTTACACAGATCTGGGAGTTCACGGATGACCACACGCTTCTTTCTTCCGATATGTCGTTCGAGTGGGACGGTTATCAGCTTACGGGCCAGCCTCTTATCGTAAGATGGCCTATGGAGACCCGTTCGATAATGAATATCTATCCTTCGGCTAATGCCAAGACCGATTTGACCGAGGTCATATGTCCTTCTTTGGACGGATATATCTACTTCCTCGATCTTGATGACGGTTCAATGACGAGAGACCCGATCTATGCGGGCGTTACTATCAAGGGTACTGCCGCGATAGATCCGAGGGGCTATCCTCTGCTTTACATAGGACAGGGCGACGATAACGGCGAGTACGGATTCGGTATGTATATCTTCTCGCTTATCGACGGTTCCCTTCTCTATTCATATGAAGGACTCGATGACGGTGCTTACCGAATGAACTGGAGCGCGTTTGACTCTTCTCCTATCATTGACGGTGCGACAGATACGCTTATCTGGCCCTGTGAGAACGGCATCATCTATAATTTCCAGCTTAATACATCGTATGTGCCCGGAACGGGAACGATATCCATTAACCCGCAGTGCACGGGATATAAGTATATCTTCAACGATACACAGGGGAGATTCCTGGGTGTGGAGAGTTCTGCTTCCGTATACGGCAACTACTGCTACTTTATGGACAATAACTGCAACCTTGTCTGTCTCGATCTTAATACCTTCCAGATGGTATGGGTCTTCAGAACGGGTGATGATTCCGACCTGTCGCCTGTCGTTCAGGAGGAAAACGGCGTTCCGTACATCTACATCGGTACTGAGGTCGATAATCAGTCGTCGGGCGAGTACAACGGAGCTGCCTACACCTATAAGATAAATGGTCTGACGGGTGAGGAAGTATGGCAGACATCCCAGTCCTGCTACACATATAACGGTGAGACATCGGCTACAGACCAGACCGGAGGATGCCTCGGAAATCCTATTATCGGAATGGGGAATATATCAAATCTCGTTATTTTCTCGTACTCCATGACCACCGGTCTTACGGGAGGCAACAGGCTCGTTGCTTACAATAGGGATACAGGCACAGAAGTTTGGCATTACGACATGAATATTTATACATATTCATCACCTGTGGCATGCTACACCGCAGATGGAAATGCGTATATAATTATTGCTGACAGTTTTGGGCAGATACACCTTGTAAACGGCCAGACAGGCGAGAGAATCGCCTATATTCAGGTGAATTCGGATGCGGGGCTCGGTGTATCGTTCGAGGCTTCACCAGCCGTATTTGGAAATACTATCGTTATCGGTTCAACAAACGGAGCTGTTTACGGTATACGGCTTGACTAGTGAGGATAAATGAAGGCAGATAAAAGATATAACTTCATCACTTTTCTCGAGGTGGAGATCTCATCCTTCACCGGAGGCGGCTATAAGGTGCGCTATGACTTTGAGCGCAAACTCATCTCATGGAACGACGGTTATATGTGGAATAACAACTTCATGAAGTCCCTGACACCCGAGAAACTTGAGATTATTACAAAGAATCTTTCCTCCACCGGCATGATCGAGTGGATGGAGGCATATAACAAAGGAGACCTTGCAAAGGTCGGAGTTCCTACAGCCAATCCCTCATCATGGCGAATCTGTGTAAAGTTTGAAGACGGTTCCAACCTTGTTTCAAGCCACACAAAGAATTTTCCGAAGGATTGGACAAAACTCAAGGATATTATCGAATCCACAACGGAGATGTGTTTCCGTTTAAGATAGGATTCATACCGCTACACCCTTATTGTATGTTAATATATACAAGCGGGATTTTTTTATTTGGAGGAATACACTTTTGGATTACGCTGAAGGTTTGTTTCTTGGCAGATACTGGAGTGATACAGATTTTGAGAACAGGCGTCACATAGAACTGTTCCTGCTTTACGGTATCCTAACATCCCTTTTATTTGTTGTGTATTACTGGACAGGCAAGCCCGTATTGGGAGTAGGTGTATTTACTTTATTTCACACCATATGCCTTATTATTATCTCCATTCTTAACCCGCTTATTTGCTTTAAGTATTACCGAATGCCCTTCTGGGGCAAGTTGTGTGTTTTAGCAGGAAAGGTTATTAAGGCCTACCTTTTGATGAGTCTTACCGTAAGCCTTGCAATGCCCAAGTTTACGGTACAGTCTGACGGATTAAGGGATTTCCTTGTGGATTTTCTTAATTCCACACTTGAGACTTATACCCAGAAGTATGCGTCAGGAGGCGGAAGCTTCTCGACTGTTATGGGCGTTCTTGCCGGAGGCGTTCACGTTGTTCTGGTAGGTGTGCTCTTTATTGCAGGCATGCTCATCGTTCCCGGCCTTCTGGTGATACTTTATAAACTCGTTCAGTACCTCTACGACTTCCTGGTCGACAGGTTCGTACTAAGAAGGGTATTCAGATATAAAAGATAACGGAGGAAGCAATGGCACTTCTCGAAGACATAATAGATATCAGCCTCGAAGAACTTGAGGAAAGTCTCGGAGAGAAAAAGCTCCCGCTGTTCGTAAAATCAAGCGAAGTCGGCTTTATAAACAGAATTCAGAAGATAGTTGATATTATGAACGAAGACAGGTCGAAGAAGGCAATCTTCGTCTCAGGTCCGACATCTTCAGGCAAGACCACATTTACGATGCGCCTTACCGCAGGTCTTGAGAAGGCGGGAAGATCCGCAGCTTTTCTGTCACTTGATGATTACTACATCATGAATGATCTGACATTCGACAGATTGGGAAGACCTAACTTCGAGACTATCGATGCAATTGACGTTGAGCGTGCGCATAAGGACATCCATGACATCATCGAGGGCAAATCAGTGGTTCCCCCGTATTTTGATTTTATGGTCAGACAGCAGAAGGAAAGAGATCCTTCGGATGCTATCAGGCTTCCTGAAGACGGTATCCTGATCGTTGAAGGTCTTCACGGTCTTAACAGGAGAATATCCGGAGACTTCGGTGATGAGATCCTTAAAGTGTTCATAATGCCTTACGGCAATGTGTTTGGTGACACTAAGCTTATGGACAGCGGCGAGATCAGGCTTCTAAGAAGGATCGTAAGAGACAGAAGGCACAGAGGTGCCCATGCTCTATCAACGATTGACTACTGGCCCATGATCGCGCAGAGTGAAGAGGAGTACTATTCGGATTACCTTTCCGCAGCAGATTACCATGTTAATTCTTTCCTGCCCTACGAGAGCCTTATAATAGCTCCCATGGCACTTGCCGATATTAATGAGGCGATGGCTATGGTCAAGGAGGGGACGATCGAGCCTAACATCTTTATGGAGAAGTCCACATCAGGAAAGGACTTCGCTGATTTCTCAGCGGCTTTGGCATATGCTTCAAAGCTTCTTAATGATCTTAACGCGATTCCCAAGGTGAACCCTTCATATGTTCCCGCGGAATCCATTCTTAATGAATTTATATCAGGTTAAGGAGGCATTATAAATGCCCATTCGTATATCAGATAATCTTCCTGCAAGGCAGGTTCTTGAGAGCGAAGGCATCTTCGTTATGGAGGAGAACCGTGCTTTATCACAGGATATAAGACCGCTTCATATCGTTATCCTGAATCTGATGCCGAATAAAGAGACGACGGAGACACAGATACTCCGTACTTTATCGAACACACCGATCCAGATAGATATCGATCTTCTGCGCATCTCAACACATGAATCAAAACACACGAGTGAGGAGCATCTTTTTAAGTTCTACGAGACCTTCGATGACATCAAGGACCGTCATTACGACGGCATGATAATCACCGGAGCCCCTGTCGAGCAGATGCCTTACGAGGAAGTGGATTACTGGGATGAGCTTTGCTCTATCATGGAGTGGAGCAAGACACATGTTTATTCGACGATGCATATCTGCTGGGGTGCGATGGCAGGTCTTTACTACCATTACGGCATTCCCAAGTATGATCTTCCCGAGAAGTGCTTCGGCGTCTTCGAGCATTCCATGACATGGAGTAAGCCCGTTAAGCTCTTCAGAGGGTTTAACGACATCTTCTATGTACCGCATTCCCGTCACACGGAGATAAGAAGGGAAGACATCGTGAAGGTGGATTCTTTAAGGATCCTGTCCGAGTCGCCCGAGAGCGGTGTATATGCGGTATCGGACAAGAAGGGAAGGATGTTCTTTATCACGGGACACTCCGAGTATGACCGCTACACGCTGGACGGTGAGTACAAGCGTGACGTGGGACTTGGCCGCCCTATTAAGCTTCCGAAGAACTACTATGCCGATGATGATCCTAATAAGGAGCCTATCATGCGCTGGAGAGCATCCGCGACGCTCCTGTTTACGAACTGGCTTAACTATTACGTTTATCAGGAGACACCGTTCGATCTGTCGCTTCTTAATGTTGAGCGCAACAACAAGATCGACCTGGAGGATACATGAGCGGCGCAATCAATATCGATGAGAATCTGGTAAGGGAATTAGCCCCCGTAAGATCCGATGAAGGCCACAAGAATGACTTCGGTCACGTTCTTGTCATCGCGGGTTCGAAATACATGACGGGTGCTCTCGTTCTGTCCTGCTCGGCTGCATTGAGAAGCGGCGCGGGGCTGGTAACGGCATTCTCATCAGACGATGCGCTTATTCCGGTCAAGATAAACTGCCCGAGTGCGCTTACGGCTTCTTACGAGAAGAGTGTGACAGCGACCTTGCGAAAAGCTTCCCGCCTTATCGAGGCAACCGATGCGGTAGCTATCGGCCCCGGTCTTGACGAGAGTGATCCTTTTTCGAAGGCTTTGGTTGAGTTTTGTCTTACAACGGCGCCTGTCCTGGTGCTTGATGCGGGTGCGCTTAACATAATCGCGAAGTACCGTGAGGAACTGCTCCCCGTTCTGGCTTCACGTAAGCAAAGAGGTCTTAAACCTGCGGTGATAACTCCCCACATAGGCGAGATGAGAAGGCTTCTTAAGGGTGATGTAAATACGGAGGCCTGTTCTTCATTTGCAGCGGACAACACATGCCTTCTTGTTCTTAAAGATAATAAAACTCTGATATATACCCCCCACGACAAATGGTATAGTATTCATGGCGATAACAGCGGCATGGCAAAAGGAGGAAGCGGTGATGTTCTCACGGGACTTCTTGCCGGATTCCTTGCACAGGGCTTAAAGCCTTGTAATGCAGGCGTGGCAGCTGTTTATTTCCACAGCAAGGCGGGTACGGCTGCAGCTTCAAACAAGGGAAAGCGTGCCATGCTCCCGACCGATGTGATAGAGGCGCTTCCTTCGGCGTTCGAAGAAACAGGATGGTAATGAAGATGGGTATTATCGAAGACGGAGTATTCTTTGACAGAACTTGTGTAGAAATAGACAAGTCAGCCCTTAAGTACAATATCGAGCAGATAAGACGTATCACGGATCCGAATGCGGAGATCATGGCTGTCGTTAAGGCTGATGCCTACGGACACGGCGCTTACGAAGTTGCAAAGACACTTCTTGATAACGGCGCAGACGGTCTTTGTATCGCCACTATCGGTGAGGCAGTCCACTTAAGACAGAGCGGTATCACATCAAGACTTCTGATCCTCGGAGGCACTGACATCGAGAGTTATGAGGATGCGGTGCTTTACAATATCGACCTTGCCATCTATGACAAGGAATCTGCAGTCGCGCTCTCGAACGAGGCTGTTAGGCAGGGAAGAGTATGTGATATCCACATTAAGCTTGATACAGGCATGGGGCGTATTGGTTTTCCTGCGGACGGCTCCATGAACGATGAGATCGTTGAGATTTGTATGCTTCCCGGCATCAATCCTTACGGCATATTCTCACATTTTGCCGTGGCGGACACAGACGATGATGAGTACACATTTAAGCAGTTCGATGCTTTTACGAAGGAAGTTGAGGCTCTTAAGGCCTTGGGCATCGAGTTTAAGAAGAGGCATATCTGCAACAGTGCAGGAATCATGAGATTTCCGAACATGCACATGGATATGGTCCGCGCAGGTCTTATCCTGTACGGATTTAAGCCCGCAGGATGCCCTGAAGGCTACACGGAACTTGATCTTAAGCCGGTAATGACCTGGTATGCGAAGGTCGTTCACGTGAAGGAAATTCCCGAAGGAACATCAATAAGCTACGGCAGGCACTTTAAGGCACAAAGGGCCACACGCGTGGCGACCGTATCCGTGGGATATGCAGACGGCCTCTCGAGGCGGTTAAGCAACGGATTCGAGCTTGTAGTTAACGGCCAAAGAGCACCTATTATCGGTAATGTCTGCATGGATATGTGCATGCTTGATGTCACGGATATCAAGGGCGAGATCAGGAAGGGCGATATCGTCACCATATTCGGCAAGGACCGCTCAGGTGATGAACTTGCACAAAAACTCGGAACTATAGTTTACGAAATTACATGTGATGTCGGAAAAAGGGTTCAGCGAATATTCACTTCGTGATATATAATAAAGCGGTATTTGAGGAGAGGCGGGGTTACCATGACACCTGAACAAAGAAAAGAGCTTGAGTTATTCTCAGCCAGAATGAGAAGATGGATTATCGAGGGCGTTTATAACGCCAAGAGCGGACATCCGGGCGGATCTTTATCCTGTACGGACGTTCTGTGCTATCTGTATAACAGGGTACTTAATGTGGATCCTGCAAATCCTTCAGATCCCGATCGTGACAGATTCGTCCTTTCCAAGGGACACTGTGCGCCGGCTCTTTACTCAGCTCTGGGTCTTAAGGGCTTCTTCGATGTTAATGAGATCAAGAACCTGCGTAAGATAGGTTCATTCCTGCAAGGTCATCCTTGTAAGGCGATCACTCCCGGTATCGACATGTCGACGGGTTCATTGGGACAGGGAATCTCCACAGCAGTTGGAATGGCCCTTGCAGCCAAGGTGGACAAGAAGTCATACCGCGTATTCTCCATCTTGGGTGACGGCGAGATGCAGGAGGGCGAAGTATGGGAGGCTCTTATGAGTGCCGCTCACTACAAGCTCGATAATCTGTGCGCATTCCTTGATTACAACGGACTTCAGATCGACGGTAAGGTCGATGATGTTATGAGCCTCGGTGATATCGAAGCAAAGACAAAGGCATTCGGCTGGGAGACAGTCGTTATCGACGGCCATAACTTCGATGAGATCGAGTCAGCAGTTGAAGCCTTCAAGGCAAATCAGGGAAAGGGCAAGCCTTTCTTTGTAATCTGCAAGACTCATAAGGGTAAGGGCGTTTCATTCATGACAGACGATCCTTCATGGCACGGTTGTGCTCCTAAGGAAGAACAATATAACATCGCAGTCGAGGAACTCGATGCGAAGATCAAAGAGCTGGAGGGTTGATCCAATGGGCAAGATGGCAACAAGAGAGGCTTACGGAAGAACGCTTCAGGAGATAGGATCAGACGAGAGGATCGTAGTATTTGACGCGGACCTCGCAGGCTCCACGAACACAGGAAGATTTAAGAAGGATTTCCCTGAAAGATTTTTCGATATGGGTATCGCAGAGGCTAACATGGTGGCTTGTGCTGCAGGTATGGCTACCTGCGGTAAGGTTGCTTTTGTTTCCTCTTTCGCGATGTTTGCAACAGAAAGAGCATGTGAGCAGATAAGAAATTCTGTTTGCTATCCTAAGCTTAATGTTAAGGTTTGCGCTTCACACGCAGGTATCACGGTAGGTGAGGACGGAGCTTCCCACCAGTGTCTCGAGGATCTGTCTATCATGAGATCTCTTCCGAACATGACAGTGCTTTGTCCTGCTGATGCAGCTTCCGCAAGAATGGCGGTTAAGGCTGCTTACGAGAATGACGGACCTTTCTATGTAAGACTTGCAAGACTCGCGACTGATTCGGTTTATGGTGAGTTCGGTGAGGATGTTGATTTTACTTTGGGCAAGGCGCATCAGGTCAAGGACGGTACTGACGTTACTATCATCGCCTGCGGTTACATGGTAGAGCAGGCTGTTGAGGCTTTGAACATCCTCGAGAGTGAGGGCATCAGTGCAAGACTTCTTGATATGCACACGATCAAGCCTATCGATAAGGATGCAATCATCAAGGCTTCACAGGATACGGGATGCATCGTTACATGTGAAGAGCACTCGATCATAGGCGGACTTGGAAGTGCCGTAGCTGAGGTGCTTGTTGAGAATGCTCCCTGTCCGATGTTAAGAGTTGGTGTTAAGGATGAGTTCGGACGCTCAGGTACACCTGCGGAACTCATGGCTTACTACCATCTTACAGGTGCCGATATTGCCGAGAAGGCAAAGAAGGTAATTGCTCTTAAGAATAAGTAATTTATATTTGATAATCAATTGTTGTATACTGAAGGAGGGATCGTAAACCGTTCCCTCTTTTATTTATTATTTTCGAGGGGTAGATTATGAAGAATTGTAATTCCTGCGGTGCGCAGAACGAAGACAGCACGAAGTATTGCACAACATGCGGTGCGCCGTTCCATTCTCCGGAACCTGAAGCTTCGCCTAAGACTTCCTATGAACCTGAGTCAACATATCAGACTGAATCCAATTACAATCAGCAGTCTGCTTATGCACCGACCTATTTTGAACCTGAGGTGATGGCGAGGGACAATGTCACATACAGCGGACTTGCCATTACGGGTTTTATCATCTCGATCATCTCGATATTCTGCTGCGGATTCACAGCTCCTATCGGACTTATATTCTCGATCATAGGTCTTATCGTTACTTTAAAGAAGTCGAAGAAGGGCGGCGGACTTGCTATTGCAGGTCTTATCATATCCGCGATACTTACAATGTTTATCGCAGCTTCACTTATAGCTTCGGCTTCTGCTATCGAGAGGGCATACAAGTCTGCCGGAGACGGCGATATCGAAGAATTCTTTGAAGCTCTTGAGAGTGAACTCGAGGAAATGGATGAGGGAAGCTCGGGCAGAGGAAGCAGACGCAATTCCAGGAGCTCACGTGATGATGACGATGAGGATGATGAGGATATTGATGACTCTGATCTGAGTGTTTCAAGCGATTGGAACGATTATGAAGTTTCATCAGATTTTGAGACAGTTACGATCACTTACACAGACGGTATACCGGATGACTTCGAGTTCTATGATGCTGACTTCGATGATATATGTGATGTTCTCGAGTCGAATCTTGAGCTGACAGACAACTTCGGCGTTACCCACTCTTTTGACAGAGAATCATACAGAAGACTTGTTTCAATGGTATTTATCAGCCCTGATGAATATGACCAGATGTCTTTAAGCAGAAGTGATGTTGTATATATGCTCTCGTATCTCGCGACCGTTTCATATGAGATGAACGAAGACGGGTTTACTCCCGACCGTGCTGTCTATACAGAAGACGACAACACATATGATTTCTACGGACAGATCATGCCTAATAACATCGGTCGTGCAGTAATCAGCTTTACCGACGGAAATAACCATTACGATTTTGATGATGCAATGTGCGGAGATGAGATCTGCTGGCAGATCGATCCTTCCACTCCCGACACATACAGAATCGGATTGTCCTCCAATACTCTCGATGAGTATCCCGGAGGCGGTGTGGATACATTTACAGCGCAGATTGTCACGGTCATAGATCCGCTTGTCTGATCCGTGCTGATTTTGCAAGGAGGTTTCTTTTATGGATGCGGCTGATTTAAGCGCATTGATAGTAATAGGAAGTCTCGTTCTTGCGGTCGTTTTTATTGCATGTGGTTTTGTGTTCTTCGGAATAGATGTATATAAAGCGAGTAAAGAAAGTCGTAAAGTTAAGACGGGTTATAAGGTTTGGCTTGTGATTAGTATCGCCCTGACTGTTCTTCTTGTTCTGGGCTTTATAGCATTAATGATCATAGCATTTCTGGCAATGCTCTCGATGTAAAGATGAGTGATAAGACTTTTATAAAGATTCTTATAGCTGTTCTTGCAGCGGGCGTTCTTCTCACCGGACTTCATATGGCTTATATCGTCTATGCGTATGAGCATTCCTCGATCATTTATTTCATCTCGCAGGAGTGGTGGCCATGAAGAAGATACTTGTCCTGGTGCTGACGGCGGCCTTCTTCGCAGGCATCAACTGCGCTTTGTATTTAAGTGTCACGAGGAGGCTCAAGAACAACTTCTCGGGGGCGGATCAGCTTCACATGGTTGATGTCGGGCGTTATCTTCCTTTCGAAGAGGAGTCCGATCTTGTAAGGATGGATGTCTCTTTGCATTTCGATGAGGGTGATGATCTGCCGGTGTTAGATGGTGCCGCGGCTCTCGTGCCCGTGTATGCATCCGTTATAGAGAACTGCTACCCGGAAGGCTGTGTTACTTATGAGGGCGGTGTTTTCAGTGATGACAACTACTACGGCGAGAACTTTGCTCCGGATTCTGTCATGCAGTACCAAAATACCGTAAGAGGGTTTAATGCAGTTGTTGACGGAACCACAGACGTGTTCTTCACGGCTCATCCGTCCGCGGAACAGATGGAGTATGCCGAGGAGCAGGGAGTGCAGCTCGAGATCGTTCCCGTGGGAAGGGAGGCGTTCGTCTTCTTTGTGAACTCCGGTAATCCTGTTGACGGACTTACTTCGGATGAGTTAAGGGCGATTTATCGAAATGAGATAACAAACTGGAGCGAGGTCGGAGGACCGTCCCGCATGATAAACCCGGTTACGCGTGTGGAAGGGTCCGGAAGCCAGACTATGATGGAGTACTTCATGGAAGGGGATATGCTTACAAGAAGGAAGCTGCTTTCACTGTTCGGAGGCGGAATCGGGTACTCTTTCAGGTATTATCTTACGGATCTTGTAGGGAATTCGAACGTTAAAATGCTTGAAGTGGACGGTGTTTATCCCGACTCCCAAAGCATAAGGGACGGCTCGTATCCTCTTACCACGGATTTTTATGTAGTCTATAGGACCGACAATGATAATCCGAATGTAAGAGAGCTTGTCTCGTGGCTTACAGGGGAAGAGGGGCAGAAGCTGATATATACAGTATATGGTTGACACTTTGCAAAGTCGCGTTTATAATCGATAGGCTATTTGTGTATAAGTGTGCTTGCACACATAAAGATATGGAGGAAAGTGCGATATGAAGATGACATATCAGCCTAAGAAGAGGCATAGGTCTAAGGTTCACGGCTTCCGTGCAAGAATGGCTACACGTGATGGTCGTGAGGTTCTTAAGAGAAGAAGACTTAAGGGCAGAAAGAAGTTAGCAGCGTAAGGATCACGGCTGTGGTCCTTTTCGTTTTATGTGAAAGAGGTTTTCTTTGAAGGCGCTGCCTTTAAGATTCAATTATGAATTCTCTAGAGTGTACCGCCGCGCCGCTTTTGCAACGGGACGGTTTCTGACAGTTCATGTCTTTCACCGCCCGAAGGGATTAAAACATAACAATACACGCATACCCGAAGACTTATTAAGAGTAGGGTTCTGCGCCTCCAAGAAGACGATGGGCGCAGTGGGCCGCAACAAAGCAAGGCGCCTTATGCGAGAGGCTTATCGACACCTCGAACCGCGGATTGCGCAAGGAAATGATATTGTTATTACCATGAAGAATGTCGATGAGCTGCCGTCTTATGCGGAAGTAGCCGCTGAGATGGAAGCCCATCTATCCAGACTTAAGGTTTTGGACGCCGGAGCAACTTATGATGCGAAGAGCGATGATTAAGACGGTTCAGTTTTATCAGAAGAACATCTCGCCTGCTGTCGGCCCTCATTGCAAGTATCAGCCTACTTGTTCCGAGTATATGATCGGCTGTCTGGAGAAGTACGGAGTAGTCAGAGGACTTCCCCGTGGAATATGGCGGATATTAAGGTGTAACCCGTTCTCCAAGGGCGGTTATGATCCTGTCCGCTGAAGGAGAAGATATATCTATGAGTTTGCTTTACACCTTTTTCGGATGGCTTACGAGAATCCTGTACGGATTCTTCGGCAACTACGGTATGGCCATCATTATGCTCACGGTTATCATTAGAGCGGCACTTATCCCTCTTAATGTAAGTTCACAGAAGTCCATGCTTAAGATGCAGGCACTTTCCGGCAAGACCGCAGAGCTTCAGCGTAAGTATGGTGACGATAAGCAGAAGTATCAGGAAGAAGTTATGAAGCTTCAGCAGGAGAACGGTGCTATGGGCTTCTCCGGCTGTATTCTTCCTTTCATACAGTTGTTCCTTATCTGGCCTATCTACAGAATCGTATCCGGACCTTTGATCTACCTTTCACAGGTTCCCCAGGATAAGGTTCAGGCCATGATCGATCTTGCTAACGAGCAGAATCTTGTTACATCAAAGAGACTTTCGGCACAGATTCATATTCCGCTTGTTGAGATACTGCAGAACAACAGCCATTTCCTTTCAGAGTGTATATCCAAGGGCTATATCGCTTTAGGTCAGCTTGTTGACCTAAGATTCCTCGGCATGGATCTTACCAAGACTCCTGCATGGAATCCCGTTAAGATCATGTCTGATCCTAAGACATACATCCCCCTTCTTATTTTCCCTATCCTCGTTATTGCCACCAACATCATCTCGATGAGAATGGCTACATGGCTCAAGCCCGGATACAAGGAGCAGCAGGAAGCTAAGAAGAGAGCAAAGAACAATCCCGCAAGAGCAGGACAGACTTCCACTCAGGAAGATCAGGCCGAGATGACTCAGAAGATGATGACATGGATGATGCCTATCCTCATGATCTGGACAACGTTCTCTTTGCCTGCTGCAATGGGTCTTTACTGGGTAGTCGGCGGACTCATGGGTATCTTCACACAGATCATCGTATATTTTATGTTCACCAAGCCGTATGAGCTTAAGAAGCTCGAGATGGAGCAGAAGAAGGCTATGGCCTTTAAGAAGAATTCCGGCGAGTCATCAGACGGCAGCAAGAAGAACAAGAATAAGAAGAAAAAGTAATTAGCACGGAGGCTAAGTAACATATGGAAAACTTTGATAATCAGGACGAGATCAAGGCAACAACAGATATGACAGAAGAGTCTGAGGAAGAAGTCGTTTACTACGGTGACGATGAGAGCTATGAGGGCGATGCGGTCAGCGAGGCTGAGGATGCAGCAGTACAGTTCGTAGCTGAGGTTCTTTCCGGTATCGGCATTCACGGTAATATGGATTCCTACAGAGAGGATGATGCTATCTATATCTCTGTTTCGGGCGGTGACTGCGGTGCAGCTATCGGCCGTCACGGTGAGACTCTCGAGGCTATCTCATACATGACAAATCTCATTGCAAACAAGCACAGCGAGGAGAGAGTTCACGTTCACCTCGATGTAGGCGGTTACAGAAAGCACAGAGAGCAGATCATCGAAGGTCTTGCTGACCGTGCTGCCAACAAGGCTCTTCGTTACGGCAGAGATGTTGCAATGGAGGCAATGAACCCCGCTGAGAGAAGAATGGTTCATTCTTATCTTCAGGGTGTTGAAGGCGTTACAACTCACAGTGAGGGTGAAGAGCCCAACAGAAGAGTTATCGTAACTCCTGTTTCCGGGCAGGCTTAAGGCTTTTACAATATGGAGCCTTTCTGTGCCTTGTCGACACCTGCCGGCACATCCGGCATTGCGGTAATCAGGGCATCGGGCGAAGGCGTATCCGAGATAGTCTCCAGGGCTGTAAAGATACTTCGCACGACCGGTGAAAGGACTGACGTGTCTCTTTCATCCCTGAAAGGATACGAGTCGGCTTACGCAAGGTTCACAGATCCCAAGACACAGAAGACTATCGACGAAGTCGTAGTGACTGTCTTTGAGGCTCCTCATTCATATACAGGTGATGATATGATCGAGATCTCCTGTCATGGCGGTCAGGCCGTCAGGCAGGAGATTTTACGCGTTTTATACGAACTCGGTGTCAGACCTGCGGCTCCCGGTGAGTTCACCAAGACCGCGTTTATCAACGGTAAGATGGATCTTACGAAGGCCGAGGCTGTAATGGATATCATCTCAGCTGACTCATCGCGCGCTCTTGATGCGGCAAACACGCAGCTCATGGGTGCGCTTAAGGATAAGATCAGCACGGTGGAGGAAACGCTTTACAGTGCGCTCTCATCTATCGAGATGATGATCGAGTTTCCCGAGCATGACGATACTCCAGAGAATACGGATCTTATAAAGCAAAAGATAGCTTCGGCTAAGAGTGATATCGATATGCTCGCAAGAAGCTTTGCAAGAGGAAGGATGCTTACCGAGCGCATGAAGATCGCCATATTAGGTCTTCCGAACAGCGGCAAGAGCACACTTCTTAATTTCCTTGCCGGGTTCTCGCGCGCCATCGTTACGGATACCCCCGGGACCACGAGGGACACGCTCGAGTTTAATACGCAGATCGAAGGCATCCCCGTGACCTTTATCGATACCGCGGGAATAAGACAGACTGATGATGAGATCGAGGCTATGGGCGTTAAGCTTGCAGGTCTTGCTGCGAACGAAGCCGATCTCGTGCTCTACCTTATCGCGCCTGAGGCGGGGATTGAGGAAGTAAAGGACACACTCTCGGGACTTGATTCCGGCAAGGTCCGCGTCCTCTTCTCGAAAAGCGACAAGGGCACCAACCCTGATAAAGAGGCTATCATCACGTTACTTGATATGCTCGGCATTAAGGCTCCGGAGGAGATATCGGTTAAGGACAATATCAACACCGGCGTTATCGGCGGCATTGTTAAGGAAGCTTACGAGAAGGCAGGCGGCATCAACGCCGGTGATATAACTGTATTAAGCGGCAGACACGCGGCTTTGCTTAACAGCGCTTCTTCAAAGCTTGTTCAGGCACTCGATATAATCAATCAGGATCTGGGTGTTGATGTATGCTCTCAGGTAGTAAGAGCCGCTTTGTGTGACACCGGCGAGATAACGGGACGCGAGGTATCGGAAGAGCTCGCACAGACTATTTTCGAGAAGTTCTGTATAGGTAAGTAAGATGGATATCAAAGAGGCTTTGGCACAGGAACACGCATATCTTGCAGGCGAATACGATGCCGTTGTTGTTGGCGCAGGTCACGCCGGTTGTGAGGCTGCGCACGCGTGTGCGGTCATGGGACTTAAGACCATACTGTTTACCCTGCATCTCGATTCGCTTGCAAACCTTCCCTGTAACCCGAGTATAGGCGGCACCGCCAAGGGACAGATAGTAAGAGAGGTGGATGCGTTAGGCGGCGTCATAGGCAAGGTTGCCGACGACTGTCTTATTCAGATGCGCATGCTCAACCGCACCAAAGGTCCCGCGGTCCATTCTCCCCGTGCGCAGATGGACAGGAGCAAGTATTCCGTTCACATGAAGGAACTTCTCGAGGACACGAAGAATCTCGATCTTCGTCAGGCTCATGTCACGAAGCTTCTCGCGGATAAGGACAGTGACGGACACCTGAAAGCGTGCGGCGTAATGACAGAAAGCGGAGCGGTATATACATCCAAAGCGGTTGTCATCTGCTCCGGAACATATATGGATTCGAGGACCATACGAGGCGAGGTTATAGTTGAGTCCGGTCCTGACGGGCTTCCGAGATCGGTCGGTCTGTCGAAGTCTTTAAGTGAATACGGAATCCCTCTTTTAAGATTTAAGACGGGAACCCCCGTGCGTGTTAACTCTTCGAGCATTGATTTTTCTTCGATGGAAGTGCAGGAGGGAGAGCATGATGTTCCGCCCTTCTCTTTCGCACACGAGATGGAAGGAAGGACGGTTCCTGATGAGCAGACGCCTTGTTATTCTGTCTGGACTACGCCCGAGACACGCGAGGTAATATTTGCGAACATGGACAGGTCTCCTCTTTACAGCGGTGTTATCAAGGGAACGGGTCCGAGATATTGCCCCTCGATCGAAGATAAATTCATGAAGTTCAAGGACAAGACGCGCCATCAGATCTTCATAGAACCTATGGGTGAGAATACACGCGAGATGTATTTGCAGGGCTTCTCCACGAGCCTTCCCGAGGAAGTGCAGGTTAAGATGGTGCACTCGCTCCCCGGACTTGAGAATGCCGTAATTCAAAGAAGTGCTTACGCTATCGAGTACGACCTCATCGAACCTACAACACTTAAGCTGTCGCTTGAGTCGAAGATCGTGAGCGGTCTTTTTACCGCCGGACAGATCAACGGTTCCTCGGGATACGAGGAGGCTGCGGGGCAGGGCATAATTGCAGGTATTAACGCAGGCAGATATGTTCAGGGCAAAGAGGAGATAATCATCGACCGCTCCAAGGGCTACATCGGAGTTCTGGTGGATGACCTTGTTACCAAGGGTACCAACGAGCCGTACCGCATGATGACTTCCCGCGCGGAATACAGGCTGTTCCTGCGCTACGATAACGCTGACTTAAGGCTGACACCCATAGGACGCGAGGCAGGGCTTATAAGCGACGACAGATATGCTGCGTTTGAGAAGAAATACGAGTCCGTGAAAGAAGAGCGGGAGAGGCTTGCCGGCACATATACAGGTCCTACGCCTGAGCTTGCAAAGATCCTCGAGCAGAAAGGTTCTGTAACGCCTTCTTCGGGAGTATCGCTTGCAGATCTTATCAAGAGACCTGACATCACTTATGATGCGTTAGCTCCGATAGATAAGGACAGGCCTGTACTGCCGCGTGATGTTACCCGCGCTGTCGAGACCGATATAAAGTACGAGGGCTATTTAAAGCTCGAGGAAGAGAAGATTAATAAATTCAACAAGCTTGAGAAAAAGAAACTGCCGCAGGATACGGATTACTCATCCATCACGGGCTTAAGACTCGAGGCAAGGCAGAAGCTTGACCAGATGAAGCCTGAAAGCATCGGACAGGCATCGAGGATATCGGGCGTGTCGCCTGCGGATATATCTGTTCTTCTGGTCTATCTTGAGACCTTGAAGGGAGGCCCCAATGAGTGAAGTGATCAGAAATCTTGTCGGTGATTACGCTAAAGACGCGGGGCTTTCGCTGAGTGGCGCGCAGCTTGATGCACTTGTTACATATGCGCAGATGCTCGTTAAGACTAACGAGGTCATGAACCTTACGAATATAACCGACGATGAGGGCATTGCGGTAAGACACTTCATTGACTCCCTTACGCTGGTGCCGTTCATTCTTGCCGAGCAAAAGAAAGCCGGCAGGGAGGATATCAGCATCATTGACGTGGGTACGGGTGCGGGGTTCCCCGGCATCGTGCTGAAGATCGCACTTCCCAAGATCCGCCTCACGCTTCTCGATTCGCTTCAAAAGCGCCTGAACTTCCTCGATGAGGTTGCTGCCGCACTGCCCTTAACCGATGTTAAAACGGTACACGGAAGAGCCGAGGACGCAGGTCACGACGCTTCCCTGCGCGAAAAGTTTGATGTCTCCTGCGCGCGTGCCGTGGCGAATCTTCCGGTTCTGTGCGAGTACTGTCTTCCTTTCGTAAAGGAGGGCGGAGCTTTTCTTGCAATGAAAGGTAATGTCGACGAGGAGCAGAAGGCTTCCGCCAAGGCACTGCAGATCCTCGGAGGAAAGATGGAAAAGGTTGATAAGTTCCTTCTTCCGGGTACAGACATGAACAGGGCTATCGTTGTGGTAAGGAAGAGCAAGGCTACTCCCAAGGCATACCCCAGGCAGGCCGGAAAGCCCTCAAAGAAGCCCCTGTAAGTTTCCCCTTATATATTATAATAATTATATATATTATAGTTATAATGTATGTTATAATTATTCGGTATGAATTCTAACCGGTGGCGGGGCTTTTGCTCCGTGCCCATGTGGAGGAAAAATGGCAGATACAGATAAGTCTAAGGAACTGCGTAAGCAGCAGGAAGCTGAGATGGATGAGGTATTCCGCTCAGAACAGACAACTATTGTTCCCGTTGACCTTGAGCAGGAGATGAAGAAGTCCTTCATTGACTACGCGATGTCGGTAATCTCCGATCGAGCTCTTCCCGATATCAGAGACGGTCTTAAGCCTGTTCAAAGAAGGATTCTTTACTCGATGTTTACACAGGGTTTTACCCCTGATAAGCCTTTCCGTAAGTGTGCTACCACGATCGGTGACGTTCTCGGTAGATTCCACCCTCACGGTGACGCATCTGTTTACGACGCGCTCGTAAGACTTGCGCAGGACTTCTCCTTGCGCCATCCCCTTGTAGACGGACACGGTAACTTCGGTTCCATCGACGGTGACCCGCCGGCTGCTTACCGTTATACGGAGGCAAGACTTGAGAAGGTCGCTCTTGAGATGATGACCGATATCAAGAAGGGTACTGTTGAATTCAGACCTAATTTCGATGAGCACGAGACAGAGCCTGTAGCTCTTCCTTCGAGATTCCCTAACCTTCTCGTTAACGGTTCGGTAGGTATCGCCGTAGGTATGGCTACCAATATCCCTCCCCATAACATGGGCGAGGTAATCGACGGCGTTGTTATGATGCTCGATAATCCCGACGTAACTATCGATGAGCTTATGACCGTTGTTAAGGGACCTGATTTCCCTACAGGCGGTGCTATCCTCGGTACAGCCGGAATCCGTGATGCTTACATGACGGGCCGCGGCAGGATAATGGTAAGAGCTCATGCTGAGATCGAGGAATTCGGAAGCGGAAGACAGAGGATAATAATCCACGATCTGCCGTTTGCAGTTAACAAGGCTCGTCTCATCGAGAGAATGGCTGATCTTGTTAAGGATAAGAAGGTTGAGGGGATTTCAGGCCTGCGTGACGAGTCCGACCGTAACGAGATGGTACGTATCGTTATCGAGGTTAAGAAGGATTCCAACCCCGATGTAGTTCTCAACCAGCTTTATAAGAACTGTGCACTTCAGGATGCATGCTGCGCCAATATGATCGCGCTTGTACCTGATAAGGACGGAAAGCTTGAGCCTAAGACAATCACATTGCTTGATGCTTTGAAGTACTATGTTGAGCACCAGGAGAATGTCGTTACAAGAAGAACCGAGTATGATCTCGAGCAGGCACTTGCCAAGAAGCATATCGACGAAGGTCTCCTTCTTGCCATCGACCATATCGATGAGATCATCGCTATCATCAGAGGATCGAGAACCGAGGCTGATGCCAAGGTCAACCTCTCCGAGAGATTCGGTTTCTCAGAGAAGCAGGCTCAGCATATCGTAGATATGAGACTCGGACGTTTGACCGGTCTTGAGAGAGAGAAGCTTGAGGAAGAGATCAAGCATCTTGATATCAGCATCGAGGGATACAGACTTATCTTAAGTGATAAGACGGTTCTTCATGAGACTATCAAGACTGAGATCCTCGAGATCAAGCGTAAGTTTGCAACTCCCAGAATCACGGAGATCATCAACGGATCGTTCGAGGATGTTGATGATGAGTCATTGATTCAGGAAGAGAATATCGTAGTAACACTTACACACTACGGATATATCAAGAGACAGCGTGTTGATGTTTATAAGAGTCAGCACAGGGGCGGACGCGGAATATCCGGTCAGGGAAGACGAGAGGAGGATTACGTCGAGAAGATCATAACAACGACGACACACAAGTTCCTTCTTTGCTTCACGAATACCGGCCGTGTATTCAAGATCAAGGGTTATAAGATTCCCGAGACGGCTTCGAGAAGCGCTAAGGGAACTGCACTTGTTAATCTGTTAA
Organism: Saccharofermentans sp.; assembly: GCA_024691325.1. GTDB lineage: Bacteria > Bacillota > Clostridia > Saccharofermentanales > Saccharofermentanaceae > Saccharofermentans. Next base: position 3,727 of record JAILNR010000008.1, on the reverse strand, counting down.
GTCTTGGAGAGAATGAGCGCATCAAGAACATCATTCCTGCCGACAGTCTCGATACAGAAGACATTAACCTTACTATCGTTACGCGTAAGGGTGTAATCAAGAGGACTCCTCTTTCAAGCTATAAGAACATCAATAAGAACGGTCTTATTGCCGTTAAGTTGAGAGAAGAGGATTCTGTTGTGGATATTGCCATGACCGCTCCCGGTCAGGAAGTCATCGTTGTATCGTCTTCCGGTAAGGCAATCAGATTTAACTCTGATGATGTAAGAGAGACGGGACGTAACTCATCCGGTGTACGTGCCATGAATCTTGCCGATGGTGATGAAGTCGTCGGAATGGTTCCTGTTACGGAAGGCGGAGAGCTGCTCGTTATATCTGAGAAGGGTATGGGTAAGAGATCGTCTGTAGATGAGTACAGACAGCAGAACAGAGGCGGTAAGGGTCTCATCACTTATAAGGTGACAGAGAAGACCGGACCTCTCATCGGCTGTACACTTGTTGATGACAGTATGGATCTTCTTATCATCACAGATACAGGTATGATAATCCGCGTCAGTGCATCCGAGATCCCCACTTTGTCGCGTGCCACATCAGGCGTAAAGCTTATGAGGTCTAATGGAGCTTCCATTGTTGACTTCACAATCACAGAACACGAAGAACCGGAGGAAGAAGATGATAATGAAGAAGGCGAAGCAGAAGCTTAAGAACAGGTCTTTGATCAAATCCCTGTTCACAGCTTTGTCTGTAGCCATACTGGCGGTTGCCCTGTTCCCTTACGGATCGGCACTCGCCGTAGTCAACCAGCCCGACATCACGATCACTCCGATCGATGATATACACTGCGCGTCGTACTGCGTATATGATAAGACCGTGGATACGATCCTCCTTGAGAGACAGTCTCATGACAGGATCTATCCCGCTTCCATGACTAAGATCATGACCATACAGCTTGGAATGGATTATCTTGATTCCGATGCATATGTAACGGTCTCGCAGAACGCAATCGATAATGTAACGCCCGACTCGACACTTATGTATTTGTGCGTAGGTGAAGAGGTAAAGGTTTCCGAACTTTACTACGGTATGATGCTTCCTTCGGGAAATGATGCAGCGAACGTAGTTGCCGAGTCAGTTATCAGTGCTTTGTTTGAGCGTTATCCTGAAGGCGGCGAAGTCGGACCTGACGGTATAAATGCATCCTACTTTATGGAGACATTTGGCCTTAGTGCAGAGGAGATACTCACATCATATCCGCTTTCTGCTTTCGCAGAACTTATGACACTCCGTGCAAGGAACATCGGATGTACGGGAACGCATTTTACGAATGCCAACGGACTTCATGATGATAATCACTATACGACTGCGTACGACCTTTGCCTCATAATGGCAAATGCTGCGAAGAACCCGGATTTTAATACCGTCATAAGTTCTCCCACGCATGTATTCCAGGCTACCAATGTTCATACGCAGGATGCATGGTCGATAGTAAGAAACACCAACCAGCTTCTTACTGACCCATGGATGGCGTCGAAGACAGCTGAAGGTGAAGATACTCACATCACGGCTTTCATCGGAGGTAAGACGGGTACAACATCCGTAGCAGGTACCGGTATGACCACTTATAGTGTTAATGAGAACGGACATGAGTTATTTATCTCTGTCTGCGGTATCCCGTACGAAGAGTATTCCAATCAGACCGCATATGTTACCTCAGCAGTAGCTTACGGTAACCTTGCATGCTGGAATTCTGATCCCGTTACTGTTATTCCCGGAACGCTCGGAGATTACCAGCGCTTTAACTGGACTGCTGATGAGGCTCCCACATGCGATGCTCTCCTTATCCCTGGCGACACATATGATGGATTTGTCCCGCAGGTAAGTACGATTACTCCGGCGGAAGATCCTGCAGCGGAGACTGTACCGGCTGAACCTGCGGGTGAAGTAATAATAGGTGATGCGGATGCGACCGCCGAACTTGCAGGTGCGGCTGTCGATGAGGAAGTTCCCGCAACCGGTTTCTATGCAACCCGCGTCGGCAAGTTTGTTGCATTGAATCCCGGTGTATCCGTACTTATTGTTGTACTGGTTCTTATAATAATCGTTCTTGTATTTATACTTGTTATGAGAAGTGTCAGGTTCAACAGCTCGAAGAAGCGCAAGAAGCGTGTAAGAGACTATACAGGGAATGCGTTCTGATAATTAATAGTTGATGAGTGATAATCAATCAAGGGCTGTGAATTTCACAGCCCTTTTTTTATGGCGGATAATCACTTTTTCATTCACCATTTGGCCGTTTTTGGTGAATGATTTGGTGAATTTGGGCCGATATTCACCATTTGATTCACCAAATGGATGAAAATGGTGAACGAATAAGTGAATGATTGAATATAAAAAAGGCTGTCCGGACGGACAGCCTTTTATTATTCGAACCAATGATCCGTAAAGGATTACAGACCCTTTACGCTCTCGATAGCCTCGTGGATGTTGTTGTAAGAAGCCTGGAGAAGAGCCTTCTCGTCTTCGCGCAGCTCCATCTCAACGATCCTCTCAACACCGCCTGCACCAAGCATGATCGGAACATTGAGAGTTACATCGCTCATACCGTACTCGCCGTTAAGCTTTGTTGATACTGTACGGATTGTGTGCTTGTCCATGAGAAGTGACTCAAGAAGAGTAGTAACAGAAACTGCAACACCGTTAAATGTAGCGCCCTTGAGCTTGATGATCTGAGCACCGGAGGACTTTGTCTCCTCAACGAGGTTGATCTTATCCTGCTCGGAAAGAGCCTTGCCGATTGATCTTGCATACTCTTCAACAGGTACACCGGCAACGTGTGTGCGGCTCCATGCAGCGAACTGTGTCTCACCGTGCTCACCGAGGATATAACCGTGTACGTTTCTAACGTCAACGTTGAGCTTCTGTGAAAGGAGCCATCTGAATCTTGCGGAGTCGAGGTTTGTACCGGAACCGATGATTCTTGAAGAAGGAAGTCCTGTCCACTCTGTAACCTTGTATGTAACAACATCGCAAGGGTTGGATACTACGAGGATAACGCCTCTGTTGTAGTACTTCATGATGCTGTCTGTGATTGTATGAGCAAGCTTAACGTTCTTCTTAGCAAGATCGATTCTTGTCTCGCCCGGCTTTCTCGGAATACCTGCTGTGATGATGATAACATCAGCATCCTTAACTTCGTCATAGTCACCGTTGTGGATGTTCATCTGACCCAAGAAAGGAAGACCGTGGCTGATATCAAGAGCCTCACCCAATGCCTTGTCCTGGTTAACGTCGATGAGAACCAACTCGGAGCAAAGCTGCTTCATAGAGATTGCGAACGCGATAGTTGCGCCTACTGCACCTGCACCGATAATGCAGACTTTTGAACCTTCTGAGATCTTTGTCATAAAGATACCCCCAAATATGAATTAATAATATATCTTGTGAATACGCGATGAGCGCATTTGCAAAGCGCAGAAAACTGCTAATAGACTATAACAAAATTTTCTCCATAAATAAAGAACATGATTGTATATAAATATAAGCAAATATACATTCCTGATATGTGCAAATTCAGGCAAAGAAAAAATTTTTCAAAATTCGAAAAAAAGCGCTTGACTTTATAGACCTTGCGTTGTATTCTTACTAAGCACTTCGCGAGAAGGACGCTTGCAAAAGCACTTCAAACGAGGGCGCGGATCTTGAAAATTGAATAGAATGCAGAACTTAA
>JAILNR010000003.1 GCA_024691325.1 Saccharofermentans sp. | reverse complement strand
TTGGCACTCCTTCCGGTACTATCGTCATTGAATGCCGATCTGCTCGTACTTGTCGGCAATAACATGGAAACAGATAAATGCGAAGAAGCACTCAAAAATATACCCCATCTTTATGGTTTTCAAGGCTCGGCAGGGCACAGGGAAGATGGCGTTACTGTAGCAGGACATCTTCCGGTAACAGATCTTACGGTCGGAGGTCTGAACAGGAACCCGTCTGATTCAGAAATCCTGAAACTGAAAAATGCATTTAAGGTCAGCGGTTATAAGATCACGCCGGTTGATAACATGTACGCGTACTATATGTATCACATAGCAGAGATAATGCCGTATTGTTATCTGAGCTATCATCTTGATTATGACCTGAAAAAGGCTACGGGCAAACAGATCCGGATGGTCATGGATGCTACAGGAGAGTGTTTCAATTTTCTGAAGGATCAACATATACCGGTAATGCCGCAGGGAGAAGACGGCTATTATGCAGGTGGAGCTAAGAAAAAGGCAATGCATATGCTGTACAGCGTGATGTCCAAAACCGTTTTAGGCAAACTTATGGTATCCGATCATTGCGAAAATGGCATACGAGAGATGAAATATCTGGACGAGATGTTTGAAGAATATCGTAAGGGACGTCCCGGGAGGCAGATGCCCACCTGGGATGAGATGAGAAAATGGGCGCTTCCTGCATTTGAGAATGCCGATGATTACACACCTCAAAATACTAATGATGCGAATGGAGGTAACAGACTATGATGAAATATACTGTATTCATCTTCTTTAACTATCCCCGCAAGTGGCGTGAGAACCGCATCCGGAGTATCGGCATGGGGTTTCCATTACAAGTGGCCTGCGCGAAGTGAAGTCGTAACTATACATGTGACTTTTAATTGAGGCGTTCCTCCTTCCTTGCAATAAAAGAGACCGCATTCGCAGGTATTTGATATAATTATCATCAGTATGGCATAAGGGAGGGGAATAGATATGCCGCCATCAAGGAGAAGTTCAAGTTCGAGCTCACACAGAAGCTCAAGTTCACACAGGAGTTCAAGCCGTTCGAGTCACAGCAGTCACTCGTCAAGCAGGAGAAGTTACAGTTCACACAGCAGCCACTCCGGCGGTTCGCGTACGTTCGGTAATTACGGAAAGACCGGAACGAGAACGATAACTCCGCCCAAGAAGGCGAGAACAAATCAGCCCCGGGGCTATATGGGTTCTCTTGCAACTCCTCTGATCCGTTCTTCAAGACATGATTATCAGTACTATCCTTCAAGGTGGTACGATGAATCGACGGGGACCCGGTATGAAGCCGGTTACTACGACGAGAACGGACAATACTACAAAAATGTCGCCATCAAGAACGGTGATAGCTACGAGACACAATTACAATGTAATTATTGCGGAACCCAGATAAAGCTTAAGTGGCAGGAAGGTGCCATTCCTTCATGTCCTAACTGCGGCGCTCTTCTTAACGAAGTTGCCGATAATTCCGTTATCGAAGATAAGCTTCAGGATCAGATCTTGTCATCATCTTCAGGCGACTTCGGCCGAAGGCTCAAAAGAATAGCCGTGACGATGTTCGTATTCATATTTGCTCTTCCTATGTTGATGTTTGCGTGCATGAGGAAGATTGTGACGGAAAACAAAAGAGCGGAAAGTTCTTATGTGCAGGAAGAGAATTCTGAAGACAGCATCTATATCGATGTTCTTGACAGATACTGCTACTGGGATGATGAATACGAGTGCTACTACGATGAGCCGACTGACTGCTACTTCGTCTATGCTGATGAGGTCGATCCTCCGGAGTGGCAGTACTGGTACGAAGGCATCTCATCCGACTACGGTGACTACGGCTGGATGTCCTATCACTACGACGAGGGGCTCTGGTACATAGAGACAAGTAACGGCAACTGGGAAGTGCTCCCCGATTCTTATGACACATCAGAGCTTTGGCATGTGCCCGAGATGGGAACAGGCAAGTATCTGGAGCAGGAATCGATCTATGTTGAAGCAACAGGCAGGACATGTGAATGGATACCTGAGGAGGAAGCGTACTACGATCCCGACACGGATTGTTACTTCTTCTATAACGACTATGTAGAGCCGCCCGTCTGGCAGTATTGGTATGGCGGTATCTCTTCCGACTATCCGGGATACGGCAACATGGAATACGACACCGGTGAAGAGTGCTGGTACATAGAGACAAGCAACGGTAACTGGGAAGTGCTTCCCGATCAGTACGACACGGCCGGTCTTTGGTATATGGAATAAAACTCTTTACGAGTCCTCCACAAACCTGAAGAACCTGTCCACGGTTTTATCTTCGCTTCGTGAGTAAAGGAAGCAGCCCGCGGTATACCAGGAGTGCGTGTTTCTTTTGTCTTCGACCTCGTAGATCTCGCATGTGTTGCCTGCGGCTGCTGCTTTTCGCGCGAAGTCTTCGGCGCACTCGAATTCGAGGAGACCGTCGTGCCTGCTTTGGATCAGGAGCATCGGGATACTGCTGCTCTCCATGAGACTTACGGGCTCCGCCTGCCCGCGGTCGTACCCCTTCTCGAAAAGCATCCCCAGAAGCATCTTTATCGTCATGCCCTGCGTCTTTCGGAAGCTGTACGGGCCGCCGACACCTATGTATCCGGTGACGCCCGAGATGTCGACGTTATACTCCTGCTGCACCTTTTTGCTGTAGCACAAGATCGATGACAGATGCGCGCCCGCAGAAGGACCGGAAAGAATTATCTTTGAAGTGTCTATGTCCTTGTCCTTAAGATGCTTCACGGCGGCATTAAAAGCTGCACATGTGTCTTCTATCTGCACAGGATATTTGTTCTTGGGAGAGAGCCTGTACCCGAGCGAGACAAAGCGGTAACCTTCACGCGCGATGTTCTGTCCGACGAAGTCGAAGAACTTCGGGTTGCCGGCATTCCATCCGCCGCCGTGGACCCACACGATGATCTTGTCGCTTACGGGTGTCTTGGGCTCGTAGTATAGAAAGTACTGGTCTTTATCGCTCCCGTAGTCCACGCGCTCCGGCTCGATCTCCTTCTTCGTCTTAAAGAGCATCCTGTAATACATAGGGTAGTAGCTTAAGTTCTCTCTGATGTAATCGATCATTTCATTGCCTTTCCGGTATGTTGTCAAGAAATCTATTATAGGGTTATTAGCAGACAAAATAAAATCCCGGGAGAACCCGGGATCAAATTGACTATATGAAACCCGTGTGATAACTTCTATCAGATAACAGGGGGATGTTACATGACAATAGCTATTCAGGTTTGTCTGCTTTTTATAAGTTTTGTTTTGCTGATCAAGGGTGCTGATATATTTGTCGACGGCAGTGCATCTTTGGCCAAGAGCTTAAATGTACCGAGTCTGATAATCGGACTTACGATAGTCGCATTCGGAACAAGCGCACCTGAACTTGCTGTCAGTACAACAGCAGCGATCCAGGGATCAAACGAGATTGCCGTCAGTAACGTCATCGGTTCGAACATCTTTAATCTTCTGGTTGTCTTGGGATCGTGCGCGCTTTTTAATTCAATCCCTGTCGAGAGTAAAGTCCTGAAAAGAGATATTCCTTTCTCTATTCTTATAACCGCATTCTTATTAGTAGCTTCATACAAGTCAGATATGATCATTACAAGAGTAATCGGAATCATATTACTTGTGCTGTTTGTCTCTTATCTTGGTGTGCTCATATATTCGTCACGTCATTCCGATGAACAGACTGAGGAGGGCAATTCCGATAATCCTCTATGGAAGAGTATTCTCTTCATTGTTCTTGGCGCAGCTATGATAATTATCGGAGGAAGGTTTGCAGTCTCCAGCGCGAAGGCGATTGCCTTAGCTGCAGGCATGAGTGAGACTTTGGTCGGACTTACCATTATCGCAACCGGAACATCACTTCCCGAGCTGATCACATCTATAGTTGCCGCACGTAAAGGTGAGGTCAGTCTTGCTATAGGAAACGCAGTCGGTTCCAACATTTTTAATGTGTTGCTTATTCTGGGTGTGTCTTCCTTGATCCGCTCTATCCAATTAACAAACGAGTCTTTGTTAGACATGATTGCACTTATAGGCATAAGTGTAATGACACTTGTTTTCGCTGTTTCCGGGAAGAAAATCAACAGGGTGGAGGGCGCTGTGATGCTTTTCGCTTATGTTGCTTATGTTGTCTTTGCCGCCACCAGGTAATGGGAAGCGTCTTGCATGAATAAGACTTTCGCTACAAAGATGCCGAATCACATAGGAGCCTTCCTTAAGGCAAGCCGCTGTTTTGCTGAATTGGGGGTTAATATTACCCGTGTCAGCTACAACAAAGCTGTTGATTCGCACATGCTGTTCATTGATGCTGAGGGTACTCCCGAGCAGCTTCAGAAAGCCACGGAACAGTTGGCGGCGATCGGTTATCTTCAGTGCGACGAAGAGGACAGACACGTTGTCTTGCTTGAGTTTAAGCTTAAAGATGTGCCCGGAAGCGTCACGACTGTTCTTGAATTAATAAGTGACTATAACTTCAATATCTCTTATATAAGTTCGCAGGAAAACGGAACTGAGTATCAACTGTTCAAGATGGGACTCATCGTCAACGATGATAACAAAATAAAAAGATTCATCGACGAAGCAAAGAAGATCTGTGAAGTAAGATTGATCGACTACAACCATGCGGATAAGATCTACGACAACAGTTTTTTCTACAACACTTTTGTTGATGAATTGTCTTCGTCCATGGACATCTCGTCTGACTTCAAAAACGAACTCATGATCAATACCAATCTCGCGATGCAGACGCTTGATGAGACGGGAATATCTCCCTACAGAACTTTTGACAGCATCAGCAGATTTGCCGAACTTCTTGCGCTGTCCCGTGATGCCGCTTTTGAGCCGAGGATAACAGAGCACCGCATTACGGAAAACACAACGGTTACACTGATCGAGCCTCCGTGCGGAAGCAACACGGCTATTATCAAAAGCGGAGAAGAGTATCTGTTCATCGATTCGGGATACGCCTGCTATAAAGACGAGATGCTGGCGCTGATAAGAAAGCTCGTTCCCGGATTTGATTCTATTTTGAAAGACATATTCATCACACACGCCGATGTTGACCACTGCGGCCTGCTTTATCTTTTTGATAAGGTGTATGCCAGCGCGAAGAGTGCGGAGTGCCTCAGGCTTGAGTACGAAGGGAAGGACGGATACAGGGAGACCAATTCTCTTCATAAACCTTATGTCCGCATCTGCAAGTCGCTTACTTCATATGAGCCTGTAACGCCTGATAAGGTGGTCGTGACCGGCGGCAGCAAAAAGACAGAGGCGCCTCTGGAGAAGACCGGGACTTTTGATTTTGGAGATCTTCATTTCGAGCTGTATGAAGGTAATGGCGGTCACCTTAAAGGCGAGTCCGTCCTTATTGACCGTGTTAACCGCGTCGCCTTCACCGGAGACATCTTCGTTAACCTCAAGGACATGACCTCGACTCAGGCCGAGTACAACAAATATGCTCCCATACTCATGACATCAGTGGATACTGACAAGGATCTGTGCGCGCAGGAGCGAAAAGCTTTCTTTGACCTTCTTGGCAGCGGTGAGTGGCAGATCTTCGGCGGCCACGGAGGCAAGAAAGACTACACGTCACAGTAAATTACTTTTAAATCCACACTTAAGTTTATTGGTTAGCTTCTTATTTGTTTCAGATAATATTCTTCAGCGCTTTCTTGCGCTCGTACATCAATTCGTAGTTGATGATTATATGCACGATAAGTGCAATTATGCCGATGCTCGAATAGTACATTCCGCTTATTATCCCCCGATAGATGTACTCACTAATTATAAAACTTTTTAATTAATTACGTGTAAACTTAAATCGCGGTTATAGTACAATATGAAAAAATTAAAAGAGCATCTACAGATTATGGCAACTGACAATACATCAAACGTCAAAGGATCCCTGTACATAATGCGTCACGGCAGGACCGACTGGAATGACAGGCGCAAGATACAGGGAAGGACAGATATCCCTCTTAACGAAGAAGGCAGAAAGATGGCCCTTGATGCCGCGGTTAAATATGCGGACATCAAGATCGACAGGATCTATTGTTCCACGCTCGTCCGTGCGATAGAGACGGCGGAGCTTTTCGCGCGGGGCAAAGACATTCCTATCATCAAGGATGAACGTCTTGTCGAGATGTCGTTCGGTGTTTATGAAGGCTTCGAGAGAAGCTTCGATGTTCCCGGCTGCCCTGTCAATGTATTGTTCAAAGACCCCGGGAATTATAATCCTCCCGTCGAAGGCGGTGAGAGCTTCGATGAGCTTTACAAAAGAACGGGCTCGTTTATAGATGAGATAATGCCGCTTGTAAAAGACGGCATGAATATCCTGATCATAGGTCACGGTGCCATGAACAGAAGCATCATAAACAGGATAAAAGGAATTCCGCTTAAGGACTACTGGTCCGGCTCCATCGAGAACTGTAAGATGGAAAAGCTCATCTGATCCCAAAATGAAGCTCATAAAGATACAAGATGTTAATGCGCCGCAGCTCGATATTTTCGCAAGGCTGACTGAGCACGAACTTAAGAGCCTTGATAATCCCGAAGGCGGGCTCTTTCTTGCCGAGAGTGCGAGTGTCATCCTGCGTGCTCTTGAGGCGGGGTACGTGCCCTATGCGATGCTGGTTGAGACAGGAAGGGTAGAGGTGGAAGCAACACCTGTCTTCGATGCTATCGCCAAGCTCCTGCGAAAAGATTTTCTCGACACGCTCCCGGTTTACGTTGCTGACCACGATGTGGTGGTAGGGCTTACGGGTTATGCTCTTGTCAGAGGTTTGTGGATGGCTTTTCGAAGGAAGGCGGGCGTTACCGTGGAGCAGTTTTGCAAGGATAAAAAACGCATCACGGTCCTGTACGATGTGGTCAACCCCGTGAACGTCGGTGCCATCATAAGAAGCGCAGCCGCACTCGGCATGGACGGTGCACTGCTCACGCATCCTTCAGTTGACCCGCTTACGAGGCGGTGCTCGCGAGTAAGTATGGGCACGGTCTTTCAGATCCCGTGGACACAGGCCTCGAGGGAGGAGTCGGAGGGGACCGCACTTATAACGACTCTTAAGTCCTACGGATTTAAGACGGTGGCGATGGCGCTGACCGATGACTCCACCAATGTTGATAACGATGAGATCCGCTCGAATGAGAAACTTGCGGTGTTGATGGGAACGGAAGGCACCGGTCTTCCCAAGGAAGTTATTGCTTCATGCGACTACCGCGTCATGATCCCGATGCACCACGGTGTCGATTCATTAAATGTAGCTGCGGCGAGCGCCATCAGTTTCTGGGAACTTATGAAGTAGAAAAACGAATATGAAAACCATTCCCAAATTCATTGACTGATAAACAGTTCAAGAATATAATCTGATTGATTTTGAAAAGATACGGGGAATCGGATGGGTTCGGAAAGCAGGATAAAGAGAAATTTTAAGGTCATTGCATCACTTATTGCAGGGGTGTTGCTTGGTGTGATCATGTTTTCTTTTTTCTATGTGACTATTGAAGCGGATCACGATTGCGCCGGTGAAGACTGCCAGATATGTATATGTATTGAAAAGTGCAGTCAGATTCTTAAATATACCGGTTCCGGTGTTGTATCTAATATCGCGGCAGTATCACTTGCTGCTTATCTGATTGAACGGGTGTTCGCTAATGAGCTTTTTGTAAGACAGCAAACTCCGGTCTCGGCAAAGGTTCAGCTTAATAATTGATATATCCTTCGTGAGCATAAAAACTTATACACTTTCGGAGGGTTAAAATGAAAAAGTTTATATCAGTATTTACTGCAGCCGTAGTGGCGGCTTGCGGTTTCACTTCATGTGCAGACGGTGCTGCATCTACAGGCGGATCGGATGATTCCATAAGTATAGTTACCACGATATTTCCTGAATACGACTGGGTGCAGAACGTTCTTGGAGATAACCCCGGCAATGCTGAGGTTACAATGCTTCTTGATAACGGAGTAGATCTTCACAGTTATCAGCCCACATCACAGGACATACTTAAGATCGCGACATGTGATCTGTTTATATACGTCGGCGGTGAGTCGGATGAATGGGTTGAGGATGCTCTTGAGGAAGCAGTTAATGAGGACATGATCGTAATCGACCTTCTTGATGTTCTCGGGGATTCAGTAAAAGAAGAGGAACTCGTTGAAGGTATGGAAGGCGAGGAGGAAGAAGAGGAAAGTGAAAGCGAAGAAGAAGGGCCCGAGTATGATGAGCATGTATGGCTCTCGCTTCGCAATGCTTCCACGATTGTAGGCGAGATCGCATCAGCACTTGCACAGATCGATGAGGCAAATGCGGATGCCTATCTTGCTAATGCCGAAGCATATCAGAATGAGCTTAACGACCTTGATTCAAGGTATCAGGAGGCCGTTAATTCATCAAGACTTAACACTGTCCTTTTTGGTGATCGTTTCCCTTTCCGTTATCTCGTTGACGATTACGGTCTTTCCTACTATGCGGCATTCGTCGGCTGTTCGGCAGAGACAGAGGCAAGCTTCGAGACCATAATCTTCCTCGCAGGCAAGGTGGATGAATTATCACTAAGCACAATCCTGACGATAGAAGGAAACGACCATAGTATTGCCGAGACCATTCGTGACAATACAGAAACAAAAGATCAGCAGATCCTTACTATGGATTCGATGCAGTCAACCACTTCGCAGGATGCGGCAAACGGTGTAACATATATTTCTATAATGGAAAGCAACCTTGAAGTCTTAACAGAGGCATTAAACTGAGAATATGAAAAAGATCCTGACTTTATTGTTATGTATATCGCTCGTGTCCGCAGTATCATCCTGTGGTGGTGATACTTCTTCCGGCAGGGCGGTGAGCGGACCTACAGACGTTAATGATGTAATTCAGGCAAGAATGGCTGAGGAGGGTGGTTCCACACCATCCTCCGATGCTTATGCCGCTCCTGCAGGCACCGGCCCCGCTGCCGGGGATCCATTGGTAATCCCGCAGGGTGAGGAAGGCGTCGATTATGACCTTACGGTTATGTCGAGTTCTCTCGTTTATTCCATTGTTTACAGTATGGTCACTACGCCGCAGGACTACATCGGACTTACGGTAAAGATGCAAGGCACGTATGCTTCTTATCATGATGAAGTTAATGACAAATACTACTTTGCATGTATAATCGCTGACGCTACCGCATGCTGCTCCCAGGGAATAGAGTTTGAACTAACAGACGACTACACCTACCCTGATGATTATCCCGAGGAGGGAAGTGAGATCTGCGTGACGGGTGTATTTGATGTATATCAGGAAGGCGGTACCTCCTACTGCACATTACGCGACGCCACACTTAGCTGATAAAGGGCAAATGAAAAAGGCTGTCACAAGGACAGCCTCTTCCTACATATTAAATACTTGGGGGTTAACGTTTCACATTGAATGCGCCCATCTGGGGATAGTCAGCTGCTTCACCCAACTCTTCTTCGATTCTCAAAAGCTGGTTATACTTTGCAACTCTCTCCGAACGGCTCGGTGCACCTGTCTTTATCTGACATGTGTTAAGAGCGACTGCGAGATCGGCGATAGTCGTATCCGCTGTCTCACCTGATCTGTGTGATGAGATTGCAGTGTAGCCTGCCTTGTGTGCCATCTTGATAGCTTCGAGTGTCTCGGAAACGGAACCGATCTGGTTGAGCTTGATAAGGATGGAGTTACCTGCGCCGAGTGAGATACCCTTTGCAAGTCTTTCTGTATTCGTAACGAACAGATCGTCACCGACGAGCTGAACCTTGTGGCCGATCTTAGCCGTCATTCTCTGCCAGCCTTCCCAGTCTTCCTCATCAAGTCCGTCCTCGATAGAGATGATAGGATACTTGTCAACGAGTGACTCCCAGTGAGCGATAAGCTCGTCTGATGTGAAGTCCTTGCCGGACTTAGGCTGATGGTAGAAGCCCTTGCCCTTCTCGCTCTTCCACTCGGAAGAAGCGGCATCCATCGCGATCATGAAGTCCTTGCCGGGCTCGAAGCCTGCAGCCTTGATGGCCTCGAGGATCTTCTCGATTGCTGCCTCGTCGGAATCGAGTTTGTTGGGAGCGAAGCCGCCCTCATCACCGACAGCCGTTACATCACCCATGTCCTTGATGAGTTTCTTCAAAGTATGGAAAACTTCAGCACACCATCTTAATCCTTCCTTGAAGGAGGGGGCACCGACAGGCATGATCATGAACTCCTGGGTATCAACCGCGCTGTCAGCGTGTGCACCGCCGTTCAGGATGTTCATCATGGGAACGGGGAGCTTAGTTCCCTGAACGCCGCCTAAGAATCTGTAAAGAGGAATATCAAGTGCGGTTGCAGCTGCTCTTGCCGTTGCGATAGATACCGCAAGGATTGCATTTGCTCCGAGATGTGACTTATCCTTTGTTCCGTCAGCCTCGATCATAGCTTTATCAACAGCATATATATCGGAGGCATCAAGACCTGTTACCACATCGTTGATTATTGTGTTGATGTTCTCGACAGCCTTCTGTACGCCCTTGCCGAGATATCTTTCCTTATCGTTGTCGCGAAGCTCCAGTGCTTCGAACTCACCTGTGGAAGCACCCGAAGGAGCAGTTCCTCTTCCGACAGTTCCGTCGATCAAAGTTACCTCAGCTTCCACTGTCGGGTTTCCTCTTGAGTCGAGGATCTCTCTTCCTAATACACTTACGATCTCCAAGTAATTCATGCTATGCATCTCCTTTGTTAGTGATGACACCCCGCCGGAAGATTGCTGGATACCGGCGAGTACCCGGCCAAGGGTTTTGGGAGTCACCATGATTTACACAAAAGTTAGTCGTAACTAACTTTGCTTATAATAACAATTCGCACCCGCAAGGTCAAGTCAAAAATTAGTTGAGGCTAACCTCTCGAAAAGCCCGACATCATTGACTTCTTTATGAAGTTAGCATAAACTAACTCAAAAAGTTAGTTAAAGCTAACCGAAAGGAGTTCATATGAGTTACAAAATAGTTTTGATAAGGCACGGAGAGTCCGAATGGAACAAGGCAAACCTGTTTACCGGATGGACGGATGTCGATCTTTCCGACACAGGAAGGGAAGAGGCGAGAAACGGCGGACGCCTTCTTAAGGAAGAGGGAATAAGCTTTGATATCTGCTTTACATCTGTACTTAAGAGAGCCATCCATACAGCCAATCTTGTACTCGATGAGATGGATGAGATCTACATTCCGCAGATCAAATCATGGAAGCTTAATGAGAGACACTATGGAGCTTTGCAGGGACTTAATAAATCCGAGACCGCCGAGAAGTACGGTGAGGATCAGGTTAAGATCTGGAGACGTTCGTTTGATGTAATGCCGCCTGCATTGGAAGAAAGTGATGAGAGAAATCCAGCTAACCAGCCGCAGTATAAGTATGTTGATAAGTTCTTCCTTCCTCTTACAGAGAGTCTCGAGACTACGATAGCAAGAGTCATCCCTTACTATCTTGAGACAATCGTTCCTCAGATACGTGCAGGCAAGAGTGTTCTTATTGCAGCTCACGGCAATTCGCTTAGAGCTTTGGTAAAGTACCTTGATGATATCTCCGATGAGGATATTCTCGGACTTAACATACCGACAGGAACACCTCTTGTTTACGAGTTAAATGATAACTTCAAAGCCATAAGCCACAGATACTTGGGTGACCAGGCTGCGATCGAAGCTAAGATGAAGGCTGTTGCAAACCAGGGGGCAAAAAAGAATTGATCAAAACAGCGTGCAGATCCACGCTGCAAGAGCACAGGCTGCAGGGAAAGCGATAAACAGTTTGATCAACTGGCTTTTGATGTTGTAGCCGTACTTTCTTCCTGAGTAAACGGGTTCAAGTTCCGGATAGTAAAATTGAAAGAACTTGAACTTCATCAGCAGGAAGTAGTCGAAGCAGATCATGTCATATACTTTGTAGATCGCGAAGATAAGATAGAACCTTAAGAAGAATTGCCAGAAAGTAAAACCGCTTCGCAGTCCGTCCCAGATGGATATAACACCGCAGCCTAAGATCATAAGAAGGCTCATTATAAGTAAAGACCATCCGATCGTCTTTGCACCATAGAATAATTCTTTGTCGCGCGGGAGCAATGCCTCCTGCGCTTCTTTAGGTGCGGAACTAAAGAACCTGGGGTCCTGCACAAATGCAACCGCAGAGATCAGAAGAATGGTTATGGATACGCAAAAAACAAGTGACAAAAACAAAGTGAGCAACATAGATTAAGCCTCCGGTTTAACTTCCCAGATAACACCCATATTATTAAACCCGTTCTCCGGAAGGCACCCTTTGCAGGGGCCTTTTTTACCGGAGTTACGGGAGTGTGAACTACAGCCGCTGCAGGATGAGCAGTTACCTCCGCATTCGAACTTACCAAGTTCCGTTTTCTTTAACACGCCTATCCGCTCGAGGTATTCGAGTGTCCTCTGAACATCCTCGACGGTAGTGTGCATCTCGTTCGCGAGCATAAGGGTAGAGTGACCTTCCCCTTCGCGGAGTTTATCCATCAGCAGCTTCATATCCATATGAGTGCCTCACATGATCAAAAGACCGATATGATATACGATACAGGAGATTATGAGCGCGCCCACTGTGTAGTAGGCAGTGATGATACCGGTCCATTTCGCAGAGTGAGTCTCCTGATATGTTGCAGCAAGCGCAACCACGCAGGGCACGTTGAAAGTGATCGCAAACATGAATGCCAGCGCCTCCGGACCTGAGATGTTGCTCAGGAGAAGCTGAGTGGAATTCGCGACTGCCGCATTAGTTCCGTTAACAGCACCATAGATAGTGCCCGACTGTGAGTAGAGAGCAGTAAGAACACCGACTGCGCCCTCCTTACCGATTGAAGATGCCACGAATGCCATGAACAGCTGCCAGTTAAGACCAAACAGTTTTGTCACGGGTTCGATAGCAGTTCCGACTTTGTACAAAATGGAGTCTTCGATGGAGCCTGCCGAATAACTTAATATCCAGAATACGAGGCAGACGGGGATGATTACCTTGATGACTCTGAAGAACATGTCCTTGGTCCTTCCGAGAACATATCTGAAAAGTGCACCCCACTTCGGCTTGTGATAAGGGGGAAGCTCCATGATGATTCCGTAACGGTCTTCCTTCTTAACAAGTCTTCCACCGAAGACCTTTGCCGTGATCCAGATGTGCACGAGCATAACAAGAAGAATGGCAACTATTACAAGTACAGCACGCCATCCGAAAAAGTTTGTGGCAAGCATAGGGATGATGGCCCACGCAGCTCCGCAGGGAACTGCCCATGCGAGTGCGATAGTGAGGACCTTCTGACCCCAGTTATCGATGACGCGGGAACTTGTTGCACCACCAATCGTGCATCCGAACGAGACAAGGAAAGGCATAACTGATTTTCCCTGAAGGCCCATCTTGCTCATGGTGTTATCGAATACATACGAGATTCTCGCCATGATTCCGCTTTCTTCAAACATACCGAATACGAGAGTGATGCCGAATGCAAATCCGAGCATCTTAACGGTATTGGCAAGCGACTGGAAGATAACATCGCAGATGATGCCTGTAATTATCGGAGAGGCATTAGCCGACTCCAATGCACTCCTTACAGGTACTGCTATCGCGGTGAATACCGATCCTAACATCATGAGGGGAACCGCAGGAATGAATGACAGAAGAAGTCCGCCGATAACAAGGAGGACTACTACGGTCTTTCCCCAGAATTTATGTGTAATTGCTCTGTCGAGTTTTGTCTGTTTGATATTCGTTTCCGTCTTGGTGACTGAATCTTTAAGCAGGTCATCTATGAAGGAGAACTTGCATTCACCTGTAAGAAGAGCGCCTCTGTCAAACTTCGAGATGATATCGACATAAGCCGTTTTGCTCTCTCCCTTAAGACTGTTCTCAATCTTCGCTCTTACGACCTTATCGCCCTCGATGGACTTAACTGCCATCCAGACCGGTGAGCATCCCGGTATGAGATTATCCGGAATTACTGCTTTAAGTTCTTTATAGCCATCGATACTTTCGAGTCTGTTCTCAAGAAGCGATGTATCCAGCTTCGCCTTGGAATTAAATGCCTCTTCAAGACAAACAAAGAAATCATCATACTTTTTGGTGGCGGTAGCATCCATGAGAACTACCGGGATCTTAAGCTTGTTTCTTATCCCGGATACATCTATCGTCTTGCCCTGATCTTTTGCAACGTCGGCAAGGTTTAAAACGAGAAAGCAGGGAACATTAATTCCTGCGTAATCCGAGAGCATGAACAGGCTTCTTTCAAGCTGTGAACTGTCAGCCATGATGCAGACGACGTCCGCTGCTCCTGATGAAATGTAATCTCTTGTTACTATCTCTTCGTCCGAGTTAGCCGACAGGGAGTAGGTGCCCGGAAGATCCGTTACGATGAATTCCTCGCCGTTTCTCATGAAAGAGCCCTGTTTCTTCTCTACCGTCTTGCCGGGCCAGTTGCCGACATGCTGCTTCAATCCCGTTAAGGCATTAAAGAGCGTGGACTTACCTGAATTAGGCTGCCCCAATAATGCTATTGTCTTCTTGCCGTCTGTCATCAGTTTCCCCTCACTTCTACTTTTATGTTTTTGCACTCATTGTTGTTAAGTGCGATCATCGTGTCACGAAGAAAAACGAGCATAGGTCTTTTGCTGTCATTCTTGATGACCTTGATAGAACAACCGGGTGTAATACCGATAGAGGTTATCCTGCTAAGATACCTGGTGTCTCCGTCAATCGAAGCCACTATTGCCTTTGCCCCTGCGGGCAGTTCGTTAAGACTTCTCACTTCCTTGTCCCCTCCTTGAAGTCAGTTAATGTATATGAAGTTTGTTTATAAGCGTTGATGAAGAATTCCTTGTCCTTTGGCGTCTTCGACAGGACAGTGACTTCGTGAGTCCCAAGATCGGCGTCAGCCCACATCCCGTCCATGGAGTTAAGTGTGTTCTCGACTCTGCGCACACAGTTGCTGCAGACCATACCTTCTATGGTGAGCGTGTACTCGTACGGGTAATGCGATCTGTCTTTATCTTTTACTTTGACCTTGGAGGGCGCGGGTTCATTCGACCCGCAGCATGTTGATTCACCGGTTGCAGCTTTCTTAACCTTCCACACGAGAAGTGCGGTTGCTGCCAAAGCGACGATTACAGGTCCGATCTGCATCTTAAAGTCCCCCTCTGACTTATAGAGTTAGCCACGACTAACTTGTGTAGTTATATACGACTAACTCGAAGATGTCAATACCGGTTAATTGGATATTTTACCTGCCCAGGACACGAGCACTTGATAAAGCCCGTCATAATCTGAAGCTGTGAAATCTATATCGTATTGTGCCATTGACGCTTCGATATCACCCTGCGGCATGAACCACACAGAAGTAAGGGATGCGTTCTTCGCACCGAGCATATCCGAGGTCAATGAGTCTCCGATTACTATGCATGAATCCTTAGGCTCGTTAATATCCGCAAGCACCATCTCGAAGAATTCGGGCGAGGGCTTCGCGACACCCATGGATTCGCTTATATAAAGTTTATCTATGTAACGGTCAAGACCTGTTGATCTGATCCGCCCCTGCGCATTAATGGTGGCGCCATTTGAAACTATGCATATCTTCGAATCTTTAATGTCATTTTTAAGTTTGGAGATGAAGGGGAGTGCGCCGTCCATCAGTACTCCGTTAACCGACATCGTCCGTATGAATTCAGAGTTCACCTCAAGCGGATCAGCATCATCTGTTCTGCCACCGCAGAATGAGAAGACATCCTCGAACCTTGTCCTGAATAATTCTGTCCGTGTGACCGTGCCCTTCTCAAGTTCGAGCCACAGCGATTTGTTCACCTTCTTAAAGTGTTCGTAAGTGTCTTCGCTGCACTTAAAGCCGTTAGCCTCGAGCACTATCTTTAACGCGATGCGCTCCGAAGCATGGAAATCAAGCAAAGTCTGATCAAGATCAAAAAGAAAACACCTGTTCATTACATCCCACCTCGCGAAAATAATAACACACTATCACCTGATGCAAGTGTATAATACCCGTGGATAAGGGAGAGGGATAATATGATGAATGTATCACCGGAAGAATTAAGCAGTAAGTATGTAAAAGATGCATTGCCTGTGCCGCTTGTGGTCTCTATCGTATCGGCGGTTGCCGTCGTTTTGCTGTGTGCAACGCCGCTTTACAGGACTTTGCCTTTGACCGCCACGGTTGTTATAGGAATGTGTGGCGGAGTCGCGTTTCTTTTCGCCATATGCAAGGTAATAACGGTACTTGCTCTTGCAGGGTCAATAAAGAAGGGCAACTGCACTGTCGATGCCGCGACTGTTACCGGGTATCAGTTCTACACCGTAAGAAGGCTCACATACCTTTACGCTGTTCTTGATAATAATGAGTTCTGCAACGTGTGGAGCAGCGCTTTTTACAAGAAGGGGACTGAGGTTTACTACGTGACGGTAGACGGTTTCCTTATGAAGAATGAGGTTATGGTAAAGATCTGATAATGATCAAAGCAGTTATTTTTGACCTTGACGGTACACTTACCGATACAGAAAAGTTTTATCAGAAGGCATGGCCTCAAGCTCTTGAGCACTATGGCTATAAGTGTGAACCCTGGATGCCGCTCGAGCTGCGTTCACTGGGGCGCCCGTTCGCACCGTTAAAGTTTAAGGAGTGGTTCGGGGAAGACTTCGATTATGACCGAGTCAGATCCTACCGCAAGAAACTTATAGAGGAATATCTTAAGCCCGGAATCCCGCTTAAGCCCGGTGCCGTGGAGATCCTCGACTATCTTCGCGAGTCCGGTATCACGGTGGCGATGGCTACGGCAAATGACATAGAGCGCACCAAACGTTACTTAGGAAGGATAGGACTCCTTGATAAGTTCGACCGGATAATCTGCGCTGACATGGTAAAGCAGGGGAAGCCCGCGCCTGATATCTACAGTTATGCATGTGAGAGTCTGGGACTTGGACCCGGACAGACGATCGCGGTCGAGGATTCACCGAATGGCGTCAGAAGTGCTGCCGCAGCCGGGTGCAAGACCGTCATGATCCCCGATCTGACGGAGCCTGATGAGGAACTTGGCAAGCTTCTTTATGCCCGCATCGACAGGCTTATTGATCTTAAGGAACTTATATAATCTTATATTCTTAATATAATAAGAAAACCTGACTTGACTTCGCTATATATATTGGCGATAATTTATTGCTTTCTTTACATAATAGTAACCAAATGTCTATTCAGGCGACCTATAATAATAATAGCTCACTATGGATAGTTGCTTATATTAATCTCGGAGGCAGTAAATGACACTTGATGAATTGTACGCGGGCTTGAATCTTCAGGAATACTACATGGGAAAGGTCACGCAGGTTTACAGAAGCTGCAGTATCGCACAGATCGATAACCTTTCGCTTATGGCGGACAGAAACAAATTCACGACTTCATTCCGCCCCAACACAATCAATTACTACGTGGTCATAGATTCACTTGCAGGTGTTTTCCTCGGTGAAGTATTTGAGAACAAGGCATCCAGAAAGAATGTATTCGAGATGACGGATGCTAATGACACTCCCAGAGATTATCATGAGATCAGTATCGATACTATCGCTCTCATGACTCCCAACTCAGATAAGTTCGAGCTCGCAGGATTCAAGACGCTCGGTATCACAGATAAGGTTTATATAGCAACTGATGAGATCTATCAGATCTTCCTTCGTTCCCTTGAGTTCTCTCACGAGAAGGAAGAGCCGCTTCCTCCTTTTGCTACATTCATGAGCAGATCTGATGCAGGCGTTTCACTGAAGCCGAGTACTTTGTTCAACCGTCACCTCATGTGTATCGGTGCTACAAACTCCGGTAAGTCCACAACAGCTCTTGCTATTCTCGATAAGCTCATCTCCACAGGAAGAAGAGCACTCATCATCGATCCTACAGGTGAGTACAGAGACGCTTTCTCTAACGAAGAGATTACGAAGCTCACACTCGGTGTCGATACGACAATCTCTCCGAGTAAGATAACGATGGAACAGTGGGAGAAGCTCTTCGAGACTGAGAACAGCAGCCAGGGTGCGGTTCTTGCCGAGGCTATCACATCACTTCGTTTCATGAAGAAGATCGGCGAGAATACATATTACTCGAAGGTCGGTGAGAATATCGATGAGGTTCAGGAGAACCTGGCATCCGTTTCTCACGGTGATACAGACTTTAATATCGAGTTGCTCCCTGAGCAGATTCAGGCTGAGTCAGTCTGTGAGCCTGACAGAGATACCAACTATAACTTCAACTATTGCTACGATGCATTGAAGGCTAACTCGAATGCTTCACTCGTTCAGAAGATCCAGTATCAGATGACGAACACAAGCTTCCTTACATTCTTCTCGAACGATCCCGAGATGTACAACCTCCTCGACGTTGTAGAAGAATTCGTACACCTTCCCGATGCAAGCCTTTACATCGATACTTCACAACTCGGTGCTTCCGAAGGTATCGGTGGAATGGTTGTTGACCTTATCAGTAACTTCGTAATTTCACAGGATGGAATCTCACCGTTCGTTATGTTCATCGATGAGGTTCACAGATATGCCAAGTCCAGATATTCCGATAAGGAATTCCACGGCGGTCTTACAATCCTCGCAAGAGAGGGACGTAAGAAGGGTATCTTCCTGTATCTGACAACACAGAACCCGAAGGACGTTTCTCCGATCCTCTTCGGTCAGATCGGTACGATGCTCATCCACAGACTCATGCTTAACGATGAGATCAATGCGGTCGCAAGCCACCTTGACGATTATTCCATCAAGCATGTAAGAAAGCTCAATCAGGGTGAAGTTATCCTTACGAGTGTTAACTTGCTCCACAACATGTTCATCCATGTTAACAAGAGTGAGAGAACACAGTACAACGATACACCTCTCCTGTAATAGACCAAGAGGATTTAATAAAAAGCAAGTTGAAAGCCCCGGATTTATTCCGGGGCTTTCGGATGGTTTATATGGGTGGAGTAAATTGTCTTATTAAACGGAACGTGTGAGAACCGGATTACTGAACTTCCTGCAAAGTCTCTCTTTCTCTGCTTCAGTAAGGTCGCGTACTGCTGTATGAAGCATGGTTGCGGCTGCCTTCTGCTGCTCTAACTCAATTCTCAATCTGGGTGCGAACTGCCTCTTCTTCATAGTTTTATACCTCACCAAATTCTTTTCTTAATACGAGGTCATTATAAATTCCCGCGCGAAAAAGAATTAGGCAAAATTGCAGTATTATTCTTTGCTCTTACCGATGTCTTTAAGAACCTGTTTATTGGAGTACATCTGCTTATCGGCTCTTCCGAACATATCGCCTAATGTGAGGTCCTGTCCGGGGATATAATCTGTCATGCCGATAGAGACGATAACGTCATTCTTATGCATATTCTTTATGATCGCATGCTCGAAGTCGCTCTTGATCTTATCGCGGTCTGTAAAGTCCTGTCCCTCGATAATCGCAACGAACTCATCGCCGCCAATCCTGAATACCGGGCTGTGCTTGAAGTGGTTACATATGAGATTACATCCGCTGATGATAAACTTATCGCCCTTCTCGTGACCCAAGGTATCGTTTACGGTCTTAAGATCGTTAATATCAAATATGGCGATAGCGAGGTCCTTGGCGTTGCCGCTTGCGATCTTGCTGTCGATCTGGCTCTCTGCCTCAAGATATGCGCCTTTGCTCTTAACCCCCGTGAGCGGATCTGTATATGCGATCCTCTTCGCCTCGCCAAGCTCGATTCTCTTCTGTCTTTCCCTCTCGAGCGCATCATCAAGCTCTTTCCAGTACGCCTGCTTCTCATCCTCGATAACGAACGAGTGAAGAAGACAGGTTCCAATCATGCACCCGACCGAGTAGATAGGCAAAAGAGGGAAGTGGACCTGAAGCGCTATAAAGAAGACCATAACTATTCCCAAAGCGGAGATGGTTACATGACGGAGCTTCTCTTTGCCGTGTGTCTTCCTTGATATGAAGTACGCATAAAGGGATGTTAACAGGAACATGGTTATCTGTATGCCCAAAGTAAGGTAGCGGGCCCAGCCGGTCTGATAATTGCCTTCCTCATCAAACCAGAATATGATCGGCTTGAATATGTTGATGCCGACAACGATTATCGCAAGTACAAGGAACGCCCTTCCCGAATAATAGAGGATCTTTCTGAACCTGTTCTTGTGACCGAGATATGCGATAACAAACTCGCTCCACAATACCACGATCATCGCCATCGCGATGAAGTAGATGACCGTGTCGGTATAAAGCAGAGCCATATATTTCTTATCATCAAGGAACCCCCAGATGATATCGGTTACATAGTAAACGAATATACCGATAAGGAAGGCGCGGTAATTCCTCAGAGCAGGAATCCTGTGGATGCTCTTTGTCTTTCTGAAAATATCTGAATTGATGATGACCAATACGATTGCCGCGATAATGCCTATCGATTGGTAAGACATAATCTCCGTTACCTCTTCATAAACTTTCTTTTATAATTATATAGGCAAGAAAAGATTAGATATATTAATAATAAGTAAATGAATGTGAAGATAAACGTAACTAGGAGGGACCATGAATCAGAAAGAAAGAATGCTTAAGAACCTGCCTTACAAGGCCTGGCTTGACGGACTTCAGGAAGAGCGTATCGCTTGCAAGAAGAAGATATACGAGTATAATCATCTTCCGCCGGACAGGTGGGATGAGAGGTCTGCCATTATTAAGGATATATTAGGAAAGACGGGCGATGAGATAAACATCGAAGAGCCTTTCCACTGTGACTACGGAAAGAACATAGAAGTAGGTGAGAACTTCTTCGCGAACTATAACCTTGTTATCCTTGATGTCGGTAAGGTTAAGATAGGCAAGAATGCACAGATAGCTCCTAATGTTTCTATCTATACTGCAGGACACCCGCTTCACCCGGACTCAAGAAACTCGGGTTACGAGTACGGCATCAATATCACCATAGGCGATAATGTCTGGATCGGTGGAAACGTGTGCATCATGCCGGGCGTTACGATAGGCAACAATGTCGTCATCGGTGCGGGAAGTGTCGTCACGAAGGATATTCCCGATGATATGATCGCCGTCGGCAACCCGTGCAGAGTCATCCGTAAGATAACGGAAGAGGACCGCGATTTTTACTATAAAGACAGGAAGTTTGACGTAGAAGACTATAAATGAATATAAGATCACGCTTAGGAACACGCAAGTTCTACAGCCGGGTATTAAGCATCGCGATACCGATGATGCTTCAAAACGGCCTCACGAACTTTGTAAATCTTCTGGATAATCTCATGATCGGCCGCGTCGGCACGACCTCGATTTCAGGTGTCGCGATAGCTAACCAGCTTATCTTCGTATACTACCTTTTGATCTTCGGTGCCACTGCAGGAGTCGGTATCTTTACCGCGCAGTATTACGGCAACGGCGATGATGAGGGCGTCCGCTTCACATTCAGGTTCAAGATCATCGCGAACCTGATCCTGGCTGTCGCGAGTATCGCCATCTTCGCCTTTTTCTCGCCGTGGCTTATCGAACAGTTCCTGCAAGGTGAGGGCTCGCCGGAGGACGCTGCCGAGACCCTTGTTATCGGCGTTAATTACATGAAGATAATCCTCATAAGTCTGATCCCTATCGGCCTTAGCAGTGCCTACTCTGGAACACTCAGGGATACAGGACATACCAGAGTCCCGATGATAGCCGCCTTTGCCGCGATCAGCGTCAATCTCGTCGGCAACGCTCTTCTTATCTACGGTCTGTTCGGTCTTCCGAGACTCGGTGCCAATGGTGCTGCTGTCGCGACCGTCATCTCAAGATTCGTCGAGCTTGGAGTGCTTGTCATCTATACTGGAACCCACTCTGGGACACACGCCTTCATCAAGGGCGCGTTCAGAGGTTTCTTCATCCCGGCAGGTCTTGTCCGTCAGTTCATCCTCAAGTCTCTCCCTTTAATGGCGAACGAGACATTGTGGTCCGTCGGCATGACGGTGCAGAACCAGTGCTATTCCTACAGAAGCCTTGATGCGGTTGCCGCCATCAATATCGAGACCACCATCTATAACCTGTTCAATGTCGCGTTCGTCGCGATGGGTGAGGCGATAGGCATCATCGTCGGCCAGCAGTTAGGTGCGGGGGAGATTGAGAAGGGAAAGGATACTGCAGTCAAGATGAGAGACTTCACGGTCTTCCTGGGACTTGTATTCGGTTTGCTTCTGGTCGCGATCTCGCCGTTCTTTCCGCGCCTTTACAAAACCACCGACGCCGTTAAATTCATGGCGATGACATTCATCATCATCGTCGGCATTTACATGCCTGCCATGTCTTACACGCACGCTTCCTACTTCATCATAAGAGCCGGAGGAAACACGTTTATCACGTTCCTTTTCGACAGTTGTTTTGTATGGGTTATAGCGGTGCCGCTCGCCTACGTGTTAAGCCGCTACACCGCCGTTTCCGTGCAGATGCTGATGATCCTCGTCATGGGCACTGAGTTCATCAAGTGCATCATCGGAGGCGTCATGGTAAAAAGCGGAATGTGGGCGAAGAATATCGTCAGCTAGAGCTCGTCATGCCCCGAGAAGCGGGCGAAGGATATAAGCGAAAAGCACATCGCCGATAAAGACCGCAAGAAGCGGGACTGCTATGGCAAGAAGCTTCCTGCTTTCTAATTTGCTTGTAAGATTAAGTATTGCGGGGATCGCCCACTTTACGAAGAAGATGCCCATAAAGCCGAAGATGGCGACTGATCTGAAGCAGACGTACCCGCCTATGTTGCCCCAGTTCCAGATCTCGGTGTTGTAGTCCCAGAGACGCTTGCCGCCGAAGAAGTGGAACAGGACATACCCCGTAGTAAATTCGATAAGAAACGAGCCTAAGCATGTTATGAGGAAGACGATCAAAGGATTGTACTTTTTCCTGTAAGTCACGAGAGTTAAGCCCAAAGCACCGAATGCGTAGATGGGAAGCCACGGCCCGCCCTGACCTCGTCTGACCCACTCGCCGTCGTTGATGCGGTAGAAAAGTTCCTCGTAAATCCAGCCGATCATGGCCCCTGCCATAGTGAGCAGGAGGATAGCGATTATGGTCCTTGTTCGTTTTGATAATTCGCGGCTCATGACTTGATTATAGCATCTAACCAGTTGTGCTATAATCAAAACAGAATTTCTGGAGGTATGTATCATGAGTGACAAAGATACAAACAAGGAAGCAAAAGCGCTTACCGATGAGATCAAGAATGCACCTAAGCCCGAGGATATCGCGGCTGCACCCATAAAGGTCGAAGAAACCAAGAAAGAAGAGAAGAAAGAGGAGGAGTTTGCTCCTATAGCTGCTCCCGCAGCAGCCGCAGCAGCACCCGTAGTGGACAAGGCAGCAGCTGATAAGATCGCTGCCGAGCAGAAGGCTGTTAAGAAGGCGCAGAAGGAGCAGGCAAGAAAGCAGGCCAAGATCGAGAAGAAGGCTAAGAAGGCTGCCGAGCTTCAGGCTAAGATCGAGCAGTGTCCTAAGGACTACAGACCTGTATCAACAGGACAATTCTTCTGGCTCGGAATCCTGTGTTTGCTCCCGGCAATCGGATTTATCTTTACGATCCTGCTCTCGATCGGACCTCGTAACAAGAATCTTAAGAACTTTGCAAGAGCTATCTTTGCAGGCTACATCATCCTCATCATCGTGGCTTTGATATTCTCTCTTATCGCCACACTCGTTATGGGACAGTCATTCGCAGATCTGGTGTGGCCGTTCGTTCAGTTCTTCGATGAGCTCGGTAAGGCCATCGGACTTTGATCTGATTGGAAATTAAAACAAATAAAAGCCGGAGTTTTGCTCCGGCTTTTTTATTACTTAAGAAGCATACTCACTATCCACTTGGGATCGGGTGCCTTATACGATTTATTGATCGACATCTCTTCCATGATTCCCTGGACCGCGCCCCAGAATGTAATCGACAACTGCAGCGGATCGCCTTCGCGGAATACTCCGGACTTCTGTCCTTCCTTGATTATCCCGGCGGTCGCCTCGGGCGTCTTAACGGACGAGGCAAGTTCCCTTACATCCTCCGGCATGCCCGGCCGCCTTGCCTGACCCATCAGCACGAACATATCGAAGACCCAGGGCTGTGAGGATGAGAACTCGAACAGCTGTTCAAGGAACTTCTCGAAGAATAACTCGGGCGGCATCGGAGGCATCTTGGAAGTGGAGTTTGTCGCTTCAAGTCCCATCTTCACAAGTTCGAGGAGCAGCACTTCCTTCGACTCGAAGTAGTGGAACATAAGTCCAATGCTCATAGGAACTGCGGATGCGATGTCGCTGATCTTAGTCTCATGAAAGCCTCTCTCCACAAACAGGTCGAGTGCCGTCATGAGTATCTTCTGCCGCCTTTCTTCCTTCTGTTCTTTACGTGTCATGTTATACCTCGATAAATCAGATCACGATGCTTCTTCTTTCTGACTTAAGTATTCTCTGTACTGCGAACTTTCCGCTTGCAACTGCAACAGGAAGTCCTCCGGGTGAGTTCGTCCACTGGCCTGCAACGTAAAGATTATCGATGCCCTTGAGGCGTCCCTTCATCTTTATCTGCTTGCCGCCGGGTGTGGTTACAAAGCTCATGTAACTGCCGTGATAAGCATTGCAGTATCTTTCATAGGTAAGAGGTGTCCACGCATCGAGGAACTCCATGTTACCCTCAAGGACAGGGAAAGCCTTCGCAATCCTTGCCTCGACTTCGGCCGTAAGCTTCTGCTTTAAGGCCTCATACTCTTCCTTCGACAGGCTTTTCCAGTATTCGTAGTCAGCATCAGTTTGTGTGATGCAAGTCTGGATCACCTGCTTACCGTCCTTAACGAAAATCTTATCATATCCGTAGCTCTTAACATACATCCTGTCGAACTTCGAGTTTCCTACCTCTATGGGGTCTACATCGATGAAGATGGTCTCGCCGCCGTTGAAGTCCTCGGGCACTGCAAATGCCACCTGGAAACCGCTCGTCGCGGGGTAGGCCTCGGGATTCTTGTAAGCTTCCTGAAGCTCCTTGGGCATATAGGACTCAGGCAGCAGCTTTCCGAAAAGTAGGTGAGTGTCAACCGTGGGGATAATGTAGTCGCCGCAAGCTGTTGTTCCGTCCTCGAACTCGACTCCTGTTGCGGTTCTTTTCGAGAGGAGAATGCGGGAAGCCCCCTTGTTGTAGTAGATCTTGCCGCCTAATTCCTTGAAGGTCTTCTCCATGCGAAGTGACATCTGTAGTGATGCTCCCATCGGGATGCTGCCGTTGCCCATCGCCATGGTTGCATATGAAACGAGGAAAGAGTAAGCGCAGTAGGACTTGGGAAGATAGTCGCACATGAGCTTCTGAAGGAGGGGAGACTTGAAGCGCCTGGAGTATTCCTCGAGAGATATCTTGCCGAACTCCTTCATGACCTTGGGGAAGTCCGCCATTGAAGCTCCCATTGAGATGTAGTCCTTGATGCCCCACATCTCCATAGGCTTGGAGGCAGGGAAGAGGCACTGCTTGGACCACTCGACATTTTGGATGAAGTTCCTGATCTCCTCCTCGTCTTCGGGTGAGACTTCAATCAGTTCTCTTTGTGTACGCTCAAGGTCGTTCCAAAGAGTGGCGCTCTGTCCGTTATAAGTTGAAGTGTAGAAAGAGTCGATCTTCGCATACTCGGTGTCATCGCTTAAAGCGCCTACGGTCTTCCATACGTCGTACAGCTCGGTGCCCTTGAGTGTTCCTGTGAGCCAGTGGATGCAGTTGTCGATGTGGTATCCCTTTCTGTTCCATCCGATGCATTCGCCGCCCGGTATCGCATTCTTCTCATAGATCTCAGCCTCGAAGCCTGCCTTAAGTGCATAGATGCCTGCAGAAAGACCTGCGATGCCTCCGCCTATTACTATTACCTTCTTTGTGTTTTCCATTTTCTAACCCCCCATTGAATTAAAATTCGCTGAATGTGAATTCAATATATCACGCCGGAAAGGTGGTGTCAACACTTTTTGAATAGAAATTCAACGAAATGCTAAAACACTATTCTTAATACAAAACAGAACGGCTATCTATGCTATAATGTTTGACATGATTAGTATTGTTTTACCTGCATACCGCGAGGAAGAGAATCTTGTTAATATCCTGCCCCGCATAAATACAGTAATGACAGAGAATTCCCTGGACTATGAAGTGCTCGTAGTGGATACTTTGGAGCCCATTGATAACACGGCTAAGGTGTGTGAGGAAAACAATGTCAGATATAACCCCAGACGCGGCGGTAACAATTACGGTGATGCCATAAGAACCGGCTTTGCAGATGCGAAGGGTGAGTTCACTGTTGTTATGGATGCCGACGGGTCGCACGATCCCGAGAAGATTATCGAGTTTTATAAGACGATTAATGAGCAGAATGCGGACCTTATCATCGGTTCGAGATACTGCAAGGGCGGTTATACAGATAATAACTTCATACTTAAGTTTATGTCCTGGGCTCTTAATGTCACTTACCGTATTTTCTTCGGTCTTAAGGTCAAGGACGTGTCTGACAGTTTCCGTATGTACAGAAGTGAGCAGATAAAGGCTTTATCCCTTGAATGTGATAACTTCGATATCGTCGAAGAGATACTTATCAAACTTAATCTGAGTAAGAAAGGCTATAAGATCATTGAGATTCCCATCTCGTTTAACAAGAGAGCTGCCGGCGAATCAAAGAGAAAACTGGTTAAGTTTATATTCTCATATATTAAGACTATAAGCAGACTCCTCAAGATAAAGAGAAAAGCTCTTAAAGGGGGTTAATCATGACTGTATTAGTGCTTGGCGGTAACGGCTATGTCGGACAGAAGTTAAGCAACCTGCTTGCAAAGCGTAACGATGAAGTAATTTGCACAGTCAGGAACACCAAGGCAAGGGAGGAGCTTACTTCGGATAAGATAAGATGTCTTCCCGCATCTTCCGATGCAATCGAGACTGCCCTGCGCTATACCGATGTGGATGTCGTCGTAAACTGTGCCTGCAACTATGGAAGAAGCGAAGGCCTCTACGGAGACGTTATCGAAGCAAATATCGAATTCCCTTTGAAAGTCCTTGATCTTGTAGCATCCAAGGGCGTTAAGAAGTACATAACAATCGGAACAGGTCTTCCGGACGAGATCAATATGTACAGTTACTCGAAGAAGATGTTCAGCGACTTCGGAAAGTTCTATACGGATAAAAAAGGCATCAACTTCATTAATCTCAAGCTTGAGATGCTCTATGGATTTGACGAACCCGAGAACAGATTCTTGCCCAGCGTCATCCGTAAATCCTTACGCGGTGTTGATATAGATATGACGGAAGGAACCCAGAAGAGAGATATCATTGCTATTAATGACATCCTCAAGGCAATCCTGGCGGTCATTGATGCGGATATCGAAGGATATAAAGAGATTGATATCGGTACGGGAGAAGCACCGTCAATCTATGAGATAGTTAAGTACATCGCCGGATTAGGCGGTGACAGATCTCAGGTAAACAGAGGCAAGGTCGTGATAAGAAGAATCGAGCCTGACTGTGTGGCCGATGTTACCGAGATAAGCAAGATAACAGATTGGAATCCGGTCTTCTGGAAGGACGGACTCAAAGATATGTTTGAAAAAATTAAAGAAGGTGAATTATGAAGATTCTGATAAACGGCGGATGCGGATTTCTCGGAAGCAACCTTGCATCGCATGGAATTAAGAACGGATATGATATTACGGTTCTTGATAATCTTTCACGTAAAGGTTCTGATCAAAACTACCAGTGGCTTCAAAGCCTGGGAAAGTTTAATTTCATTCATGGTGATACCAGAAACAAGAATGATGTTGAGACTGTAATTAAGGAAGGTAAGTTTGATGCTATCTTCCATCTTGCAGGCCAGGTTGCCATGACTACTTCCATCGCGAATCCCTACAAGGACTTCGAGACAAATACGATGGGAACAGTCAATGTGCTTGATTCAGTAAGAAAGTACAGTCCCGATACTGCCGTTCTTTATTCATCGACTAACAAGGTCTATGGAGATCTCGAGAATTACACATATAAAGAGACCGTCACACGCTATATCTGCGAGGAGTATCCGAACGGTTTTGATGAGAGTGTTCCTTTGGATTTCAGATCACCGTATGGCTGTTCCAAGGGTGCTGCAGATCAGTATATGCTTGATTTCCACAGGATCTTTGGTCTTAAGACCTGCGTGTTCAGACATTCCTCAATGTATGGCAGCAGACAGTTCGCAACATATGATCAGGGCTGGGTAGGTTGGTTCGTAAGCCGTGCGCTTGCGTTCTATCAGAACCCGGATACCGAGCCTTTCACGATCTCCGGTAATGGTAAGCAGGTAAGAGATATCCTGCATGCGGACGACATGATCGCGCTTTACTATACGGCAGTTCAGAACATGGATAAGGTCAGCGGAAATGCATACAACATCGGAGGCTCGATGGAGCAGTCGTTGTCTTTGCTTGAGCTTTTCGCGATGCTTGAGAACAGTCTTGGCATTAAGATGAAGTTTAATGAGCTTCCGCCGAGGCAGTCGGACCAGAAGGTCTTTGTTGCTGATCTTACGAAGATAACCGGTGCTATCGGCTGGAGCCCCAAGGTTACAGCGGCGCAGGGTATCGAGAACATGATAGAATGGGTAAAAAATTCAGACCAGTTGTGATGGTTTGAAAGATAATAGGAATTATGGGGGCGGTTTATGGAATCAGCCAAGGTCACTCTAACTACACAAAATCCGAATCTCAGTGAGGTTCTTTCTTTAACAGAGGCAATTGGTACTGAAGGAGAGCTTACCCGTAAGCAGAACCTTCGTCTGAGACTTCTGGCTGAGGAACTCGTAGGGCTTTTAAGAGGTATTGTGGGAGATGTTTCCGCAGTATATAAGCTCGAGAGAACCGGCAAGAAGTATCTTCTTTCCCTTACTTCAGATGTCTCAATGACAAAAGGTATGAGAGAGCAGCTGATCTTTGCCTCCAAGAACGGCAAGAATTCTGTTACTTACGGATTCATGGGCAAGATCAAAGAGATAATCGCAGTTGCTCTGTTGCCTGAGGATGTGGAGGTAGTACCTCTCGAACAGTTATCGGATGAGCTTCTGGGCATTACTACACCCGGAGGCAATGGCGGTACGATATCCGAGTGGTCCATGGGCAGCTATAAAGAGGCATTGAGCGTCAATGGTGTTCCCAAGGAGGAATCACGTGAAGCCTGGGACGAGCTTGAGCGTTCCATTACCGCGAGCATCGCTGACGATGTCCGTGTCAGTGTAACGGGGTCTCATGTTGAGATCGTCGTCGAGAAGGATTTTGCAAAGGATAAGATATGAAGATAGCTAATTTCGTCTTGTCTATAGTTTCTTCCATTTTGCTCTTCTTCAGCAGTATATTGCCGGGCGAAGGTGTGCTTATCGCGGCATTAATATTTATAGCGGCAGGAGATTACGGTGACGACAGAATAACAGCAGGTTCTCTTGCACTCCTATTATTATATCTGCTCTTGCTGGTTATATCTTTCGTGATTCTTGTTACGGGAATCGTGATGTATGCCAGACGTAATAAAGCGTCCAATGCGGCATACACAGTAGCTCAGTCCATTACATCCGGTATCAGTTTATTGAGTCATATTACATCAATCATTGGAACAATGATCATTATCAATTTTATGGATTTTGATGTTTCTTCAATAGTCCTCACAATCCCGGCGGCTCTGGGCATTGCGGTCTCTGTCGCATGGCTTGTCTGCACATCAATTAACGGCGTTAAGTCAAGAAAGTGTGCAGCATGAATAAGTTCAAAATAAGACTTGCATTACTTTCTTTTGTAACTACGATGTTCTTCAGATTCGGCATCCTTTTCCTTGCCGGCGTCGTTTTATGTATTATCGGATTACGGATCAATGTCTGCCTTATAGCAGGTGCTGCGCTTCTGATGTTTCTGTTCATTGTCTCTATAGCCCAGACAGTCAGAACTTTCTCAGTCCTGAGGACCAGCGAACATCCGTTTATGAAGGATGTTTACAGGGCTATGAACGGTAAAGATCCGTATACCGAGATTGGTAAAGTAATAGAAGACGATGTGTCCGGCAACGAGAATGTGGCAGGCGGAAGACTCGCGGCCGTTTTTATGAAGCAAAGTATCGGGGACTCCACCTCTATCTCAAGGGTCGTCGAAGTCTTCGATACCTTCTGCACGGAGAAGATGCCGAGGGAGGAGCTTGTCTACGAGTACGGCCCCTCGAAAGAGAACGACAAGGAATTCGTACTGTGCTTTACCCGCGAGTATCCCGTGGAATCCGGTACGAACTGTCAGGTTTTCCTTGCGGCCGTCTATTATCTTGATGATGAGAACCGTAATCTGTCAGGGGTCATAAGAAGCACGGAGCTTGAGTCTGATTTCTTCGAGGCCATCAGGGACAGTGAAGGTTATAAATATGCCGAGAAATATCAGTTTAATGATGTAAGGACCGGTTTTTCCACATTTGACAATGTGAAGACAGAATAATAATAAGGGGGATAAGATTATGAAGACATGTGATAAATGCGGCGCGGAGAATCCTAACAAGAATAAGTTCTGCGGTACATGCGGGGCTGTTTTCGACAGTGAGGAAGTAAAGACAGCTGCTACGGAACCGGAGGAGGGTAAAGCGGAGCCGATGAGCGGTACTCCCGATCCTGACCGTTTTGTTAAGCCTGTTAATTCTCCCGACAGCGGAAGCTACTCATATGACAACAAGGCGTACACGCCTCCTGTAAAAGACAACGCAGACTATGGAACCGTGGCTGTCCTGTCGCTTATCTTAGGTATTGTGGGATTCTTCATTAATCCTTTCTATACCGTCAGTATCGCGGGATTCATATTGGGTGTCATCGGCTGCGTTAACAGCGTGAATTATAAGACCTTGGCAACTTTTGGAATGATCGTATCGATAACCTCTTTTGTTATGCAGGTTATTGTCGACCTCTTCTGTACTTTGGGTTTTGGCATATTTTGCTGACCAAGACCAACAAGAGATTTGTTATTGCATTTGCGGCAGTGTCAGTGATCCTGGCAGCTGCCGCAATTTCTTTTGTTTACCTTCACTTTGATCCTTCTATCCTGATGAAGGAACAGGAGCGGTGCTATTTTTCCCGTGAACTTCATCTTTATTGCCCGGGATGCGGCGGCACCAGAGCTATACTTGCCTTGCTTGACGGCCATATAGTTAAGTCTTTTCTAAGCAACCCCGTTCCCGTATATGCAATCGTCCTTTTGCTTCGTATGTGGGTCGCGCTTTTGCATAATACTTTCCTCATTAAAGAGGAATCGCAAGTGTGGCGCGTTCTGTACAATGCGGAGGCCTGGGGAATACTCGTTGTTGTTATCGGGACCTTCGTAGTAAGAGACCTTTTGCTTGTCTTTTTTCATATCGATTACCTGGGAGATATGACATAAATCATCTGTGTGGTATAATGTAAAATATCTTTAACAGAAGGGATAGGTGAAGATATGCCATACGAGAGTTCTTTCAGATGGGATGAGAATGAAGTAAGCAAGTTCCACAAGGCAGCTTTTCATAATTCGCACAATGCTTCCTGCATCATTATCTGCGAATTGTTATTCGTCACACTTCTTGCCGTAAGCATTAAGAAGATGCTTATAATCTCCATCGTTATCTGTGTGCTCGCTATGGTCGCTGTTCCCACTTTATGTTATATATCATCCAAGGCTAAGATATTCTCCGCTTTCCGCACCAATAAGGCTTTGCAGGATACGACATACAGTTATAAGTTCTATGAGGACAGGTTCGAAGTAAACTCGGACGGGTCCCATACGACTATAGTCTATGATGATCTTCACAAAATAAAAGAGACAGAAACCAACTTCTATCTCTTTACAACAATGAACAAAGCTTATTCAGTCAGGAAATCGGATTGTTCCGAAGGTCTTATCGACCTGTTCCGTTCCAAGAACTGATTATTCCTTCCCTTCGTAAACTACCTTATTACGTCCCGTCTCCTTGGCGGTGTAGAGATGTTCGTCTGCCATGCTGACGTTCTCTTCAATCGTCTTGCCCTTTACGAAGGTATGGACACCGAAGCTCATGGTCTTATGTATCATGACGCCGTCTGCCGGGAACTCGGAGGCTTCAATTTCTTTTCGAAGATTTTCCGCCTTGACTACAGCCTGCTCGAGAGTGGTGTCCGGCATCAGGATGATGAACTCCTCGCCGCCCCAGCGGTATGCGTTCTCGTTCTCTTCACACGCGCCGAGGAGAAGCTTGGCTGCATGCTCGAGCACCTGGTCGCCCGCGTTGTGGCCGTAGGTGTCGTTTACCATCTTGAACTTATCGATGTCGCAGATGAACATGCTCAGAGGCTTCTCACAGTCTGCCTCGAGGTACTTCATGTACTTTCTTGAGAAGTCGGAGTAGAAGCCGATACGGTTCTTGAGCTTGGTCAGACGGTCGTGGTGAGCGTCATCAAGGAATGTATCCGACTCGAGTGCGAGGCCCAGGATCAAAGCGGGCAAAGAAAGCTTTCGCGAGTCTTCCTCGATGTCAAAGCCGCCGTCTAATTTGTTGATAAGCTGGAAGGCGCCGATATACTCGCCGTTAACATCCGCGACAGGGAGGACCATGACCGACTTCGTGACATAGCCCGTCTTCTTATCGACAGAGGAGTTGAAGTCGGGGTCCGAGTACGGATCGTTAGTAACGAAGACGCCCTTATTCGTGATGGCCTTGCCTACAAGACCTGTGTTATCGGGAATGATGATCTTATCGACGCCGGTAGCGGCCGTGGTCCAAAGCTCGTGACGGCGCTTGTCCCACTTCCAGAAGCTCGCGCGGTCGGCACCCACGATGTTCTTACCGAGTTCAGTCAGTGCACCGAAGATGAGCTGGTGGTCGTTATCGTCATTCTTGCAGGTCTCTTTATAAAGAGTATCCGTGATGCCGTAGATAAGATCGGGTGTAACCTCGCACTCTCCGCAGCCGGTGTAAAGAGGAGCAAGCTTCGCTCCTGTGCCGTTGATCTTGGCCAGGATATTGTTCTCATCATCAAGGTGCATGAGGTACACACTAACACCGCTTCCAACGAATTCCTTAATGAAAGACAGCTGGTCATCGATGTGCATGTGGACATCACTTCTGTAGAATGAAGTTTCCATATAAAGCTCGGAACCAGGCGTGATATAGGGCTTAAACGGCTCGATCGTATTCGAGTCACCCGTATAAACAACATTCGTGCCGTCAACATCGAGGTTATAACCGAAGCAGCGTCCTTCGAGCTGCTGTGAGTGTGTCGTGGGTATAACCGCCTTCACATAAGGAGCGTTGAACTCTGAGGCGGTAACAAGTGTGTACCAGTCGTTCTCGCAGCCGTCGAGTCTTTGGAGAAGATAAAGAAGGTCGTTCTTAACATCTTCGGAAGGCGCGATCACCGTAACAGGAACTTTCTTAACAAACCACATGTAATCGATGAGCATCGCTATGCCGTTCACGTGATCCGAATGGGTGTGTGTCACGAGTATCTCGATACCCGTGATTCCGTCCATGGAAAGATTCTTTACTTTATTGAAAGCTGTTGCGGAACAGTCGATAAGCACCAGCCTGTCGCCGTGCTTAAAGTATGCGCAGTTGTTCTTATCGCTAAAAGCTGATCCTCTTCCAAAGAAACTCAACATATTATTTCTCCTCCAGACTCTCAAGTATCAGGACTTCGAATCCTTCTGCCTTACCCTTAAGTTTAACAGAATCTCCGAGTGATTTTGTCTTTGCAAGGCTGCCCAGCTTGTCTGCAACGACGCGGCTGATATAGACCGTGCTTCCGGGTGCGTTTGCCTCAAGACGGGCTGCCGTATTTACCGTGTCGCCGATAGCCGTGTAGTCCATGCGTCTCTCGGAACCGATGTTGCCGACGACCGCGGGACCATAGTGAACACCGACACCGACCTTGAAGTCTTCGCCGGTCTCCTCACGAAGCTGTGCAGCAACCTGCTCACATCCGTGAACGATATCAAGTGCAGTCTTCGATGCAAGATAAACTGAATCCTCCTGCGGGAAGGGAGCTCCCCAGAAAGCCATAGTAGCATCGCCGACGAACTTATCGAGCGTTCCGCCGTTCTTCTCTATACAGGAAGATGTCATGGTAAGGATCTTGTTAAGGATGTAAACGACCTTCTCAGGCTCAAGTCTCTCCGACATCGTCGTAAAACCTCTTACATCTACGAAAAGCACCGCGATATCAACATTCTTGCCGCCGAGCTCGAGTGCATCAGTACCTTCCTTCAGGATCTCCTTAACAACAGAAGGGGCAACATACCTCTCGAAAGTGTTATATACCTTCGCTCTTTCAACCGCTTCTCTCCAGTAGTGGACAACAACGGCAACGAGCAAAAGCGACAGGACTGAAGCCGGGATCCATATCGGATGCGTTTGGTAACCCGCCTCCGCATTAAAGTATGAGGCGACCACCGCAAGTCCCGACACGAGTATTCCCACGATCGTTGCGGGTGCGAATTTCCAGCTTAAGAACAGGTACATACAAAGAGCACTTATCACAAACAGAACGCAAAGCTGCGGGAAGTCGGGGGCCTCCTGTCTGAATGTGTGCTCGATCAAGCCCTGTATTACGTTTGCCTGGATCTCGATACCGTACATCTGACGGCTTCTCTCGATAGGTGTGAAGTAGGCGTCCTGGAGTCCT
Organism: Saccharofermentans sp.; assembly: GCA_024691325.1. Taxonomy (GTDB): domain Bacteria; phylum Bacillota; class Clostridia; order Saccharofermentanales; family Saccharofermentanaceae; genus Saccharofermentans. The sequence continues at coordinate 74,532 of JAILNR010000003.1, read as the reverse complement.
ACGGCGTAAGGTCCGATAAGTACGATCTTTCCTGCGTAGTAGTCTGAAGGGATCTTGCCGTCGATAAGATCGGCGATGTTAAAGCCGTCGTAGAATCCGCCCGGCTTCGAGAAGAAGGGGATATAGAACTGTCCTCTGGAATTAACAGTGGGATACTCTAACGTATCGCCCTGTGTCTCTAAGAATTTACGGGCCACTTCACAGGGCATAGAGTAAACACGCCTTGTGTTGCCGTTCTCGTCAACAGGCTCGACATACAAAAGCGCATGACGCATGATACCGTCGATATCGACCATCGCGTTGATGTGTCCCTGAGTCGTGACATCCCGGAGCGCCTCAAAAGGCTCTTCATAACTTAAAACGGAGTAGTTGTTGGTTACTACTTCGCCGTTATCCGAGAAAAACTGGGAAGTACCGTATTCTGCAACGGTTCCCGTAATGACACAGCCGAGCTCTTCAGCTGCCGCTGCAAGTCTTTCATCGGCCTCGGGTGTGGTCGTACTTGCGTACAAGGTATCGATCGCGACTACGGCAGGACGTTTGTCCGGGTCTGACGCCAGTTGCTCAAGCGCAGATGCCATTATGTTGCGGTCCCATGAATAGTAGGGTCCGAGCCTGTCGAGTGCGTCGTCATCGATGCCGATGATGATAATGTCGTTTGAGCTTACGCTCCCTCTCTGAAAAAGAGCATCCTGAACCCATTTGTCAGGACGCTTGATGAGTCCACTGCCGATCAGCGCGGTCGTTATGGCCGCGCCGACCAGCGAGTAGATAATGTTTCGTTTAATTCCGGTCTTCATAGACCACTATTATATCAATCGTTGCCGGTACCGTCATCAGGATCTGAAGACGGAGTCGGATCGTCTCCTCCAGTCGGATCAGTCGGTCCCGGGTCAGGATCTGTCGGAGTCGGTTCGGGATCCGTCGGAGTCGGTTCGGGATCTGTCGGTGTAGGTTCAGGCTCCGTCGGCGTAGGTGTTGCCGGTACTGGCGTAGGTGTTGCCGGAACGGGCGTAGGCGTAGCCGGAACAGGCGTAGGAGTAGCCGGTCTCGGTGTAGGAGTTGCCGGTGCAGGTGTCGGTGTAGCCGGAGCAGGCGTAGGTGTTGCCGAAGATCCGCCTGATGAACTGCCGCCGCCTGAAGATGAACCGCCGCCTGAAGATGAACCGCCTGATGTAGGTGCCGGTGTAGGCGTTGCCGTTGCCGAAGGTGCACGCGTAGGCGTAGGAGTTGCTGTCGCACCCGGTGCCTGTGTCGGTGCCGGTGTCGGTGTGTTTGTACGGTTACCGCCCTGTGTCGGTGCCGGTGTTGCTGTCGCAGCTTCCGTCTCCGTCTCAGGAGCTGTCGTCGGCTCGCTTGGGGCTCTCGGCGTAGGAGTTGCTATCGTCTCCTCTGTATAAGTCTCAAGGATCTCCTCGACCTCTTCGAGCTCCTCTTCAGTTGCTTCAACTACTTCTCTTCCTGCGAGCTGGTACAGGAGTGCCTGATCCCAGTCGTTCAATGCGCAGGCTGTAAGGAGAACAGTTCTGTTATCAAGTATGCAGTTCAGCACAAACGTGCCAAGATCGTTCTCTGTTACATCGGACATAATGAAGTCGACACTTCCTACAGCTCTACCGTCGATAAGATAAACTGTGGCTCTGTGTCCTGCGCTTACGTTTGTTGACTTGGTCTCGCCCGTGTTCGGGTTAATTCCCGTAACAAGGACATTACCTGTAGTTACTGTAATGGTTGCGATTCCGTGACCATCAACACGTACATGTCCCGATGTTCCTCTGATGCCGATCGTCATGGTGGCAGTCGTTATTTCAAATGTCTCGTCCTCTGCAAGAGGCTTATTGACATCGAAGAAAAGACCGCCGCTTTGAAGGTCGACCGACAGTGCATTGCGCGACTGTGTAAACTGTGCACGGCTGTTCTGATCAAGTGTGATCGTCTTGGTGTCATCAAGTGCAATCGATGCGAGGCTGTTAACCCCTGTGCTGAGTACGTCACCGCTTGAGAACCTCATGTTCTCGACCAAAGACCTCTCGGAGCCCTTTGAATCTGTAAGCGTGACCGTGCCCTGCGTGCTAAGAAGCCTTATCGTTGTAGCCGAGATGCCCTTCGTCAGGAAGACGATTCCGGTGATGATACCGGCAATAACCACAACTGCGACGGCAATGGCAATTATCTTCTTAACAAGCGAAAATGACATAAACCTGTCTATCAAAACCATAAACCCACCCCTCGATTTTGTGCTGATTCTACAAAATAGAACCGCTATTGCAAGTATATCCCCAAATAATGTTTGTTATCAAGTTTTAATTATTCTTATTTATGGTCAGGTGTTACAATGTAACAAAAGGAGTGTGCCATGGCTGAGAATAATGAGAAAACCACGGAACAAGCGACACCTCTGTTCAGACAAAGCGTTCTGGACAGGATATCGTCCCCCGAACAACTCACAGACTACCTTAAAGTAACGAGTGCCGGCGTTTGGATCGTGCTTGTTGCCGTTATCATATTGCTTTCAGGCCTGGTCGCCTGGGCATGTATAGGAAATTTATATACTACAAGTGATGCCTACATTGATGTTAATGATAATGAGGCTCTTATCTATACTACAGATTCTGATAATCTTGAGGAGGGTATGCTGGTTAAGACAGCAACCTCGGAATTTGTCATCGCTTCAGTCTATGAGGACCGCCATGACGGAATCGTAGGTGTCGCCCAGGTGGCGCTTCCCGACGGCGAGTACGAAGGAAAGGTCATTACGGAAACTTTCCATCCCATCGAGTTCTTGTTAAGGGGTAATTAAGACTGATGGCAAAGCGCATCAAGCCGACTCTCACTAAAGGTGTGGCAAAAGTTCCTGTCGTAATGCAGCTCGAGGCGCTCGAGTGCGGTGCGGCTGCTTTGTCGATGATCATGGCCTACTACGATAAGTGGGTCCCGCTCGAGCAGGTCCGTAAGGACTGCGGTGTCTCGCGCGACGGTTCCAAGGCCAAGAATATTTTTCTCGCGGCACAAAATTACGGCTTTGATGTAAAGGCTTTCAAGATGTCTCCCGATTCATTGAAGGAAGAGGGTAAATTCCCGTGCATCATTCACTGGAACATGAACCACTTTGTCGTTCTTAACGGTTTCCGCGGGAAGCACGCTTATATTAACGATCCCGCGAGAGGCACGGTAAAAGTGACGATGGAAGAGTTCGACCGCTCTTTTACGGGCATCGTACTGCAGCCGGTTCCTTCCGAGCATTTCGAGCCGTCAGGTAAGCGCAAGAGTACGATAACTTTCGCACGTAAGCGCCTTATCGGTGCAGGTGCGGCAGTTGTCTTCGTCATGCTGTCGACCGCTATCTCATACTTGTTCGGTATCGCCAATTCCGTTACATCCAGGATATTCATGGACAGGCTTCTCACGCACAAGAACGCGGAGTGGCTCTATCCGTTTACGCTTCTTCTGATCTTACTTGCTGCACTTCAGCTTATCGTCGCATGGGTGCAGACTATCTATTCTTTGAAGATCAACGGCAAGATGGCTATCATCGGCAGCACTTCCTACATGTGGAAGGTCCTGCGCATGCCGATGGATTTTTTCTCGCAAAGAATGGCGGGTGACATACAGTCGAGACTCTCGCTTAATTCCTCCATAGCAGGCACTCTTGTTAATACTTTCGCACCGCTGCTTCTTAACACGGTGATGATGGTCTTCTACCTTGTTCTCATGATAAGGCAGAGTCTGATGCTTACCTTGATAGGTGTTACGGCAATCGCGATAAACGCCATTATGTCGAGAGTCATCTCCGAGTTCAGGGTAAACAACATGCGTGTCCAGATGAGAGATATGGGTAAGCTTGAATCGACCACGGTTGCGGGTATCAGCATGATCGAGACGATCAAGGCGAGCGGAGCCGAGAACGGCTATTTCCAGAAGTGGTCCGGTATCCAGGCGTCGGTCAATGCCGCCAACGTTAAGCAGGATAAGGTCAATATCATCTGGGGAAGTATCCCGGCTTTCTTCAGCACGATAGCAAACTACGCGGTTCTCGTTCTCGGCATCTATCTTACGATGCAGGGTAAGTTCACGATGGGCGGCGTCATGATGTTCCAGGGCTTCCTGTCGTCTTTCATGCAGCCTGCGATGACCATGGTTACCGCCGGCCAGACGATACAGGAGATGAGAACGGAGATGGAGAGAGTCGAGGATGTCATGGAGTATCCCGACGATCCCGGAATCACACACGAGGCGACAGAGGAAGATTCGCTGTCGAAGCTTCGCGGCAATCTTGAACTTAAGAATATTACCTTCGGTTACTCAAGACTCGAGGAACCTTTGATTGAGAACTTCTCGCTTAACCTTAAGGCAGGGCAGAGGGTTGCACTTGTTGGCCCGTCCGGCTGTGGCAAGTCCACTATCTCGAAGCTCGTGTCAGGTCTTTACCAGCCCTGGAGCGGTGAGATCTTGTTTGACGGCAAACCCCGTGATTTCTATGCAAGGGAAGTCCTGTCGGGTTCCATCGCGGTAGTCGATCAGGACATCATCCTCTTTGAGGATTCCGTGTCCGACAACATAAGGATGTGGGATGAGACCATCATGGACTTCGAAGTAATCATGGCGGCAAGAGATGCGATGATCCACGAAGATATCGCGCGTCTGCCTGACGGCTACGACCACAAGATAACAAGCGGCGGTAAGAACCTCTCGGGCGGACAGCGCCAGCGTATGGAGATTGCACGTGTCCTTGCCCAGGACCCGACGATATTAATCCTCGACGAAGCTACGAGCGCCCTTGATGCCAAGACCGAGAGCGGTGTTATCAAGGCGATCGAAGACAGAGGTATAACTTGTATAGTAATAGCACACCGCTTATCGACGATAAGAGACTGCGACGAGATCATTGTTCTTGATCACGGCAAGGTCTTGGAGCGCGGTAAGCACGACGATCTGATCCGGCAGGGCGGCGCATATGCTGACCTTATCTCGAATGAATAAGGGGGAAGCAGATGGGCTGGTTTGAGAAACAGATCGCGAAAAGAAGAATTGCTGATGAGAAGCTGCTTGAGGAATCCTTTGCGAATATCGCGGGGATCGTCATCGGACAGCAGAATGCGCAGAAGATAAGAGATGACAGGATAGTAACCAAGAACGCTATCGAAGAGATACTTAAGTTCAATCACTATCAGCCTGTCGATATTCCGGATAAGCTTAAGACATTTGAGGAGAGGCTCGACTACAGCCTGCGTCCTCACGGCGTCATGCGCCGTACAGTTGAACTTAGTGAGGGCTGGTACAAAGACGCCTACGGACCGATGATCGCTTTCACGGTCAATGATGATCTGCCCGTTGCACTTTTACAGGGACAGATGGGCGGATACTACTATCACGACCCGATCACCAAGCGCCGCATAAGGATAACCGCGAGGTCGGCAAAGTTGTTTAAGCGCGAGGCGATCTGCTTCTACCGTCCTCTTCCACTGAAGAAACTCGAGATCGTCGATCTCATTACATACATGTGGCGCATGCTGAATATAAGTGATCTTCTGTTCGTGGCCGCCGGTACTTTAATCGTGACCGGAGTCGGCATTCTTATCACGAGGATCACCAAGGCTTTGACGGGACCGGTTCTTGAAAGCGGCAGTGTTAACGCACTCGTTTCCATCGCGATCTGCCTTGTTTGTGTATCGGTATCGTCGCAGCTTTTCGCGAATATATTAGGTCTTATTCAGGAAAGGCTTACCACGAAGACGTCGCTTGGAGTTCAGGCTGCGATGACAATGCGTTTGATGTCGCTGCCCGCCAACTTCTTCCGCAAGTATTCGCCGGGTGAGTTAAGGTCGAGATCACTCTCGGTCAACCAGCTTTGCTCGATGATCATGAACCTTATCGTGTCCTCCGGACTTACGTCGGTCGCGTCTTTGCTTTACATCACGCAGATCTTCCAGTATGCACCGGGACTCGTAATACCCTCGGTCATCATCATCCTCGTTACCGTCGGCTTCTCTGCCATCTCGACTTTCATCCAGGTTGGAGTCTCGCGCAAGCTTATGAAGTATGGTGCCAAGGAATCCGGTATGAGTTACGCTCTCATCACGGGTGTTCAGAAGATCAAGCTTGCAGGTGCCGAGAAGAGGACCTTCGCGAAATGGATGGATGTCTACACCCAAAGCGCTGAGCTTACCTACAACCCTCCGTTGTTCCTCAAGGTCAACGGTGTCATCACTACGGGAATATCGCTGGTATCTACTATAGTTCTTTACTATATGGCAGTTGTAAGCAACGTCGACCAGTCCTCGTACTTCGCTTTCATGGCTGCATACGGTTCGCTGCTCGGAGCTTTCATGACAGTGTCAAACATGGCTCTTACCTTCGCCCAGATCAAGCCTATCCTCGAGATGGCGGAGCCGTTCCTCAAGACCGAGCCTGAGGTGACCGGCAGTAAAAAGATCGTTACCGATATCATCGGAGGCATCGAGCTCGAGCACGTCTCGTTCAGGTACACCGAGGACGGACCGTGGGTCATCGATGATGTCTCATTCAAGGTAAGGCCGGGTGAGTACATTGCCATTGTAGGTAAGACCGGATGCGGCAAGTCGACTCTCGTAAGGCTGCTGCTCGGATTCGAGAAGGCGGACAGAGGTGTCATCTATTACGATAACCGTAATATCAACAGTTTGGATCTCGGTTCTCTTAGGAAGAAGATCGGAACGGTCATGCAGGATGCGGGTCTGTTCCAGGGAGACATATACTCGAACATAGTAATCACGGCGCCCGAGCTTACTCTGGATGATGCCTGGGAAGCGGCACGCAAGGCGGGTATCGAAGATGATATCAGGCAAATGCCGATGCAGATGAGCACCTTGATCTCTGAAGGTCAGGGAGGAATCTCGGGTGGACAGAAGCAGCGCATCATGATCGCCCGTGCCATAGCTCCGAAGCCGAAGTTGTTGATCTTTGACGAGGCGACGAGTGCACTTGATAACAAGACACAAAAGCAGGTGTCGGAGTCACTCGATAAGATGGGCTGCACGAGGATCGTAATCGCACACAGACTGTCTACCATCAAGCACTGCGACAGAATTCTCGTTATCGATCAGGGAAAGATAATCGAAGACGGAACATATGATGAACTCGTTACGCAGAAGGGTTTCTTCGCAGATCTGGTTGAAAGACAAAGACTCGATAATACTCAATAAAAAGCGTCAGCTTCTCTGACGCTTTTTATCTGTCTTGATCATGTACATCTTCTCGTCGGCTTCTCTTATCTCACGTGAGAAATCGAAGAAGTCATCGAGTATCGCGACGACGAAGCCGCTGCTCGTGGATACCGTGTACGGTTTGCAGGAAGCCTTGTTATATTCAGTAAGATATTTATCAATATTCTCCATGATCCTGCCGGGGTTACATTCTCCGAAGACGACTGAGAAGATCTCGTCACCGCCGAATCTGGTCGTGATGCTTCCCTCGGGGACTGAAGTGGCAAGTGCGGTCGCTACCGTCTTGATCGCATTATCGCCTTCGGCATGTCCGAAGTTATCGTTGATGTATTTAAGACCGTCGAGGTCGCTCATCATGATGGTTACTTTCTTGCAGTAGTACTCAGGCTTCTTACGTACTGAGTTGAATTTATTCTGGAAGCCTACGCGGTTATAAAGACCTGTGAGAGCATCGTGCAGATACATCTCATCCATCTTCTTGATGAGCGTACTTTGATATCTGATGTTGTTGTAGCCGCCGATACCCGTGCTGATAGCATTCGTTACGCTCATCGAATTCGTATAGTTCGCGATGTGATAATCATTGAATGCATAACAGATGAATCCGAACGGCCGGTTCATACAGTCGAGCGAATTGAAGATAAGAGGATACCCGTTTCCTGTTGCATCCAGGATCCTGTCTCTGATCGAAGGCGAGAGGACATCTTCGGTGTATTCGCCCTCGTCGGGTCCCGGGACTGTGAAAGTATCTTTCTTATATTTTCCGGGGTGCTCATCATCGTAGATTAGAATGAATTCCTTCTTCTTATCGTCAATATCCGCATCAGTAAAGTAACTGATATCGTCAACAAATACTTTCCTGTCAACCGCAACGAGTGCGCCGTACGTCTTGTACGATTCCATGCAGGCGGTAAGTTCTCCCGGAGTCGTGCTGATCTCCATCGAAGAGGTCATCATCTGAAGAACTCTGTTATCGTCGTTGAGTCTTGCGAAGCTCTCTTTGAACCAGTTGCGGAGGATGCTCGGATGTTCATTGCACTCGGGGCATCCGCACGATTCGTTTGCAACGAATACGGGGGAGATGATCTTATCGTGAGGTTTGCCGTCTTTTATGGATTCTATAAGAGCATCGACCGCAGCATCTGCGATAAGATTCAGATCGCAGGAAGCTGATGTGATCTTCGGCGTCGTGAAGTAGATCTCGTCGTATCCGTCGAAGCCCGTTACTATTATGTCCTCAGGGATCTTATATCCCTCGTCGGTAAGCATCTCACATACCGTGACAGCCATAATGTCATTGGCACAGATAATTGCTTCCGGAAGATCACCGCGGTCTATAAGTTCACGCATTGCCTTGCGGCACGGAACTGCCCAGAAGTCGCCGTAGCTTATCATGCTCTTGTCAAACTCAATGCCGTTCTCTTCAAGCACTTTCCTGAACACTTCGATTCGTCTGTTCGAGAATTCATTATCAAAGTGTCCGGCCATCATGTGAGGTCTTTTTACCTTATGATATTCGATGACGTGACGGACTACTTTCTCGAATCCGCCCTCGTAGTCGAAGTTGATACAGGAGGCGTTCTCATATCTTCCATCCGCGATGACTACAGGAATATTGTGACTTGATGCTTTATCGATTATCTTGTGTGCGATCTTGTGGCTTTTGATCTTCTCGTCCATTATGATGACCGCATCGATATAGTCGTAGGGGATAAGATCGAAGACATATTTCTCCGTCGCAACTCTGTCTTCTTCCCAGTAGATATCTGAATTGATTGTGAATACAAGAGTGGAGTAACCTTCGGTTTTAAGGCGCTCGTTTACTTTCACGATAAATCCGTGATTCTGAGGTTCGTAAACACGCGACGTGCAAAGAGCGACCAGTTTCCTGCCGTTAATCATATCGTCCTCCGTATCACCTTGAATTATATAAGAAAAATGTTGCTATACTGTAAACGCAATGTATAACAAATATGAGTTATGATGTTTGTAATAAAGGGGGTGCAGGATTCATATGGAAGGTATTAATCATGAGTTTGACAGAGCTTCGTTGATACAAAGTGCAATCAGCGTTCTTAAGAATTCTTATGCTCCATATTCGAGGTTCAATGTCGCTGCTTCTGTGCTGTGTTCATCGGGCAGGATCTACACTGGCGTTAACGTCGAGAACGCATCTTATCCTGCGGGAAGATGTGCGGAATGTAATGCCATAGCAAATGCAGTCGGCAACGGTGAGAGTAAGATAGAAGCCATCGCTGTCATCGGCGGCAAGGGTGCAGCTTCAGATCCTGATTCGGTAACCTCGTACTGTTCACCGTGCGGTGTGTGCCGACAGGTCATGCGTGAGTTCTCAGATCCTAATAAGCTTCTTATCATCATGGCAAAGTCACCTTCGAATTATAAGGAAGTCACTTTGACAGATCTTCTGCCGTCAGGCTTCGGCCCCGATAAGCTCCAATAAGACAATCAGGTTTCAATTATATTAATAATGCGCGCATGCTGTTCAATTGACGGCTGCCTGTGCTACGATTAGTCTAATAAACTATGCTTTAGGGGAATATTGAATGAGACTTGGCGCGACATACGTCTTTATTGTCTTCATTATTTTGCTGTTCGTCAGCGTCATCGCGTCGCGTTTCTCGCACAAGCCAATCGGACGTTCTGTCGTGTTCCTTAATCTGGCTCTCATGATCCCCGTTGTGGGAAACCTCATTATCATAATCTCAAGAACCCAGAACTATTCCACATTGGGATACTATACATACTTCATCGGTATGGATATATCCGTTTTTGCTTTGTTCCGTTTTACACTCGACTACTGTAATATCAATCTCAAAAATCCCAGGTGGCCCGAGTTCACCTTGTACGCACTCATCGCAGGCGATGTGATCCAGTTCATCCTTAATCCCTTTTTCCACCAGGCGTTCTCTACTGAGATGCTGATGGTAGATAAAAGCGCATACTACAGAATAATCCCGTTTTTGGGACAGACGTGTCACCGTATCATCTGCTACGGAATTTTCTTTGTAATACTGACCATATTCATATACAAGTGGATCAAGGTTCCCAAGATCTATTCTGAGAAGTACAGCATTATCATGATAGCTATTCTTGTCGCGGGCGGCGTCGAGGCCTACTACATCCTTTCTCGTAAGCCTATCGATATCGCCATGATCGGACTCGCTATCATGGGACTTCTTGTCTACTACTTCGCGATTGTTTACCGCCCCGTAAGGCTTCTTGACCGAATGCTTGCGAGTGTCGTTTCCGATATGCCGGAAGCACTTTACTTCTTTGATAAATCAGGGCAGTGCATCTGGGCTAACGGACCCGGCTGCTTTATGGGCGGCGTTAAGGAAGGCGAGTACGATAACGTCAAGGATAACCTGCAGGCTCTTTTCGGAGAGATTGAGTTTAGTAATCCTGAGTGGAGCAATAACGTGGAGATAGGTGAGGGTGATGACACCAGGTACTACAACCTCGACACGCGCCCTGTCACGGATACGAATGATAATCTGAGCGGAATGCTTCTTAACATTCACGACAGCACTGAGTCTCAGCGTGAGTTTATGAAGCAGATGTACAACTCGACGCACGATTCTCTTACCGGACTTTACGCGAGAGAGTATCTTAACGAGTGTATTGATAAGAGGCTTAAGTCTGACAAGAAGCACACGCATCTTATCCTTTACGTTAACATCAGCAACTTCAACATAATAAACGACGTCTTCGGAAATCAGTTCGGTGACCTGACGCTGAAGACAATCGCGGAAAACATTAAAAAGAACGCCCAGAAGAACGCGATCTACGGCAAGATCTCAACGCACACGTTCGGACTTCTTGTCAGGAAAGACCTGTTTGATGAGGGCCGTCTTGAGGAAGCTTTATCGAACTTTACAATTAAAGACAACAATCTTGAGCATCATATTGTTATCCACATCGGTATCTATGAGGCAGCGCCTGACGATGAGTCTGATGTTGACCTTATGTTCGAGAGTGCGCGTCTTGCCACGAGCAAACTTAACGAGGATTCTGTGGAGCACATCGTTTACTACGATGACATGCTCCGTGATGAGATCGTTTATGATCAGTTGATATCTAACCAGCTTCAGGATGCCATCAAGGAGAAGCAGATGCGTCCGTATCTGCAGCCTATTGTTAATAATGATGGAACGCTGGTCGGAGCCGAGGCGCTCGTGCGCTGGATACACCCTGATGACGGTTACTTAAGCCCGGCGGCTTTTATCCCCGTATTCGAGAAGAACGGCCTTATCGCCGAAGTTGATAAGTATATGTGGAGATGCGCGTGCGAGATCCTCACAGACTGGGCTTCGCGCGGCATAGATGCATTCATCTCCGTTAATATCTCACCGAAGGATTTCTATTTCCTCGACGTTGTTAAGGAGATCAGATTCCTGGTCGAGGAGTTTAAGATCGACCCCGTCAAGCTCCGTATCGAGATCACCGAGTCAGTCATGATGAGTGATTCGGACGACAGGCTTAAGATCGTTGATGAATTCAGAAAGCTTGGATTTATAGTTGAGATAGACGACTTCGGAAGCGGATATTCTTCGTTTAATCTTCTTAAGGATATGCCGGTCGACGTGCTTAAGATAGACATGATGTTCCTTAAGGATTCGGAGAAGAACCCGCGTTCGAATACGATAATTCAGAATATCATTAATATGTCCGAGGATCTGGGCATCGTCTCTCTTACCGAGGGTGTCGAGACGTTCGAGCAGTATCAGAAACTCGCGGGCATGGGATGTAAGCTGTTCCAGGGATATTACTTCTCGAAGCCGGTTCCCGTCGAAGACTTCGAGAAAGACTGGTTCCGCAGAAGAGCCGGCAATGAAGTTTAAGTAATAATATCGTTCAGGTTTACAAGTATTGTAGACTGTATGACCGCCTCCAGCCGGTCATAATCGAATGATTTGCCTTCATTAAGTCTGAAGAAGACGACATCTTTGAATTCCTTGTATCCATTCTTTATGTAGTACCTCTTTCTGTCCTCTGCCTTATCGAAGTAACCTTCTTTGTCCATCGCACCGTCGATTTCCATAGCCACCGGTTTCTCGAGTTCTTTTATGTAGTAAGTTAAGTCCGGAGCGAACGAATAGTATTCGTTTGTATTGATAATAATCTCTGTTTTGTATTCGTAGCCCATTTTGTCCAACGCCTGACATACGATCAGTTCGTTCTTTGATCTTAAACGCTGGTCTTTGTAGATGATCTCATTGTCATATTCGCGCGGATTCTGATTGGGTAGGCTGTTCAAATATGTCTTCGTGGAGATGCCGGTGGCTGACCGTTTCTTAAGCGGGAAATGAATGGTTTGCGGTAATCCCTTATATGTGTTGTTCCATTTGTCAGTCAGCTCGTCTATCTTTCTTTTGATATCTGACGATTCTTCGATCAGTTTCTGATAGAATTGTCCGTTCTTTGAGGTCAGCACGAACCGTCTTGTATGCCGGGAAGTAACTTCAGGATCGTTCGGATCATAAATCAATGCGATTACAGGTTTACCGCGGTGCGTTTCTATCCGCCCGTGAGGCAGTTTCATATATTGTTCTTTATAGTATGAGAGTAATAACTCGTGATGTTGCTTATTGATGATCATGGATTAATTCTATCTGCTTGTTTTCCTCGTTTGGGAGACAATTGGATACAAAAAACGACAAAAAACGACAGTATACTGCCTGTTTGCGCCTGGATGGTGCGAAGGTGTACGTATATATATTCACGAATGGCGAATTCTAAGTACATGTATAACGTACAAAAGGGCATTCGTAAGTAATTATGGTTAATAAGTGTGAAATGTGCGTACACTCATAGGTACATTTGTTAGAATAAAAGAATGAGAGTGCTTGTAATACCTGATGTTCATTTGAAATCTGCTCTTTTTACCGGCGCGGCGTCGATTCTGTCGGAGGGCCGGGCCGACCGTGCAGTCTGCCTGATGGACATTCCGGATGAGTGGAATCAGGAATTGAACATTGATCTGTACGAGACTACCTTTGATTCGGCTATACAATTCGCCAGGGATTTTCCCGATACATTATGGTGCTACGGCAATCACGATCAAAGCTATGTATGGAAATTCCTCGAGACCGGTTACTCGTACTTTGCTGAAAGCATAGTAAAAAGCAAACTCATATCACTGAAGCGTTCACTTGCTTCAAAAGACAATATTGCGTATATCCACAGAATTGATAACGTGCTGTTCCTGCACGGCGGTTTGACGAATGAATTTGTAATGAAGAATGTGGATAAGGACAGGTGGGACGATGTTGATCATGTGATCAAAACGATCAACGGATTAAATGAAGAGATTATGTGGGGAAACGATTCTCCTTTATGGTTCCGCCCGCAGTCAGAACAAACGCCGATGTACGGTGAAGGTAAGTATGTCCAGGTGGTCGGGCACACGCCCGTTCATGAGATCATTACGGAAAGAAATGTCATCTCTACAGATGTCTTCTCAAGAAGAAAGGACGGGACATTCATCGGATCGTGCAATTTCCCGATCATCGATACGGTCACATGCACACTTACGGAACAGATACATTTTGAGATATAATTCATATCAAAAAGGAGGGTTTAATCATGAGCTCAATCGATAAGGTGTTTTCATTTTTGAATGAGGCAGGGACATATTTCCTTGCAACTGTTGAGGGCAACCAGCCGAGAGTAAGACCGTTCGGAACGGTAATGCTCTACGAGGATAAGATCTATATCCAGACAGGCAAGGTTAAGGATGTATCCAAGCAGATCGCCGCTAATCCGAAGGTCGAGATATCTGCATTTAAGAACGGAGAGTGGATCCGCATCGCAGGCGAGCTTGCTGAGGATCCCAGAAGAGAAGTTAAGGTTGCGATGCTCGATAAGTATCCTGATCTTAAGGGTATGTACAGTGCCGATGACGATAACACACAGGTGCTCTACTTTAAGTCCGGCAAGGCAACTTTCAGTTCGTTCACTGCTGCCCCCGAAGTAGTTGAGCTCTGATAATAACCCAGGAGGAATCCATATGAAGATGCAAAATATTGTAAACGGTCCCGGGAATGTATCCCGCATTATTCTCGGCTGCATGCGCATGCCTTCGCTCTCAGTCGAGCAGGCTGCAAATATGATACGCGTCGCCGATGAGAACGGCATCAACTTCTACGATCACGCGACATGCTACGGCGACGGTGAAGCTGAGACGAGATTCGGAGATGCCTTCCCGACGACAGGCCTCAGAAGAGAAGATGTCATCATCCAAAGCAAGTGCGGCCTTCACTTCGACCGTAAGGAATTCGATTGGAGCCGCGATGATATCTTAAAAAGTGCGGACGAGAGTCTTGCAAGGCTTAAGATGGATTACCTCGATGTTTTGCTTTTGCACCGCCCCGATCTGCTTTTCGATCCCGAGGAGGTGGCGGAGGCTTTTGACAAGCTTTACACCGCGGGCAAGGTTAAGCACTTCGGCGTGAGTAACGTGACGCCGGGGCAGCTCGAGCTTCTCAAGAAGTATGTGAAGCAGCCTCTTGTCTTTAACCAGCTTCAGTTCTCGCTTGACCAGACTCAGATCATTGATGCGGCACTTTATCTTAACAACAAGACGACAGACCGCTCCATTGACCGCGACAACGGCATTCTCGAGTATTGCCGCCTGAACGATATCACGGTACAGGCGTGGTCGCCTTTGCAGGTCGGCATGTTCCAGGGAAGCTTCATCGATAACCCCGAGTTCCCTGAACTTAATGACTGCCTTGCTAAGCTCGGCGAGAAGTACGGCGTCAGCAAGTCCGCGATCGCGATCGCATGGATCTTGCGTCACCCTGCCAGGATGCAGGTCATCGCGGGTACCATGAACCCCGAGCATCTTAAGGATCTGTGCGGCGCGGCAAATGTTGACCTCACCCACAACGAGTGGTATCAGCTATATCTTGCATCAGGCAAGTTCCTGCCGTAAGGAGTTCACATGTCACAAAACGTAATGGTAACGGGAGCAGGCAAGAAGGTAGGCCTGGGATTTAATCTCGTATTAAGATACCTGGAGCGCGGCGACACCGTCGTCGCGACCGTCCATAAGATGAACGACGGACTTGCCGAACTTCAGAAGACTTATAAGGACAAACTCATCGTTCTTACTATGGATATTAAGGACAGTAAGTCTGTTGAGGCGGCAGCCGCAGAGTTAAGAAATAAGATCGATCACCTTGATCTTATTGTCAACAACGCCGTCTCAGTATCGCCCGACTGCGACAAGGGTTTCTTCGATGCAAATCTTGACTACATTGCACGCACAGTAGATATAACGGCGGTCGGCGCGATGAGAGTCATCAAGGCATTCTTCCCGCTTTTGAAGAAGAGCGGCATGACAGCACTTATCATGAATATCTCATCCGAGGCGGGCAGCATCTCGAAGTGCTACAGGACCGCACAGATAGACTACGGCATGGCGAAGGCCGCCCTCAACATGGCGACCATGAATATCTGGAATACGATAAAGGACGAGCATAAAGTCAATATCTTCTGCGTTCATCCGGGCTGGATAAGAACGGACGGCAGGGAGGACAATCCTGCTCCGCTTTCTTCATACGAAGCTGCGGGAATACTGCAGGAGCTTTTCGAGAGCAGGAGGGAAGACTTCGAAGGCCACAGGTTCATAACGAACGAGGGCGAGGACTACCCGTTTTAAGAGGACAGCCGCTTTTGGGCCTGGATGCCGGGGCGGATCACTATCAGTGCGCCTATCATGAGCGCGAGCGTGACGACCATCGAGATGGGGTATGCCATCATGATGACGTCGAATGAGCGGTGGCGCGGGAAGACGTAGAAGATCCACACAAGTCTGGTGGCGCAGATGCCGATGACTGACAGTGCGGCGGGCGGAAGCGTTTTGCCGTAGCCGTTAAGGTAGCTCGCGATGACGGCTTCAGGCAGTGTGAAGATATACGACATGAAGATGTAGATCAGGCGGATGTAGCCGATGGCGATGACCTCCGCGTCTTTGTTGAAGATGCCGAGGAGCTGATTGCCGAAGATGAGTACGAGGGCGACCACCGTACCTGTTACAACATAGTTGATGATGATGCATGTTATGAGCGCGCGGCGGCAGCGGTCGATCTTGCCGGCACCGTAGTTCTGCCCGACGAAAGTCGTGCACGTCTGCGCGAATGAATTCAGTATGTAGTAGACGAAGATCTCGATGTTGTAGGCCGCGCTTGATGCCGCCATTACATCGGGACCTAAGCCGTTGATGGCAGTCTGGATTATGACGTTCGCGACGCTGAAGATGCCGCTTTGAACTCCCGCGGGTATGCCGAGGATGAGGATCTTGTTTACGACCTTGGTGCTGACAACACCCGCGCGAAGATCGATTGGTGAGTCGTGGCCGAGAAGCTTAAGAAGAAGCAGGACCGAGCTCGTGAGATTCGACACCACGGTAGCGATCGCAACTCCCTCGACGCCCATGTGCGCGTAATATACAAAAAGGAAATTAAGGCACACATTGAGTATGCCCGAGAGTGTGAGCACGATAAGAGGCGTGCGCGAATCGGAAAGACCTCTGAAGATCGCGGCCTCGAAGTTATAAAGCAGGATGACGGGCATGCCTGCAAAATAAATGCGCAGGTATAGAAGCGCCATCGGGAAGATCGAGTCGGGCACATTCATCGACCTGACTATGCTTGCCGCGAGAAGCTCGCCTATGACCGCGACCGCCACACCGCCGATGAGCGCGATGACGATGGAAGACTTCGCCGCATCCTGTGCACGCTGCCTGTCTTTCTTGCCGACAGAATTCGCGATAACGACATTCGAGCCTATTGATATCCCTACGAAAAGGTTAACTACAAGATTGATTATCGAGCTGTTCGCGCCGACCGCAGCCATCGCGTCCTTGCCGACATACTGTCCGACGACCGCGACATCCGCTGCATTAAAAAGCTGCTGCAGTATTCCGATTACTGCAAGCGGTATCGCGAAAGTAATGATCTTTCCGACCATCGAACCTGTGGTCAGGTTGCGGGTATTTAACTTGTTAGAACTCTCTTCAGACATAGAATATATAAATACGACTGTTCTTCTATTAAGTCAATGCTAAAAAATACTGTATAATCACATAAGAATGTGTTTAGGGAGGACGATATGGCTGAGAAGAAGACAGACAGACGAACAGAGAAAACCAGAAGAGCTTTAAGAGATGCACTTGCAAGTTTTCTCGTAGATAAGGAGCTTCGTAAGATCACGGTTCAGGAGATTGCCGATAAGGCGGATGTAAACCGTGGTACTTTCTATAAACACTATCTTGATGTTTACGATCTTTATGACCAGATGGAGGCTGAGGTGCTCGTTGAGTTAGGTCAGATTATTCTTGGCGAGGAAGATCCGGGCGGAAAGGATGCGCTCAGAAGACTTATCGATTATATCGACAACAACCACCAGATATTCATGATGATATTCAGCCCGAACAACACGGGTGTACTCCGCGACAAGTTCAATAAGCTTGTTGTCGGTCTTTATCATCAGGTAAGATCAGAGAAGCACAATATCACGATCATGAACAAGGAACTCGAGTACATGAGCAGTTACCATTCCTGCGGATGTATCGCGATGATAGAGAAGTGGGTAAGAGGCAACTTCGTTGAGTCGAAGGATTTTATCATCAAGACTATCATCGAGCGTGATACCGTGAACGAGAAATACATGAACGAGAGATTCGGCAAGAAGTAAGTTTTACTTGCGCAACAGAAATTAACAAAATCCACCACCCAATGTTAGATTTGGTTGGTGGATTTCTTTTTGCGCGGCAATTAATATGATGTTAAGATTAGTTGCAAAGGTGGTAAAAGTATGAGAAAGCACTACATTGACAACCTTCGCTGGTTCACGGTTCTGGCAGTTGTTATTTATCACGTTTTCTTCATGTTTAATGCATTAGGCGTTCTGTCCTTCAAGACCTTCAGCGAGGTCCAGTATCAGGACGGAATCATCTACCTTTTGTATCCGTGGATCATGGTGCTGCTCTTCCTGATCGCCGGGATGAGCTCGAGATACTATCTTGAGAAGCACAGTATTAAAGAGTTTATCCGCTCCAGGACACGTAAGCTTCTCGTGCCGTCTACTATCGGCATACTCCTGTTCGGCTGGATACAGGGCTATATCAACATGGCTGAGTCACATGCGTTCGAGGAAGACCAGGGATTCATGCAGCTTCCTGTAGTAGTAAAGTTTCTTATCATGGACATCTCGGGAACGAGCATACTTTGGTTCTCGCAGCTACTGTGGCTGATCTCACTCCTGTGCGCACTCGTTGCAAAACTTGAGAAGGGGAAGCTTTATAGATTCACATCAAAGACAGGTATCATCGCATCAGTTCTTCTGGTGATCCCCGTCTTCGTATCAGCACAGATCCTTAACCTGCCGATCCTGTCTGTTTACAGATTCGGCATCTATCCGTTCGTGTTTTTCCTGGGGTATTTTGTTTTCGCGCATGATGAGGTCGTTGATCGTCTCGCGAAGTTCAGGATTCCTCTTATTGCTGCTGCGGCGGTGCTCGGTGTCACATACCTGGTGCTCCACTTTGGTGATGATGCGATGGAGATGCCCGTGATGGCGTGCGTTCCGGCGGTCGCTTTTTGCTGGGCGATGTGCCTCGCGCTTCTTGGTTCGTTCAGGGCGTGGTTTGACCGCGTGACGCCTTTTGCGGCTTTCATGACCAAGAGGAGCTTCGGCATCTACACATTCCATTATGTCGCGATGTCGGCAGTGGCGCTGCTTCTTACCCTTTATACCGACTGGCCCGCATTCGTCTGCTATGTGCTGTGCGGTGTGTCCGGGCTCGCGGGTTCAATAATCCTGACAGAGATCGTTACGCGGATTCCGTTTGTCAGATGGAGTCTGCTCGGTATAAAAAAGCCGTCTTCAAAGGAGGCCAGAAATGTTCAGTGACAACATAATCCGTCTTCGCAAGTACAACAACATGACGCAGGAAGATCTTGCCGACAAGATTGGTGTAACGCGCCAGTCCATAGCCCAGTGGGAGAGCGGCAAGACCTGCCCGAACTTAACGCAGAGCAAGGTACTGGCCGATGTCTTCGGAGTCTCGCTTGATGATCTCGCGAATTACAAGTCGGAGGAGAATTACGGCCTCGGTGTTCCGCCGAAGGGCAAGCATATATTCGGTGTAGTCACAGTCGGGGATAAAGGCCAGGTCGTTATTCCGGCGAAGGCTCGTAAAGTATTCGGGATCGAGACGGGTGATAAGATCCTCGTGTTGGGCGATGAAGGCCAGGGCATCGCGCTCGTCAAGACTGACGGATTCCTTAAGATGTTCGATGCGATAAGAAAAGGCCCTAATCCGGGAGAATGATGTCGGACAGATTTGTATAGATGGCGGCTGTGATGAGCGCCTCGAGTCTTGAGTGATCGAATGAATATGAATCGTACAGGCGGAAGAAGATGATGTCTTTTTGCTCGATGAATCCGCTCTTGATGTAAGCGCGTTTCCTGTTCTCCGCCTTCGTGTAGTAGTCCTCATCGTCTGCCGCGCCGTCGAGCTCGATCGACACCGGTTTCTGAAGCTCTCTGATTATGATGGTCGCGTCCGGGAAAAGTGTGCTGAAGCGGCCGCCTGACAGACCTATCTCAACCTTATATTCATATCCCATATTGTCCAGCGTCTGGCAAAGTATCAACTCGTTCTTGGATCTTAGCCGCATGCCTTTATACTCGATCACTCTCTTGAACGGATAAGTGTTCTGGAATTCCGCCGCATTATCGTAGATATCCTGAGTGAGTGGAGATGCGGCCCTTCTTTTAAGCGGGAATGGGATGTCGCGCGGATTGTCTTTATAGTTAATATTCCAGTTGTCCGTAAGCTTAAGGATCTTTTCCTTTATCTGTATAGATTCGCTGATCAAATTGAAGTAGAGTTTGCCGTCTTTTGAATTATGGCTTAAGCACCGCTTGTTCTTCGGCGTGATCTGCGGATTGTTCGGATCGTAAGTCACATAAATCACGGGCCTGCCGTTGTGCGTCCCGAACGAACCGTGCGGCAGGCGGCTATACCTGTCTTTGTAGTATGAGATCAGCAATTCGTGATGCGTTTTATTAACCATAGCCCGATTGTACATATCATAAGTCCGGGATTGGGAGACAATTGGAGACAATTATCGACAAAAAACGACAGATGTGCGGCTATTTGGTGGCGGTTGTCTATATAGGTGTGGGTATATGTCTATTTGTAGAGACAGTCAGTAGAGAATTATAGGGGTGATTCTACAAAAAGCCGTTAATTTATCTCTGCGTAGAGACACAAAAGCCGACATTCAAAGTATAATCATACCTGAAAGACAAACAGGGGGATTTCATATGAAGATTTTATGCGTTGGCGAGATGCTCATCGACTTTACACCCGTTCCCGATATGAAGCTTACTTATACGGCTAATCCCGGAGGCGCGCCGGCGAATGTCGCGGTCAGCTGCGCCCGTAATGGCGTGACTGCGGGCTTCCTCGGCAAGTTGGGGAATGACGACTTCGGCCGCCTCCTCAAAAAGACTCTTGAAGACAACAACGTCGCGCTGCTCACCCCCGAACTCACAAACGACGCGACGACTACTCTCGCGTTCGTTACTTTGGACGACACGGGCGACCGCTCATTCACGTTCGCGCGCAAGCCCGGCGCCGATATGCTGCTAACCCGGGACGACGTCGAGAGCGTCGACTTTAATGATTGGGATATCGTGCATGCGGGTTCCGTCAGCCAGTCGGGAACGCCATCACGCGACTCGGTCCTGCTTGCACTTAAGAAAGCAAAAGCCTGCTCGAAAATAATCAGTTTCGACATCAACTTCAGAGACAAGATCTGGAGCGCAGATGAGTGCCGCGGGGAAGTAAATAAAGTTCTGCCGTACGTGGATCTGCTTAAAATCTCGGATGAGGAATTGGACTTCGTCGGAGGCGAGCAGAACATTCCGTTATTCATGAGTGAGAATGACGTAACAGTCATCGTACTTACAAGAGGCGGCGAAGGCGCCAGAATCTACTATAAAGGTGAATATGAAGATGTTCCCGCGATGAAAGTTACGGTAAAAGATACGACAGGCGCGGGAGATGCGTACTGGGGAGGATTCCTCTCGAGTCTGTTAAGACAGGGCGTTCGTTCATTAGATGATATAACGTTAGAAGTGCTTAAGACGGCGGGAAGATACGGCGCTGTATCGGGCGGTCTTTGCATCCGGAAGTCAGGAGGTATCCCGGCGCTTCCTACATTAGATGAGATCGAGGTGTTCGCTTGAAGAAGTTAGATATAACAATCAATTGGAAGATGAGGATCATGGGTCAGGACAAATGGTATCCTGCCACGGTTCCGGGCTCTGTATATAACGACCTGATCAATGCCGAAGTCTTAGACGATCCGTATTGGCGCGACAACGAATTAAGATCGCTCGAACTTATGAAGAATGACTTCGAGTATATTGGCGTTTTTGAATATGAAGAAACAAACGACGAAGAGGTCATCCTGCAGTTCAACGGAATAGATACGATCGCAGATGTTTATCTTAATGACAAACTGCTCGGTTACGCCGATAACATGCACCGAACCTGGGAGTATGAAGTAAAGGATATCCTGATAAGCGGCAATAACAAACTGCGCGTATACTTCCATTCGCCGACGGAATACATCGCACATAAGTACAAAGAAGACCCGCTTATTCTGGGAACCGAAGATGCGATGAGAGGGTTCCCCCATATACGTAAAGCTCACTATATGTTCGGCTGGGACTGGGGACCGAGACTTCCTGATGCGGGGATATGGAGAGACGTTAACCTTCTGTCCGGCGCAAAGAAGAGACTTACCAACGTCTATATAAGACAGCAGTTCAATGATGATCTGTCATCTGTTGAACTTAGCATCAAAACAAACGAAGGTCCGGTCAAAATAAGCATCAAAGACCCGGACGGCCAATTAATTGAAGGCACAACAATCAGCAACCCTAAGCTTTGGTGGCCGAATAACTTAGGCGGCCAGCCGCTATATACAGTGACAGTCGACCTTACAGACAACGGCCGGATAATCGATACTTACACAAGAAGGATCGGTCTTCGTACATTAAGCGTCAGCACTGAAGGCGGTGAGTTTGCCCACGTTGTTAACGGAATTAAGATTTTCGCGATGGGGGCGGATTACATACCGGAAGACAACATTCTGCCGCGCATGAACCGTGAGCGCACACGCGAGCTTCTGTCCAAGTGCAAGGCCGCGAACTTCAATGCGATACGCGTGTGGGGCGGCGGGCTTTACCCGTCGGATGATTTCTACGACCTTTGTGATGAGATGGGATTTATCGTGTGGCAGGACTTCTGTTTCGCTTGTGCGAATTACCGCCTGACGCCCGGGTTCGAGGAGAGCATTCTCGCGGAGATAAGGGATAATGTCAGGCGCTTAAGGCATCACGCGAGTCTCGGGCTTTGGTGCGGCAATAACGAGATGGAGCAGTTCGTCGATGTCGGCGAGTGGGGTGCGCATGAGGACCCGAAGATAAGGGAAGACTACCTTAAGATGTATGAGGATCTGTTCCCGAAGCTTCTTAAGGAAGAGGACCCGGACCGTTTCTACTGGCCGGCATCACCGTCGTGCGGCGGCGGGTTCGATAACCCGAATGACCCCGACAGAGGCGATGTTCACTACTGGGAAGTCTGGCACGGCAACAAGCCTTTTACCGAGTACAGGAAGTACCGCTTCAGGTATCTGTCGGAGTTCGGCTTCCAAAGCTTCCCGTCCCTTAAGACGATCGAGACTTTCACTATCCCGGAGGACCGCAATGTCTTCTCGTATGTGATGGAGAAGCACCAGCGCAATGCGTCCGCAAACGGCAAGATAATGAACTACCTTGAGCAGACATTCCTGTATCCGAACGACTTTGGCACGCTGATATACGCGTCGCAGCTTTTGCAGGCGGAGGCGATAAAGTACGGCGTCGAGCACTTGAGGCGCAACCGCGGCCGGTGCATGGGTGCCGTTTACTGGCAGCTTAACGACTGCTGGCCTGTCGCGTCGTGGTCGTCGATCGATTACTACGGGAGACTCAAGGCGCTCCACTACTATGCGCGGAGGTTTTTCGCGCCCGTCATGATATCGTGCGAGGAGGAAGGACTTCTCACGCACTCGCTTAACATCAATGCCGAGAATAATGATGTGCGCCGCGCGGTCCGCCTTAATGTTGTGAACGACACGCTGTCGACGCGCGAAGGCACGGTCAGGTGGCAGCTTCGCGATGCGTCCGGTGCGGTTTTGCAGGAGCATGAGCAGGAAGTGAGTGTGCCCGCGATGACGGCGCTGTGGCTTAATACGGTCGAGCTTCCCGGGGCGGATCTGTACGCGAACTACGTAAGCTACTCCTACGAGGAGAGCGGCGAGGTCATCTCGGAAGGCACGGTCCTGTTCTGCCAGCCGAAGTTCTTTAAGTTTGAAGACCCGTGCCTCGAGGTTAAATTCGAGGGCGGCGAGCTTCTCGTAAGTGCCCGCGCCTATGCGAAAAGCATCTGCATCCAAAACCAAAACGACGACCTTATCCTGTCCGACAACTACTTTGACTTAAACGGCGGCAGCAGGAGAGTGAAGATAATAAGCGGCGAGCCGCAAGGACTTACGGTAAAAAGTGTGTATTCAATTCGTTAGGGGGAAACATGAACAAGTACAAGTTAGATCACGATGAGAACAGAGAATTTATGAAGTTAAACGCGCAGGCGCTGCTTGATTTTGGCAGGCGGTTCCCGTCGCCCGGCGGCGGAAGCTACTACCTGGGCGATGACGGCACACCCTGGACTGACCGCCCGCGCGAGACCTGGATTACGTGCCGTATGGCTCATGTGTATAGTATCGGCTCCATGTTGGGGGACAAGGGAAGCTTCGAGCTTGCGTCGCAGGCAATCAAAGGCATCCGCGGCGAGCTTAAAGATACAAAGAACGGCGGCTGGTTCGCAGGCATTACTTCTGACGGCAAGGCTCTTCCTAACAAGCAGTGTTATGCGCACGCTTTCGTTATCCTTGCGGCAACGAGTGCGAAGCTCGCGGGAGTTGGCGGCGCGGATGAGCTTCTGGAAGAGGCGGTCGCGACTTACGATAAGTACTTCTGGAATGAGGATGAGGGGCTGTCGTGCGACACCTGGAACACGGAGTTCACTGTGCTCGATGACTACCGCGGAATAAATGCGAATATGCACACGGTCGAGGCTTTCCTCGCACTTGCTGACGCGACCGGTGACGATAAGTATAAGGTGAGGGCGGGGCGCATAATCGACCGCGTGATCGGCTGGGCTTCGGAAAATAACTACCGCATCCCCGAGCATTTTACGCGCGACTGGATCCCCGACCTTGAGATGAATAAGGATAAGCCCGATGACCCGTTCAAGCCCTATGGAGCAACACCTGGCCACGGCATCGAGTGGGCGCGCCTGATAGCACAGTGGGCTGACGGCTTCTCACAGGATAAGCAACAGTACATCGACAGCGCGTGCAAACTCTACGAGCGCGCGATAGATGATGCGTGGGACAACGGCATCGCATACACGACAGACTGGAACGGAGTCCCTGTCGTCCGCGACCGCATGCACTGGACACTCGCCGAAGCCATCAACACCTCGGCCGTGCTCTACCGCCTGACCTCTAATCCCCGTTACGCTGACGACTACGAGAAGTTCATGAGCTACCTCGACGAGGTTGTTCTCGACCACAAATGCGGTTCATGGTTCCATCAGCTCGACGAAAATAATATACTTAAAGGCACGGTGTGGCCAGGTAAGTCGGATCTGTATCACGCATTCCAGTCGATGCTCATCCCGTATGAGAGGACAGATCTGTCGATAGCCGCCGCCGTATCAAAAAGAGTTGGTGGATAAAAAAATGCAGATTTTTAACAGACCTAAGATCATCGATGAGGCCGCCTCATCGTCCTACATGGCAAGGCACGGGAAGAAGCCCGGATTATTCTGGCTTTTGGATCTGTTGCTGGTGTTCGGAGTTATTTTTACAGTTCAGATATGTGCGTCGATCGCTTATCTTATCCTGCGTTTGCCGTATGACATGAGGATGAAGATGATTCCGTACCCAACAAGTATCCTCGGGCTGCCACTTGAAGATTATGTGCGTTTTGTTGATCTTCTCGTAACTGCGGTTACAACAATTCTCGTGTTGATTTTTATCCGTTTCGTTCAGATGAGAAAACTGCGCACAGCAGGATTTGTAAAGAAGAATGCTGTTAAGCACTATCTTATCGGACTGGTTATCGGTGCCGGTATGTTTGCCGCTGCAGTCGGTATCTGTGCGTTGTTCGGTACCATTAAGATCTCGTATGCAGGAGGATTCAATCCGGTAGTAATCTTAGTGCTCTTCTTAGGCTGGATGATCCAGGGTAATTCCGAAGAGGTGTTGTGCAGAGGCTATATCATGGTGTCTTTATCCAGAAGATATCATGTGGCCGTCGGTGTATTTATTAATTCACTGCTGTTCGGCGCACTGCACCTTGCAAATCCCGGCGTCTCGGCTCTCCCGATAATTAACATATGTCTGTTCGGAATCGTCATGTCTTTGATGTTTTTAAGAACAGGCAATATCTGGATGGTCAGCGCACTTCACACTGCATGGAATTTTGTTCAGGGTAATGTTTTTGGAGTGCTTGTAAGCGGCGGAGATGTGAGTGAGAAGATCTTAAGCACTGAACTTATCGAGAGTAAGGCTCTGATAAACGGCGGAGTTTTTGGTCTTGAAGGCGGTCTGGCCGTAACTATAGTTCTGGCTGTAACGATTGGTGTTTTAATCTTCGTTAAGCCTTGTAAGGATATTTAACAGATAAGAAATCCCCCTTTGACCACCCCGATGGTCAAAAGGGGGATTAGAATACGGGGAAAGGTGGATTTCCCGTTTCCGCTTATTCTACATCTGCCAAGGCTGCGAAGTTTTCTTCTCCGGTCCTGATCTTTACGACGCGCGATACGTTATATACGAATATCTTGCCGTCGCCGATGTGACCTGTGTAGAGAACTTTCTTAGCTGCCTCAATGACTCTGTCGACAGATATCGTAGATACAACAACTTCAACCTTAACCTTAGGAAGCAATGTCGTATCAACCTCGACTCCTCTATACATCTCGCCGGCACCCTTCTGTACGCCGCATCCCATGACCTGAGTCATCGTCATACCGGTTACGCCGAGCTCGTTCATTGCTCTCTTGAGCTTGTCATAACGGGAGAGTTTGGCGATGATTACGATCTTATGTATGCCGGTGTCAAACTCGGGCACGCTGTTATTAACAACAGGTACTGCAGCATTTACCAAAGCTTCTGAAGCCTCGGATACATCATGTGTGCCGAGATCCGTGTTCTCGTTAACGTTCATCATGTTATCTGTGATATCCATGATAGAGAAGCCTGCATAAGCCGAAGGCAGACCGTGCTCTGTAGCATCGAGACCTGTGATCTCCTCTTCCTGTGTAACGCGAAGACCGAATATCTTCTTGATTGCGAAGAATGTGATCGTGATGGTTACAGCAGTCCAGGCAGCCGTTGCAAACATTCCGATTAACTGAATTCCGAGAAGCTTGAATCCGCCGCCGTAGAACAGACCGGTCATAACATTGCCTGAAGCGTCGGTAATTGAGTAACCGGGAACTGATGAAGTGGAGAACAGACCGACAGCAATCGTACCCCAGATACCGTTCATCATGTGAACTGCAACTGCACCGACCGGGTCATCAACGTGGATCACATTATCAAGGAACCAGACACCGAACACTACGAGCAAGCCTGATACCAATCCGATAAAGACTGAACCCAATGCATCAGCCGTATCGCAGGGAGCCGTGATAGCAACAAGTCCTGCAAGTGATGCATTCAAACACATTGATACATCAGGCTTTTTGTACTTGATCCAGGTAAAGATCATACATGTGACTGTAGCGATGGCAGGTGCGATGGTTGTCGTTACGAAGATGGAGCCGAGCTGCTCAAGACTTGTAGCGGCAGCACCGTTAAATCCGTACCAGCCGAGCCAGAGGATGAACACACCCAAAGCTCCGATAGGGATGTTGTGACCAGGGAAGGCATTTACCTTGGTAACTTTGCCGTCCTTGTCTCTTACAAACTTACCGATACGGGGTCCTAAGATCATGGCACCGATCAAAGCGGAGATACCGCCGACCATGTGAATGCAGTTGGATCCTGCGAAGTCATGGAAGCCCATCTGTGCGAGCCATCCGCCGCCCCATGTCCAGTGAGCCTCGATAGGGTAGATGACAGCTGAGATTATTCCTGAATATACACAGTAGGACAGGAACTTTGTTCTCTCGGCCATCGCACCTGAGACGATAGTTGCGGTCGTGGCACAGAACACGAGATTGAATACGAATCCCGACCAGTCGAAAGTGGCATAGTTGGTGATGATATCGAAGTTCGGCATCCCCACAAGACCGAACAGTGTATCTTCGCCTAAGAACAGACCGAAGCCGATGAGGATAAAGACAACGGTTCCGATACAGAAATCCATAAGGTTCTTCATGATTATGTTTCCCGCGTTCTTCGCTCTCGTGAAGCCGGTCTCCACCATTGCAAATCCGGCCTGCATCCAGAACACGAGTGCGGCTCCCGCGAGGAACCATACGCCGAAGATCTGATCATTCACGGCAGACATAATTTCTTCTAACATAAAAATCCTCCTTCTTGAACAAAAAAGCCGGCACAAAGACGATTGGGGGTCACGCCTTTGTGCCGGTTATATTTGTCCGTTAAATCAAAAAAGGTGCCGAAGATTTCTCTTGGCACCATTGCTTGCCGATAATATAACGCTGTGAGAAACTATTGTCAACACCAAAATGCATGTGAACATAAACCTATTGACACGATAGGGAATTAGAATTAACATATGCAAAACCAATACAGAGGGGGCATTAACTATATGAGTAATGTTTACACATCAGCAGCACAGCTTATCGGAAAGACACCGCTTCTCGAGCTTACAAATATCGAGAAGAAGTACGGTCTTGAAGCTAAGGTTGTAGCTAAGCTTGAATATTTTAATCCCGCAGGTTCCGTTAAGGACAGAATCGCCAAGGCAATGATCGAGACAGCCGAGGCAGAAGGGAGATTGAAGCCCGGTTCCGTAATCATCGAGCCTACGAGCGGCAACACAGGTATCGGACTTGCATCCGTTGCTGCTGCCAAGGGATACAGACTTATAATCACAATGCCTGAGACGATGAGCGTCGAGCGCCGCCAGATCATGAAGGCATACGGCGCAGAACTCGTTCTTACAGAAGGCGCTAAGGGCATGAAGGGCGCTATTGCAAAGGCTGAGGAACTCTCACAGGAGATCCCTGACAGCTTCATCCCCGGCCAGTTTGTAAATCCTGCAAACCCTGAAGCACACAAATCTGCAACAGGTCCCGAGATCTGGGAAGACACTGATGGTGAAGTTGATATTTTCGTAGCTGGTGTAGGTACAGGCGGTACCATCACTGGTGTTGGCGAGTTCCTTAAGAGCAAGAAGCCTGAAGTTAAGGTCGTTGCTGTCGAGCCTAACGATTCGCCGGTTTTGAGCAAGGGCACTGCAGGTGCGCACAAGATCCAGGGCATCGGTGCCGGATTTGTGCCGGATGTACTTAACACAAGTGTTTACGACGAGGTATTCCCGGTAACTAACGAGGATGCTTTCGCAGCAGGTAAGGACTTGGGCAGAACCGAGGGCGTGCTCGTCGGAATCTCATCCGGTGCCGCACTTCACGCTGCTATCGAGCTTGCGAAGAGACCTGAGAACAAGGGCAAGACAATAGTTGCGCTCCTCCCTGACACGGGTGACCGCTACCTGTCCACAGCACTTTTTACTGACTGATAAGATTGCCGTAATGTGCATCGTTAGTTGATTTTAAGGTTAATAATAACGATAATAGGCACATGGCTTTCAATAATATTTTAAATAAAGGCACTAACGTACTCGCGTGGTTCGACTTCAAACCCGAATCCACGTGCGTCGTTAACTGCCAGATAAGCAAGGGCCTGAGCGACTTTATCACAGGCAAGGGCGTCAAGATAGTTAACACCAAGGAGGAGAACTATAAGTATGCGATCTTAACGACCGCATCTTCCAACGTCTCCGAAGCTATCCGCCAGTACCACATGAATATCGATCCCGACGGTGCCGTCTTCGTCATCGCGGAGAACCTCGCGCCCCGTGCGCTCGAGGCGATAAAGGCGAACACCGGGCTTATCTGCCATGTCTATATCCCATACCCCGATGTGTGGGATGTGGTCCAGATCTTTGAAGAATCCCACATGCCGTCGCACGATGAGCTGCGTGATGCCATGCCGTTTAAGTCGGCGTCCAAGATCCGCAACCCGAGGCTGCTCGTGTTCTATAAGACCGAACCTGCCGAGCTCGTGCGCACGGTCAAGTTCAACCCGCAAAGAGGCAGGAACTTCAGGGTAAACACATACATAATGGAAAGCCGCACGGGACTTCGTGTCATCAAGAAAGCGGCCAACCCCGAGTCCGTTTCCCACCTTCGAAAAATAGTCGCAAACCAGGAGATCCTCCAGCGCTCCTACAAAAGCGTTGCGCTTGCAGGCTGCCGTTCGATAGGAGAGGGGATACTCGAGTTCCCGTATGTGGAAGGATACTCGCTTCTTGCAAACACGAATGTCGCATCCGATCCGATCGATAAGATAAAAGACGACCTTACCAATGCACTTAATATAATTCTCGACTATGACCCTAGGCAGGTAACCAACCTCGACTGCGACTTCGATAGCTTCAAAGTATCAGGCAATCAGGTGGTGTGCATCGACTACGAGTGGGTAACTAGGCATCATGTGCCGGTTGCTTTCGCGAGGTTTCATGCGCTTTACAGCTTCTATCTGTATAACAGGCATGTGCTGTATTACAGGATAAGGCCGGTGGCTTTCTTTAAGATGTTCGGATTCTCGATCCCTCTCATGCTCCACTACAGGTTCAAGGAGTTGGGATTACAGCTGAGGATCAAAGGCATACTGCCGATGAAGTAAGATGGATAAAAGAGATACCAGCGTTGAATTCTTACGTATAATGGCGATGATCATCGTAATCGGATGCCATGTTAATGCGGGATCCGTGTATTTCGACAGGGTAAATCCTGTTGGTGTCGGCATATCGTGTCTTGTTGCTGACGGCGTTACCGTATTCTGGATGATCATGGGTTTTTTCCTGTTCAAGTCCAACTACCGCCATGTATTAAACAGAGCTTGTAAGCATGTGCTGATACCGATGTTCGCATACACAGCACTGATGTTCTATTTTGGCGACTGGCTTGCAGGTGATACAGATAATATTTTGTATGGGTTAACGCGACCTTTATCCGACTATCAGAATCTGTTGATGAACGGTCTTCTTAAATGGGCGCCTGTGGTAAAGTATGACCGCCACTTCTGGTTCCTGTACAGCTACATGATCATTATCCTGTTTTTTCCCGCGCTTAACGGTGTGGTAAATGTAGCTAAGGGGAAGAAGAACTTACTCATAATGGCCGGCATTCTGTTCGGAATCATTGTTGTAAATGATATCGGAATGAACGATCTGGCCGGTTTCTCGCACGCACCGTTCAACGGTGCTTTGGGCGGAATGTTCATCGTCCTGATCGGATATGCCGTTTATTCCATGAAAGACTTGTTCGAGTATAACCCTGTCTGCAGTCTGCTCGGGCTTATCGGCTTTTTTATTGTCAATCTTGTAAGATGCCGGCTTCAGTACAACATTACACTGGAGGGCGGTTCGATCCATCTGTTGTACTGGTTTTCCTCATTCGGCATTTTGAATGCTTTCTGCCTGGTATTATTCGCATACGGGATAAAGGGGCTTCTTGATAAGAAGGTGATACGTAAGATCGTTCTCCACCTGGGACGCGTGTCTATGCCGGTGTATTTCGTGCATATGCTCGTACTAGCGAGACTTACTAATCTCGGGCTTATCGATAAGATCACAGCACACTTGAGTGATAAGTATTCCTCTATAATTCTTGTCCATCTTGCTAAGATGGGATTGTTATTCGTAAGTTCGTTGGCAGTGGTTGAGATATACTACTGGTTAAAGACGTTAGTGTTGAAAGCGGTGCACCGAAATGGAAACCCCGGACAGCGGAAACTTCTTACGAACGGATAGAACCGTTAAACGTGACCGGGTATTCCGCGTGTTTACGCTGGTCAAGTTCATCCTTCCTATTGTCTTCGCGCTTTTTGCGGTAAGACTTAACGGCAATCTTGTGTTCGCTTTCGCGGTGCTGGCTGAGTGCCTGATCGTATTTCTCATAACAAACCTGATCTCTTTCTGGAATACCATTGTGGCCTGGTTCCTGGGCGTCATACTGATGCTGACAGTCTATCTGCAGTCGCTTGTCTTGTTCTTTACCGGTGACTATGTGCTTCTTATCATGCTCACGAACCTCGATTCGATCGAGGCCATCAAGGGCAGAGCTGTGCAGTACGGTCTTATGATCGCACTCTCGCTTATTGTGATCTTCCTTCCGGTCAAAAACTTCAAGATCGACTTTGTGAAACGAAGCGGGATACTGTCTCTTATCTGTCTTCTTACGGTAGGCTGGGTCCCTTATATGCTCGAGGATTATTCACCTTATGCGAATCTTATCTGGCTTATCGAGAAGATACAGATCAAGAATCAGACTGAAGACAGGATCCGCAACCTGATGAACAATGATGAAGATGCGGCGGAGCTTCTTGCCGAGTTCTATTCCGAGTCCGTGGGCGACGGCATCGTTCCTCCGGACGGTCTTCCTTACGAACCTAATATCGTTCTCATCTTTACCGAGGGCTTATCCATGAATGTGATCCGCGACGAGAGGAATATAATGCCTAATGTCACTTATTACATGGAGAACGGACTTCACTTCGAGAACTACTACGACCATACTGCGGCTACCTTCAGAGGCATCATCGGACAGCTTTATTCGTCACATCAGTACAATAACGGTGACACGAATCTTCTTGTCTCGCTGCAAAGTGTAATGAGCAGTTACGGTTATGAGACGACATTCGTTAATCCTGAACCGCAGAATCAGATATTTACTGACTACCTTGCAAGCTTCGGATTCGACACACTCACGAGCGGCGGGGTAGAGGACTATATACTGTCTGATGAAGAGACTTACAACCTTGTCTTCGAGAGTCTGTCGGAGGGTGAGGAGAACGGCACCCCGCAGTTCGTCGCTGCATATACCTTCGGCACGCATGTCGGCAACGACTCGCCCTCGCATGAGTTCGGTGACGGGTCCAACCGTCTTCTTAACAGATTCCGTTACTGCGACTGGGCCTTCGGTGAATTTATGGACAGGCTTCGTGATTCCGGACTTATGGAGAACACACTCATAGTCTTTACGGCAGATCATGCGACCTATGTTGACGATGAGTATATTCTCACTTTCTATCCTGATTACGAGAGAGACCATGCATTCTGCGACAAGATACCGCTTATCTTCTACTACGACGGCATCACGCCGGAGACCATCGATGCCGATGGACGTAATTCGCTTGATCTCGCGCCAACGATAATGGATTATCTCGATATTGATTCACCCAACTACTTCCTCGGAACTTCGCTGTTCCAGCAGTCGCGCAACAGCTTCGTCGAGAGAGTCTTCTGTGTGCCTGACAGCGACTGGAGCTGCTATACGGGAGACGGGGATCTTCGCAACCTTACAGAAGAAGAGAACGAAGAGTATATGGAGTACATAGAGAGTTACCTCGCCCTAACAAGTCGAAATGGAATAATGCCTTCGGGGTAAAGTGAGGCCTGATATATCAAAGAAGAACACAAAAGCAGCAGAAGAACGAATAACCGGGATGGAAGAGATCCTTACCAGAGCGACCGCCGTTATGGATAAGCTCGAGGCAGCGTTAGAAGAATATAAGCAGCTTCAGCCGGACATCGCCAAGCTCGAAGCCTACTACACAAGTCCTGAATGGAAAGAGGATCTTAAGCTTGATGAGGAAGGCAAACTCCCCAAGTCGTTAAAGCGCGGCGTCCTGTCGGAGGACGGGATATATTATCTGCTGGAGCGGTATAAAGAAATAATGTGATAAAATCTCCCTATGATCACCGCTGAAACCATAATTATGTTCTTAAAATCCATACCGGCACTTCTGCTGGTATTCTTGATCTGGCCTCTGGGCTTGGGCGCCGGACTCGGAATTAAGAAGAATATCGACAGATATATCATTGGTTTCGCAGCCGTTCAGGCTGTATTCTTCCTTTGTTACATCCCGGCTATACTGAATGCGTGGTCATCAAGGACACTGACGGCTGTCGGTGCTATTACTATTAGTGCACTTGCAATAGGCGGAGCAGCTATCCGTTTTGTAAAGGCAAGCGAAAAGAAGGACTTCTTAGCACTCAGGAAGCCGGATTTCAAATACCTCAAGAATCCGTTCTTTCTGGGAGCCCTGATAATAATACTCTATGAGTTGTATGTCTATGTGTTCAAGGAGCCATGGATATATGGAGATGATGTAACTTATATTAGGATGGTTACAGATTTCGTTGATACGAATGCCATTTATACAAAAACCTGGTCAGGCCAGGCGGATCTTACACCATTATCTGAAATCAATTATAAGTATGTATTTACTTCGTATTATCCTTTCTTAGGTTCTATATCTATCCTTACCGGATTGCATCCTTTGATTCTTTGTAAGACGGTTATTCCGGTATTCTATCTTCCTATACACTACCTCATCACTTGGAGAATCGGTATGTTCCTTTTCGGAGATGAGAAAGATGGTGTCAAGATGATTGAGATGAAGTCCCTGTTCATGTTCTTCTACGCTATCCTTATTGAATTTGGACATATCTCGTACTATACGATGAGCAGGCGAGTAACGTTATGGATATACAACAGTAAGTCTGATTGCTTCACTATACTGTTGCCGGCTCTTTTTATCTATACTTTCATATTCCTTACTGAGAAAGCCGAGACTAATAATATATTGACCAATACGGGACTGATCTACAGGCAGTTTCTGATTTTCGTTATGGCTCTGTCCTCTATCTCAGCTACCACTATGGGGCTTATCATGTCTCCAATCGTTATGGGAACCTGGTTCATTATTGCTGCTTTCAGACTGAAGAAACCCTCTTTGTTCTTCTCAAGTCTATGGACATTTGTCCCTCATTTGATGATTATCATACTGATTGTTAGGTTTGTCAGATTGAACTGAAAGCCCCTTTATTTTTGAAACTAATGAGTTTAATGATATAATTCTATCGCTAATAATATATAAAGAGGCACTATTTAATATATGGATCAGAGCTCTAATCAACCTGTTGAGATCGATATTAAAGATCTTTTTTGTTATGTCCTGAAGAAATCACTAGTAATTATTATAGTTGCAGTTGTATGTGCTGCAGCAGGTATCGGTTATGCGTGGTTTAAGAACAGAAGTGCAGGCGATACTATAGTGACAAACGTACTTAATTTGGATGAACGTCTTCCTGGTGAGACTGACGACGAGTATTCTGCACGTTCCACAAAAGTTAATCAGGCAAGAAGCGTGATGCAGAGCATAGAATCCCTTTCAAATCAGGTGGAAGTTCGTAACAGATACTTATCTGAATCTATCCTGATGCAGGTGGATCCTGCCAACGTAGCTGAGTCTAATGCTCAGGTAGTGATATCTTTGACAGGTAATCAGCCAGGAGGATCTCTTGAAGCTGTCTTTGCAGCATATAAGTATGATATTCTCCATGGCAGTTATCTAGATGAAGCCTCTGAAGCTTTTGGTTATTCGCGTTACACAATTGGCGAACTTATCACTGTCGATGAATCATTTGATGAAGTGTCGATTCTTGAAGATAACCAAATTCTCGTTATGAATATCAAGGTTGTAGGTTTAGATACTGAGTTCACTTTTGCGCTTACTGATTTTATTCTTACCGAGATAGACAATGTATCAGCAGATATCTGTGATTCGGTAGCAAATCACACCGTTTCTTTGGCGGGAAGACAAAATGAATTAACTGCAGATACAAATGTTAGAACTTCTCAATATGATACTGTTAATTATTTGAACAATTTACAGGTTCAGATTAATAACGAGAACAACATCCTTGATAATTTAGCTAAACAGCTCGGTATATCTGATCGTAGTGCGTTTTATGATCCATCATCTGTGGATACGGGTTCATCTTCGTTGAAGTCAATTGCACAGTTTGGTGCAATTGGTCTGATTGTTGGAGCTTTTTTGATTATCGCTTTCTATGCGCTTATATACATGTTCGGTCACAAGATGGTTTCACAGAATCAGTTTTTTTCTATGTTTAGTGGGATTAAGAAAATTGGTGTTTGTAAGCCGAGTGGAAATAAATCTGCATTTGTTTCTTTGCTTGATAGACTTACAGAAGATGATAATAAGTTGACTCAGGCAAATTCTGATAGCATCATCTCAGCTAACGTCAGAAATCTTACTTTGGACAAGGCAAAGATTCTTATTACAGGAACAGTTGCAAATGATGAAGTTAAGAAAAAAATCAAGGATCTTAAACTTTCTGGAGATGTTAGGCTTAATGTCTTCGAGAATCCGGATATTCTTAGAGATGTTTCTTCTTACGATGGCATTGTCATTGTTGAGCAGCGCGGGGAATCTGAGAAGAAGAGGGTTAGGGAGCAGATCGAACTTCTTAACAACTCAGGTAAGACTATAATTGGAGCGATAATAGTTTAATTAACTTATGGATAATACAGGTGTTCAAACAGCAAATCCAAGAAAATGGATAATACGTTCAGCAGTAATAGCATTACTTGATATTTTAATAATAGCTATCAGTTTCTCTGTTGCCTTTGTCTTGAGATTTGAATTTGATTTCTCTACGATAATTGATCTGTATTTGAGGGCATTTCTCACGGTAATTCCTTTTGTAGCCTTATCGGCAGTTATTCTGTTTTTCATATTAAGGCTTTATCACAGTATCTGGAGATTTGCTTCGATATATGAATTGGAAAGACTTATCATCGCTTGGATAGTCATAGCCGTTTCCAGCGTCGTATATTGTTTCTTTGATTATAAGGCTGACGGTATTCGTAATATTCCTATCTCGGTATGGGTAATGGGTATTATATTCGGTTTTGCCGGAACGACAGCACTTAGATTTGGATATAGATTCATCCGGTTTGTCTCTAATTCAACGATCCGTTCAAATAAAGGCCGTTCTAATGTAATGATTATCGGCGCTGGTTCCTGTGGTAAGGAAGTTATTCACGAGTACATGATGAGCCATCACCTTAATGCGAAGGTTAGATGTGCTATCGACGATAACCCCATAAAGAAGGGAAGAACACTTGATGGTGTTCCCATCGTAGGTAACCGTAATGACATTCCGAGAATGGCTGTTAAGTATGAGATCGACGAGATTGTCTTTGCAATCCCCGATGCACGCGGTGTTGATAAGAAGGATATTCTTGATATCTGTTCTGCAACGGGCTGTAAGGTTCGTGTTATCCCCGGAATCTATCAGATGATCGAAGGTTCCGTTAAGGTTAGTTCATTAAGAGATGTTCAGATAGAAGACTTGCTTGGCAGAGATCCTGTTAAGGCTAACATGGAGAGCATTCGCAAGTATATTACCGGAAAGACTGTTATGGTAACAGGCGGTGGCGGATCGATTGGTTCCGAGTTATGCCGTCAGATTGCAAAAGCAGAACCCAAACTTCTCATAATCTTTGATATCTATGAGAACAACGCATTTTGGATTGAGCGTGAACTTCGTGAGAATTACGGAGATAAGCTTAATATGATTGCCCTTATAGGTTCTGTCCGTAACACCAATCGTGTTAATGCGGTAATGGAGAAGTATCACCCTGAAATTATCTTTCATGCTGCTGCACATAAGCATGTTCCTCTCATGGAAGTATCTCCTAATGAAGCAATCAAGAATAATGTAGGCGGTACATATAAGATGGCACAGGCTGCCGTTAAGTGGGGCGTCGAGAGGTTCGTTCTTATCTCTACAGATAAGGCTGTTAACCCGACTAATGTAATGGGCGCTTCCAAGCGAATCTGTGAGATGGTTATACAGATGATGGATAGACGTACACAGAAGCAGTTTGATGCCGGCGAGATTAAGACCAGAACCAATTTCTCTGCTGTCAGATTCGGTAATGTTATTGGTTCTAATGGATCTGTTTTAAAAATCTTCGAGAAGCAGATTGCTGCCGGAGGTCCCGTTACGGTTACAGATAAAAACATTATTCGCTACTTTATGACCATTCCTGAAGCTGTTGCATTGGTTATGGAATCAGGTGCATATGCACGTGGCGGTGAAATCTTTGTTCTTGATATGGGCGCCCCTGTAAAGATTGATGATGTAGCAAGAAAGATGATTAAGCTTTCCGGTCTTGTGCCTGATGTTGATATCAAGGTCGAGTATACCGGACTTCGTCCCGGTGAGAAGCTCTATGAGGAGCGTCTTATGGATGAGGAAGGTCTTCGTAAGCTTGAAGAGAATCCGGAAATTTCTGTAGCGGAGCCCATCCCTATGGATGATGACGAGTTCTCAAAGCAATTGGTAGATTTGGATGCAGCCGCTAAGGCCGAAACTGATGATATCAGAGTTAAAGTATCTGAGATTGTAAAGACATATAAATATAAGAAGTAAAGAATCAGGTGTTGTATATGGAAAAACGTTCGATTAGTTTTAGTCCGCCAGATATTAGTGAAGCTGAGATTTCTGAAGTATGTGAAGCTCTTCGTTCTGGTTGGATTACCACAGGTCCCAGAACTAAGCTACTTGAGCGTCGGCTTGCAGCTTATATTAAAACTGGTAAGACTGATGTTGATACAGAGTCAGATATTGATAGTTGGAATAACAAAGTGGTATGTTTAAACTCTGCTACAGCAGCAGAAGAACTCAATTTAAGAATTTGGGGCATCTCTGCAGGAGATGAAGTAATTGTTCCTGCGTATACATATACCGCTACGGCATCTGCTGTTGTTCACTGTGGTGGTACTATAAAGTTTGTTGATATTCAAAAAGATGGCGATGCAAATTCACATATGCCGGAAATGGATTACGACAAGCTGGAGAATGCAATTACAGAAAAAACGAAAGCTATAGTTGCAGTAGATTTGGCTGGTATAGTTTGTAATTATGATCGAATTACAAGTATAGTTGAAAGAAAGAAATCTTTGTTTACTCCAAAAGAATCAGATGGTACTGCACTGGGAGATCTTTCATCAAGACTTCAGAAATCTCTTGGAAGGATAGCTATAGTTGCGGATTGTGCCCATAGTCTTGGGGCTTCTAGAAAGATAAGCGGCACATGGAAGAATTGCGGTGCAATTGCAGATTTCTCAAGCTTTAGTTTTCATGCTGTAAAGAATTTTACAACAGCAGAAGGTGGCGCAGCTACCTGGCTTCCGTTCAATGGAGTTGATAATGCAGAAATCTACCATATGTATCAGTTGCTTTCTTTACATGGTCAGAGCAAGGATGCTTTGGCTAAGACCAAAGCTGGGGCCTGGGAATACGATATAGTTGGGCCTTGGTATAAGTGTAATATGACCGATATTATGGCTGCAATTGGTCTTAAGCAACTAGATCGATATCTTGATTTACTTAATAGAAGAAAGACAATAATTGGCTTATATGATGCCATGTGCGATGACCTTGGGATTGAGCATTTGGTTCATTATTCTGATAATTGCATTTCATCTGGACATTTGTATTTAGTTAGGATTCCCGGCGTTAATGATGAGATACGGCGCGAAATCATTACAAGACTGGCAGAGCAAGGGGTGAATACTAATGTTCACTATAAGCCATTGCCAATGATGACGGCTTATAAATGCATGGGATGGGACATTAACGATTTTTCCTGTTCGTATGAATACTATTCAAACTTGATTTCACTACCGCTTCACACAAAGCTTACAGATGAAGATATCTCTTATGTAATTAGTATATTTAGAGATGTAGTCAGCAAGTATATCTGAGGAAGGAACAATTGCTTTGTTGTTAAAATCGTGGGACAAACTTCCTGAATTCATGAAATGTGAAGAAGTAAAACCATATTATGAGGTACTTTCAACAAGGCGTTGTTCTTTATTAATAAAAAGAATACTTGATATTATTCTTTCATTAGTTTTGCTGATTGTATTAGTTCTTCCAATGTTGATAATAGCAATCTTGATCAAGTTAGACTCTCCTGGACCGGTATTCTACCGTCAGGAAAGGGTAACTACATACGGAAAGAAGTTTCGTATCCACAAGTTCCGTACTATGGTTAATCATGCGGATAGAATTGGAACGACTGTTACTGTTGACAATGACTCAAGAATTACACGTGTTGGTAGCAAGATTCGAGATCTGAGAATTGATGAAATACCTCAGCTTATAGATGTACTTGTTGGTGACATGAGTTTTGTTGGAACTAGACCAGAAGCCACAAAGTATGTAGAAAAATACACAAATGAAATGAATGCAACATTGCTTTTGCCCGCTGGTATAACTTCAGAAGCTAGCATCAGATATAAAGATGAAGCTAAGATTCTGGATTCTGCTGGTGATGTGGATAAGGTGTATATTGAATATGTTCTTCCGGGGAAAATGAAATACAACTTGGAAAGCATCCGGAGTTTTAGTATCTTTAGAGAGATAGTGACATTGTTCAGAACCGTATTTGCTGTATTTGGAAAGGAATACTAATGAATATTTTATATATAGATCATTACGCTGGATCTTCTGAAATGGGAATGGAGTTCCGTCCGTACTATCTCTCTAAAGAGTGGGTTAAGATGGGACATTCTGTTACAGTAATTGCTGGTGATTATTCTCATTTGAGGAAAAAGAATCCTAATGTTAAGTCGGATTTTCAGAGAGAAATAATTGATGGTATAGAATATATTTGGATAATAACGGGAGAGTATGAAGGAAACGGTGCTAAACGTGCGATTACAATGGAACGTTTTGTCAGGAAACTGTTAATTCATTCAAAATTCATTGCAAAAAAATGGAAACCAGATGTAGTAATTGCATCATCAACTTATCCACTTGATACGTATCCTGCACAAAAAATAGCAAAACTTGCGAAAGCCAAGTATATTCACGAAGTTCATGATATGTGGCCTGCAACTTTATACGAAGTTGGTGGAATGTCTAGAATACATCCTTTTGTTATTGCAATGCAAATTGCTGAGAATTCTGCATACAAACATTGTGATAAATGTGTGGCTTTGCTTCCATATTCAAAAGATTATATGATTCAACATGGCCTAGATCCTGAAAAGTTTATTAATATTCAAAATGGTGTAGTTGAAGAAGAATGGGATTCACCGATGCCTCTTCCTGAAGAACATATTGACTTTTTTTCAAAACATGAAAACCAATTCATTGTTGGCTACTTTGGAGGACATGCTTTATCAAATGCTTTAGGAAAAAGCCTTGATGTTGCTAAGGTGTTTTTGGAAATAGATAAAAATATAATCTTTGTATTTGTTGGTGACGGTGTTGAAAAGAAGAACTTAATTGAGCGTGCAAAGAGGGAAAACATTACAAATGTATTTTTTTTACCTCCAGTTCCTAAGAAATCCATTCCCAATCTACTAAAGCATTTTGATTGTTCATATATGACTGGGATGTCTTCTCCATTATATAGATTTGGCTTATGTTTAAATAAGATGTATGATTCTATGATGGCAGGGATTCCAATTATTTGTGCATTTGATGTGACAAAAACACAAGTAAGCATTTATAATTGTGGACGTGAATGTAATCCATCAAAAACAAAAGAAGTGGTTGATTGTATTATGGAGATTTATAATATGGGTGAGAATAAAAGAAAAGAACTTGGTTATAATGGGGTTCTTGCGGTTAAGAATCATTTTACGTATAAACAGTTAGCAAAAGAGTTTATTAATTGTTTCTAAGGAGAGAATAAGATGAAGTTTGCACTTATCGGATGTGGAAGAATCGCTACTAATCATGTAAAGGCAGTAATTAACAATAATCTAGAGTTTGTAGCTGCTTGTGACTTGTTACCAGATGCTATTGAGAGTTTACTTGCGAAGCATGAACTTCAGAATGACGCATCAATTGCTCGATATACCGATTACAAGGTAATGCTGAAGGAGCATCCTGAAATTGAACTAGTAGCAATTGCTACTGAAAGTGGTGTTCATGCAGAGATTACTCTGTATTGCATCGATCATGGTGTAAATGTAATTGTTGAGAAGCCGATGACCATGTCTATGGCAGATGCAGATGAAGTTATTAGAAGAAGTGAAGAAAAAGGCGTCAAAGTTTCGGTTTGCCACCAGAATCGTTTTAATGTAGCTGTTCAAGAGATGAGACAGGCTTTGGAAGCAGGTCGTTTTGGACGAATATCTCATGGATCAATAAATGTTCGTTGGAACCGCAGAAAACAGTACTATGACCAGGCACCATGGAGAGGTAAGTGGGCTTCCGATGGTGGATGTCTGTTTAATCAGTGTATTCATGGAATTGATCTCCTTCGTTGGATGATGGGTGATGAAGTCGAAGAAGTTTACGGCGTTACAAAACAGCAGTTCCATGACTATCTAGAATGTGAAGATGTTGGTATGGCTGTTGTTAAGTTTAAGAACGGTGCCATAGGTACTGTTGAAGGTACAGTTAATGTTTATCCGAAGAATCTTGAAGAGACTCTCTATCTCTTTGGGGAGAAGGGAACGGTTAAGATCGGCGGCACATCAACTAACAATATCGATGTTTGGGATTTTGCTGATGAGACTGAGTCTGATAATAAGAACAAGGGCCTTCAGGAACAGACGAGTAATGTTTACGGCAATGGGCATACAAGTCTTTATGCAGATGTTATTGATGCGGTAAAGAACGACAGGAAGCCTTATATAGATGCTGTAGCAGGAAGAAATGCAGTTGAGATGATACTTGCAATCTATCAGTCTGCAGCGACCGGAGCACCTGTAAAGCTTCCTCTTAAGGATGTAGCATCCGCAGATTTTGTTGGCAGGTTTTAATCGGTGCTATTATATTTGATTGTGGGGTAATACATGGATAACGTATATCTGCTTAATGCAAAAAGAACTGCTATAGGCAAGTTTTTAGGATCGTTTTATGAAAATGATCCTTGTGATGTTTCATCACAAGTTATTGTAGAGTTACTAAAAGGTATTAATCCAAGTGATGTTGACATAACAATAATTGGCAATGTTATTTCAGCCAATATGGGACAGGCTTTCTTTAGAAAAATTGCTATTAATGCTGGTATACCCGTTGAAAAACCT
Source organism: Saccharofermentans sp. (assembly GCA_024691325.1). Classification (GTDB taxonomy): domain Bacteria; phylum Bacillota; class Clostridia; order Saccharofermentanales; family Saccharofermentanaceae; genus Saccharofermentans. The sequence goes on along the minus strand of JAILNR010000003.1, from coordinate 32,030 downwards.
GCATATTCAGTAAATATGGTTTGTGGATCTGGAATGATGGCTGTAATAAATGCAGTAAAGGAAATACGATGTGGTTCCAACCTTGTCGTGGCAGGGGGCGTAGAGTTTATGTCGAATATACCGTATGCCACCAACACCTATTTACGACTGGGTAAGAAATTCGGAAGTTTTGAAATGACCGATCTGATGGTAAGTGATGGATTAACTGATGCTTTCAGCGGTGTGCATATGGGCGTTACTGCTGAAAACATTGCAAATCGAATTGGTGTTACAAGGGAAGAACAGGATAATTACTCTTGGGAAGCGCTTCAAAGGGCGATAAAAGCGGTTGATAGTGGTGATTTTAAGGATGAGATAGTTCCTGTTTTGATAAAAGACTATAAGGGACGGGAGTCATTCTTCGATACTGATGAATACCCTAACAGAACTTCTACGCCGGAAAAGATAGCGTTGTTAACGCCGACATTTATTAAAGATGGTACAGGAACAGTAACTGCTGCGAGCGCATCTGGAATTAATGATGGTGCAGCGTATGTGACAGTAGCTTCAGAAAGTTATATTAAAAAGAATGATTGCAAACCTTTAGCTAGAATAGCTGGTTATACTGCAGTTGGATTGGATCCACAAGTTATGGGGTTAGGTCCATATTATGCTATTACTAAATTGCTTTATGATAATGATTTAACCATTGATGATATTGATGTGTTCGAAATCAATGAAGCTTTCGCGGCACAGGTCCTAGGGAGTATGAAGCTCCTTTCAAAGGAGTTTGGCAATGCAATAGAAGATATTATTGAAAAGACGAACATTCATGGTTCTGGTCTTGGGTTGGGACATCCTTTGGGGGCTACTGGGGCAAGAATTATCACAACGCTTGCTTACATAATGCAAAAAAAGAACTTAAAGAGAGGAGTCGCTACTCTTTGTATTGGTGGCGGACAGGGAACGGCGGTTTTGCTTGAGAGAGATTGAGAAGTTATATGACAGATAAAGTAGTTGTTATTACAGGTGGAACATCTGGAATTGGATATGCAACAGCACTTAAGATGGCAGATTCAGCTGCTATTGTTTATGTTGCTGCAAGAACTGAAAGAACTTTTGAGAAATCCAATATTAAATATCATTATGTTGATGTGACTAATGTGGAATCATGTAAGCAGTTGTTTGACGATGTTATCGATAGATATGGCAGAATAGATGTTTTGGTTGCCGATGCTGGAATCACTGCAGATGCATTGACGGTAAAGATGACAGACGAGCAGTTTGATCGTGTTATTGATGTAAACCTGAAAGGTGTATTTAATATTGTCCGTTTTGTTGGCCCATATATGGAGAATCAGGGTTGGGGATCTATAGTAACAGTCAGTAGCGTTGTTGGCGAACAGGGAAATATTGGTCAAGTTAATTATTCTGCTACAAAGGGTGCTGTAATCTCAATGACAAAGACTTGGGCTAAAGAGTTTTCCAGAAAGGGTGCAAATGTTCGTGTAAACTGCGTTGCGCCAGGTTATATTATGACTCGTATGATGGATACTGTTCCTCAGAACTTATTGGATAAATTTGCAGGCCAAACTATGTTAAAGAGGCTTGGGCAACCAGAAGAAATAGCCAATGTTATAGGATTTCTTGCCTCGGATGAAGCATCGTATATAACGGGCACTGTAATAAGCGTTAATGGCGGAATGCGTTTGTAACTTGTCGTAAATAATTAAGGTAGTGGATGCAAAAATGATGTTTGATGTAAGAAAAATCTCTGAAGACCATTCGTTTATGATTAAGGGCGTATCGTATGTTGGGCGTCCAAAATCTAATACAGCAATGTTTGTAACAAAGAAAGTAGAGCACTTAGTTACGATGTTACAATCTGTAAATGAGTGTTTGGTTTTTGCAGAGGATGGAATTGAAGTATCAGAATCATTAATGACAACTCATTGTTTTGTCTTTTCAGATAGTCCCCAGGCTGAGTACGCTAAGTTTACGGAATCGTTATATAAAGATGAAGAGAAGAATAATTCTCAATATGAATATGTTAATAAGGGTAATGGTATTTTCATCAGTACTACTGCATCAATTGGTCATAACTCTGTTATTGAGCCGAACGTTGTTATTGGGCCTGGCGTAATTATTGGGGACAATGCACGACTATGTTCTGGAGCCGTGATTAAGAATGCAATAATCGGAGATAATGTTATTATAAATGACAATGCAACCATAGGTGCTAACGGCTTTACTATGGCTGTAGATGAACAGGGCAATAAGATACGCATATTTTCTCTTGGTAAAGTGGTAATTGGGAATAATGTTGAAGTAGGTGCTCACGACAATATTTCTAGAGGATCTGGCGGAGATACTGTTTTAGAAGACTATGTAAAAATAGATGCACATGTACATATTGGTCATGATGTTCATCTTCATAAAAATGTTGAGATTACCGCTGGAGTAGTAGTAGGTGGGTTTGTTGAAGCGATGGAGAATTGTTATATAGGCATTAATTCGGTAATAAGAAATAGAATAGTGTTAGGAAAAGGTAGTTTTATTGGAATGGGGGCTACAGTAACTAAATCTGTAGATGATGACATTACGGTTGTAGGAAATCCTGCTAAACCATTTGAAAGAAAGTAGGAGGAGAGTATTATGCAGTTTCGGGATCTTCCAAAACAATATGAGGTTCTTAAGTCCCAGATAGATGAAGCCATGATCAGAGTTGCTTCGTCAGCTCGTTTTATATCCGGACCTGAGGTAAAGGAACTCGAGAAGAGTCTTGCTGATTATGTCGGAGTGAAACACTGTATAACATGTGCGAACGGTACCGATGCGATAACCATCGCGATGAGAGCTATGGGTGTAGGTAAGGGTGATGCGGTATTCGTACCGGACTTCACATTCTTTTCTTCCGGCGAGTGTCCGGCTGATGAAGGAGCCACTCCGATATTTGTAGATGTTGATGAAGAGACTTTTAATATTGATCCGGTAAAGCTTGAGGAAACTGTTAAGAGGATAATCGCCGAAGGCAAGTATAAGGCACGTGCGGTAGTGGCAGTAGACCTGTTTGGTCAGCCCGCCGATTATGAAGCGATAAGAACTGTCTGTGATAAGTATGGACTTCTTCTAATGGAAGATGCAGCTCAGGGATTCGGCGGAAACATCAATGGGAAGATGGCCTGCAGCTTCGGCGATATCGCAACGACTTCGTTCTTCCCGGCTAAGCCTCTCGGATGTTATGGAGATGGTGGAGCTATCTTTACCGATAGCGATGAATGGGCCGATCTTATCCGTTCCATTTGCGTTCACGGCAAGGATACAGGAAATCCCGATGATCCGAATGCCAAGTACAACAATATCCGTATAGGTAAGAACAGCAGACTTGATACGATCCAGGCAGCAATCCTAATTCCTAAGTTCAAGGCGTTCACTGATTATGAGCTGGATGATATAAATAGAGTTGCTTCATGGTATACGGAAGGTCTTAAGGATGCCGGAGTTGTCACACCTAAGATATCGGACGGCTATTATAGTTCATGGGCACAATATACGATCAAACTTCCGGAATCATCAGACCGTAAGATGATACAGTCCAAACTTAAGGAGTATGGAATTCCGGCGATGGTATATTATGCCAAGCCTATGCATCTTCAGGGAGCATTTAAGGATACAGATAGCGCTATGGCAGACTGCCCTATTACAGAAAAACTCTGTAAGACAGTCTTAAGTCTTCCAATTGATCCCTATAAGACTAGAGAAGAAATCGATTTGGTAATATCAAAGTTAAGAGGGTTATTGTAATCTGACATAAAAGGAGTACAGATATGGAGTTTAATAAGATCTACAATGGTTTGATTTCCGGTACAGAGAAGTTGGCTTTGGTCGGCTTAGGATATGTAGGTATGCCTATAGCGGTCGAGTTCGCCAAGCATATCAATGTAATCGGTTTCGATATCAATGAGAAGCGGGTTAATGAGTATAAAAATGGTATCGACAGCACCAATGAGGTCGGTGAAGCAATTAAGAAGACTAAGGTTGATTTTACTTCCGACCCTACAAGGCTTAAGGAAGCTAAGTTTATCGTAGTTGCTGTACCTACTCCCGTTAATGACGACAACAGCCCTGATCTTCGCCCGGTGGAAGGAGCTTCCAGAACGGTCGGACAGAATCTTTCCGAGGGAACGATCGTAGTATTCGAGTCTACTGTATATCCCGGTGTTACCGAAGATGTTTGCATTCCTATCATAGAGAAGGAGTCTGGCCTTAAGTGCGGTATTGATTGGAAGATTGGCTATAGCCCTGAACGTATTAATCCTGGTGATAGGGTACACACACTTACTTCTATTCGTAAGGTGGTTTCTGGTATGGATGAAGAGTCCGCACAGGAGATCAAGAAAGTCTATGATATCGTAATCAAGGCAGGAACATTCCCTGTAAGTTCGATTAAGACTGCTGAGGCGGTTAAGGTAGTCGAGAACAGCCAGAGAGATATAAATATTGCTTTCATGAACGAGATTGCTATTATCTGTGACAAACTTAAGATAGATACAGATGAAGTTATTGCAGGTATGAATACTAAGTGGAATGCTTTAGGATTCAAGCCTGGTCTTGTGGGAGGACACTGCATTGGAGTTGATCCTTACTATCTCACAAATGCAGCTGAGAAATTAGGATACCACAGCCAAATTATTCTTAATGGTCGACAGGTTAATGACAGCATGGGTGCTTATGTTGCTGATGCTGCCATCAAAGAGATGATAGAAGCGGGTATGGCACCTAAGAAATCTACTGTCGTAATTATGGGACTCACATTTAAGGAGAATTGTCCGGATACAAGAAATAGCAAAGTAGTTGATATCATTAACAGTCTTAAGGAGTACGACATAGATCCGATAGTCACAGATTCTTGGGCTGATGCTGAAGTTGCAAAGAAAGAATATGGTGTCGAGTTGACTGCTTGGGAGAATGTTCCTAAGGCTGATTGTGTAATAGTTGCTGTAGGTCATAAAGCATATCGCTCTATGTCAATGATGCAGATAAAGGATCTTTTCAAATCGGAACTATCTGATGAGGAGAAAGTTCTTGTAGATGTTAAATCGCTCTATCGAATGGATGAACTTAAGGCATCAGGAATGAGATTTTGGAGATTATAATTATTAGTTCAGATTTGCTATTCTGTTATGGAACATAAACAACTTGATAAACCGATGATACTAATGTTTATCCTAGTGTTATTGGTGAGTGTTGATTTTATTTTCTTGAAAGGAAATATTGAATACCTAAATTCTGATTCGATTGCTTCTATAACTTACCTTACAGCTGTAAGAGAGACTGGCAGTGTTTTCCCGGAAGGATGGTATGGTGGTACTCAGATACAATTAAATAGTTATTTGCTATTACCAATCACTTGTTTTGTAGATAATTTACTGGTAGCAAAGAATGTAGTGCAATTAATTATGTTCTTTGCTTTGATTGTATTTATAGTCTTTCTTAACAGATTCATGTTTAATGATTATAGTGGATTATTGACTGTAGATTTTGCTTTAGTGGTTTTTTTGTCCAGTTCACGCGCTTATATACAGTCTACTGCGAGTATAATTATGCTGTCGTAGTAAGTATTGTTTATATCTTTTTTTTCCTGAAGTCTTTTGGGGATAGTTTACAAATTGTAAGTAAACGATCACTGGTTATTTTGCTTCTAACATTGTTTATATTCTGCTCTTTTGGCGCTCAGGCAATTCAAATGATAGTTATTCCTACAATATGTTATTTATTACTTCGAATAATGTCGAAGAGTAGGAATAGGACCATTGTAAAGAATAGCGGAGTAATTGCATTGATAGTATTATGCACAAGTTCTTTGGGGTTGCTAGTTTATTCAACGGTTATTTCAAAAGTAACTGGCGTAGTTGGACTTTCAAATGTATATATGATTAAGAGCACTGCTGACCTAGCAAATATCAAAAGCCTTGCTGTTCAAAGTATTGAAAAGTGGATAGGTGTAGATAGAATTTACGTCAATAATTACATAGAATTACTTTACATCATTTTAAGAGTGGCAGCATCAGTCTTAATGATTGGGATTGGCCCTATTGCGTGGTTTATTCGAGCAAAGAAGAAAGGTAAGCTTAATAATAAATCAATCTTCTTCATAATTTTTCTAGGAGTAAATTTGACGGAAATTGTTCTCATTTTTATGTTCAGTAAGGCTTACACTGCAGGACATCATGTTAGATATTTCACAAACTCGTTTTTATTATTGTGCTGTGTTAGTTCAGAGTGGCTTTATGAAATAATCCATTCAATTAAACGGGTTTACTTATCTTCTTTATTGGTTTTTATTTCAGTGTTAACGGCGAGCTTACAATTAGTATCTCCATATGACGATTATTTGAGGCAGTTTGAGACAAAGACTGAATTAGTTAGATATTTAGAAGATAATAATCTCAATTATGGTTATTCGTCCTACTGGTATTCAGGTGTAAATTCAGCGATTTCAAATGAATCTGTTAGGATTAACAGTCTTATTCTGAATGGTAGAGAGATAGAACCGTTCCTTTTTTTAAATTACAAAGGTTGGTATGCCCCTCAAAGGTATGAGGGTTCCACATTCCTTATATTAGATGAAAGTGAATTCTCTAATGATTACTGGCGCGAGTTTGCTTTTAATTTATGCGGAGAACCGTCCAAAGTGATTATGTTCCAAGATTTATATATATTGACTTATGATTATAATATTTCAAGTGTGTTATGTTATTCTTAATAGCGAGTATTAAAGATGGAAGTGATGTAATTCATGAAGATTTGTTTCATAGGACCTGCTAATAGCTCTCATATTGTCAAGTGGTGTAAATGGTTTACTGATAAAGGCCATGAGGTGCATGTAATCTCTTTTTCTAATGGGATTATACCAGATGTATATGTTCATGATTTGAGTTTATCGGTTAATCCTAATGACAGCGATTTTAAGAAAATTAAGTATCTTACATCTGGGAGAAGAATAAGAAAAATAGTAGAAATGATCAATCCGGATATTATAAATGTTCACTATGCTACAAGCTATGGAATAGCTGTTTCTTTGAGTGGGTTGGATAACTATATCCTTTCTGTGTGGGGGGCAGATGTGTACGATTTCCCTCAGAAAAGCATATTTCACAAAGCTATGTTAAAGCACAGTTTGAAAAAAGCTAAGCATTTGTTTTCTACAAGTAATGCAATGGCGAATGAAGCGTCACGTTATACTAATAAACCGTTTGTAATAACTCCGTTTGGCGTCGATATGGAGTTGTTTAATCCGAATAAAAGAAATAGAAACGCAGATGGAGAATTTATAGTAGGAACAGTCAAAGGTCTTAGCGATAAGTATGGTATTGCTGATATTATACAAGCTGTTGCTTATATTAAAGAAAACAATAATATACCAATTAAATTGCGGATTGCTGGGAAAGGTCCGCAGGAACAAGAATATCGTAATTTGGTTAATCGGTTGGGAATTGAAGATATAACTACTTGGCTTGGTTATATTAGTCCAGAAGAAGCAGCTATTGAGTGGGCCAATATGGATGTTGCCATAATACCGTCTACCTTAAATTCAGAGTCATTTGGAGTTTCAGCGGTAGAAGCTCAAGCTAGCGGGACAGCAGTTATTATCACAGATATTCCTGGTTTGATGGAAGCAACAGAACCCGGAGTATCCTCAGTGGTTGTTCATAGGAATAACCCAAATGAAATTGCTGATAGATTATCTGATCTCTTTGATTCGAAGACAAGGTCGTACTATTCTAAAAATGGATTAGAATATGTAAGAGCACATTATGAATTGAATACTTGTTTTACTAATATTGAAAATTTTTACTATTCAATCCTTACAGGAGAAACAGAAAAATGAGAATACATTTTTTGACTGCAGGTCTTTCCGATGAAACTGGTGGTGCTATCTATGATAGCAATTTTTATGAATTGCTAAAGAAAGAGCATCCTGATGTTAGATTATTTGACGATAATTACTTTAAGAATAAGTACCAAGGTGGTAGTGGTTTACTGTCGTTTAATAAGTACTACAAAGACTCTTTATCGGAATTATTCGATTGTGATTATTTAGTGATAAATACAAGATTATATACACGATTCGTTTTTTCTAACATAAAGAATCAAAAACAACTACATCCCAACACTAGAATTATAGCTATTCATCACCACAGTAATTTTATGAACCATAATGGAGTATTGAGGTTAATTCACCGTCATTTCGAATCAATTATATTAAAAGAATCGACGGAATTAGTAATACCTAATCAGTATGTAATTGATCATATAAAGAGAGATTTTAATTTTGATAATATAGTTCATTTGCCGTCCTCGTTTGAAAAGACAGATTATCCTATATCTAAACTCAATAATAAGCGGTTACTATTCGTAGGAAGTGTCGAAAAGAGAAAAGGTGTTATATACGGGATAAAAGCATTTAAAAGTATTGTTGGTAAGTTCCCCGATTATAAATATCATATAGTTGGAAAATACAGTAAGAGTGATAGATATTTTAAAAAACTTGTTAAGTATGTAAATAAGAATGGATTAGACAACCTAGTAATATTTGAAGGGCGAGTAGATAGCGAACGGTTAAGTTGGTTATATGAAAAATCAGATCTGTTTGTATTTCCTTCCCTTTTAGAAGGATATGGCTGGGTTATGATTGAAGCTATGGGAAGAGGTCTTCCGGTTGTTTCCTTTGATAATAGTGCTATGCCCTATACTGTGAAAGATAATATAAATGGTGTTCTTGTAAAAAACAAGGATTCTAATGAGATGGCTAAGAGGATTTGTGAGTTATTGCCAGATAGAAATAGAATGGTAATGCTGCAAAAAGGAGCATTGGATACATATTCTGGTGTTCCTAGCAAGGTCGAGTTAAATCAAATGACATTGGATTATATAAAATCTTGGAGCTAATAGTATGGTAAAGGACACGGGGAGTTACATTCCTTATAAATTAGTGATAATCATACTAGATTTATTATCTGCAGTATCGTTAGTGTTACTTTTGTTGATGCGATATGACAGAGCGTATAAATGGTCAGTTTTTCTCCCGATAGTATTTGTTGTCTGTGTCCACTTATTGATTAAACCATATATGTTAAGAGGTATCGGTGCAATTGCGTTAATAGGAATGTATGCATTTAGAATGTGTATTCTACCTGTTTTGTGTGCGCATGGAAACTTTTATTTGGAGCCACCGGATAGTATTTATTTGCCATATTTCAGAGACGCGATAGTTCTGATGTGCATTGAATGTACTATTGTCGTTTTTTCTTTATCACTATATTCAACAAGATTTGCTAACAGAGTGATTAAATATGAAAGATTCAATTATGTAGGTACGAATGATGCATCGCTTCACATATATGTTGTTTTTACGATATGTCTCTATTTGTTTATATTCCTTTCAAATAAATCTCTTTTAACTAATCACTACCATTTTCTACTATCATCTTCAGATGAAGCATCTGCTTTTGAACAAGGTCATGTAACTTTGCAAGGATATGGTTCAATATACTATTTGTTGGTGCTATTGGATTTAGTAGCTAAACCATTAATTTCCTTTGCATTAATTAATTGGTCTTATTCCAGAAGTCGCAGATTAGGTATCTTTATATCTGTGATAGTTGGTTCGATAAATATACTATTTGTTAGTGATAGAAGAGTTCTTTCATTGTTGATAGGAGTTTGTTGTTTGTTTCAGGCTTTGCTCCATATCAAGAAGAAGATTATTAAGAGGTCACTATATTATATTATTGCAATAATGGCTATTCTCACATTAGTGTATTGTTTTTGGGGTGAAGACACGCCTATTAGAATAGCAAGAAAGTTTCAGAGATACTTTTCCGGACCGTCTCTTACTGCAATTGGAATAGTTGTATATAAAAACTATGTTCAGACGCCTGTAGATTTCTTAAAACTCCTATTTAACGATAGCGTGTTATTAACAGGTTTATTTGGATCATTTGAGTCCAACAATTATGTTTTAACTTTGTGTGGCCCATCAGGCAAGAGTATATGGACGCCGATGTTTATAGGTTCAATACAGTATTTCCATATACTTGGATTCATAATGCCTGTATTTGCGGTAAAGTTCATAACTTATACAGATTATAGATCAATGGCATCCAATTCTAATTTAAGAATAATGATGATGAATTATCTAGCAGTATCAACGTCAGTATATATGGTGATGTATTCAATCGAATTAGTGTATTACAATATAATCTTCATTGGGGGTTTTTACTATTTACTGATGAATATTAACAACCACATGAAATATAATATCCAATTTAAGAGAGGTGTCTATGCCAAATAAGAAAAAAGCACTCGTGTTAACATATCATGTAAAAAACTGCACTAGAATTGGCGGATTTCATTTGTTTATAGATTTTTTATGTCAGGCTGGATATGATGTTGATTGGGTCCCGGTAACTATGAGTTCAACTTGGATTATTGCTCATAATGACAAAGAGAATTTGCGAAATTTTATAGAACTGTGCAAGGGAATTCAGTTTGAACAGCATGAATCATTGGTTCGTCATTTTTCTGTGCCAGTATGGATACCAGCTAAAATCGCAAAGATGCTTAAAATGCCGTTAGGGAATCACTATTGGCCCAAATGGAAAAAACTAAGAAAAAGACTAGCAGATAGTTATGATGTCATACTTGTTGAAGGAACTGCATGTCAGTATGCTGATGATCTTAAAACAGCTTTCCCTCAGTCTAAAATTATCTACAGGCCTTCAGATATACTATGTATGTTTTCCGATGTTCCATCCCCGGAGTTGATAGAGAAGAGAATGATTGAAGTCGCAGATGTTACTTTATGCGTAGATGAACTCTGTTTGAGTTATTACAAAGGGATTTCCGGCGAAGATTCTCGACTATCTATATTAAGAAATCCAATAACTACAGATGAGGATATTGAAAATGCAAAGAATTGGATACCACAATCCTCAGAAGAACCACTTGTAGTTTATTTAGGGGTTTCATATATAGATAAGGACATAGTTGAGTATACTGCTGAAAGAAATCGTTCGGCCAAGTTTGTTATTATAGGACCTTCTGGTGAATCTCATGACAATGTAATTTATACGGGACCATTAAAAGAGTCTGAATTTATTGGGTATTTAGAAAAGGCTTGCATAGGTATAAGCCCGTTAAGAAACGACATGATCCACGAAGAAAAAGGGATATCGATTGGGTATACGAGGAAAATAATTAAGTATATGAGATATCTTATGCCGATAGTAGCTACCTGTAGCGAAAACTATTTGAATATTGATGGCTTTTTTTGCGTTAATAGCAAAGAAGAGTTTTCTGAAAAAGTATCGGATTGTTTGAAGTATACAATTGACGATCGAGAAAAACTCAGAAAAGCATACCTATATGCAATGAGTGTTTTTTCTGAGAATGAGAGCAGAAAGGAGTTCCTTTCATTTTTGAAATAACTAGTATTATATGTTAGATCGTTTGTTGAGTGAAATAAATAATCTTATCTATAAATTAAAGCAAGGCATTTTACAGGTGTTTACTGCGAATGTTTTGAATAAGTTAATCGTAATGATCAGCAATATGGTTATTACACGTGTGCTCACAAAACCTGAGTATGGCACTTGGGGCGCGGTTCTAAATGTATATTCTTATGCTTCGCTTATTACTGGTTTAGGTTTAGTGTCGGGCGCTCTGCAGTTCGGTGCAGAGAATCGAGGGAATGACAAAGAATACAGTTTCTTTAAATACTGTGCATCTGTTGGATTGATTATCAACGGTATTATCTCAATAGTGTTTATTCTAAGCACATATATAAGAGAATATTCGATACCAGAAGCTGTCCCCTATATCAGATTCTTCATACCGATTATTCTGTTTGAGTATATTGTCGAAATCCTTTTATCCATGATGAGATGTGACAATAAAATGTCTCAATATGCTAAGGCTTTAAATATAAATACGGTATTAATAGCTTTATTAACTTGTCTTGGTGCATTTTGGGGTGTTGGTGGTGTAGTTCTAGGAAAATATATTGCTGCATTAATCTCAACTATCTATATTATGGTAATTAATCGGAATGAGTTGAACATAATTAAAATCGCCCAATCAATTAGTACAGTGGACAAGAAAGAATTATGGCATTATTCGCTGTTTACCGGCCTTAGTTCGTGTTTGAACAGAGTGCTATATCTATTAGATGTGTCGATGATAGCTGAATTGATGACGGACGCTGTTGAAATAGCAAACTATAAAGTAGCCACAATGATACCTAATTCACTATCGTTTATACCATCTAGTGTTATAATAGTTATCTTGCCTAACATTATTGCTAACAACAAGAATTATTTGTGGTTAAAGAAAAATATCAAAAAGACATATACCACTCTTTTCTTGTTCAATGTGTGTTTAGGTTTTTTCTTGGTTATTCTCGCCCCTTTTATTATTACAATTATATCAGGTAAACAATATATGGATTCCGTAAGTCCATTTAGAATATTAGTTATCGGATATGTTGTTGCCGGGACTTTTAGATACTTTAGTACTAATCTACTTGCTGCATTTAGGAGAGTTATATTTAACTTAATAATTAGTGTTGCTACTGGATTGGCTGATATTATACTGAATTACTATTGGATAAAAAGTTATGGCATAATAGGTGCTGCATATGCTACATTTTCTGTTGAAATACTTGCATCTATTATTTCTTTTGCTTTTGTTTTAATAGAACTTAGACGCAGAAAGGCATTATATTTCAACAATTATGATTAAAAGGTATTTACAAGCACCGGGCATTATTTGGCGATATATTATCGTTAAGATATTTGGCTTGTTTTATTATGACAAGAAATATAGAAAAAGTAAGTGGTTTAACAGTCCTAATGAATGGGGATATAAATGGGCATATATAGATATATGCAACAGATTGAAATACAAAACTAATTATGATCTTCCGTGGCCCTGTTCGCCACTTGTAGATTGTGGGAAGAATGTCATATTTGATCCGGATGATTTAAACAACATTGCGGGTGGCGTAGGAAACTATTATCAAACATTTGATGCTAAAATAGTTATAGGAAAAGGAACTTGGATCGCTAGAAATGTAGGAATCATTACTTCGAATCATGATTTGAAAAATCCAAACGAACATCAGCCTGGAAAAGATGTAATAATTGGTGATTGTTGTTGGATTGGAATGAATTCTATAATTTTACCCGGTGTTGTTTTAGGTGATCACACTGTAGTAGGTGCCGGGGCTGTTGTGACAAAATCATTCCCTGATGGACATTGTGTTATTGCTGGAAACCCTGCTAAATTGGTGAGACTTATAGAAGTGGACTAAGTATGAAACTCAGTAAAACTGCGGACTTGATAATAATAGGAGCGGGTATTGTTGGATGTTCTATAGCGAGAGAGTTAAGTAGATATTCGATTTCCGTTTTGGTTCTAGAAGCTGGATTTGATGTTGGTGAAGGTGCCACTAAGGCAAACAGCGGTATTATTCATGCTGGATTTGATGCAATACCAGGTACGAAAAAAGCACTCTATAATGTCAAGGGGGCAGAGATGTATCCATCTCTGTGTAAATCTTTGGGAGTTGCTTATAAACAATGTGGTGCATTGGTAATAGCATTGTCAGAAGATGATAGAAGAACTATTAAAGCCCTACTAAATCGCGGTATATCGAATGGCGTAAAAGGGCTAGAGATAATTGAAAAAGATGAAGTGTTGCGTTTGGAACCAAACATTAATCCAGACACCGTCTGTGCATTATACGCTCCAACTAGTGCTATTGTTAGTCCTTATGAAGTAGCGTTTGCACTAGCAGATGATGCTGCATGCAACGGTGTTGAATTTCTTTTTAATGAAAGAGTTAATAATGTTTCTCGTAATAATGAGGGATACTGTATTACAACAGATACTACGCAATATAATTGTCATTCTTTTATTAATTGTTCAGGAACTTCAGGTGCTAAGATTCATAATATGATTTCGGATACCAAATTGTTTTCGATTAATAGAAGGGGTCAATACTATCTCTTAGATAAATTGAAGGAATTGCCATTTTCAAGAACGATTTTTCAATGTCCTTCCACAATGGGGAAAGGTGTGCTTGTTTCTCCTACTATTCATGGGAATACTATAATCGGTCCAACAGCCGAGGATATTGCTGATCCTGATGACAAATCAACAACTAAAGAAGGACTAGCCGATATTGTAATCAAATCAAGACGAATTTGGCCTAATGCATACTTTCAAAATAGTATAACGAATTTTAGTGGAATTAGATCGCATTTAGAATCGGACGATTTCATCATTGGTGAAATAGATAATGCATCTGGGGCATTTGAGGTTATAGGTATTGAAAGTCCAGGTCTTACATCGGCGCCAGCCATAGCAGAAGATATTTGCAATGAAATAGTGAACAGGTTTCATTTAGAACATAAGAAAGCAATTGTACAATACAAATGTCCTAATAGATCATTTGGTGAAATGAGCGATATTGAACGCGAGCAGGCAGTTATATCAAACAAGTTGAATGGTAATATTATTTGTCGATGTGAGATGGTAACTGAAGCAGAGATTCGAGCTGCGATAAATAGACCAATAAAAGCAAAAAGTATTGATGCAGTTAAAAGAAGAACTCGTGCAGGAATGGGACGATGTCAAGGCGGCTTTTGTACATCGAGAATTATGTCTATTATAACTGAAGAGACCGGATTATCTCCTGTTGAAATAACAAAAAGCGGGGGAGACAGTTATCTGCTTATGGGAGATTTAACAGAATTCCTAAGGAGCACGGATAATGAGTAAGGAAAGAGTAGATGTATTGATAATTGGAGCTGGTCCTGCTGGTCTCGCGGCTGCTATTTCTGCTAAGGAACATGGAATAGATTCTGTTTTAGTTCTTGAACGAGAGAATCAACCAGGTGGAATACTTAAACAGTGTATTCATAATGGATTCGGACTTCGTAGGTTTAATGAAGAACTAACTGGGCCCGAATACGCTCAGCGAGATATCGATCGTGCTAATGAACTCGGTATATTAATACAATGTAATACATCTGTGCTGTCAGTATCATGCGATCGTAAAGTTACTTGTGTATCGGTAGAATATGGATTTCAAGTGATAGAGTGTAAAGCGATCATTCTTGCTATGGGATGTAGAGAACGCCCTAGAGGTGCTATTGGAATCCCGGGGACTAGATGTGCGGGTATATATACAGCAGGTGCAGCTCAAAGATTCGTTAATCTTGAAGGGTATATTCCTGGGAAGAGAATTGTTATTCTGGGGTCTGGAGATATAGGCTTAATTATGGCAAGAAGACTGACTCTTCAGGGAGCTAGAGTCTTAGCTTGTGTAGAAGTGATGCCATATTCTTCAGGTCTTAATAGAAACATAGTTCAATGCTTGCAGGATTTTAATATCCCTTTACTACTTAATCATACTGTGGTTGATATTAAAGGTAAAGAACGAATCGGGAGTGTAACAGTAGCGAAAGTTAACGATTTACGTGAGCCAATTTCAGGTACAGAGATAGAATTTGACTGTGATACTTTACTAATATCATGCGGTTTAATACCTGAAAACGAACTAAGTAGAGGCGCAGGAGTTGTTATATCACCCGTCACAAATGGTGCAATAGTGAATGAGAAGTATGAGACTTCAGTTGAAGGTGTATTTGCATGTGGAAATGTTCTTCATGTTCATGATTTAGTGGACTATGTATCATCGGAAAGTTATAGAGCAGGTAAAGCAGCTTCTGAATATGTTATGGGAGAATGTGAATCAGATAATATGATAATTGAAGTTAAAGACGGATATGGGGTTAGAGGCGTAGTCCCACAAATGATCCACAAACATGTTGATGATAGTGTATCTTTGATGTTTAGACCTACCAAAGTATTTCATAATTGCGAAGTTGTAATTAAATCTGATATGGAAACTATATATCGCAAAAAAGTAAGAGTATTAACTCCAGGGGAAAGTAGTATTATTCAGATGAATTCCGATATTATAATGGGTATAAACTCAAAGGTGATAACAGTAGATATAGAATAGGCACAAAAATGAATAAAGAAATAATTTGTATTAATTGTCCGGTCGGTTGCCGTATAACAGTAACAGATGAAACTGAGACTCATACCATGAAAGTATCAGGGAATGAGTGTAAACGTGGGCATGAATATGCGATACAAGAAATAACTCAACCTAAACGAATGATTACAGCAGTTGTTTTAGTTAAGGGGGGGGATGAGCCCTTGTCTGTAAAAACATCTATACCGATTCCTAAAGAGTGTATCCAACATATAATGAAAGAGATATCATTACTTGAGGTTCGCCCACCAATTCGTCAGGGAGAAGTGTTGATCAGCAACATATGTGAAACTGGTGCAGATATAGTAGCAACCAAAGAATTGCTATAATGGTCAATGTATATGGTATGTTCGTGTATCTATTCTTATAGTAGTATTTTTGAATATTTGATAAGTCATTTCTTAGAAGTGACTAGTTTAATGTTCAATGGAAATTACGTGTTTTTGCTGATTTCTTTTATCAGTATGATATTGTTATTTTTGAATAGGAGACGTCATCCAAAGGGGTTTTATCTATTTGGGATATATACGTTTATTGTTTTATTGTTTATATATAATCCGTTTTTGAAAAGATTTTTTGTGCTGTTACCAGGGACAACATCAAGTATGGCTGAATATGCTAGGGTTTGGATTTTGTGCCCGGTTTGGTTGTTTGTTGCATACGTTTTATCGGTTGAGTTATCTAATAATTGCAACACTGTTTTGAGATACTTGTTTGTTGTGATTACTGCTTTGGTGTTAGTGTTATTTGGTAGCAACCTTCAAAATAATAATATGATTAATGAAGCTAATAATCGATATAAGGTTAGAGCTGATTCCGTAGCGCTTGCGGATGAACTTATCGAATTAAGCGCGGGCAGACCCATATCAGCATGGATTTTTCTTCCAAAACCCGTTATTGAAGACAAGTTTGTTGATGGTGGTACATTGTATGAAGGGATAATGCAGTATTCTGCTGAAATAGAATTATATAGATATTTCTATACTGATGAGATTTGGGATACTTACTTTGTTTCTGATTATATGCCCGATGGAGTAACACCCTCAGAAGAATGTATCCCGCCAATTTTAGATCAACTGCCTCATGATTATGTCATATGGCCAGACGAAAGTCGGTTAATTCCCAAGATGGAAAACTGTGGTTACGAGTTATTAAGTAGAGTAGATGGTTATTTGATTTTTGCTCCATTAAATGAAGAATAATTGAATGATATAGGGGTTAGTTGTTATTCTAAATCTCTTATCACTCAAAATTTGGATACGGCTGCAAGAAAAACTATTGAGCCTCTAGAGAACGGCAGATAGACTTCCTTGAATGTGTAGAGGTTGGTGAGAAAGCAGTAATGACAGATTGGGAAGCGGTGGTATTCATCGGGGGGCATAATCAAAAGGTTTTGTAATACACCAAACCAAATAGTAGATCATTAGAACAACACAAAACCCGAATACTAATCTCCATTTATGTTTACGATATAATTCAACCACGCTTAGTTGTAATCATACAATAGAAGCTGAATCATAAAGAAAAGAGATATTATATAGACGATTTTGCCAAACAGAATTACAATTAGATAGATTGAATTTGAGAGGAAAACAATATGGGACAGATCACAGTAACTAAGAATCTCGATGGAATTGAAGGATTGTGCTTGATCACACCTGCTGTTCACGGAGATGAGCGCGGATACTTTATGGAAACTTACAGCCAGCGTGATATGGAAGAGGCCGGCATTAAAATTGTCTTTGTGCAGGATAATCAGAGTATGAGTACGAAGGGAGTTCTTCGTGGACTTCATTTCCAGAAGCATTTCCCTCAGACTAAGCTTGTTCGCGTTATAAAGGGTGCTGTGTTTGATGTTGCTGTTGATCTTAGAAGCGGCAGCGCTACCTATGGCAAATGGCACGGTGAGCTCCTGACTGAAGAGAATAAGAATCAGTTCCTGATTCCCCGTGGATTTGCTCACGGCTTCCTTGTTTTATCGGATACAGCTGAGTTCTGCTACAAGTGTGATGACTTCTATCACCCGAATGATGAGGGCGGACTTGCATGGAATGACCCTGAGATCGGCATTAAGTGGCCACAGCTTGAAGGCTCGTACGCAGGCTCTGCATCAGCTTCTGGATACTCGCTTGACGGCATTCCGCTAAACTTAAGTGATAAAGATCAGAAGTGGCTCGGAATTAAAGATACATTCAAGTTTTAAAAACAAGGCCCGCTCCTCATTGAAGTGAACCCATAAAGTTGGACGGAATTAAATTGAGTATAAGGACTGATTCCTTGCCTGGCAAGGAGTCAGTCCTTTCAGTTTGACTTGAATTCTCTTGTTGTTGTAGTAATTAATATATTCTTCCATAGCTTTCTGTAACTGATCTAATGGTAAGCGCTTAATAATCAGGAGCCTTCATCTTACCGCCGGGCGGTGAGACAATCAATTTTTGAATTTCTTTCGGATCTCGGGAGATGTCGGCAACAGATCGTCGAGCATCTCAGGGTGATTTCTCCAATCTTCTGTAGGCATAACTGTAAACAGGTACTGTAAAATACATTAGAGCTAATTTAGTGTCTGCCCAAGTATCAACGCTGTACAGTGCACTTCTATAGGAATGTCTTCACTGTCGTTCCACGAGGTAAGGTCAGAGAGGTAACTGCAGCGTAATGTCCTTGGACTCGACCGTCGGAGTCTGAACTATAGAAAGCGGTGTTATCTCGGGAGTGATCTCCTTTGAGTGTTCTTGTAAGAACATCTGCCTCAGTCTTCTTAATCGATATAAGTATGTTTTATAACAGACGTTGTTCTCTTTGCACCAGGTGCGTATAGACAGACCACTGTTTTGGCATTCTTCGA
The DNA here is from genome assembly GCA_024691325.1 of Saccharofermentans sp. Classification (GTDB taxonomy): domain Bacteria; phylum Bacillota; class Clostridia; order Saccharofermentanales; family Saccharofermentanaceae; genus Saccharofermentans. The sequence continues at coordinate 13,074 of JAILNR010000003.1, read as the reverse complement.
CCATTGAGATCCAACCTGCAAACTTTACCTGGTTCTTTACCGTTGTTATCTCGTCCATTTAGACCTCCTTATCCATTGTCCAAAATGGTCTAATTGGACCAGATTGAATACTATTTAACAGTATCCCAATCTTTACTAAGTCAGGGTAGGCACTCGGTTATTAAGCGCTTACTGTCAAAATACCTCCTTTGCTGATGTGTTGGCTTTATCAGTATAAAGGAAAACGCAATGGCTTTTTTATATGAGCTGTGTTTGGTCGTTTTGGATGGTCGCGTAGTGGTTAAAGTCACCGGGCACTAACATTTCGCAAATTCGGAAAGGAGGCATAAAAAGACAAGGCAGATTATCACTCTTATTACATCAAAAACGTATAGTTGATTATATCTAATAGAATTACACCATTAAGGAATAACAGTAATACGAAGTAATAACAGCTTGTGTGAGATGTTGCGGTTCCTTTGGTTAGTCTTGAAGCGACCAGAGCAGGGAGGGGGAGTACGGGAGTGAAATATCTGCCCTGTATTCCTCTAACTATTTCGTTTTTCAGTGCGGTCCATTGTACATATAAACTGGTATAAATCAGAGCAACACAGGTGAAGAAAACCAATAACATTATAGGAGCATCCTGCTTGTGATAGTTAATGGACTCGTTGTCTGTTGCTACCGTATATACAAACATAATGAGATAAACAACCCATATTATGCCGGTTGTTGAGATAGTAAGACGCCCCATATTAGAACCTATCATAGTACTTATAATGAACAATCCCTCTTCAAGAGTTGTTCTAATAACGATAATTAAGTAATCGGGTAGGTTCAACAGTATATACTTAACTTGTTCAGAGGAGTTGACACCGGGTTGAAATTCCCCTAGGAATCCTGAGGAAACAGTCAACCATATCAAGTTCAATACGAATGCTGAAGCGACTAAACCTGTTTTAAAGATAGCGCTGTTTCTTTGCTTATTGAATTTGTCTTTCGGTATGATAAGCACTAAGAAAAGCAACACCACATAAACTATCTTCATCAAAGAAAGTAACAGACAGGTTGCTGTTATGATGATGTAATCACGTTTCCTTAGTTTCGACGGACTGTAACTGACATAAAGAATATACGATATAAGGAAAAGTGAAAGTGAGATGGTTAGTCCGTCGGGAGACATAGATATCATCTCCTGCAAAGACATAGGGAAAAGCATGATCATGAAGAGAATCTTCCGTCCGAAGGGAATGATCCATATCGATAGAATGCATAATGTCATGCAAAGGAGAAAACTACACGCTCTTCCCGCATAGAATACAAGTGAAACACGCTGAGTAAAAAGCTCTGCTATTGTTATGCCTATAGATTGTGGGAGATAATTTACGGGTGCATATAAAGACGTATTTCCGAATTCGATTACCTCAGTATTATTCCAATCAATGATACTGGATTCATCATTGAAGTTTTTAACGGCGCTGGGAAGTGTATTACCGCCAATTCCATCATCATATACATGTTGAGATACCATATGGCCATGAGAAATCTCATATGCTCTCCAAAAGTGAGTTTGCTCATCTGGGGCAATACCCAGGGGACAGACAAAGAAATAAGCCAATCCCAAGGATAATACAACGAAAATCATGAGTATTTTCTCGTTGGTTTTCTTGATTATCAAAATCACAAGTGCGAGAAAAACAGTAACAGAAATCATTACTACAGTTCGCTGATAACTTCTATTAGTGTAATTAACTTTATAACAGACGGTTTCTTCGGAGTTATCTTGTGAATCATATAATGCTATAGCATTACTTTCGGAATAATGATCCACGATGGTGAAACTATACCTGTGATCCGGGTTGGATAAGTATGGCGCATCCAATTCAAAAACAGCATACTCGTTATCAACCAATAAAGAAGTGTCACGAGTCCACTGTTGAATTACGTTGTCATCCTCATATAAGGTTAGTGTGAGAGTTCCTTCATTTGTGCTTTCGTATGTGCCCACTTTAATGGAGATGGATAGTATCTCAGCTTCTTTTATGGAGATTTCCTGTCGAATCGGATTGTCAGATTCCATCGCAACAGGATAGCTCGACCAATACGCCTCCGGTTCTCTTTTAAAAGCATCCTTTGAATGAACCAGGTAGATGGAGAATAGTAATACTGATATAAGGATAAACGAAATCGTCTTTGAGTTATTAGTAAAGAAATCTCTAATGTGTGTCATCGAAGCCCGGTTATTTAAATCAAAAATCATACACAGCCAATATCAAGTTATTTTAATCTTGACGGACAACTATTGTCAAACCGGTTTTATAATACACATCACCATAAACGGCACCAGCAGGATCATGGGATAAAGATACCTAATGAGGGCTACGGGTCCCAGGAACAGAGAGATGCACAGGAGAAGTATGGGAAGCGCCACGAGCCACAGCTTGTAGTCGCGCCTGTAGAAGACGAGGCCTATCATGACCGCAAGTATCCATACGCACAGGCTCGGCTTGAATAAGACACTCATGAGAGGTGTCCTCTGGTATCCTTGCGAGAGCGTGCTGTTCGTGAGGATATCAAGATAGCCGTCAAACATGAGAGGGCTTCTTTGGATCTGCTCGTTCTCTGCCACCCTGAATGAGTACATGAACATGAGGCTCTTATAACCCATATCATCCGAATCGATATAGCCCTCGGTTAAGTTCCTGAAGGCATAAAGGTACTTGTCCGGGTTCTGAAGCCCGAGCTTGATGTAAGTGAGGGCATTTTCGCTTATGTCTTCGGTGAAGGCTTCCGTGGAGAATGTTGCCTTAACGTTATCCGCGGTATTCTTCTGGTAATCCATTATTCCTGCTTCGGGGATGAATGTCTCCACCTGCTTAAGCTGGGCGCCACTGACGTTAATGTCCTGACCTTCGATCTTCAGCATGCACACGTAAGCCATCTGCTGCATGGGCACGCTCAGCATCTCCCGCGAGTCTCCGGGCTTGATGTTCATGACCGAATGGCAGACGAAGCTGAATATCTCGAAGAAAGCGATGACAACGGCAACGGAGGATACCATCTGCTTCTTAGCTATATGCACGTAACGCGGCGCGATCAGAAGGAACAGCAAAAGCGCGGCGAAGAAGTATATGCCCTGGTGTCTGAACAGGCACGTGAGGATGCCGAACACTACGAAGCAAACGGCAGACTTCGTGCTCCATTTCCCGCTTCTTAATATCTGCCAGAACACAAGCAGGAATAAGGACAGGAACGCTCCGAAGAGGATGTCCTTGGTACTGTTCATGGTAAGCACTTGGATGAAGGGGTTGCACGCGAACCAGAGGAAAGTGAGCATGATGCCGACTGAATGCACTCCGCACCTTCGAAAAGTCAAAAGGCAATATGCTATCGCCCCTGAGACGATCAAGGCCTGAACCGCTATGTACAAAGCAATGCCTGCGTTAGGAGTGCCGCCAAGGACTTTGGTCACGAAGTCGTAAAGCAGGCCGATGAGAACGGTATGTGTTATCGGGTGCTGGTCGCCAAGCTCGATCTTGCCCTGCCACTCGAGAAGCTGCACCGGTGCGTCGTAGCCGAACGTGCCCGGGAACATAGAACAGAATGCGGGTGTCCACATGACAATGACAAGGCCCCAGCAGATAAGGAAGAACGGCAGATCACCGACGCTTCTTACGGCTGAATCGATCTTCTGAAACCCCGGTGTCGAGTATATTTTCTTTAACGGATTTACCACTCTCATCACGATGTCTGCAACTGCAAACCATATGAATAAAGAGGCGATGCCCATCAATGATCTTGTTTTCTCGGTAACGTTATAGTAGAGCGGAAATACTGTAAATCCGGAAAAAATAAACGCTATATATATTTTTAATAATACATCTTTTCTCACAGCGATAGACCATATCACAACGGATTTGTACCTTCAATTGAAAACACCAACTTGCCACACATTTTACTCATTCTATTTATTAACTTATGACATTATTGTTCGGGACAAATCTAGGTAAAAGGTGATTAGAAATGAAAAGAGTAAGAATTACAGCAGTTGTACTATCGATGATGATCTTATTCTCGATGGTTATGGCTAACAAGACGAAGACAGTTTATGCGGATGAAGTAGAGGAGACAACCGAGACTTCGGTAGAGTCCGAAGAAGAGACAGTTTCTACAGAAGAGACTTCTGTTGAAGAGGCTCCGGTAGAAGAGGCTCAGGTAGAAGAGGTTTATCTCCTGCTTGATGTAAACAAGGAATTTGTAAGTAAAATATTTAAGACTAATCAGGATTTCTATTATGACCTGAATGCCAATCAGGCGAATCAGATCTACACAAGAGAGGATGTAGATAAGTCAATTAAGATGCTGCCTCAGCTTGATGCGGTTTCCATTCTTTATCAGACAAGATCGGCGAACGACGGAGGTAAGTCTCTTAATGTCAGGTATTCGTTGCCCGAAGAACTGATGACTTATATGTCCAATCCTGAACAGATGAAGGCTCTTGGCATTTATGTTAATGGTGTTCAGATCCCGCTTGATAGTTATTCATTTAATAATGATGGCTCTGAGTACTATTTCTACGCAAATGATGACGCGGGTTGTTGCTTTGATTTCTCATCCGGAACTCTTGATCTTGTGGTTTGATGAGGCATTTACAGCAGCAGAACAAGAGCGGACCGACTTGGGAGTGCCGATCAATTCGGAGATCTTCCCGGATGATTTCTTCAGATCCTATGTATTCGATCACTTTGATGTCAACAAAGACATGTACTTAAGTGATAATGAGATCAGGCCGGTAGAAACAATTGATGTCAGTGATCGGTTCATTACGGATCTTAAAGGAATAGAACAGTTTACTAATCTTCGTTCACTGTATTGTTTCAATAACTCCTTATCCGCATTGTATATCGGATCTTGCGATAAGCTTTCATCAGCAGATATGAATATTGACAGAGGTGTAGTTCTGATCAGCGATATTGCCCCTGACATATGCGTTGATACACATATCACTTATGAGCCTGAGGTTGAGACGCCTGTCGATGAAGCACCTGCTGTTGAATCCCCCGTTGTTGAAACAACTGAGGAAGTTGCTACTGTTGACATGTACCGCCTTTACAACCCTAACAGCGGTGAGCATTTCTTTACTGCAAGTGCAGGTGAGCGCGATTCGCTCGTTGCTGCAGGTTGGTCCAACGAGGGTATCGGCTGGAAAGCTCCGGTAAGATCTAACACACCTGTTTACAGGCTTTATAACCAGAACGGCGGTGAGCATCACTATACAACGAGCGCATCCGAGAGAGATTTCCTTGTTTCCAATGGCTGGAGTGATGAGGGTATCGGTTGGTATTCCGACGATAACCACGGTGTACCTGTTTACAGACAGTACAACCCTAACTCATTCTCTAACAACCACAACTATTCCACATCAGCTTCCGAGAACGACTGGCTCGTTTCCATCGGCTGGCAGTCTGAGGGAATCGCCTGGTATGGAGTTGCATAAGCGGAATTTGTCGTTCAGTAGCCATATATAGTATTTCGGGATATAATAAGATGTTAATTTATTAGAAACCGAAGGTTGTTATGGATAAGATAGCTGTTCTCATTCTTTGCTATAACGAAGAGAAGACAATAGAGAAGGTAGTCACTGACTTTAAGAAGGCTTTGCCGGAAGCTGTTGTTTATGTGTATAACAATAACTCGAGCGACAGAACAGCCGAGCTTGCTGAGGCAGCAGGTGCGGTAGTTCGTAATGAGTATATGCAGGGTAAAGGAAATGTCATACGACGCATGTTCAGGGAGATTGACGCGGAGTGTTACATTATGACCGACGGAGATGATACATATCCTGCAGAAAATGCTCGTGAGATGGCTGATCTGGTCCTCGAGAAGAATGTGGACATGGTTGTAGGCGACAGATTGTCTTCTACTTACTTCACAGAGAATAAAAGACCATTCCATAACTTCGGTAATTCTATTGTCCGCAAGAGCATAAATGTACTCTTCAAGAATCAGATCAAGGATATCATGACGGGTTACAGGGCATTCAGCTATGAATTCGTTAAGACATATCCTGTTCTTTCGAAGGGATTCGAGATTGAGACTGAGATGAGCATACATGCTGTGGATAAGAATATGTATGTTGAGAATGTTGTTATCTCCTATAGAGACCGCCCTGAAGGAAGTGAGTCGAAGCTCAATACTTATTCCGACGGACTGAAAGTGTTGAGGACCATAATGAAGCTTTATGCTACTTATAAGCCTTTGGCGTTCTGGGGTTGGATATCTGCCATACTGGCGATAGTATCGATTGCTTTCTTTATACCTGTATTTGTTACATTCATTCAAACCGGTCTTGTTCCTAATTTCCCGACATTGATCGTATGCGGATTCACTATGCTAGCCGCGATCCATGCACTGTTTCCAGGAATGACGTTGCAGACTATGGTTCAGAAGAACAAGCAGGATTTTGAGATGTATCTTAATGATGCCGCCAAGGCGAAGAGAAAATAGATGTTTTATGAATAGAGTTTCATGGAGTTGGAATAAGACTTTTAAACTTCTGCTGTTCACACTGATTACTTCAGTTCTGCTTATTACATATGCATACTTGGTTGAAGTACGTTGTGTTTTTGATAAGCACACATATAAAGAGATGGTGTTATCTCCGAGATTTCTCTATGTTGTTTTGTTTACCGGGATTATCTCTTTCGCTGTTATGTTGTTAGGCTTTGAGCGCATTTTCAAGTATAGATATCATATCGTGACTGTCATTTTTGTTCTTTCGGTAGTATTACGTGTTTCAGGATCCTCTATTGGTATGATAGCAGGATGGATTGGTTACACGGATTCAGATGTATTATACGGTGCCTCTCGTCTTATAAGGGTTGACGAATGGGCAGTGTTTACTCCTATGACATGGTCACAGTACTATGGAGATGAACCATTCTCGTATTTCAGTTCCATTATTAGGGCAACTCCTACAGATGTTTTTATAGTATACGGACTGCCAATACGTTCTTTCCTTATGATATTCAGACCATTTCAGATAGGATATCTTTTCTTGCCGTTCGCTAACGGATTAGCTTTTTTCTGGATGGGAAGACTGATTACACTCTTTATGGTGTCATTTGAATTTGGTCGACTGATTACCAATGATAACAGACGGCTTTCTGTGTTATACGCAGTAATGTTGACATTTGCCCCTGTTATTCAATGGTGGTTTGCGATAAACGGGTTTGTGGAGATGCTCATCTTTATGCAGTTATCGATTGTTGTATTTAATATGTTTCTTCAAACTCAAAAGACTATCTGCAAAGTGTTGTTTGCTTTTGTTATTGCCATTTGTGCCGGCGGGTATGTCCTGACTATGTATCCTGCATGGATGATACCTCTTGCATATATACTTGCAGTTTTTATTATATGGACTATTGTTCATAATAAAGAAACGTATAGGTTCAAAAGAACAGATGCTCTGATATTTGCTATTCCTGTTCTGTTGTTGTTGTTGGCAGCTTTATATGTATACAAACATTCTCATGGTACGATAGAAGCTATTTCTGCTACTGTCTATCCTGGACAAAGATCTGAAAACGGCGGGGACTTTTTGAAGCAATTCTTCAATTCCTTTTCTTGCTTCTGGTATCCTCTCACCGAGAAGTATACATTCGCAAACATAAGCGAGTCGTCTGGTTTTATAAGTTTATTCCCATTAGGTATTATTCTTTATCTTCGATATGTGTATCAGACAAGGAAAAAGGACCTCATGGCCTCCATGTTGTTGATCGTATTTGCATTTCTAGGTTGCTATTGTGTGTTCGGGTTGCCTGAGTTTGTAGCTAAGATTACTCTTATCGACCATAGTATTCAAAATCGTGTGTTGATCATACAGGAGCTATCTGATTTGTTGCTACTTATCCGTGCTCTGTATCTGTGTGAGAGTAGCAATATAAAGATTCCTGTCTGTAAATCGGTTTGTGAGGCTTGTTTGATCTCATTTGTTCTAACATGGATTGCATATAGTATTAACTCCAGTTTTTTCACGACTGCTACTATCACTATACAATTCATACTTCTATTTAGCATTGTCATAACGGTTCTGATTGGTGTGTCAGATGAGCGATTCCGTTCTGTAAGCTATGGGCTTATAATTGTCACTTTGCTTATATCGGGTCTGTTAGTCAATCCGGTGCGTATAGGTGTCAGATCTATTGAAGAGGTTCCAATCTTACAGTTAGTGTCCAAGACTGTCAGCGAAGACCCGGATGGCATATGGATTGTCGAAGGTATTGGATATCCGTACAATAACTATCTTGTTATGGAAGGGGCACGCACGATTAATTCTACAAACCCTTATCCGGATCTTGAACGTTGGGGGTCGATCGATGAAGGGGAGGACGATTCTGAGGTTTATAACAGATATGCTCATATGCGCATTGTTTATGACAATAATCCCGATGAAGAATTCGTGCTGACTTATGAGGATAATTTTACGGTATCGGTCAACGATGACGAATTGAGATCTTTGGGTGTTGATTATATATTTACCGACAGAGTGTTTGAAGAAACTGATCCATTCCAATTGATTGGTTCAGAAAATGGGTTTAACGTATATAAAGTAAGTCTTGACTGATGGTTAATCTCTTTGTGCCCGTCGGTTATTTATACAACTGACAAACATAAATGGTACAAGAAGCATTATTGGGTACAGGTATCTGAGAAGTGCAACCGGGCCCAGCAGCAAAGATATGAATTGTAGTAATATCGGAATCGTAACCAGCCATAAATCATAATCACGGCGGTAAACTATAATACCAAGTATTAAGAACAACAACCATATACACATACTAGGCTTATAAAGAATCCCCATCAGAGGCACTCTTTGGTATCCGGAATCAAGAGTATCTTTTACAAGGAAATCGTAATACTGCTCAAATAAGATAGGACTTCTGTGAATATCAATATTATAGAAAGAGTCAAATGTGTTCATGAGCATAAATCCCATATGCTCCATCTCATCAGAATCGATATATCCTTCGGTCATATTTCTGAATACATAAGAGTATTCAAATGGATTCTTTAGTCCTAACTTCAGATACAGTACAGAGTTTTCTAACAGATTTGAAGTGAAAGCATCTGTGTCAAATGTTGTCTTTACAGGATCTGCAGTATCGGGCTGATAAGCAAGTATACCTGACTCGGGTATGAATGACTCAACCTGAGATAACTGCTCGTCTGTGACATTTATGGGTTGTCCTTCGATCTTTTGCTTGCACACATAAGCCATTTGTTGTATCGGAACACTTAACATCTCTCTTGTATCACCCGGCTTGATTCCAAGAATTGTATGGCAGACAAATCCGAATACTTCGAAAGTGGCAATAACGATGACTACAGCGATAGTCATTGATTTCTTTTTTCTTTGGGAAGATTTGGGTGCGACGATTAGGAATAGCAGTAATGCAGCAAAGAAATACACCCCCTGATGCCTGAACAGACATGTAAGAATTCCAAAGACTATGAATGCGACAGCTGTCTTCTTATCCCATTTTCCGTTCCACAGGCACTGCCATAGAATAAAGAGAAAAACTGACAGGAATGCTCCAAACAATATATCTTTGGTTATGCTGAATGTAAGTGACTGAATAAACGGATTAAACGAGATCCAAATGAAAGACAGGATAATTTCAATTGCTGAAGCACCAAATCTTCGAAGAACCAGGAGACCGTATGCTATCGATGCTGACACAATTAGGCCCTGAACTACAGTGTATATTGCGATTCCGGTATTCGGAGAACCACCCAATATCTTTGTCCCAAAATCATACAAAAGCCCGATCATGACCGTGTGTGTAATGGGATGTTGATCATTTAATTTAAGATCCCCCAGCCACTGCATCAGTTGAATGGGTGCATCGTATCCGAACGTACCCGGGAACAGCGTGCAGAATGCAGGTATCCAAACGATCATCAATCCAATCCAAAAGATAAAGAAAAACTTTAGATCACCAACGCTCGTTACAAGCTTATCTAACTTCTTGAAATGTGTCGCGATAAGAGTTTTTATAGGCGGAGTTATTCTCAGGATAACATCCGCAATTACATACCATATAATCAGCGATGCAATAGTAACCCATATCTCTGTTTTTGGCGGTATATTATCGTAGAGAGGAAATACTGTTAATCCGGCGAAGATGACAGCTATGTATAATTTCAGAAAGCTCGTGCGATCTTTTAACATCTGATTCCCCCAGTAGTTTTCATGTTATTCTTAAGAACGGAAGAAGTAAGCCCATCTTCTCCATTCTTACGCAAAGTCGGACTATGGTTCTTATCTTGAATGCCTCGCCCTTAGGATTACCGGCCTTAAGCTGCGGATTTTTCCTGTAATTCGGGAAGTTATCTTTAAGCCATCCCATCACATGCGCATGAACTTTCCTGATCTCATCCCGTGACGCACCCTTACTTACGAACAGCAGATACCAGACGATGTGCTTGATGATGAGATACTCGAACAAGTCCTTCGTAAGCACGCTGCTGCCGTCAATCTCCCGCATGTCGTTAAGAAGCTTCGTAAGGATCACGGTGACATCGCGGTCCTTTGCTATTTGGCTCATGTTCTTGTGTGATTCCGAGTTCTCGTCAATCCTCCACATGTAGCCTGACTGCTCAATGATCTTGACCGTTCCCGCCCCGCAGTAGCTTAAGAAAAGAAAATTGAAGTAGAAGTCCTCGCTTATCTTTGTGGGCGCGAACCTGATGTTGTGCTCGTTAAGAAGGCTCCTCCTGAAGAGGCGTCCCCAGGGGGCGGTGTTCCGGTACATGCTCCAGCCGGCGTCAGGGTCAAGGTCGCGATTGTGTTTCTTGCCCGAAGACGGGTGGTAGTCAACAGTGCCGCCGATAACCGCGTTTGTTTTCTCATTCACGGCCTTCATGAGGTTGCTTATGTAGTCAGAAGGAATCCGGTCATCCTGGTCCATAAAAGCCACGTAATCACCCGTTGCAGCCTCAAGTCCCGCGTTGCGTGCCGCGCAAATACCTGCGTTCTCCCTGTCGATTATGTGTACCGTCACGTGCTCCGGCGTCTTCTTTGCAAGATCTCTAAGCACGTTGAGTGACTCATCCGTGGAGCCGTCGTTGACCGCGATGAGCTCTATCTGCTGATAATCCTGCTCGAAAATGTCCTTAACAGCATCCCCCAACACAAGGGATCCGTTATAAACAGGGATAATTATTGTCACCGGTATCTTGTTCATGTTCTGTTAGTTATAGTATCATACAAGAATATAAAGATTACTTTAGAAGTATATCATGAGGGGATATAAGTATGAAGGGTATGGTATTTAAGAGATTATTGGCTGTAGCGGTATCTGCCGCGGTTGTTGCATCTTCTTCAGTCGGGGTTCTCGCTGATGAGACAGAAGAGACAGTTCCTGTTGAAGAAACGGTAGAGGAGACGGAAACGGAGTCTTTGGAAGAGACTTTGCCTTCCGAAGAAACGGTTCCCGTTGAAGAAACTGTCCCCGTTGAAGAAACGGTTCCTGCGGAGGAAACTACACCTTCAGAAGAGACTGTAGCTGAGACAGAGCCTTCCGAGGAGCCTTATGATGACGCTCCTGTAGTACATTCTTTTGGTGATCCTTTTGTTTTCGAGTCAGATCTTGATAGCGATTACCTGGCGGAGCAGTTCATAGAGCAGGAGATGACCATCGGACCACAGGCCTGCTACCGTGCTTATGACTACATGTCTGAGTTATCCGGTCTCGATGCAACCGTGTTTTACAGGCTGCGTCCCCATGTTATAGCTGTCGCTAACGGAACAGAGACTTCGACATCCTTTGAGATCCCTGTAGGTGATTACACCGCACGCGACCTTGGTATCAGCAATTTAAATAGCAGCGACATGGTGGATGAGGCTGTCCGTGGTATTCTTGATATTCATCCGAGGCTGATATTTGATGCATTGATGGCTTCCTGTCCTTATGAGATGTATTGGTTTGACAAGACGCAAGGATGCGGCGTTTATTATTCGTTTCAGCGTCATGATGGTGTTGCTTCAGTCTATTTGTATTTTGATTTTGTAGTATCCGAGAACTATATGTGGGGAAGTGATTATTTCTCTGTAAATCCTGTTTATGGTCAGTCAGTGCGTAATGCTGCAAGCAATGCGAGAAGTATTGTCGACCGTTATGCGGCATATAGCGACTACGATAAACTGGTTGCTTACAGGGATGCAATTTGCTCTATGGTGGATTACAACCATTATGCTTCCGATAACGATTCAGTTCCTTATGGAAACCCGTGGCAGCTTATATGGGTGTTTGACGGCGACCCTTCCACCAATGTAGTGTGCGAGGGATACTCTAAGGCTTTCCAGTACTTGTGTGATAATTCCAGATTCAGTTGCAATGATATATACGCGATCTGTGTTACCGGCACTGCCAGATTTACGAACAATGGCGGAGGACACATGTGGAATGTTGTGCATATGAATGACGGATACAACTACCTTGTAGATGTAACGAACTGTGATGATACAGAGTGCAATCTTTTCCTTCGCGGCATGAGAGGTACTGTAACTGACGGTTACACATCGCCTTCATATGGATTCTTCTATAGTTACGACAGTGATGCTCTTGCTTACTTTAGCCCTGCTGCCTTGACGTTATCGTCCCGCGACTATGATCCTGCATCAGCTGTTACGGGTCAGTCAGGAGTTAATATGCACCGCTTGTATAATCCCAACAGCGGTGAGCATTTCTATACTGCCAATGAAGGTGAGCGCGATCTGCTCATAAGCATCGGCTGGAGTTATGAGGGCATCGGCTGGGTTGCTCCCACCAGGTCAAACACACCAGTCTACAGGCTTTATAACGAGAACGGAGGCGAGCATCACTATACGACGAGTGTTGCGGAGCGCGATATGCTGGTTTCTCTCGGTTGGAATGACGAGGGTATCGGCTGGTACTCTGACGATGCGCACACTGTTCCACTTTACCGTCAGTACAATCCGAACGCATTTGCGAATAACCACAACTACACGACATCACTAAGCGAAAATAACTGGCTTGTATCCATCGGCTGGCGGGCTGAGGGAATCGG
>JAILNR010000050.1 GCA_024691325.1 Saccharofermentans sp. | reverse complement strand
GAGCTTTCCAAGTGTATCCGTTGTAACGCATGCCGTAACGTATGCCCTGCATGCTCATGCAGAAAGTGCGTATTCGACAACACTAAGTTCGATTCACAGCAGAAGGCTAACGTCGACTCCTTCGAGGAGAAGATGTTCCATATCATCAGAGCTTTCCACGTAGCAGGAAGATGTACAGACTGCGGCGAGTGCAGCAGAGTATGTCCTGAGGGTATTCCTCTCCACCTGTTCAACAGAAAGTTCATTAAGGACATAGATACATTCTATGGAGAGTTCCAGGCAGGAAAAGATCCTGAGGCACAGAGCCCTCTTACTGACTTTACCTTCGAAGATCTGGAGCCGAAGGATGCTGTAGGAAGGGGTGACAAGTAATGTATTCAATTGCAAAAGAAAACCTCAGTTCTCTGTATGCTGCTATCGCGGCAGAGTATGATCTGTTTATGCCCATCAAGTCTGCTGACCAGACCAATTACGGTTTCTGGAAGGAAGGCGCTGAAGGTGACATCGACACACTTAAGACGATCAGATCCGGTAAGGATGCATTCTTCCCTCAGGTAGAGCAGCTCTACACAGTTAACAGAGAGATCGTTCCTGCAGATGTAGCTTCCGGCGACGATGCTGAGAAGGCTGCTGATACACCTATCAGAACAAAGCTTAACGTTACACCCGGTAAGCTCGTTGATCAGGACTTTGTAATCTTCGGTATGCGTGCTTGTGACGTTCGTGCCATCGAGGTTATGGACAACGTATTCCTTACAGATCCTGTTGATAATTACTACAAGTCCAGAAGAGAGCACGGTATCGTAGTTGCACTTGCTTGCCACGAGCCCGAAGAGTCCTGCTTCTGTACTGTATTCGGTGTTGATCCCGCTGATCCTTCCAAGGCTAAGGCTGACGTCGCTACATGGGTTATCGACGGCAAGCTCTACTGGAAGGCAATAAGCGAAAAGGGTGAGGCTCTCACAGCTAAGGTAGCAAACCTTTTCGAAGAGGCTGATGCTGACGCTAAGGTAGAAGAAGAGAAGGCTTACATCGAAGGTATCGCTAAGCAGCTTCCTAACGCTGACCTCTCACTTGAGGGTTGGGGTGCAGACAAGACAGACGAGAAGTTCAAGTCTGAAGTCTGGGACAAGGTCTACAAGGGCTGTCTCGGCTGCGGTACATGTACTTTCGTATGCCCCACATGCCAGTGCTATGACATCAAGGATTACACAACTAAGGACGGCATCCAGAGATACAGATGCTGGGATTCCTGCATGTATTCCGACTTCACATTGATGGCAGGCGGACAGAACAGACAGACACAGCTCCAGCGTTTCCGTCAGAGATTCATGCATAAGCTTGTTTACTATCCTACAAACAATGACGGTATGTTCATGTGTGTAGGCTGCGGCCGCTGCGTTGAGAAGTGTCCTCAGTCGCTCAATATCGTGAAGGTTATCAAGGCCTTCGCAGAAAATAAGTAAGGAGGGGATCAACAAATGTGTGATTGTGATAACAATAAGAATCAAGACATCCTGGTCCCGCACGTCGGTATCATCGCCGACATCACTCAGGAGACACCTGATGTAAAGACTTTCAGAGTTAATGCACCCGGTGGCGGAAAACTGTTCGAGCATATGCCCGGCCAGTGTGCAATGGTATGTGTTCCCGGTGTCGGAGAGGGAATGTTCTCTATCACTTCTTCTCCTACGAACAAGGAATACATGGAGTTCTCCATCAAAAGATGCGGACTTCTCACAGAGTACCTGCACGGTCTTTCCGTAGGTGACGAGATTACCGTAAGAGGACCTTACGGTAACAACTTCCCGGTAGATACAGAACTTAAGGGCAAGAACCTTCTGTTCATCGCCGGTGGTATCGGTCTTGCACCTCTACGTTCAGTAATCAATTACTGCATCGACAACAGAAAAGATTACGGCACCATCGATATCCTCTACGGATCAAGATCAGCTGACGATCTCGTTAAGCTTAAGGAGATCAAAGAGAAGTGGATGAATACCGAGGGCGTTAATGTTTACCTTACTATCGACAGAGAGCAGGAAGGCTGGGACGGTCACGTCGGATTCGTTCCTGCATACCTGAAGGAGATCGACTTCTCAACAGATAAGATCGGTCTTATCTGTGGACCGCCGATCATGATCAAGTTCGTTCTTCAGGGAATGAAGGAACTGGGCTTTACTGATGATCAGGTATATACAACTCTCGAGCTTCGAATGAAGTGCGGAGTCGGTAAATGCGGAAGATGTAATATCGGATCCAAGTATGTCTGCAAGGACGGTCCTGTTTTCCGCTTTGACCAGATAGAAGAAATGCCCGACGAATACTGATGTGAAAGGAATACGATTATGGAAGAAATGGTAAATGTCTATTTTTACGGTAAGAAATACCAGGTGCCCGGTGATCTTACGATCATGACGGCTCTCGAGTATGCCGGTTATACACTCGTAAGAGGTGTTGGCTGCCGCCACGGTTTCTGCGGTGCCTGCACAACTATCTACAGAATTAAGGGTAAGAACGAGCTTCATACATGCCTTGCCTGCCAGACACAGGTTCAGGAGGGAATGTATATCGCCAGAATCCCTTACTTCCCTACAGATAAGAGAACATACGATATCGAGGATCTTAAGGCTAATCAGGAAGTAATGATGTCCCTTTATCCCGAGATCTATTCCTGCATCGGTTGTAATGCCTGCACCAAGGCCTGCACACAGAGCCTCAAGGTTATGCAGTACATCGCATACGCTCAGAGAGGTGACTTCAAGGCTTGTGCTGAGGAGTCTTTCGACTGCGTAAGCTGCGGATGCTGCTCTGTAAGATGCCCTGCAGGTATCTCACATCCTATGGTAGGTATGCTCGCAAGAAGACTTAATGGTAAGTATCTTACTCCCGAGGCTTCGCACCTGAACAACAGAGTTGCAGAGATCGAAGAGGGTAAGTTCGATGAGGCAATGAAGGATATGATGACCAAGCCTCTCGATGAGATCAAAGAGCTCTACAACACAAGAGAGATCGAGAAGTAAGGAGGCCAAAATAATGTACGCACCATATCCCGAGAATATGATGGAATCCATAAAGAAGGTCGAGGCTACACGTGAGGCTCGTATGAAGACTGAGCCCAGAAGACTGACCGCTGACGAGAAGGATGACCTCCTTCAGAAGTTCCATCCCGACTATAACCCCGATTCATTTGCCCAGATCAAGGTTGGTCCCAACAAGGGTCAGAAGGCTCCTGTTGAGCTTGCCGAGATGATCCATTCAACAAGCCGTCTTGTTACAGATAAGGTTGATATCTCCAAGATCGATTATGATGTTGATGTCCTCGTTATCGGCGGAGGCGGAGCAGGTTCTTCATGTGCTATCGAGGCACACAACGCAGGCGCTAATGTAATGATCGTTACTAAGCTTAGAATCGGTGACGCTAATACGATGATGGCTGAGGGTGGTATCCAGGCTGCGGATAAGGAGAACGATTCTCCTGTACAGCACTACCTTGACGCATTCGGCGGCGGACACTTCGCAGCAAGACCTGAACTCGTAAAGAGACTTGTTTCCGAGGCTCCTGATGCCATTAAGTGGCTCAACAAGCTCGGCGTTGAGTTCGATAAGGAAGAAGACGGAACAATGATCACAACACACGGCGGCGGTACTTCCCGTAAGAGAATGCACGCAGCTAAGGACTATTCCGGTGCTGAGATCATGAGAACTCTTAGAGATGAGGTTATCAACCTCGGTATTCCGGTAATCGAGTTCACATCTGCAGTTGAGCTTATAAAGGATGATAAGGGACAGGCAGCAGGAGCAGTTCTCCTCAACATGGAAACGGGTGATTATCAGGTAGCAAGAGCAAAGACAGTAGTTATCGCTACAGGCGGTGCCGGAAGAATGCACTATAACGGCTTCCCGACATCCAACCACTACGGTGCTACTGCTGACGGACTTATCCTCGCTTACAGAGCAGGTGCTCCGCTTCTTTACCAGGATTCAATCCAGTATCACCCTACAGGTGCTGTTTATCCTTCACAGATCCTCGGCGCTCTCGTTACAGAGAAGGTAAGATCTGTAGGTGCACAGCTCGTTAATGCTAACGGTGAGGCTTACATTCACCCTCTCGAGACACGTGACGTTAATGCTTCCGGTGTTATCCGTGAGTGCCGTGAGGGAAGAGGCGTTGATATCCCGGGCGGACTCCAGGGCGTATGGCTCGACACACCTATGATCGAGATCTTAGGTGGTGAGGGCACAATCGAGAAGAGAATCCCTGCTATGTTCCGTATGTACATGAACTACGGCATCGATATGCGTAAGGTTCCGATCCTCATCTATCCTACACTCCACTATCAGAACGGTGGTGTTGAGATCAACGGTGACGGCTTCACAGAAGCTATCCCGAACCTCCTCGTAGCAGGTGAGGCAGCAGGTGGTATCCACGGTACAAACAGACTTATGGGTAACTCACTCCTCGACGTTATCGTATTCGGTCGAAATGCAGGTAAGAAGGCAGCCGCTAAGTATGCTTCAGTAGAGCTTGGCAACATGAACATCGATCACGTTGCAGCTTACGATAAGGAGCTCAAGGATGCAGGCTGTGCAACAGGTGAAGTATCACCTAAGCTTCTTCCTAAGTATGCAAGACACGAGAGAACAGCTGAGTAATTCTTATCAAAAAAAGTACAACAAGGATTAAGATGCCGAGCGGACTTACGCAGACGCGTCAGCGGCGAGTACGTAGCGAGGCTCTTAATCCTTGTTGTTGTGAGTATATTATTTCTTTATTAACAGAACAGTCATATATACATACTACAATTAAACCATCAAAGTTTGTTGATAAGGAGGTATTCACATGTTTTGCAAGAATTGCGGATCCCCCATAGACGAGAACACTAAGTTCTGTTCAAACTGCGGAGCCGTTATAGTTCCAGCATCACCGCCGCCTCAGGAAGCGGCACCTGCTCCTGCTCCTGAATCAGCCGGGGCACCACCTGAGAAGATCAAGAAAGAGAAAGTTAAGAAAGAAAAGGCTCCTAAAGCCAAGAAGAGTAAAGCCCGCGTGATAGTTCCCATTGTAGCAGTATCTACTGTAGCTGCTTTGGGCGTCGGCGGGTTCTTTTTCTTTAACAGTGCCAAGACGAGGAAAGTAAGAGATTCGTATAACGAGCTTTGTGACATGACTACTCTCGGTACGCAGAGCTATCTTTATGCGCGTGTCCTTACAGAGAGGATTCTCGAAGCTGATGTGATCACGAGTGATCCCGAAGAGATGGATAAGCTTTTCGATGAGTGTATAGAGGCGTGGGAAGCCACGGGTGCTGTTACTGAAGATATGACCTCTATGGCGGAAGAACTTCAGAGCTCATCAGATTCGCAGCGTCTCGATCTTGTGGCAAAAGCCGGTTTCCTGAACGAGTTGATCTTCGGAAGAACCGTATATGCCAGAAGTAACGACACTCCTCTTGGCGACACGATGACTCCTGAAGACAGTATTGAAGAGTGTATCGTTCTTGCTGATCAGATCAATGCTGATGCTTCTGTTGCTGTAAGAAGAGTACAGCAGCTTCAGGAAGTATACGAGGGCAGATCGACTAACATCGAAACGTGGAATGAATGCGTTGTACAGACAAGCACTTGCTTTACCAATGCAGTATTCTTATCAGGCGAAGTAATCCCCGGTACAGATACTTCCACATTCAACGGACAGCCTGTAAGTATGTACCAGATCTCGACTGAGCCTAAGCCCGGTTCGACGACGATCGACAACACCAATATCCTTGTTGATGTAGGTGCGACGAGTAGTACGTTCGTAATGAGTAATACCAACAGTATCACTATCAATCCTGACGATATGCAGGGAAGGATTATATCTGAAGGTTCTGCTATATCGATCTCCACTCATACTTCGACTGCTTCTGAAGTTGGGATTACATTCCATAGCACAAGCTTTACCGAGTGGTTCATCATCGATTCAGTCGGAGGCTATCAGATAACAAGATCTGACAAGTATGGTGACGGTGCGCTTACTCCTCCGGTTATCGCGGAAGTAGACATCGTGCCAGATCCCGTAAGCTGTACTATCGTAGAGTGGATCCCTCCTACGGGAGCTGTCGACATCTCTAACACAAGAGGCGTCATCGTAGGTCAGACGATCGAAGAAGACGAATATGAAGTCAGTGTAACGACAAATACGCTCGAAGAGCAGATAGAGATCCTTGAAGCAGGCCAGGGTGAGATCACCGTATCAATGATATGGAGCACACATGATGATCTTGATCTTCATGTGATCACACCTGAGCAGAACCGCATCTATTATGCCAACAGAACAGCTGACGGAGGAACGCTTGACATTGACATGAATGCAAGTTCTTATGACCTTGCTGATTTCCCTGTCGAGAATATCTATTTCCCGTCGCCTATGAGCGGTCACTATGAAGTCTATGTAAGAGATTACAGAGACAGAACAGAAGATATGTCCACATTCTACATCGTACGCGTTCAGATCGGTGACGATGTTCAGGAATTCGAAGGCGAGATCGATCTCACTGATTCAGAAAATATGATCATCGAGTTCGATTATGATGGCGGATCTTCAAGCCGCTCTTCATTCAGCAGAACGACTTCAGAAACCACAGTAACTCTTTCTGAGACAGTACTCGAAGAGCGTATTGTAGAGTATGGTTCCGGTGCAGGTGAGATCACAGTATCCCTCATCTGGGATTCCTGGGATGACCTTGATCTGCATGTACTGACTCCTGACGGCAGCCACGTTCACTATGCTGCTCCTTATGGCGGAGGCGGTGTGCTCGATCACGATGCGAATGCAGGAAATGAGCGAACGCTTGAACCGATGGAGAATATCTATTTCGCCGTGCCTCAAAGCGGTGAGTACAGTATCTGGGTCGAAGAGTTTAACGACCGTACCGAAGGATATGATACCAACTACTATCTGAGGATCACTATCGGCGGTGAGGTTCTGTATTATGAAGGAACTATCAATACTACCGGAACACAGATCTCTATCTATGATTCCGAGTATGTATCAAGTTACTACATGAACCAGACTTTCTATACAGGTCATTCATATGCCTATATCGATACACAGATGACATGGATGCAGGCAAGAGATTTTGCCGAGTCCTACGGTGGACATCTTGTTACTATCGATAGTGCAGAGGAAAGAGACTTCCTGCTTGGAAGCTTCCCTGATACTTACGGATGGATCGGTCTTATCGCACCTGGTGGTGAGTATTACTGGGTAACAGGTGAGCCCGTCACATACACTGATGTCTGTCCGGATCAGCCTGCTAATTATAGTGATTACGGATACTATGGATTCCTGTATAACTATGGTCAGTGGGGCTTTACAGAGTATGACGATGTCGAGTACCACAGAGGCTTCTACATCGAGTGGGACAGACCGGTCGATGAAGACACACTGTCCACTATCCTCGCATCCCTTGATGCAGGAAATGGTGATATCACGATATCGATGCTGTGGGACAGCGAAGACGACCTTGACCTGCACGTATTCACACCTGATGGATCTGAGATCTACTATGGCAACAGAGAGGCTCAGAACGGATATCTTGATGTTGATGCAAATACTGTTTCCAACATGATGGATAACCCTGTCGAGAATGTTTATTTTGTAAGTCCGGTCAATGGTGACTATTGGATTTATGTCAACGATTATGAGGACAGATCCAACGGTGCAACTAACTTCCTCGTAAGGATTACTATCAACGGTGAGTCACAGATCTATTCCGGTACTATCGAAGGAACTATGACGACACTTGAGATAGCCGGATTCACTTATACAGGAGGTTCATTAAGTGAATCTACACTTGAGTCTGAGCTGAATAATATCAATGCAGGTACAGGTGAGATCACAGTATCGATGCTCTGGGGTACAGATGACGATCTGGATCTTCATATGATCACTCCTGACGGCTCTGAGATCTCCTACAGTAACCGCAATGCCCAAGGTGGTGAACTTGATGTCGATGCCAACGTCGGCGGACGTACAATGGATAATCCGATAGAGAATATCTATTTCACTAATCCGGAACCCGGTACGTATACAGTCTTCATCGTAGACTATTCAGACCGGTCCGACGGACCGACAGATTATATCGTCAGAGTTACGGTCGGCGATCAGTCGCAGACGTTCACAGGAACGATCGACGGCTCGGGCACACAGGTGGATATCATCACATTCGTTTATGGCGGAAGTGATGGTGACGAATCTGTTCCTGCTGAATCCGAACTTGATGATGTTCTGAATTCGCTTGGAGCCGGTACAGGTGAGATTACGATCTCGATGCTTTGGGATAGTGATGATGACCTTGATCTGCATGTAGGCACACCTGACGGATCTGAGATCTGCTACAGCAACAGTGAAGCCGGCGGAGGTTACCTTGATGTTGACGCTAATGTTGGCGGCAGAACTATGGATAACCCGGTAGAGAATATCTACTTCGAATCTCCGGCTACGGGTGCTTACAGCGTCTGGATTGAAGACTATTCAGACAGAACGGATGCGGCGACTAACTATCTTGTCAGAGTTACAGTAGGAGGGCAGTCGCAGACATTCTCCGGAACGATCGACGGCTCCGGAAATGAAGTACAGATAATCTCATTTAACTACGGCTGATTTTCCGTAAAAGTGAGTAATATAGTCTCAATTGTTAATTCCAAACTGTCCCGCTTGTATGCGGGACAGTTTTTGTTTATAGTGATAAAGAATAGAAAAGGGAGGGATATATTATGAGACTGACTGCATCAAATGATTTTAATCCGGCATCAGAAAATGCTTCAATGCTCTATCAGGCTGACTCAGCTGCACAGCGTGCATCGGAGAAAGCTGTAATGGCAGCAAGCCAGATGCAAAGACTTGAGATGATAGTCTGCGCGATGTGGGAAGCTTTGAAGGCAAGCGGAATAAGCGAGGACGTTCTTTACGATAAGATAGATACTGTTCTTGCTGATCCGAGTAAGTTCTTTAGGAAAAGTTACGAGCCTTTGATCGTAAACTGCCCTAAGTGCGGTAAAGCGATACAGGAATCAAGAAAGACACCGCTTAAAGGAAAATGCATGTTCTGCGGTCAGGAAGTAACTTTCTATCCGTATACGGATATGGTTGCTTACAAAGACGATTCAGAGAAGAAAGACTGATCCGGATTTAAATTAAAAGTTTTATTAACAGCAGCTGCGTTTGCGGCTGCTGTTTTTGTTATAGGCTGATCCTATAACACAATATCAACACACCGTATTGGTAGGAATTATTTTTTTGGAATAGAATCAACTTATCAAAAAACGAGAACCCAAACAAACACAAAGGAGAATAAGAAAATGAGCAATTATAGATTTGAGACACTTCAGCTTCACGTAGGACAGGAGCAGGCAGATCCCGCAACAGATTCAAGAGCGGTACCTATCTACCAGACAACATCTTATGTATTCCATAACTCAGCACACGCTGCCGCAAGATTCGGTCTTGCAGATCCCGGAAACATCTACGGAAGACTTACAAACTCCACACAGGATGTTCTTGAGAAGAGAGTAGCAGCTCTCGAGGGAGGCGTTGCCGCACTTGCAGTTGCATCCGGTGCCGCTGCTATCACATATACTATCGAGGCACTCGCACAGAAGGGCGATAACATCGTGGCTCAGAAGACTATCTACGGCGGAAGCTTCAATCTTCTTGCACACACACTTCCTAATTACGGAATAGATACCACATTCGTTGATATCCATAATCTTGATGAAGTTAAGGCGGCAATCAAGCCTAACACTAAAGCTCTTTACTTAGAGACACTTGGCAACCCGAACAGTGATATCCCCGATATCGATGCACTCTCTAAGATCGCACACGACAATAACATCCCTCTTGTAATTGATAACACATTCGGAACTCCTTATCTCATCCGTCCGATCGAGCATGGTGCAGATATCGTGGTTCACTCCGCAACAAAGTTCCTTGGCGGCCACGGCACCACATTGGGCGGTATTATCGTAGATTCCGGTAAGTTCGACTGGCTTAAGAATGCAGATAAGTATGCGCCTATAGCTAAGCCCAATCCGAGTTACCACGGTGTTTCTTTCGCAGAAGTCGTAGGACCTGCCGCATTCGTTACATATATAAGAGCGATCCTTCTTCGTGACCAGGGTGCTTCTATCTCTCCTTTCAATGCATTCCTTCTCCTTCAGGGTATCGAGACACTTTCTTTGAGACTCGACCGTCATGCCGAGAATACAAAGAAGGTGGTACAGTTCCTGTCTAACCATCCCCAGGTTGCAAAGGTAAATCATCCCTCACTTCCCGATCACCCTCAGAATGAGCTTTACAAGAAGTATTTCCCGAACGGAGGAGGATCCATCTTTACATTTGATATTAAGGGAGGTCAGGCTGAGGCTCACAAGTTTATTGATGCTTTGGAGATATTCTCTTTGCTTGCCAACGTAGCTGATGTTAAGTCGCTCGTTATCCATCCTGCAACAACTACTCACTCACAGCTTTCCGAGCAGGAGCTTGAGGATCAGAACATCCACCAGAGCACGATCCGTCTGTCCATTGGTACAGAGCATATCGATGACATCATCGCAGACCTTGAGAAGGGTTTTGCAGCACTTTAATTAAGCGAATACAATTCATTTGAAATTTCCTGCCTAGCGTGAAGCCTCCGGTTCCAACCCCGGAGGCTTCATGTGTTCATGGTACTTGTTATAATTTAACCCTTTTAATAAAATATAAAATGTTTATGAGAAGAACGGAATCAAAAAAGAATAAGATCATGTTTATGACGCTCGTAACTTCGTGCGCCATCTTTCTTTTATTCGTCTGTTTTCTAGGGTTTATGAGCCCGTCGGAGGGGGTTGTTGACCACAGTTTCATACCCATTGATGACAACTGGTATTTGACAAACTCCGATGGAGAAAAACCGGCCGTTTATGACTCGTTCAGTGACACGATAAGTATGTCATGCCAACTTGCTTCAGATCAGGTTAACGGCAGAAGTCTCTGCTTTATCGCCAAGAATGTTTACTTTGATGTTTACGTTGACGGGGAACTCATATATTCTTTCTGTCCGCAGACTGCAGACATCTTCGGTAAGTATTACGGAACATATCCTCATGCGATCGATCTAAGTTCAGTAGGAGAACAGTCAGAGGTAACCATAGAGGCCGAGACGATAGGTGATTCGAACGGAAGCTTCAAGAACATAAGACTTGAGGAGAAATCCGCTTATATACTTGAGATAGTGGGAGAAGCACTGCTTCCTTTCAGTATCTCGATTGTTATAGCAATACTTGGTATCTGCCTGATCCTTGGCGGATTATCAATACTGAACAGTACGAATACAGGCAAGGAGATTGCCGCCATGGGTCTGTTCGCATTCGATGCGGGTGTCTGGACCGGCAGCAGTTCTATCATTACCGGACTAGTTGTCGGAACTCCGGTATCGATACACTTCGTTAACTACGCAAGTCTGATTCTTCTTCCGGCCCTTGTTGTTCTGTTTATCTTCCTTTTGACGGGAAGAAAGATGGAGATATTCGCGAATACGATTATCGGTTCTTCAGTGCTGACACTCGCCTTTGACATAGCGCTTTCATCACTCGGGATCTCGACATATCATGACCTTCTGTTCTTAAGTCATATCGAGTGTATCCTTGCGGTTATCTATTCATTCTTATGCATCATAAGAACCGTTGAAGGCAAGCTTAATCTTTCCGGAACGAGGATAACTGTTACCATCGCTTTTGCCGCGGTAACCACAGGCGGCTTCATAGATCTTGTCCGCTATATGACGGGGATTCCCGGACTTGATTCCGCATACTTCTTCAGGATCGGTCTTATGATCTTCATCTTCCTTTTGGGTGTTAACGAGATGTATTCTCTTATCTACTACAGAAAGTATGAGTCTGAGGCGGCTGAGATGGGCAAGCTCGCCCACACGGATTCTCTTACAGGACTTCAGAACAGAACGGCATTCAACGAGTATGAGGAGCGTGTTAAGACAGGTGCGGCAGGTGAGTGCATCGTCATTCAGCTCGACGTTAACAACTTAAAGAAGGTCAACGATAAGTATGGTCATAAAGCTGGCGATGAGCATATCAAGGCTGCTGCAAGAATAATCGAGACAAGCTTCGGTGAGGCAGGCAACTGCTACAGGACGGGCGGCGATGAGTTCATCGTTATCATTGACGGTGCCGATAATCCCAATGTCTTCGAGAATGCCAGAAATAAGTTTACGAAGCTTATCGATGAGTATAATGATGCTCATCCCCAGTACGATATCAAGCTCGAGATAGCCTACGGCTACGAGAAGATGGATATGGTGGCACACGATGTCGAGAAGGCTCTGCGCCTTGCAGACGACAAGATGTACCTTATGAAGAAACAGATGAAGGATACGGACAAGAATGCGTGAAGTAAATGAACTTAATCTAAGAAAAGAAAGCAGGTTCACGGCTAAGACCTTGTTCCTCTACCTTCTGGTGCTGTTCCTGTTCAGCCCCTTCTCAGGTGTAACCTCGATGATCGGCATGGTGGGTGATACCTGCATGCAGATCAAGATAGGTCTTGATGATATCGCTCAGGGCAGGCTTATAACGGACGAGATCTACAGCTGGCACGAGAACCTTGTCTTCACGGCTCACGAGAGCGGCTGGTATCTTATCCTGGGCTTCATGTACAAGATGTTCAAGCTCTGGGGCGTCATCGCCGTAGGAGCCGCTTTCATATATGCTGCAGCTTTTACTGCGATCACTTACGTTAAGGACAAGGCGCATCCTTTCATCATCGCGGCTGTCGTCATCTTCACTCCGATGCTCGAAGGATACCCCGACTATAACGTGCGTCCGTCGGTTACTTCTATCTTTGCAGTAACCTTGCTCATCACGACATTCTTAAGCAATCGAAAAGCTCTCGTAAAGGCAGCGGTGTTCGCCGTAAGCTGCTTATTCTTAGGCTGGCTTCAGGGAGGAATTCTTCCGTTGTTTTTCCTCGTTTACCTTGTGCTTATCGCCATCACTTTGGTTTACAGAGAGTTTAAGGATGCAGGTATACTAGCTTCGGGAGCGATTGCCGGATTTATCCTCTCTCTTTTAAATCCCATGGGAATAAGAAGCTATCTGTTCGGTCTTAAGCAGTCAGGTGCCACCGATATCTGGGCAGTGGTCGATGAGTGGAATCCCGCTCACTTCTCCATCGTACAGATGGTTCTGATCCTTCTTGTGTTTGTCGGATTCATGTGCGGTGACGGCGTTAAGAAATTCGAGAAGAAGACCATAACAAAGCTTGCTCTTCTTTGCATGTTCTTCATTATGTCATGCGTCTATAAGCGTTTTATCGTCTACTATTCGGTTGCTTACCTTATGTTCGCACCAGAGCAGTATGAGGCACTTCTTAAGTGGATCTGTACTGAGGTTATTAAAGTGAAGAAGATGCCTTCAGTTGATCTTTCAGATTCGTTCTACAGGATATTAAGTGTTGTTTGTGTACTGATGCTCGGCGTGACAGCTTATCTTTATATCCCGAAGTATCTTCCGACGGGTACCATGAGCGACATCGAGAAGATGGCGGCTTACGACCCGCAGGCTGTTGAGTTTATTAAGCAGCAGGGATACACGAAGATCTTTAATTCATTTGATACAGGTTCATGGCTTGCTTTCAATGATGTGAAAGTGCATATCGATAACAGGATCGATCCGTTCATGAGTGAGTTCTCTCCTGAAGATCACATAAGAGGTCAGATGGGCATCGGTTCTTTGGCTGAACTTGATATGTTCAGAGGCCGCTACAACAACGATGCTTTCCTGATTAATACGGGTGAGGGATACTCATATCTTCTTTATGAGATCGACCAGTATGCATCTGACAGATACCGCGTCGTTTACGACAATGTTGTAGAGTCGAGTATCGATGGTGTCGGCAGTGTCAGATGGATAGTCATCGAGTGCATTTAACCGCTTAAAGTGCTACAATAAATTGTTATGAAAGAGTATGACCGAAGACGCCTTGCGGTCCTTTGCGGACAGCCGGATGAAGAGTATCAGAAACAGTTTATCGAAGGATTCGAGAAGCAGGCCTTTGACGCTGATTGTGATGTATGTGTCTTCGCGATGTATCAGAAATTCCAGGAGACAAAAGTAAGAGAGATCGGCGAGAGTACTATCTTCGATCTTGTTAATGAGTCTTTGTTCGACGGCATAATCGTATTGGGCGACTCGATCCAGACTCCGGGAGTTCTCGATTTTATAGATACCAAATTACATGATAATGCGAAGTGTCCCGTGCTGTTCGTGGATTCAGACAGTAAATACTTTAAGTCCATTAAGCTTAACCACTATGATGCTATCGTCAAGCTTATGGAGCATCTCATAGATGACCATAAGTACAAGGATATTGCATTCATAACGGGTAAGCAGTGGCATCCTCATTCAAGACAAAGACTATCGGCATATATCGATACCATGAAGAAGTACGATCTTCCCATAAAGGAGAACCGCGTATTCTACGGTGACTTCTGGTATAACAGTGGCTTTGATATCGCGAATGATTTTATTAACAATAACTGGGAACTGCCCGAGGCTTTTGCCTGTGCTAACGACTATATGGCGATAGGTCTTGCGGAAGCATTCACTTCACACGGTATTAAAGTACCTGAGGATATCGCGATAGTAGGTTACGATTCGGTTGAGCAGGGAAGGACCAGTCCCAGCCCGATTACATCTATACCTTTGCCTGTTAATCAGTTCGGCATCTATGCCGCTTCAACGATACTTAATATCATAGACGGCAATCCTGTCCCGGGATTTACTCCCGAGTATGATTTCTTCCACGGCGGATCATGCGGATGCCACTGTGAGAGTTGTGTTCCCAAGGTTATGTTAAGAGACAAGTGGAGGACGGATCTTTTCGCGCGGTCTTTCTACTCGGTTGATAACAGACTTGTTGAGGACATGTATGCGAAGGAAGATCTGACGAGTGCGCTTGAGGTAGTGGAGTCTTATCTCGATTACCTGGGGGAGTTTGACAGTTTCCACCTGTGTCTTAATCAGGCATGGGGAGAAGGCGGCGTCGAGTATAAGCGCGTCGATTACACGGATAAGATGTACGAGATCATGACTTGCCTTAATGGCGGCAAAGATAACGAGATCTCCTTTTACAAGCCTTTTATGAGGGAGGATATCCTGCCTTGTCTGCACGAGCATTGTGATACTCCGAGGGCATTCCTGTTTACGCCTGTCCACTTTGATTCGGCGTGCTTCGGCTTTGCGGCACTAAGCTATGGCGACAGGGTGGCCGGAATGGATGTTTCTTATATGTTCTGGCTCAGGTATATCATGCTCGGTATCGAGGCTTTAAGGCGTCAGACCGTGTTCGTTAACACGAAGCACACGATGGATGAGATAAGGTTTACGGACCCGCTTACCGGACTTAATAACTACGACGGTCTTGTCGAGAACACGATGAAGCTCACGAGTCTTCAGTTTGAAGGACCGGTCATCACGATACTTGCAGTTGATATCGTGGGCCTGGGTTCCATCAACGAGGCTTCGGGACGCAAGAACGGGGACAAGATAATCAAGGACTTCAGCAGAATCGTGAGAAATTGCTGCGCTTCGGGTTCCATCTGCGGCCGTTTGGGAAACGATGAGTTCGTTATCATCAGGAATGAAGAAGAGCATGCTGACGAGTATATAGATAAGACGATTAAGGCTTTGAGCCAATCGCTCGGGGTATATAACGAGAGAAACGGCACGCATATCGAGTTTACATCCGGATACAGCACAGAACGCGTAAGGACGTCAGACGACATCGAGAGGCTTATTAACGAAGCAGTTAGCGAGAAGAACGGTAACAAGATGAACGAGCGCAGAAATCATCCTGTGGCAGGAACAACTGAGGATGAGACCGTGATGCTGCACCGCGTTAAGGATCTTCTCGATAATAATAAATTCGAGTATCACTTCCAGCCTATCGTTGATACCAAGGATGGAAGCATCTTTGCATATGAGGCTCTGATGAGACCGGTATGTGATTATGAGATAACACCTCTTGAGGTTATCGAATATGCCACCAAGCTTGGAAGGCTCGAAGAGATAGAGACATACACATTCCTCAATATCCTCTCTATCGTTAAGGAGGATATGAAGAGGTTTGAAGGCAAGAAGGTCTTTATCAACAGTCTTCCGGGTATTACCGTAAATGAGAATGACAGGATCGTAATAAGTAATCTTCTTACGGCACTGTCGGATACTGTTGTTATCGAATTAACTGAGAGAAGTGAGCTCGATGACGAGACACTTAACAAGCTTAAGGAAGAGTACAGCAGACTGGGTATTCAAAGTGCGGTTGATGACTACGGCACGGGATATTCCAATGTTGTTAACCTTTTGAGGTATATGCCTGACTACGTTAAGATCGACCGGATGCTGCTGTCGGGTATCGAAGAGAATCCGCAGAAACAGCATTTCGTAAAAGATATCGTGAAGTTCGCGCATGAGAATAACTTTAAGGTGTTGTCCGAGGGTGTCGAGACATCATCAGAGCTTGAGACATGTATCCTTCTCGGTACCGACTATATACAGGGTTTCTACACGGCGCGCCCGTCAAAGGAAGTAATAACAGAACTTCCCGCACCGATCCGCGAAGAAATCTACAGATATTCGTTTAAGGCTCATTCAGACAGGAAAGCGGCCGAGTAAATCAGGAAGCATCAGCTTCCAAGTCCCTGAATTCCTCGTAGTAGCGGTCGTTCGTGCCGTACAGGACGGTCTGAGCGTATCCGTCTTCAAGAAGTATCCTCTCGAGCATGACGAGTTCACCTTCGTAATCGATATAGACATAGGCGAGTGTTCTGTCGTATTGGTCGTAACGCTCGTTATCGTATTCAAGCCAGACTTCATAACCGGTCTCATCTATAAGCTCTTTAACAAAATCGGAGGCGGCAACGCCTTCTTCGGTATTTCTGGATTCATCTTCAGCGACAGATTCGGGCGTGTTGACGCCGATGAGCCTGACACGTGTTCTTTGTCCGTCGATATAGACGATCAGTGTGTCACCGTCGACGACGCGGTCAACTTCGTAAGGACCTTCAAGTTCGACATCTTCGGGAACTTGTGTCCCGGGTTCGGATTCTTCGATAAGCTCGAAGATTTCCTCACATCCGCATGTCATTGATGCTATTACCGCTGATCCGATAATCGCGGTCAACACTTTGAAAAATCTGTTATTCACCATAGCCATAATTATATTATAATCTACTCATTGCGAATAATATCGCGTTTTGACAATACTATAAGGAGGACTTTGTCATGAAGAGAAGGTTATTGGCAGCTGTTTTAAGCATGACAGTAACAGCAGCTATGATAAGTGGCTGCGCACAGTCGGATTCGAATTCCGAAGAGTCCGGTGCATCTGAGACCGAAGAGGCATTCTCATATCCTCTTACTCTTGAAGATGCTTACGGCAATGTAGTAACAGTCGAGGAGGAACCCGAGACTATCGTAACGGTATCCCCCGCACTTACAGAGATTGTTTATGCTCTGGGCGGTGAGGACAAACTTATAGGAAGATCAAGCTGGGATGATTATCCGGAAGCAGTATATGATGTTCAGGAAGTAGGTAATATCGACCTTCCCGATACTGAGCTTATCGTTTCTTTGGATCCTGATGTTGTACTTGCATCTTCCATCTTCAGCGAAGAAGCATATAACGCATTAACAGATGCAGGCATTACTGTAGTTATCATCAAGGATGAGTCATCCCTTGACGGTCTTACTATGTACATTCAGACGGTTGCTGATGTTATTGGTCTTCACGACGAGGGCGAGGCTCTTGCTATGGATGTTAGTGACCAGATCGCAGAGGTTGCGGATGAGGCACAGGAGACAATCGCAGGTGATGACATCACGGTTTACTACTGCATGGGTTACGGCGAGTACGGCGATTACACAGCCGGCGGCGATACATTTATAAACGACATCATCGAGGTTGCAGGATGCGTAAATGTTGCAGCTGATGTTGAGGGATGGTCCTATTCAACAGAGCAGCTTCTCGAGGCAGATCCTGACATCATTCTTGTTCCTTCATGGGGCTATGATGACTTCCTCGTAACTGAGCCTTACTCTGAGCTTTCAGCAGTACAGAACAACAGAGTCCTTTCTGTTGATCCCAACCTGTTCGAGAGAGTAGGTCCGAGAAATGCTGATGCAGTAAGAACTCTTTACGAGTATGCATTAGACGCTAACGCTGTTGCTCATGCGGGCGCCTGATAAGCCATCAGACAGATTTATAATCAAGTTCACGGTTGCCGCCATCATGCTTTTTGCAGTGATGGCGGTATCGTGTTGTCTTGGAAGCTCCGGTACATCATTAAGTGATGTCATCAAGTATTTAACGGGAAGAAGCGGGGAACTTGCCCAAACCACGGTTACTATCATCGGGAGAATCAGGATTCCGAGGACAGTAACGGCGGCTTTGGTCGGAGGCGCGCTTGCATCGGTCGGATGTATTATGCAGGGTGTATTCAGAAATCCCATGGCGGATCCTTCGGTACTCGGTATAAGCTCGGGAGCGGCTCTGGGTGCCGCTATTGCCATCGTTACCGGTCTTAACGGCATAATCTTCTTCGGCGCATTCACGGGCGCTTATATCGGTGCCGTTATCGGCGCTGTTGTTACATGGCTTTTGGTGTTCACGATAGCAACGCGTAACGGTCACTACGATACATCCTCGACTCTTCTTGCGGGTATCGCCATCTCATCTATAATGAGCGCTCTCATCACTGTATTGATGACTCTTCACTTGGATGACATGGAGCGCGTTTATATGTGGATGCTGGGAACCTTCTCCGCATCTACCGCTGATAAGACGGAACTTCTCGCAGTTGCAGTCGCACTCATGATGCCCGTTCTTATCTTCATCGCTCCGAGGGTGGATATACTTAAGCTCGGCAAGGAGGCGGCACTGACACTCGGCGTTAACCAGAAGACCACTCTGGCGGTAACTTTGGCAGCATGCTCGTGTCTTCTTGCTTTCTGCGTAGCTAATTCCGGAATTATCGGATTTGTTGGACTTATAATTCCCCATATCGTCTCTTTCTTCAAGGTAACGAGAATGAGAAGACGCCTTATCCTGAGTTTCATGACAGGCGCTGTATTTATGGTTCTGTGCGATACGGTATGTAAGACTGTAGTTGCACCGGGCGAGCTTGCCATAGGTGCCGTTACGAGCCTTATAGGCGCACCTTATTTCCTTTTCCTTCTCATGGGAAGTCGTTTAAGAAGGGGAAAGGAGAAGATAAGCTCATGAATCTTGAGGTCAGGAATTTAAGCGTGAGCTTCGGTGATGTTAAAGTCTTAGACAACGTGTCGCATATTTTTCGCGCGGGGAAGATCACCATGCTGATGGGACCGAACGGCTGCGGCAAGACAACAATTATCAGAGCTCTTGTAAATCTTTACGCGGGAAGCGGAGAACTGTCTTACATACCTCAGGATATCTCCGGCGATACCGGGCTTACCGTGCGCGATATGGTTGCGCTCGGCCGGTACGACAAATCCAGGTTCTTCCAGGGGGAGACTGAGGAGGACAGCCGGCATATAGAGGACGCTCTTTTGCAGATGGAACTTAATGACAAGCAGGGGCAGTTGTTCGATACGCTCTCGGGAGGCGAGAAGCAAAGATGCATGGCGGCCCGCGCGATCTGCCAGGATGCGTCGTGGTTTATCATGGATGAGCCCGCATCGAACCTTGATCCCGTTCACTCCAAGCACATTCTCGATACTGCGCGCGAGCTCGTGAAGAACGCGGGTAAGTCTTTCATTATAGTCATGCATGATGTAAATCTCGCGGCGTCCTACGGCGACGAGTTCGTCCTCATGAAGAACGGAACCATCGGGAATACAGCTTCCAAACTTACCGCGGAGCTTTTGTCGCAGACTTTCGACACCGTTTTTGAGAGTGTTACGACGCCTTCGGGGAAGAACGTTTTCTACGCAGAATAAGTATCACAGTAATCAGTAACGCCAGCCCGATAACGGCAGTTGCTTCCGCCGTGCCCTCGGGTCCGAAAGCGCTGCCCGTGTAATCCGTAAGGATGAGCGAGGGCATATTCACGTTGCCGCTGACCGCCAATCCGTAGATGTTGCCCTGGAGCATGTTCCACATCGTGTGTGCCGCACATGTGATGATAAGAGAACCGCTTGCCTCATATATCAGCGCGAAAAGCACCGCCATCAGGAAGATGTTTACAAGTGCAAGCACCGAGAACCCTGCATTAAGGCTGTGGAATACGGAGAACAAAAGCGATGAGATGATAACTGCGGCCACATTGCCGACTGTCTTCTTAAGCTTTGGTATCATGAAGCCTCTGAACATGACTTCTTCAGCTGCGCCCTGAGGTATCCACATAAGGATCGAGAACAGGAATAACCAGATGTCATCAGATTTGATCCCGACGCCTGTAGGGCGTGCTCTTCCTGTTATTACGAGCAGACCGAAGACAAGGCTCATCATGGCCGTACCAAGCAGAATGCCTTTAAGATAGTTTCTTCCCGCGTTCTGAGGCTTGAGGCCTAAGTTGGAAGAACCCTTCGCTCTTATGATGAATGCAACGATCATGAATATATAGCTTATGCTCATGAGAGCAAGGAATCTCGGATCGCTCATGAAGATGTTGATGATATCCATAGTCTTGCTGATGATATCCTTCATACCGCTTACATACTGCAGATCTGCGATGAAGTAGGAGTAAAGCGGGTCAGATGTGTATGCAACTGCCACAGGTATCATCGCGAGGAGCTGGAACAGTGACAGGATAACAAGCGGATAGAAGATAACATCAAAGAAAGAGATGATGCCGTCAATGATCTTCGAGACGGGAGCTTCCTGAGCCTTGCCGGCGTCATCGGAAGATGCGATGGATACAGTAAATCTCTCAAGCGTGAGAAGCTTGGTCGATACTGCCATCATGAGAATGCTTAAAAGAACAGTAAGTATCGAACAAACGATGGCAGCGGGAAGCTTCGAGACTCCGTTAAATGCATCTCCTAAGCCGTAGAAGTGGCCATAGACGGGAAGAAAATAATAGAACGCCTCGTGTTCCGAGTCACCGTTGATGCATGTAACCGCAACGCTTATCAGTATGAAGAAAATAGGAAGGAATGCGGTCTGTGCGGAAGTAACCGTATCGTTCATTATAGAAATCATTACAGTAAGTGAAGCGATAAAAAGCGTCAGGCTGAATGCGAGCATCAAAGCAGGTGCAACGCCGCTTCCGTATGCGTAGTAGGGGATGGCGAATGTTATAACAAGTATCAACACCGCCGGTATGAAGGCGCTCGTAAACACTCCGCGTGTGAATGCGATTACAAGATCTTTTCGCGAGACGGGGGTTAACAGAATGCGTGAGAAAGTGCCGCGCTCCTTTTGTCCTGATATAGACTCGGAGCCTATTGCCATAGCGGTGTAGAGGATAGCTATAAACATGAGGATGGGCACGAAAGTATTTGCCATCTGCTTCGAGAATCTAACATCCCATGGAAGATTGCCGTCAGTCGGTATGTCATCCCTTATGATATCCCATGTGTTGGCGGGTTCGTAATTGATGTTGAATCTTGCACCGACATAACTTTTGTAGCTTTCAAGGTAAATATCGGTGAAATTCGTGCTCATGTCCCTGTAGTCGAGCGTGTCGGTCCTGTAGTACATAAGGACCTGTGCTGTCTGTCCGGAAGCAACGATCCGGTCGAAGTCCTCCGGGAAGACTACTGCTATGCCGGCTCTGTGTTCTTTAAGAAGCTCGGATATCCTGAGGAAGTCATAGGGTGCATCACAATTCTCATGGTAAACATTACCTTGCGTGTCTATATATTTGTCTTCATATTCAATGTAAGACTGCGGGGAGTTAACGATGACGACTTTTGTCTTGGGATGGGTGTATTTATTAAAACCAAATGCACCGAGCAGAACGGAGAAAAGCGCGATACCAACTGTTCCTATAAAGCCTAACGCAAGCATAAAAGTCGTAAGACAAACCTGGGTGCCTGCACGGTTCCCTAATTTGAACAGGTTCTTTGTGATAGTCTGTCCTTTACTCCTCAACATGGTTCTCCACATATATCTTGAAGAATGCTTCCTCGAAGGTGTCTGTTCCTGCCTGCTGCGATAATGCTTCGGCAGACCCTTGTGCAACTATCCTGCCGTCAACGAGAATGGCTATCTCATCGCACAGGCTCTCGGCAACGGAGAAGATGTGCGTGGACAGGATTATCGAGTGGCCTTCATTTTTAAGTTCGAGAAGGTAATCGGTAACCTGTTTTGACGTCAGGATATCAAGTCCGTTCGTAGGCTCATCAAAGATTATTACCGGAGGGTTATGAATGAGGCTGATCGCGATGGATGCTTTCTGCTTCATTCCCGTCGATAACTCGATTATCTTTTTGTTGCGGAAAGGCGTGATACCGAGCTTATAGAAGATAGCTTCCTTACGTGAGATTGATTCTTTAAGCGGGATGTCGTAAAGCTCTGCAAAGAAGTCCCAGAGCTTATCGGGAGTTGACATCGGATCAAGCCTTACTTCCGTTGTTAAGTAACCGATACGCCTGTGTATCTCAAGAAGATTATCGCGTGCGTTAAGTCCGTCAATAGTAATGACGCCGGATGTGGGTCTTAATAATGTGGACATCATTTGCATGAGTGTCGTCTTGCCGGCTCCGTTAGGACCTAACAAACCGAAGATGACGCCGTCGGGTACTTCAAAGCTTACCCCCTTGATCGTCTCGGTGTTTCTGGTGTAGCTCTTATGAACGTTTTTTACGCTTATCAAAGATATAACCCTCCTTGACGTAAGTTCTGTGCAAAAGCAGCATCGAAGGTAAGATGCTTGCTATCAATACAAATACAAGCTGCCATGATACGAAGTTTGACCGGAATACCGCTTTTATAAGTGCGATGCTTCCGTGTATGGGAATGAGAAACTCGAGTATGCCCGAATCACCGCTGAACATCTGGAAGAAAAGATCCGCCATAAGATAGATGAGCGGCATCTGAAGATTCATGATGACATCCTTCATTCTTCTTATAGAGAAGATGATGTTAAGGCATATCGTGGCACATAAGAA
Source organism: Saccharofermentans sp. (assembly GCA_024691325.1). Classification (GTDB taxonomy): domain Bacteria; phylum Bacillota; class Clostridia; order Saccharofermentanales; family Saccharofermentanaceae; genus Saccharofermentans. The sequence continues at coordinate 9,170 of JAILNR010000050.1, read as the reverse complement.
AGCCGTAACCGGTATAACTATGGCGACAGCAAGCAATTGACCCGGCAAAAGCATAAGGCCGAATGGTATAAGCGAGGTCGAACTGTTGCTCCGGTTAAGCCATGATGATATGAACAGGAACAGGAAAGTCATGTAGGTTGCTCCTGATACGAGTATGGTGCATGAGATGATCTTTCCGAGTACTATGTGTTTGGGCGAGACGGGCGTCATCAGAAGCTTGTCGTAGAAACCGCGGTCCCGTTCCGATGCGAACATATCGCTCATCATTGAATAGACACAGTAGTAGATGAGAAGCACGAGCATGGCGGGGATTACACGTGAGGCCTGATAATTGGCATCTGTCCTGTAATCGAGGATCTTCGTTATGGGGTTAAATGTATTTATCTCGAGCATCGAACCTGAATCATCGGCAAGATCGTCACAGTAGGGGTCGAGAACAACACTTCTGAAACTGTCCGCACGCTCCATCGACAAAGCGGAGTTGCCGTTACAGCCGATGTAGATAGTTGAATCATCTTTATAGAACAGAACGGTGATATCACCGTTCTCTATTCCTTTTACAGCATCTCCCGATTTCCAATAGGTGATAAATTCGTCTTCACTCATGAATACGTATGTATAGATGGTGCTTCCTTTTGTCTCATCAAGATAGTCAAGGAAAGAATCAGGGGCATTAGCCACTATGATTGGCTTTTGTGTAACCGATCCTGTGCTCATGTAGTTGATAAGGTAAGGAAATATGTTAAGTGCGGCCATCATAACGGCAGCGGGTATGATGAATACTGCAGCCGCCCTTTGCCAGTTGGAGAATACTCTTGATATTTCCCATTTGATGATCGTCCTTATTCCGTGCATTTTATTATTATATATAATAAGAGCACTTGACAAAAGTACCCTTGCTTTTGCATAATATGCAAGCACGAATGAGGAACGCGGTGCCATAGCCAAGCGGTAAGGCCAAGGTCTGCAAAACCTTTATTCCCCGGTTCAAATCCGGGTGGCACCTCCACAAACGGCAGCTCCGCAGGTTAACCTGCGGAGCTTGTTTTTTACGGGAAAGGGTAAAGTAATGGATCAGAATATAATCGATGTCCTTAGAAAATATGATGAGCTTGCAGGGTTGATCCTCGAGCAGAAGGTAGATGAATTCGCCGATAAGATGGATGAGAAGCCGCCCGAAGAGGATGATTACTCTTACGAGCAGTATCTCCACCGTGTCGCCATGCAGGAGACAGAGCAGCAGAGCATACTGATGGAAAGCGAGCCCAGGGAAGAGCTTGGCGGTAAGTCGATGAATGAGTTTTTCGCAGGGCTTTCTTTTGATGAGCTGACACAGATCCTTGAGTTCTGTGCCACCGAACTCGACCGCGGCGTGCCCCAGAGCGTTATCAATGCTCTTGTAAAGGTTGAGGATGCCTCACGTGTTGAGGAATATGCACGTCACATGGTAAAGGACTCCGCATGGACGGAGGAGGAGCTTAAGGACGAGGATGTTCTTTTTGAGATGGATTTCCAGAAGGTTAAGGCAAGCCTTAAGGTTCTTGCGGGAAGACGTGATGCGGGCCTTGTTGACGATGTTCTTAACAGATTCATGAGCTATCCTAAGACACACAGCTTTGTTGCCGATTCCATTGCAGAGTATATCGAGTCATTTCCTGAGGAGTCTTCCAAGGCCATTATTGCTTTGCTTGAGGAACATAAGGATGACGGGCTTGAGGGACCTTGTGAGGATCTCGTTGTTATGCTCACGAATATCGGCAAGGTGAAGAAGTCTGATGACATCTATAATGCTTTGAGACTTGCTTTTCGCGGCATGACAAACAAGATATATGCGGTTATATGCTTCGCGGACTACGGCGACGACCGTGCGGTTCCGCTTCTTAAGAATTATATAAACCGTCACCAGAAGGACATCACGCGTGACCTTTTCTACGAGATGATGTCTGCTATTCAGAACTTAGGCGGTGACATAGAAGACGTTTCCGATCCGTTCGGAGACTTCCAGAAGGACAAGTAACAATGTTAAAAGACCGTATTCCAGGCGTTTACAGCCTTATAGGCAAGATAGAGGATGTGGCCTATTCCGGGGACTTTATGTTCGGTCACCAGAATGCGGGCCACATCGGCGTGTCCATAAAAGTGCACGACGGAACGGAATCTGATGTCAAAAATCTCGTCGGAAAGCATCCTGCTGTTGTCGGTATCGATACTTTAAGTTTCTTCGGCTACGAGGGGAACATGGAGCAGCTTGTCCGTGTGGTTCAGGAGCTGCACCGCGAAGGATGCATAATCACGCTCTCGTCTCATATGCCGAATTTCTCGCTGGGCGGGGACGATTTTTACGATTACTCTCCTAATTTTACTGACGGCAACGTCGGACCGCGCATCCTTCCGGGAGGAGATCTTAATGCCAAGTATCTAAGGTTCCTCGATGCCATCGCAGACTTCGCACAGGAGTGCGTTGACGTTGACGGTGTGCCGATACCGATGCTTTTCCGTCCTTTCCACGAGGATAACGGTGACTGGTTCTGGTGGGGAAGAAAGCACCTTGCTGACGATAAGTATGTAACGCTTTTCCGTTATACGGTCGATTATCTGCAGGAGCAGAAGAATATAAAGAGTTTTGCTTACTGCTACTCTCCGAACGGATTCTTTGCTAACGAGCGCGAGTATCTGCGCCGCTATCCCGGTGACGACTATATTGATGTCCTTGGAATGGATATTTACCGCGATAAGCCGTCAAATGATGATAAGTTCTTCGACAAACTTAAGGGGTCGATGGAGATCCTTTGGAAGTTAAGTCTTGATCACGGTAAGCCGTATGCGCTGACCGAGATTGGCATCCGCGTTCTCGACTCGGTCGGAGGCTACTACGAAGGCCTCGCACCGCAGGGGAATGTGGTTAAGGATTTCTTCACGGAGCTTATTTCTTTTGTTGCTTCTTTTGAAGCCGGATCAAGGTGTTCATATTTTCTTACCTGGGCTAATTTCTCGGATCAGCAGTTCTGGGTTCCTTATGAGCTTAAAGATGAGGATGGACAGGTAAGTTTCCGCCATGAGATGTGCGATGATTTCGTCGCATTTTGCAAGGATTCGCGGGTTCTGCTCGCGCCCTGATTTGTTGACAACATAAAGCGTGTGAAATAGAATTATTTTTGTCTTAAATGCGGGTTTAACTCAGTTGGTAGAGTGTCAGCTTCCCAAGCTGAATGTCGCGAGTTCGAGCCTCGTAACCCGCTCCATGCTAGCACTACGGAATAGCTAGTTTTTCCGCAAATGCCCAAGCAACGGGCGTTTGCGGATTTATTTTTTGCCAAAAATCCCGGGCGAAAAGTTTACCTGAACGGAGCTAGTTTTTGCCCGTTTTTTGGATTTACGGGTCGCGAACTTACGACAGTGACATCTGAGTGGCCGACTATAAGTGGTTTCGAATAGCTTGAAATAGGAAGTCTCGGGTGAGTAATTCTCGGTTTATTAACGCTTCAATAACACATTTTATATGGTGCATAGATATGATAGATGATAGAAGATTCTTTTGGATGGAGGCATAGCATTGTGGATAATCTGAAGCAAAGTGACGAGAAGCTCGTGTATGTCTATGATAGATTGAATAATGAATGTAAAAGAAAAGGACATAAAGTAGTTACAGTTACTGCTCAAACCGTAACTATACCTGATGGTGATCCTATCGAAGCTAATGTATTTCATTGTACGGATTGTGATAAATACTATGTTAGCAATAGTGCACTTCAAAAATGCATAGAAGAAGGAATACATCCTGCTCTTAATTACTATTTAGCTTATGACTTAGCAGGAAATTTGAAAAAAGCATCAAAGCTAATGCTATATGGGTACAATGTTCAGCAGGGTGTTTTAACCAGATCAGAGCGTCATAGCGTGCTTACAACGATTATTAATAATGGTTATATTTCTAAACAAGAGATAATATGCGATTTGCAATTTTTTATTTCGTACAACGGCAAAAAGCGGGGGAATGAGGAAGCTCGACAAAAGTGGCAAGAAGACTTATCTTTTGTAAACCATTATGTTGATGATAACACTAAGATTATTAAACCTAGGTTTGTGTTAAAACCAGATAAAATCCCATCTAACAGAATAAAGACTTGTGATCTAACTAAGTTCTTTGTAACAGTTCCCGATGTGGATACCAAAAAGTTACCGCGTTTGGCTAATAATGAGAAGAATGCTCGAAGACGTTTCCCTATGGGAAGGCGCCTAATGCATGAGCGGTTTGGAGAGGGGATTGTTGAAGGGTACAAGAACAATCTTGTAATTATTGATTTTTGTGGAATCGGTGTCAAAGAATTAGATTTTAGAACGTGTATTGATAAGTGCAAGTTGATTAGTGAAGAATAGACAGAATACTACTTGAATCAAATTAAGAATTGGTTCATCACTTATTAAACAGAACTCCGTAAAAAGTAATAGTATGAATCCACAATGGAAAGACACACTTTCATTGATTGTAGGCCATCCAGCAGTATCAGACTCAAACTGCGTTGTGTGGTTATGAATAACCATATTGACATCTACTTGATTGGATTGTATAATCTGGTTATCAAAAACCAAAAAACACACATGGAGGTATATATGCATTACGATTATAAGAAATTGATGAACGATCAGAAGATTAACGAAGCAGCCCGCAGACTTGAGTGGGATATTGTATCTATCATTCGAGAGCGTACAGTAGCATCAAAATATGAACTTGAAGTTGTTGTTGTTTCATATCTCCTTGAGAAAACGGTAGGGACTTCTATTACTTATGAGGAAATATGTAATAACGATATTGGTATTGATCAGGTTATCGTTAATCAGTTTACAGAGATGGTTAAGCCTGACGAGTGGAAGAGAATTGTTGAAAGGGCTGAGAATTACGATAAGCCGGTGTTTGTATGCTTAGCATTAACAACAGAAACTCAGGAAAAAGGCTATGACGAATCTACACCTGCATCAATAGTTAGGTTATCTGAAAGAATACTGGGTTGTTCTAAAAAAGATGCTGTTGCAGATATATGCTGTGGTGGCGGAACATTTATAGTTAACCATATCATTCAGGGTTCAGGATCTGAAATTACTGGATTTGAGATAAATGTTCAGAAGTTTATCATTTCAAAGATCAGGATAGAGTTAATTGGTGGCAAGTCAGAAGTTGTAATAGGTAATGTTTTCGAGACAATCCCCGCTTCTGGAAAGAAGTTCGACAAGATCTTTTCAAATTATCCTTTTGGTCTCAGATTAAAGATGCTTGATACAGGGGCCCCTTATCTTGATGAATTATTTACTGGCAATCCAGCATTTACAAAAGCTACTTCATCGGATTGGATTTTCAATAGTCTGATCTGTGATTCCTTAGCAAAAAAGGGAAGAGCAGTTGCCATTATTACAAATGGAAGCACTTGGAATAACATTGATATGGGCACAAGAAGGCATTTTGTTGAGAACGGTCTTATCGAAAGTGTTATTGCTCTTCCTAAGAATATGTTTTCTTTTACAAACGTTGCAACATCGCTGGTAGTATTCAGTTTTGGAAACAAGAGTATCAGGCTTGTAGATGCTTCAAATAATTGTGTACAGGGAAGAAGAATAAATGTGTTCTCTGATGAGAACATAGAGGCAATACTTGAAGCACTTAAAACAGATAGTGATATTAGCAAAACAATAACTCTTGAAGAGCTTCGGAATAATGATTATTCACTCCATTATGGAAGATATGTTAGCGCTCCAACAAATATAGAAAACGGCGTTAAGTTTGAGAACATCATTAAAAGGATTACTAGAGGGGCTCCTTGTACAGCAAAGGATCTTGATGAAATGGCTAGTGAGATCCCTACAAATTCACAGTATTTAATGCTCTCCAATATCAAGGACGGAATGATAGATGAAGATTTACCGTATATATCCGGAATTGACGAAAAGCATAAGAAGTACTGCTTAAAGAATAACAATCTCATTCTTTCAAAGAATGGTTATCCGTATAAAGTAGCTGTAGTTAATATGGAAGGAGATAAGCAGGTACTTGCCAATGGCAACCTCTACATCATTGAACTTGATGAGAAGAAAGCAAATCCATACTACATTAAAGCGTTTTTGGATAGTGAGGATGGCATAGCTACTCTTAAGAGTATAACTGTTGGTGCAACGATTCCTAACATTGGTGTTGAAGATTTGAAGTCGATTCTAATACCCTTGCCGTCAATGGAAGAACAGGAAAGGATTGCTAAAAAGTATCAGGCTACAAGAGATGAGGTCTTTATTTTGAAAAAACGTCTAGACCAAGCGATTAACAGATTGCAGCATTGTCTTGATGATGACAAGGAGGGATAAATATATGCTTGATGTTTACGAGCTTATGAATCTAGAAGATGAATTAAGACCGGAACTTGAAGAGAAGTTGGGACATATATTATCTCGCCTTAATAGAGAGGAAAGAATCGTAGAATTATTGGACCTTCTTGGGTTGGCAGAACTTCTTCGTGTTGAGACCGGTTATAAAGTTCAAGCAAACGGAAAAATAATAATAATTGGGCAATCAGCAATAGCAGCCAATATCATTTTAGCGATAGCAGAAAGATTTGGTATTAACAAAAGACGTATGGAATTATATCTAGAATATGAGGATGCTGTTAAATTCAATTTTAGGAAGACACAGTATGATCCGACATATAGTTTGATTATGGTAGGACCGATGCCACACAGTGCTAAGTCTAAAGAAGAATACGGAAGTGTCATTTCTGCCATTGAGAATAAAGAAGGTTATCCGCCGGTTGTTAGATTAGGAAGCAATGGGTTGAAGATCACAAAAAGTGATTTGAAGGCAAAACTAGAGGAGTGTATCAATAATGGCCTGATACAGGCTGCATAATAAAAGTACAAATTGGAACCTATAATATAATAGAAATATGTGTATTACTTTTTGGAGATGAGTTAAGAATGGATAATAAAGCAATTAAGAAATTAGAGTCGGATTTGTGGGAGTCAGCTGATTTGTTGAGAGCGGGATCGAAGCTTACTTCTCAGCAGTACTGTATGCCTGTACTGGGTCTGCTGTTCCTGAGATATGCGTATAGCAGATATAAGAGAGTGGAGGAAGAGATTCTGAAGGATAGACCGGTCAGGAATGGCTGTGTTATGCCGGTGGAGGCTTCTGACTTTGCCGAAAAGAGTGCGCTGTATCTTCCTAAGGAAGCTCAGTATTCTTACCTTGTGAATCTTCCGGAGGATATAAAGGCTGCGAATATCGTATCTGATAGCGGACAGCCTATGAACAGTTTAGGTGAAGTTGTAAATCATGCGATGGAGCTGGTAGAAGCACAGTCTGAGCAGTTGGCCGGAGTTCTTCCAAAGGATTACACCATTTTCTCAGATGATTTGTTGGCTGAACTTCTCAGAATCTTTAACAATAATGCGCTTGATGAGGTCGGCGGTGATGTTATCGGTCGAATCTATGAGTATTTTCTTAGTAAGTTTGCACCTGTTGTTGCGCAAGATGATGGAGTGTTTTTTACGCCAAAATCACTTGTAAAGATGATCGTAAACATTCTTGAACCATCCTCGGGAGTACTGGCAGATATTGCCTGTGGTAGCGGAGGAATGTTTGTTCAGTCCGGTGATTTCGTCAACAGCAAGGGTATGTCTGCAAATAAGGCAATGACATTCTATGGACAAGAGAAGGTGGAATATAACGCTCAACTGTGCCTGATGAACATGGCGGTACATGGCCTTACTGGTGTTATCAAGTCCGGTGATGAGGCAAATACATTCTACAATGATGCCCATAACCTTGCAGGTTGCTGTGATTATGTTATGGCGAATCCACCGTTCAATGTGGATAAAGTTAAAGCGGAGGCGGCTCAGAATGCGGGAAGATTACCGTTCGGCTTACCGGGTGTGAACAAAGCAAATGAGATAAGCAACGCAAACTATCTGTGGATCTCTTATTTCTATGCCTATCTTAACGAGACCGGAAGGGCTGGTTTTGTTATGGCTTCTTCAGCAACAGACAGCCAAGGAAAGGACAAGGATATCAGAGAGCAGCTGGTCAAGACCGGCCATGTGGATGTCATGATCAGCGTTGGTAATAATTTCTTCTACACCAAGAGTCTGCCTTGCAGTCTGTGGTTTTTCGACAAGGGAAAAGCAGAAGACCTGAAAGAGAAGGTATTGTTTATCGATGCCAGGAATTATTTCACTGTCGTAGATCGTACCCTCAATGAATGGAGTGACTGGCAGCTGAAAAACATGAATGCCATTGTGTGGTTGTATCGTGGAGAAACTGACAAGTACCAGCAGCTTATAGAGGAATACCATTCTGTTCTGGGAGAAGGTGACTTTGAGGAGATCCTTCATTCTCAGGAGGATTGTATTAAAGAACTGAGAAGTGAAGCTAAGGCAGCTGTAGACTCTGCTGCAAAAAAGGACAAGAAAAGGATCCAGGCTGAGTTTGATGATAAGATTGCCGAACAGGAAGAACAGCTCACGATAGCCAAAGAGGCCGTATGGCTTTACAGCAAATTCGGTGATGGAGAGTATAAGGATATTGCCGGTCTCTGCAAGATTGCGGATAAAGCTGAAATAGAAGGAAAAGGATGGTCATTAACTCCCGGAGCATATGTAGGTGTAGCCCCTGTTGAAGATGATGGCGTTGATTTTCACGAGAGAATGGAAGAGATTCACGATGAGCTGCTCAAATTACAAGAAGAGAGCAATCAACTTATGGACACTATTTCGAGGAATTTGAAGGAGATAGGAATATGAGCGCCACAAAGACTTTACGGGTACCGTTTAAGGCTCCGTTGCAGCCGGGAGATACGGCTGATGTTACAGTTGGGTGCCGGGCTAATAATCCTGATATTTGTGCAAATAATGGGCTTGAAGGAATATGTGCATTTTCATCCGTTGATAATGTTTGCAAAAGGCTTTCAAGAGCATGGAAAAAACAGTATGAGATACTGAGAAAAGAGGTGACCGAATGAATTGGGATGGTATAAAGTTCGGTGACTTATATTCCGAGGATTCCAGAAACGGACTTACAAAGCCAAGCAAGGTTCGTGGATCAGGATATAAAATGATTAATATGGGAGAGCTGTTCGCAAATGACAGAATTTATGATATTCCAATGGAACTTGTCCCATTAAAAGAGAATGAAA
>JAILNR010000040.1 GCA_024691325.1 Saccharofermentans sp. | reverse complement strand
GCGCTTATGAGTGGCGGCACTATAAGAGTGCGTTATTCTATAATGGCGACGCTCGATGAAGATGGAAACATCTACATTGATGGAGGAGAGGACCGTGTGAGCGATATCCAGTTGGATGTCAGGATCCCTCTTGATATGAATGCTATAAATGAGCTGTACGGGCAGGAGAATGATTACCCGCTCGAATACGCCGTGCAGTGGTTAGACAGATATTGACAGTAAGTATTTCTCGATAAACTCCACTCTGTCGAAGATACGGGGCTTAAAAGTGCCGGTCATTCCGACAGATATGTCCAGCTTCTTATTCGTATAGATGATATTCCCGCTGTCACCGATCGCGCAGTACACAGGCTCACCTTCGTGCGGCATATACCAAAGGTATCCGTAGCTCATGTTCCCGAACCTCTCACCAAGCTTCAGATGAGGCGTAGTCATATCCTTAAGGTATTCTTGCGAGATGATGTGTTTACCTTCATATACGCCATCGTTAAGTACGAGCTGCCCTATCTTAGCAAGGTCACGTGCTGATGAGCATAAGCCCCAGCCTGCTGTGACTGAACCCTGTGGATCGGAATACCACTCGTTCCTTCTTGGACTTTTATTCATGAAGAAATCAAACTGGTCTTCCTTAGAACTGTCACCATGTATCGTGTGTTCCGGAATCCCTAACGGCAGAAACAGATAGTTGTTAGCGAAGTCGATGCACTTCTGTCCTGATGCTCTTTCTATGATTCCTGCGAGTATCTGAATCCCGAGAGTCGCATACTTAAATTCACCTGTGATTCCTTTACGTCCGCCAAGGAAATCCAGAACCGTCAAAGTCCAGTCGTCAGATGTGCAGACCTTCTTCCAGGGTTCTGAACGGTATTTGTAAGGAGCTGTCATGGTAAGAAGATGCCCGACTGTTACATCGTAGATCGTCTTCTCGCCGCGCTTGACCTGATAGTCAGGGAAGAAGTCCATAACCTTCTGCTCAACGCCATCGATATAACCCTTATCGATCGCTATCCCCGCAAGAAGGGCCATTACACCCTTGGTGACGGAATTAACGTTAACCGAATCGTCTGTCTTATATCCGCGCCAGCAGTCATCATAAACTGTCCTGCCTTCTTTGATTGCATAAATCTGGCAGATGTTGCTCTCGTTCCCGGCACTCCCGGCAATGTATCTGTGCAGTTGTTCTTTATTCAAGGAAATAGCCTCCTCTTAGGTAAGATTAAGACGTCCTAAGAAGAGGCTAATATGATTAAAAATTCTTTTCAAGAAGAATCTTAAAAACCTATACTATTTCCTTCTGCGACCATGGCCTGATCTGCTCCAATTCGTTTAACTTAATATCCTTAATTATCGAACTTTCGCGAGGTACTCAGCAGCAAACTGCAGCTTGGTTGCGCTGAAGCCTTCACACCTCGGATAGATAAAGAAGGTGTCATCATAAGTCGATAGCGTGATGCACTCCCCCTTGCCGCGATAGTCGTACTCCGTGTGGATCGATATCGTTGACTTCGGAGCAAAATGCAGCACATCCTTCTTTTCGCTGCGGTAATTCCAATACTCTAGTGTGAACCCGGTCTCGTCATGGATTAACTTGCCCTCGCCGCAGTCAACGAAGTTCACGGCATTCGGCAGAGCCTCGATTTGAACCTTGCCTTCGAACCTGTACTTTCCTTCATCAATCTCCTGCTCAACATTTCTGCGCTCCCACTCGTACCAGTCAGGGATAAACACAGTCTCTTCATCCTTGTGCAGGGTGCCGAGCTCATCCATGTGATGCACGGCGCCGCAGGAAGTACACTTGATTTCCGAACCGCTGGTTATGTTAGTAAATTCCTTGCCGCAGCACCTGCACTGATACAGGGGCTTGTGCAAGCCCTCCGCGCGAAAATCATCAGCAATAACCATCTTATTCTCGCGCTGATATTTGTACTCGTCGAACTTCAGCTTCTCTTCTAAGCTCTTGTGGATCTGATCCAGAGGCATCGCACTTACCTGCTCTGACGTTAGTGCGAGATCAACGTCAGCATGAAGGCGCACGCCTGTACGCTCCTTGAGATTCCAGATAGGCGAGAGCAAATAATTGCCCTGCATATTGAGAGTGACGACCGGAACTTTAAGGAGCTTTACGAGTTTCGCGACAGACATAGGAAGTTCCGAGTCGGTGCCGACGTTCGAGTATCTTGCTGACGGGTAGATCACCATGATGTCGCCCCTGTCTATAACTTTACGGATGTTACGCAGCAGAGCCTGATCGTTAATGAACTTTCTCGTGCCAAGGCAGCCGACCTGTCTGTATATCCACTCTCCAAACATCTCGAAGCCCTCAAGTTCAGAGATGTAATTCGCCCGGTAAGGCGCAAGGCACAACGGGCTGACATAGAAATCCGTGAATGAATTATGCGTTCCGAGAACGAGGAACGGGGGCTTAACACCCTCCATACCATGCCGGTCAATCTTAAGCTTGTTCTTCGCCGTGAGGATCCTGCATATGAGAAGCATCAAAGGATACAGAAAAAGGTTCTGGCGCGGCGGCGTCTTCTCCCTGTCAAAAGGAGTGGGATCTGGCACATTATACAGATCCTTCTGGTTATAACGGCGGATGCCGGGGAACTTACAGACGATCAGGTACAGGATTCCCGTAAACAGAAACGACGCACCCGTCGGCGTGAGCATGAACAGCGGCTTGACGTGAACTATACCCTTTATGGGATCGTAGATAACAAGCGAGAATATAAATCCCAGGACGAAGCAGATCAGGCCGACGATGTTGAATCCCTTGGTATATTTGTAGTTATCGTGTCCTTCGAGCTCATAAGCACTCTTAAGATCGATCCTCTGCTTGCGGATGAAGAAGAAATCCACAAATAGAAGCGCGGCCAGAGGCGCATAGACAAGAGCCCCAATCGTTAAGAACGAACCGAAATATTCAATTATCTTACCCCATACGCAAAGGACCGCCACGTAAGCTCCGAGGATCAAAACGAGCACTCTGTAAGAAGCTTTTTTGAATGTCGATTTAAGCATGACGCCATATATATAGGAGCCTACGGCCTGTGTACCGATGTTGGCAAACGCTACAAGAAGAAGAGAGGAAAGTCCCAGAACCGGAAGCGACAAGGTCGCCATCATCAAAGTCGGATCGTCACTCATTGTTCCCGTTACATGTTGCATGGCTATGGCCATTACAGCTCCGACAACGACAAAGAAGGAACCCGCGATTCCCTGTCCGAACACGCCGGCATAGTATCCGTGCTTCTCATTCTTGCAAAGGCGCGGAACTTCCGCCATGCCACCGACAAGCGTGATTACGAAGGCGAAGTTCGCCTCAATCGACAAAACATAATTCATGGACGCGGATACGCCCTCCGCAGGTGCCGGCTTGTAATTCCAGATAACGTCGAACGGAACCGAGGTAAAGCCCACGACTACGACCGCCACACCGACAAGCAGAAGGAGCGGCACGAGCAGCCTCGTCGTCCATGTGATGGAGCTGATGCCTTTATACGCGATAAGCGTTCCGAGCACCACGCAAGAGAGGCTTAACACAAGATGCCCGCCGGGAAATAAGGATATACCGAACAGCCCGAGAAGATTCTCCATGGAATCTGCGAAAAGCTCACAGCAGACGGCATACCACGGGAAGTTCACCACTATTATCGCGATCGTTATGACCTTTACACCTCGTGTTCCAAACACGCTTCTAAGCCAGATCCATATGTCAATTCCGTACCTGACCGAGAGTATTACCGGCAGTTGGTACAGAAGAAGCATAAACAGTGCGGCTGCGAATGCACCAATGAGCAGCTGCTTGAATCCGACTATCGTAGCAAGATAAGAACCCTGTGTGTAACTCCACGTCGCTATACAATAACCCGACAAGACAAGAAGTGCGTCGATGAACCCGTATTTACGCTCATCCTTAAGCACCGGCCAGATACCGAACAAGACCTCCTTCTCGATCTGGTTCTCAATACTCTGCCTACGGCTCACAAAAGAATTCCTCCAAGAATCACCGCGACAAGACACACCCCTGCGAAAACCATCGCAACTATGTAATCCTTCTTCGTCATCCTGGGAATATCAAGGTTGCGTTCAGCCTCCCTGATCCTTCTTTCCAGCTCTGCATTCTGATCCTGATAGTTCATTATGATCTTACTTTCTTCACCCTTATCTTTAGTAATATGAATCTATTCTACAACACTATCGGACTTAAGAAGTGTCTTTATTTAAGATGTTTTTTCATTTTGCCATCAACCCACTCAGCCAGGTCCGCGTCATCCTTCCATGCCTTTCCATGCACATGCGGCCATTCATACGGGGTTATGCGTTTCCACTTCGGGAATACCCATCCGGACAGACTGTATTGGGCCCCGCATGTTTTGCAGCTGCAGCGGTATTCTCCAAACAAGATATATTTCTTCTTAAGAGGAGTAAAGCAGCCTGAAGCTTCCGCCTGCTTTCGCGCTTTGGACACGGAATCGGATACCACAAAAGCAGAAGCAGGATAGTTATAATCACATACACACTTGTTGTATGCCGAGTATATAACATCATCGACCACTTTAACGATCGGATGCCCCAATGAATCGAAGACTATACCGTTCCCATAGACCGGTCCATTACCGTCTTCCTTGAGCGTTTTACTTTCATGGTCAAAATAGTAACTTCCGGTCCCATCCACCATGGCAACTTCAGGATAATCCCGGTGGATCTCATAGATACATTGAATTACATCTTCGCAAGAAACGTCTGAACCATCTTCGAAGCTGACACAATTAACAAAGACAAAGTCCCTGTCAAAACCGAAAATGATCTTCCGTCTGTTATATTGAGTAGCAAATTTAATAACACCCGTAGGTTTTGTTCTATGTATCATTACTTTTTATACACTCCGTGTATAGAATATATGTCTTTCACTTATAGATCACCTGCTGATAATATTCGTATGCGGAATAGGAACCATGCTTTATATAGTATTCCTTTCCCCATGAGGAAACTCTTATGAGACCGTTGTCCGCGACTCCCGTTACGCTCATGGTATGTCCTGCCTTGGATTCAAATGTCTTTTTGCCGTTTATATCATATAGAACATTAGGACGGACACTCACCATCACAGGCCCCTTTTCGAGGAGCTTCGAAAGCGTTTCCGGCTTCGCCCTTATGGGTTTGAGGCTGACTTTGATCCCGTGCTTCTTCATATAAGTCTCAAACCGCCACTCAGTACTGTCTATGGTGGTCCCATACCCGTTCTCGTATTTTGCATCCTCATTCCAGTCAACGAAGTCAAACCCCAAAAATCCGTTGTGATTGTCCGTAGCACAGTAAAAATCAACCAGAAGATCATCAAAATTCAGCCTGCCGTCAGACAGATGCATAGGATAACCGAATATCTTCTCAAAGTGCTCTTCTTCACCATAAAACTTCAGAAAGATGCTGTTAATGAGTGCTGCATATCCGCATCCTTCCTTACTGAGCATACGCAGGCATTTGTTTACGTCGGTTTCCGTATACTCACTG
>JAILNR010000028.1 GCA_024691325.1 Saccharofermentans sp. | reverse complement strand
AGCGATAAGCGGTATTCATTCAAATTGATCGGGAATAGGAATGAGAAGACAGTACATGTTTTCGAATCCGCTCCCGATCTTTTGTCTTATGCGACCCTTCTCAAGATGGATGGACTCAAGTGGCAGGAGCAAAATTATCTTTCATTAGCAGGAATAAGTGATGCAGGTTCGGTAATACCACGAGCATTACAACAGCTGCTTGAAGATTATCCGCAGATTCGAACTGTTCACTTGCACTTAGATAATGATCCCCCCGGTCGAAAGGCATCTATTGCAATTACAGCTGCTTTGGAAGGGCGTTGTGTTGTGTTTGATGTACCGCCATCGGAAGGGAAGGACTTTAACGACTATCTGAAGATAGAGAAAGCAAAACAAAAACCAAAGAAAACGGAGGTAAGGTAATGAAGAAGTTCAAAAATGCAGTGGCTTTAATGCTTGCTGTAGCAGTGATCGCATCCATGACAGGCTGTTCGGTCACAAGGCAGGACTCGATTGAGCCTACAGAATCAACGCAGACAACATATCTGGTCGGATCTCCCGGTTCGAATGAGGTTTGCGAGTTTGGGGTAACAGATATCAATTCGTTCTCGATCACAACCGATTATGGGGAGACGATGAACTATTTGCTTGTCGGAGTGTACTACACGAACCTTACGGACAATGTGCAGGATATCCCCAGAAGAAATGTTGAGTTGTATCTTGATAATGAGGAAGTGGTCGCCTGTGAGTACCGAGATGAATTTGAGGAGTTCTTCGATGAGGGACTCATTTTTAGTGACCGCAAGGTTAATCCCGGAAGAACCAAAAGTGGATATATCGTCTATAGGATCTACAGGGATTATTCGATCATAAATATCTGTCTTAACGGTATAACCGTCACAGCCGATTCTGATGAGGTCGTACCTTTAGGACTGCCGACAGAAGAGACTGAGGTTGTGGTGGAAGAAACAGTACCGCCGGAGCCAATACCTGAGCCTGTGGTGGTCGATCCCGTACCTGAAGTACCGACTGAAATCGATCCCGAGACAGGTGAGCCAATAATCGTTGAAGAGGTTCCGCCTGAAGAGGTTCCAGCCGAGTAAACACTACTTTTGGCTAGCCAAAATCACAGGGTCTTAGGGTCTGCCCTAACAAGCTCTCCTGCCTTTGAACGTTCAAAGGCGTTGCTTGCGTTGCCATAGGACATTCAAAATGAACGTTCACTAACCAATAGAGAGAGGAGGTGTTAGATGAGCGGTAAATGTAATCGGAAAAGACCATATCGGATCTATATCTACGTCTCAAAAGAGGAGCTGGACGAGATCACTTCTAAAGCCAAGATGGCAGGTCTGTCTGTCGGGGAATTTGGCAGAAGAGTCTTCAGGAAAGAGAAGATAATAGTGCCTCCGTCTGCTGATGAGAGGGAGTTGATCATGGAAGTTCGAAGGATCGGCAGCAACCTGAATCAGATAGTAAGGAAGTATCATGCACTTGATATCGATCCCAGTCCTGCATTGGAGGTGTGTGTAAAGGACATCGAGTCTATCAAGAAATTGCTTGAGGAAAGGAGATACGATGGCAGTAACATCAATTTGGGCAATATCAGACCGAGTGGATAAGGTCATAACATATGTAAAGAATCCCGATAAGACCACGGAGAAGCCAGAGTTGTTTCCTGAAGCCGTAACTGCAAGATCTGCTGTAGGTGATGTTATCGACTACGCTACTAATGTCGATAAGACAGAGCAGATGATGTACGTTACCGGAATCAACTGCAGCCCCGACACTGCGATCGATGATTTTATGCGAACGAAGCTTATGTGGGGGAAGACGGGCGGACGTCTGGCTTACCATGGTTATCAGTCCTTTAAAGAAGGCGAAGGTGAGATAACCGCAGAGACTGTTCACAACATCGGCGTCAAGATGGCGGAGGAATTGTGGGGTGACAGGTTTGAGGTGGTTGTTGCGACACATCTTAACACCGGTCATTATCATAATCATTTTGTCTTGAATTCGGTCTCAATCACTGACGGCTATAAGTATCACAGAACCATGAATGACTACCGCCAGATGAAATCAGTAAGTGATAGGCTATGTCGTGAGGCCGGACTTCAGATCATTGAGGAACCATCTGTTGCGCGTGGCAAGAATTACTCTGAGTGGGCTGCTGAGAAATTGGGGCGTCCTACTGTAAGGGGAAGGATTCGCGAGAATATCGACTATGCTATCCTAATGTCGCGGACGGAGAAGGAATTCATAAAGACCATGAAAGAACTGGGATATGAGTTTAAGTTTTACAAGCCTGACGGAACAGAGTATGTGCATCCCGGCATCAAGCCTCCCGGGGCAAAGAGCTTTTTCAGATTCAGCGGATTGGGAGAGAATTATGATCTCGATTCGATCAAGAGGCGTATCATTGAGAACTCAACTGTTCCGGGTACGCCTTTTCTTATTGAGAAACGCCCGTATCGTAATTGGGAGCCTCCCAAAGATGATGACCTCAAAGGATTGCCTCATATGTACAGAAAGTATTGCATAAGATTGTATGCATATGTGTGTAGGCCTGCGAGAAAGGAATACATCCCAATGGCTTTAAGAGAGGATATAGCAAAGCTCGATGATTATATTGAGCAGATGGATTTCCTATACGGCAACAGAATCGAGAACAAGGAGTCTTTACAAGTTAAGAAGCTGGAATTTCAGAATGAATTATTCATCTTATACGATGAGAAAAAAAGACTGTATTCTTACAAAAAGTGGGCTGAACGCAATAACAAAGGCGGACTTATAGGGAAGATCCATCTTGATATCAAGGAAGTTTCAAGGAAGATCCGCGAATTGAAGAAGAAGATAGATCTGTGTGATGAGGTTTCAATAAGTTCAGATGAGGTTCTAAAGCGGTTGAATGCTCCTGATAAGAAACTTGAGATACCAATCCTTAAAGACGGGAAAAAGAAGCTTTTGCCATAATGTCCTTTCTTTAGGACTCTTTTTTTCAGAGCGAGTATTAGTATTAGAGGTATTAAGCCTCTTTTGTTGGAGGAGATGTAATGGAAGATAAGAAGATCCATATAACCAAACCGGATCAAGCGTCGGAAGTTCCTGACGGAGCGATGTTTACTGTGCTGATGAATGACAGTGGTATGATTGATGCACTAATCGAAGCAGGGGATAAACTGACAGTCATTCGACAAGACGACTCGGAAGTTGGAAGTATTGTGGTAGCTATACATGATGATCATCTTCTGATAAGAAGGTTAGGTATAGTTAATGATAACTTCTACTTAGTTCCTGATAATGATGGCTACATCCCGGTGCGAAAGAAAGACGCGGCGATTGTTGGCAAGGTTATCAGTATGCAAAGGAATTTGTGATATGAATAAGAAGCTAAGAAAATATCGAAGAGCGGTTGCGAATGGTGAGGTCTACACTCCCAAGCGTAAGCCTGCCATGCCTTCGCCGAAGATCATACAATTGAAGACTCGTTATAGAAGAAAGAAGAAAGTCGATCAAGACGATCAAGAGTAAGCGTCACTTCGGTGGCGCTTTTCTAATGCCATAAAACGAAAGGGGTGATGAATATGGCAGTTGAGAATGAAACCGCCGAGCAGGTTGTAAGAATGGTCCTGCAAGGCAGTGAAGTAGTATTGCGGTTATCAGGAGAGGCGGCTATCAGTGTAGCTAAGATGATATATGCCGCTTTGAAAGGTGATCGTACAAGTAGAGGGCGTGCGACGCTTTGGGAGTTTTTGAAGTCCGGAAAGGATCAGAAGATGTTTCAGATTCCGGATGAATACCTTAAGGCATTTACTACTGCAAGTAAGAAGTTCGGCTTCCCGTTCGTGGTCCTGAAGGATAAGAACAACAAGAATGGTCTTACGGACATAATGGTCTATGCGACTGATGCGTCAAAGGTAAATCGAGTTATC
>JAILNR010000015.1 GCA_024691325.1 Saccharofermentans sp. | reverse complement strand
GAAACAATATTCTTATGACGGAAAGTACTACTCGATTCAATCGGTTGAATATGATGATAAGGAAAACTGTCATATGGTCTTCGTTAGTATATATAAATCAACCGATGATGAGTTGATATGTGAGCTTGAGCCATGTCGTTCTATGGATTATTGGGGCATGGTTTGGGAGAGCCAGACCTATAATATTTGGTTTCAATCTGCAGATATTGGTCTCTTATGCTATTGCATGAGTGATGATGTATGGACATATGATCCTAATGTTGTACGTCCGGATGATATTATCAGCAAATATGAGGATATAATTCCAGAATTCAGCAATCATCAACCTCGACATACATATCAGCAAGATGAAAATGGTTATTGGGTTGCAGTTGATACAATTCCTTCTGAGACTAATTCAACAAGCAGTTCTATCGATTCTTTCTGAGATCATTTATTGGTTTTGCGTTAATCGTCTAAAATCTTGTGAGTATTTTTAGAATAATGGTATTATTTATTCTATGGATATTCTTAGTACCAATAAGCCATATAACTGTTACTGTGGTACAGGTGAGGCGATGAAGTTCGTTTCATCCCTTGTATTTGACGGATATAAGGCTGATGCAGATACGGTTAAGGTTGCTATCGTTACTGACAGGATAGTCAGCGGTTATTACTATAACCGTTTTGAAGAACAGTTTCTTGAGAGAGGTGTAAAGCCTGTTCTGATTCCTGTGGAGTGTTCTGACGGAACTAAAGGGCTTAAAGAAGCTGAATCGGTCTATGAGTATCTTGTTGATTTCCGCTTTGGTTCTAATGACTGGTTGATCGCACTTGGTGGCGGAAGCATAATTGATGTCGCGGGTTTCTGCGCATCTGTTTTCGAAGGGGGGATAAATCTTGTCGCAGTGCCTACCACACCGGATTCAATGTATGGAAGCGCTGTTGCAGATAAGGTGTTTCTTAACTCCAAGAGATTTAAGAACGTTATAAGTTCTCCTTTTTCTCCTGTTGCCGCTGTGATCGATCCTGATTTTCTTAAGACTGTTCCCGATAAGATCAAGCATAACGGTTATGCGGATATCGTAAGATTGGCTGTGCTTGCTGACCTTAACCTGCTTCTTGAACTTGTCGGCAAGAAGAATAACAGGGAATTTCTTAACCATGTATATTCGATACGCAATAGTGTCAGTTCAGCTTCACCGAAGCTTTTAACTCTTGGAAACGAGATTGCTTCAGCTATTGAAGGGTATTTCCGTTTTATGAACTATTCCGAAGGAGAGGCCCTTGCGTTAAGCTTATACTGTTGTGTGGATTCCAAAATTAGAGAACCGCTTGCAAAGATTTACGGAATGCTCGGTTTACCCACTAAGCTTGACGGTGTTTCGACAAAATCGATTATGAAGATTATTAAGGAGAATCTTTCCCGGAGTTCGGGACAGATGGTAGAGTTGGTTGATATGACGAATGAAGAGAATAAACGCTGGATGGTTAAGAAGGTAACAATAGAGGAAGCAGAGCAGATATTGTGTAAAAGACTTCTTGTGATTGATTCAGATAACGAAGGAGTAAAGTCATGAGAAGATCTGTTAAGGCATTAGCTTTATTGCTTGCATTGTTATGTTTTATCATTCCTGTTGCTTCCTGTTCGGACGATGGTGATGCTTCAGCGCTTCAGGCGGATTACGGTTCTTATGGTGCCGATATAGCCCGTGAACTTGCGACTTTGTATCCTTACAGGCCTGCATATTCGGCCGAAGAAGCTCAGGCAGGGGAATATATCAGATCTAAGTTTGAAGAATTGGGATATGAAGTATCCAGGCAGGATTTTACTAATCTTTATGGCGGTACATCATCTAATTATATTGTTACTGTTTCCGGTAAGGGATTCGTTACTATGGATGAGTATGGTAATCCGAATGAGACAAGGAGAACCATTATCATCGGGGCACATTATGATGATTCATTCTCAGCATCCCAGGTGGATCCATCTTACGGTTATGACGGTATTTCCGATAATGCGTCAGGTATAGGATGTTTGCTTACCATAGCCAAAAACATATCCTCATATGAGAATCTGGCTTTTGATGTCATCATTGTTGCTTTTGGTGCAGGGAATGATAACTATGCGGGAGCAAGGGCTTTTGTGTCTTCACTTACTGAAGAGGTATCATCCTCGATTGACTGTATGTACTGTATTGACAGTATATATGGAGGTGACAAGGTCTATGCTTCGGCAGGTTACAATTCACTTAATATGTCCCAGAAGTATCAGATGAGAAGAAAGCTGTATCAGGCTTATGATGTCACATATGAGAGTTTGCTGTACACGCAGTATGGTTTCAGTCTTTATTACAATGAGTCAGGTGTAATTACTGATCTTAATGGAGATTCGTTTGATGATATCTATCGTGAAGTATCAGCCAATAAGTCGGATTATGTTCCGTTTGATGAGATGAATATACCTATTGTTTATTTTGACAGCGGAGACTATTTCTTCAATACGATGGAGGAGATGAAGGACAGTAAGAACCTTAATCTTCAGGAATTCGGGGGAATGGTAAGAGGAACTCCGCTTGATTCCATGCAAACACTCGATACATTTTTGGTGAGTGAAGAGGGGGATCAACTTCAGATAAGGATCAATTGTGTTTCTTATATTATTCTTGAATCAATGACGAAGGGATCGGATTATGCATTAACATACGAAGAATACGATGACCTGCAATAAAGTAATATGCTCAAAAATATCGCTTTGTAATAACATATTCTTGTAACAAAGCCTCAACATTAGAAATTTTTCATAATGCTATAATTTTTATGTTTATAATTAATCTCTACATTTATGCGAGGTAAAAAATATGAATTCTAAGAAGATTGCGGCAGCAGTTTTGTCAGCTGCCATATCAGTTCCTTTCGTAGGAGCTTGTGCAAAGACTGCTGAAGACACTACACCTTCAGTACAGGAAACAGTTATGGTAACTCAGTCATCTGCTGCTGTTGTTGAAACACAGCCTGTAGAGACACAGGCTCCTGTAGCATCCGGCGATGCTCTGTATGATCCTTCCAATCCTTTGGCTGTAAATCCTATTACAGGTCTTCAGGATATGGATCCTGCTAATGTTGGTCAGCGTTCAGTTGCAGTTGTTATTAATAACAGCCACGCTGCTCAGCCTCAGAGAGGTATCTCAGCTGCTGATACTATCTATGAGTATCAGACAGAGGGTGGACAGACAAGACTTCTTGCTTTGTTTGCTGATGTAAATACAATCCCTGAGATCGGTTCCTTGAGATCTGCAAGAATTCTTTCTACAGATCTTGCTGCAGGTACAAACTCTGTATTCATTCACTTCGGCCGTAATGCAAGAGTTCCTGATCACATTTCACAGTATGGAATCGATCACATTGACGGTAACTCCTGCAGTGCCGGTGTTTACAGCTCATCTAACTATGCTGATGGTTATGTAGAACTTCCTGCTGGTTTGTTCTTCTGGAGAGATGCTACATGGAAGTCTCAGAGAGCTATCGAGCATACAGCTGTTTCCGATGGCAGACATATTCTTGAGGCTATCGAGTATAACGAGATCTCCATGACAGATACACGTAATGAGAGATTATTTAACTTCGTACCTGATAACTCTGTTGATATTGCAGCAGGTGATCCTTGTGACCAGATCAATGTTTATTTCTCAGCTACAAACCCTGATGCATTGTTCACATATGATCCTACAACAGGTCTTTACAGCAAGTCTCAGTACGGCAATCCTCAGATTGATGAGACTACAGGAACACAGATTGCATTTACAAATGTATTTGTTCTTTATGCTAATATCCAGCCTCACGGTGATACTACTATCGATGCTTATCTTGAGGATGGCGGCGAAGGCTGGTATGTTTCACAGGGAAGAATCATCCCTATTACATGGAGCAAGCCCGGTCCGAATTCTCCTATTACAATCTATAATGAGAATGGTACTGAGGTTCAGGTTAACCGCGGCCGTTCCTATATTTGTATCGTAGACAGCGATATGGAAGGAAGCACTACAATTTCTTCTAATGCAGGCGGATTTACGGCATAAATTAAGGTTTTAACTAAAAATTTTTAAAAATACCCGTTTTGACTTATGGTCGGAACGGGTATTTATATATATAATAGTATGAGTTTGATTGTTTCAGACTTAGACATTTACTAATTGGAGTTTAAAATGAGTAAGACAGTTTCTACATGTATTCTTGAGACTAACCTTGTTCCTAATCAACCACAGGAGAATATTTTCTTCCATACACTTTACAGAACAATGGCAGAATTCCCCGGCGAGTTTGTAAGGACCGCCAGATCCACATCGCCTATCCAGGTTGTTGCGATGTTTTCAACTCAGGGTGCAGATACAAATGCAGCACTTCTCAACATTGAACTTAATGAACAGCTTTCAAAGATTGTATCCAATGCTCAGGGACAGCCTGTTTTGGATTTTGATTCATTTTCTAATCTTGTTGTAAGTTCACTTAACACACATGTTTGCAACTTTATCGTATCTCACGGTGGTCAGCCGCTGCGTACTTCTATGACGATGGCGGTTATCGAGGGTGATACTTTAAGGATCATTCATATCGGTAATACCAAAGCTGTTCTTATCAGAGACGGTAAGATCATGGCTTTGACTGAAGAGCAGACAGTAGCGCACAGATATGTTCAGATGGGTGCTATATCTCCTGCAGAAGAGAATAATCATCCTGAGAGATTCTCTCTTACCCAGTATCTTGGCAAGATGCCTCAGGACGGACAGATAATGCCTGATAAGAAGGTTCATCTTAAGCTTAAGGATAAAGACAGTCTCTGTCTTATGGGTATCGGTATTTCCAAGTTTATGCCAGCAAGAAACAGAAATGCTGTTCTTATTAAGGAGATGTCAACAGAGGCAAAGGCTCATGAGATTATCACAACAGCAGGAAATATCGGAGTTAAGTTCGGTCTTTCTGTTGCTTTGATTGATATCGAATCTACTTTGATCCTTCCCGGTGATGCTGTTCTTAATAACAATAATGATGATCTTGAAGAGGAAGAACTTCCTTATTCCGAGTTTAATGATCCGTTTGTAGATAGTTCTGCAACGCAGGCCCATACGCCTGTATCGGCTGTTGATTATTCTGCATCTAAGGCATCAAAGGTCTCACAGACATACGACAGTTTTGATGATGATAGTGAAACTACTGTATTTAACAGGGGAGCAGCTCAGCCGTCTTCGAAGAAGAAGTCAGGTAAGAAGACATCTTCTAAGGGTCCGGGAAATCCTGTTGTTAAGACGATAATCAGAACAGTCGTATTGTTTGTTGTTTTTGCCGCAATCGGCTTTGGTTCTTTGTTTGCAGTATTCAAAATGAAGGGTGCGTTAGATAAAACAACTACTAATGAAGACAGTGAAGCTGTTGTTATGTATGTAATTAACGATAATACTTCTATGTATGCTGATGCTTCAGAATCTACTGTTACAGGAACACTTAATGCAGGTGATATAGTTACTGTTCAAGGTGTTGAAGGATCTTTTACAAAGATTTCCACCTCAACTGGTGCTACAGGATATATTATTACTGCGGGTTTATCTCCTGAGAATCCTCAGGTTGCAGCGGATGCTCCTGTGGCTCCGGCTGTTGATCCTAATTCAAGTGAGCAGTTTGTTCCTGATGCTAATCCCGGTCAGGCTCCTGACGACGGTTCTGCAGCAATTCCTTCTGACGCAGCTGCAGCACCTGTAGCTGAATCTCAGGCAGTTCCCGGAGTATAAGTATTAGAAAGGCATAATATGGCTAACAAGAAGAGTGGTAAGAGTAAGAAGGAGCTTTTCGCGGAGTATCCTAATCTTTATGACGGCATAAGCAAGGGTGATTATGATGCTTGTATGGCTTTTGCTGAAGATTACAAGTCTTTCCTTGATAAGAGTAAGACAGAGCGTGAGTTTACAGCAAACAGTATAGAAGCGGCTACGGCTCTTGGATTTAAGGATATCGAGAGTAAGAAGTCATTAAAGGCCGGTGATAAGGTCTTTGCAAGTATTAAAGATAAAGGACTGATACTTGCTGTTATAGGTAAGAAGCCTGTCAGCGAAGGACTTAATATACTTGGTGCCCATATTGATTCTCCGAGACTTGATCTTAAGCCGAATCCCGTATTTGAGGATAATGAGACAGTTTATTTTAAGACTCATTATTACGGCGGTATCAAGAAGTACCAGTGGATGACTCTTCCTCTTGCTTTACATGGTGTTATTTATACATCTGACGGTGTTAAGCATACTGTAAGTATCGGTGAGGATGAGTCCGATCCGGTATTCTATATAACGGATCTTCTTCCTCATCTCGGTGGTGACCAGATGAATAAGCGTGCCGGAGATTTTATACCTGCAGAAGATCTTAATATCGTAGTCGGCGGTATGCCTATCAAGAAGAAGAAAGGCGAAGATTCGTATTCTGAACCTTATAAGGCGGCTGTACTGAAGTTCCTTAACGATAAGTATGGAATTGTGGAGAAAGATTTTGTAACGGGTGAACTTGAGGTTGTTCCTGCTGCAAAGGCCCGCGATATCGGATTTGACAGAGCCTATATCGGCGGTTACGGACATGATGATAAGGTTTGTGCATATCCCGCTCTTATGGCCTTGCTTGAACAGGAGAAGCCTGATAAGACTTGTGTAACCATGCTTACAGATAAGGAAGAGATTGGTTCCTATGCCAATTCCGGAGCTCAGTCAGTTCTTTATGAGAATTTCCTTATGGAGATAGTAGCCAAGTGCGGTAACGGTTCTTTGGATATGCTTTCTTACCGTAAGGTTATTGCTGCTTCAAAGATGCTTTCCACAGATGTTACGACTGCTTATGATCCTAAGTATGCCAGTGTTTATGAGAAGCGTAATACTGCATTCATGTCTCATGGTCTTAAGCTTGAGAAGTATACAGGTGCAAGAGGTAAATCAGGTACTAATGAAGCAACAGGTGATTTTGTAGCTGAGATAACACGTGTATTTGAAGCAAACAGTATTCCCTGGCAGACCGGAGAACTTGGTAAGATCGATGCCGGCGGCGGTGGAACTATCTCGGCTTATATGGCTAAGTACGGTATGTCCGTTATTGATGCAGGCGTTCCTGTCTGGTCTATGCATGCACCTTATGAAGTAATCTCCAAGATTGATCTTTATTATACCTATCTTGCATATAAGGCATTTATCGAGAATATCTGAGGTTTTTTATGAGAATTCGTTTCTACAATGCAAGAATACTTACGATGGAGTCAGATTCGGTCATAAAGGGAGAACTTTGGACGAATGGTAAGACCATCGAATATATTGGCGATTCCAAAGAATCTGACAAGCCGTTTGACCGTCAGATAGATTGTAACGGCAATCTTCTTATGCCGGGTCTTAAGAATGCTCATACACATTCAGCTATGACGTTCGCGAGATCTTTAGCAGATAAATACAATCTTAATGACTGGCTTATGAAGGCAATATTCCCCCGTGAGGCAAAGCTTACTCCGGATCATGTGTATTGGTTCACCAAGCTTGCTTTCGCTGATTACCTTGCGGGCGGTACCACGTCATGTTTTGATATGTATTTCCATAAAGAAGCCTCTGCGAAAGCTGCTGTTGAGACCGGCTTCAGATATGTTTTCTGCGGTGCTGCCAATGATTATGGCGGAATAGATGAACTCGAAGAGTATTATCATGCATTGAATTCTTATGATCCGCTCGTATCGTTTATTTACGGATTTCATGCTGAATACACTACAAACAGAAATAATCTTGAGATAATCTCAGGTCTTTCCCATAAGTATCAGGCACCGGTTTTTGCTCACATTTCAGAGACCGCTTCTGAGGTTGAAGGATGCAGACAGCGTTATGGAATGACGCCTCCTTTCTTGTTTGAAAGACTTGGAATCTACGACTATGGCGGCGGCGGATTCCACTGCGTATGGTTTGATGATAAGGACAGAGATCTGTTTATCAAGAAAGGTCTTTGGTGTGTATTTAATGCTTGTTCGAATCTTAAGCTTGCAAGCGGTATAACCCCTGTTCATGATTTTGTTGATAATGATATGAAGATTGCCGTAGGTACAGACGGAGCCGGATCCAATAACAGTCTTTCAATGTTCCGTGAGATGTATCTTAATACTGTTCTTTCAAATATCGAGACAAATAATGCTGCTTCAGTAAATCCGTTTAAGATCCTTAAGGCGGGAACTACCGGAGGAGCTCTATGTATGGGTATTACAGATTCTGATGTTCTTGCGGTAGGTAAGAATGCTGATATTATCATGATCGATATGAGCAAGCCTTGCATGCAGCCTGAGAATAATATCGTAAACAATATCATTTACAGTGCTGATAATTCATGCGTTAAGATGACGATGATAAACGGTAAGATCCTATACGAGAACGGTGAATACACCACTATTGATTACGAAGAAACAGTTAAGAAGTGTGCAGAACTCTTGCCGGAACTGGCGTGATCAGTATTAATGTTCAGGGTACTTAAGTATTTCCGTAATTACAGACTAAGGTCGGTATTAAGTCCACTTTTTAAACTGTCTGAAGCGGTATTTGAGCTTATCGTACCGCTTGTAATTGCCGATATAATCGACAAGGGAATACCTGCTTCTGATTCTGTATATATAAGAAACAGGGTATTACTGCTCCTTGTTTTTGCGGTGGTAGGATTTGTAAGTGCTATCATGGCCCAGTACTTTGCTGCCACTGTAGCATGTGATATATCGAGTGATCTTCGCCGCGATCTTTTTAACAAGATACAGAGGCTGTCTGTTACCGAATATGAGAAGCTTGGTTCATCCAAGATAGTAACCGGTCTTACATCAGATGTTAATCAGATCCAAAGCGGTATTAACCTGTTCTTAAGACTTCTTCTGAGATCTCCGTTCATTGTTTTTGGTGCCGTAATAATGGCGTTCACGATCAGCGTCAGATTAGCCCTGATCTTTGTAAGTGCAGTTTTATTACTTGGTATAGTCGTCGCTCTTAACATGAGATCAGCGATCCCTGCTTATAAGAAGTCCAGGGAAGCCCTTGATGTGGTTGCAGGTCATGCTGATAACGGCTTGCAGGGTGTACGTGTAATACGCGGATTTAACAGGTCCGGAGATGACTACAAAGAATTCATGGATGAGTCTTTCCGGCTTTATATGTTTCAAAAGGCAGCTGCTAAGGTATCTTCTTATCTTAATCCTCTGACATTTCTGATTATTAATGCCTCTATTTGTCTTCTCATCTATAGAGGCGGAGTTAATGTCAGTGTTGGAAGATTGTCTCAAGGACAGGTTGTTGCTTTATATAACTACATGTCGCAGATACTGGTTGAACTTATCAAGTTAGCAAATCTTATTATCACTGTCAGCCGTGCAGTGGCTTGTGCAGGAAGAGCTGAAGCTGTTCTTGATCTTAAAGAAGATGATTCCCATGGTACGAAGGTCTTGCATGATGTATCCGGTTCACATTCACTTGAGTTTAAGAATGTGTGTTTTGGATATGAGGGAAGTTCAGAGAATGTTCTTAACAATATAAGTTTCAGCGTTGATCCCGGACAGATAATTGGTGTTATCGGTATGACCGGTTCGGGTAAGTCAACTATTGCAGCATTGGCATCAGGCATTTACAGACCTACATCAGGAAGTGTTCTCATAGACGGTGAATCTATTGACGAATATTCAAAAGACACTCTAAGCAGCGGTATCGGCATTTGTTTGCAGAAAGCTTCCATGTATACGGGTTCAATACTTCATAATGTCTCGCTTGGCAGAGGAAATGTTGACAGACAAGCGATTGATGAGGCTTGTACAGTCTCTTTAACAGATGATGTTTATGGAACTAAAAAGGAAGGCATCGATTATGAGATCGGTTCAAACGGTGCAGGATTGTCAGGAGGGCAGAAACAGAGAATAGGAATTGCCCGTACATTGGCAGGACGCCCCGGATTGCTGATATTTGATGATTCAACTTCCGCTCTTGATGCTGTAACAGAAAGGAAGTTTCTGTCTAATTTAAGAACAATAAAGAACAGACCGACGGTCATTCTCATATCTCAGAAGATAAGAAGTGTTAAGAACTGTGACAAGATAATGCTTCTTGAAGACGGCGTTATATCTGCTTTTGCTCCTCATAATGAACTTTGCCGCACCTCACAGGTTTATAAAGACTTGATAAGGCTTCAGTCGGAAGGGGAGGATCTCAATGAATAAGAGAACTCTTCTTAAAAGGTTTATGAAGTACACAGGCGGTTCTCCGTCTCAAGGTTATATAGTGCTGTCTTTTATAAGCGCCGTTATTTATTCACTATGCTCTATGTTCATTCCTTACTTTGCAGGAAAAGCCATAGACAGTTTTACTCCGGTTGTTGATTTTGCGGTTCTTACGAAGAATATTGTAATTATTTGTGGTTTGGTCGCAATTGCATCTTTATTTCAGTATTTGCTCAATGTTACCAACAACAGTATTTCTTATGCGGCAGTAAGGAAACTCCGTAACGATGCATACAGGAAGATATCCAAGGTGTCTGTAAGTTATCTTGATACGACCAGCACCGGTGCGGTACAAAGTATGCTTATAAGTGACAGTGAGACAGTAGGGGACGGCCTTATATTGTTCCTTAATCAGTTCTTCTCCGGGCTTACGGCAATATTCTTTACTCTCGGGATAATGCTGTTTATCGACTGGAGGATTGCTTTGTTTGTAATGATATTTACTCCGGTCTCATTTATAGTTTCAGATTTTATTGCTAAGAGGTCTTACGGTTCGTTTAAAGAGCAGTCTCAGGTCAGATCTAAACAGACATCTTATATCCAGGAGATGACATCTAATTTTAAGACTAACTATGTGTTTGGAACTTCTGATCTTACTATGAACCGGTTTAATGAGATCAATGATAAATACAGGAAGATAGCTGGAAAAGCGACATTCTATTCATCTATAACTAATCCTTCCACGAGATTTATAAACGCACTTATATATGCGTTTGTTGCACTGATAGGATCGTTCCTGGTTATTTCTGTTTCACTTACTGTCGGTGAGCTTGCTTCACTTCTAATGTATGCAAATCAGTTTATGAAGCCTTTTAACGACTTATCTTCAGTTTATACCGAATTGTCAGATTCTTTCGCATGCCTGCAAAGGATATTCACTTTCCTTGATGAGGAGGATCTTAGCGATAACCTTTTCGAGAAGGGGGAGGCTTTGCTTGAAGGGGCAGATGACGGGATCAAGATCGAGTTTAAGGAGGTTTCTTTCTCTTATGTTAAGGGGAAGCCAGTGTTGAAGAATGTCTCGTTTACTGTGGAGCCTGGATGCTCATGTGCGCTCGTAGGACCCACGGGCTGCGGTAAGACAACTATAATTAACCTGCTTATGAGGTTTTATGAGCCGGATTCGGGTGCAATCTACATCAATGATGTTAACATTGCCGATATACCGCGCAATACGCTCCGCAATTATATCGGTACTGTCAGCCAGGATACATGGTTCCGTGACGGGAAGATCATTGATAACATAAGATACGGGCGCCCAGATGCTGATGATGAGACATGTATGAAGGCGGCTTTGGTTACCGGTGCGGATTCGTTTATCAAGAGACTGCCTTTGAAGTACAATGAAGTGATGGATTCGGGAAGAGATGACATCTCCGAAGGACAAAGACAGCTTTTGAGCATTACGAGAGCGATGGTACGCGATCCTTCGATTCTCATCCTGGATGAGGCAACTTCTTCTGTTGACGTCCTGACAGAGGTAAGGATAAGAAATGCGGTTAAGGCATTACTTGCAGGAAGAACAGGTATAATAATAGCGCACAGACTTTCTACGATTATCGATGCTGATAAGATCGTCGTTATCGAGCAAGGTAAGGTCAGTGAGGTCGGCAAGCACGAGGAATTGCTTAAGAATAAAGGCTTTTACAGCAAGCTTTATGCTTCATATATTGATGATTAGAGGGAAAAATTATGAATACTATGCTTGAGACTTTTAAGAATGATATTAAGGGTAAGAATGCAGCGGTTATCGGTGTGGGTATATCCAATACGCCTCTTATTAGATGGCTTTACTCTCTAGGGGTTAATGTCACAGCTTTTGATATCCACACGGAAGATGATCCTTCTATATCGAAGACAAAGGCTGAGTTTGAATCTGACGGAATCAAGATATCCTGGTCTTTGGGTGCGGACTATCTTGACAGGCTTATGAGTGAATCATTCGAGTATGTATTTAAGACTCCCAAGATGAGATTCAGTGCACCGGAATTACAGGCTGCCAAGAATAATGGAAGTATCCTGACTACAGAGATGGAATTGTTTATGAATCTGTGTCCTGCCAGGATATTCGCGGTTACAGGCTCTGACGGTAAAACTACAACTACAACTCTTATATCGGAGCTTCTTAAAGCACAGGGGTACAAGGTTTGGACCGGGGGAAATATCGGCACTCCGCTTCTTGATAAGATCGAGAGTATTGATCCCGGAGATATGGTGGTTCTTGAACTGTCTTCTTTCCAGCTGCTCGAATGTGTTACAAGTGCAGATGTAGCCGTGGTTACTAATGTTACTCCCAATCATCTGGATTTCCATAAGGACAATAACGAGTATATTGACGCTAAGACGAATATCTTCAAGTATCAGGCTCCTTACGGCAAGGTAATCCTCAACAGCGCATGCGATATCACTTACAAGATGAAGGAGCTTGCGAGAGGCAGTGTCTGCTTCTTTGCACTTGATGAATCCGTCGCGAAAAGGAGCGGCAGCAGTAAACTTAAGACAACGGCGTTCCTCGATGATAACGGAAATCTCGTTATTGAGGATATAAACGGCAGGAATAAGCTCATCAATGAGAATGATATCCTGATCCCGGGAAAGCATAATGTTGAGAATTATCTTGCAGCTGCACTTGCTGTAGAAGGATATGTATCTTCTGTTGCATTTGAGAAGGTTGCCAGGACTTTTAAGGGTGTTGCCCACAGAATCGAGTTTATAAGGGAACTTAACGGGGTTAAGTACTATAATTCTTCAATCGATACTTCACCCAACCGTACGATTAATACGATGAATGCTCTTGCTTCACGAGGCAACAAGGGTGTTCTCATCTGCGGAGGCGCTGATAAGAAGTGTGACTATACAGGTCTTGGAGATGCTATCCTTAATGTTTGTGACAGGATCGTCCTGTACGGCAATAATGCTCCTTTTGTTAAATCTATCCTTGAGAAGGAAGCTTGCGGAAGAACTTATGAGCTTATAGAACTTGAGTCTCATGAGGGCGATGTTTATGAATTCCCTGAAACACGTGAAATTGTGCTTAATAAATATAAAGAAGCTCTTAATATAGCTAAAGATATGGCAAAAGACGGTGAAATCGTCATTTTGTCGCCAATCGGGACCAGTTATGATCATTTCAGGCATTTTGAACACAGAGGGGATATGTTCAGAGAACTTGTAAACGGTCTGTAATTTGAATATTTAATATATAATAGTATTATGATAAAGAAATTCTAAGAAGAAGGGTTTTTGGATGGAGAACAGGGCTGCCGGTCAGGCAGAAGTATTGAACAGATTTGTCAGGACGATGATCCTTATCATCGTTTCTCTTTTGTTATCTGTTCTTTCAGTTTCTTTCGCTGTTCACCATATGAGACTCCAGTTTGAAGGCGAATTCAAAGAAATCAGTGATAAAAAGCTTGAATCAGTCTGTGATGTTGTTAGAAGGACATTGAACGGAGATGAGATTGCTGCTGCTCCACAGGATGCTGCGGTTAAGTATGATGACGTTCTTGCCCTGATGCTTGCTGATACAGCTACCACTAAGTATACGTCTGAAAGTTATGGTCTTTTCCTTTATTCTGACGGTAAGCTTTCAGTTTTACTTAATCAGGGTGCAGAACCTCCCGAATCATTTGAGGTAGCTAGCCGTGATATATCTGAATGGCTTAATGCCGGCAACGAACCTACAACTATTAAATCCAATAATTCTGAGAGTATTCTCGTTCCTGTTGCCGATTCCTCAGGAAGATGTGTGGCAGTATTCGAGTATAAGTGCAGCTTCAACAGTTTGAAGACTGTAGGTAATGATTTTGAAGGTAAGATCCTGACTTCCGTTATTATTACGGTTTGTGCGGGGATACTTGTTTATATAATCCAGCTTCTTGTACCTAAGTTTATTAACAGGGGCAATAAGGGAGGACAGCGTCTATGAGCCGTAATTCAGCTGAGATAAGACGCAGAAAAGAAAAGCGCAGTATCGCGGCGACTATCGGATACTGTTTTGTTATCGTTCTTGTAGTTTTGCTCGTAATGAGTAATATCCTGACAGATACGTATACCGTTATCCTCCAGTCTGAGAGAGCAGAGGCAATGGAGTCACTGGCAGTTTCCTGTTCAACGGCTCTTGGTCATTCGAGGATCAACGAAGGAATGACATATCCGTTACCCGTATATTCTTACGATGATAACAAGAATTACATTTTTGATATTTATACCAAAGCAGGTAACTCATTCTTAAGACTTTGTACCACATCTGAAAGTGTTGGTACCGAACAATATTATCTGTCCGGAGTAGGTGATGAGTATAACAACTGCTTTGAACTTCAGCATGAATCATTTACGAAGAGAACTGATAACGGTGTTGAATATGTGTGCGCTATTGCACCTATCATTTCTTCCGAGAATACCGTAGCCGGTATCCTGGAAGTCAGAATGCCTTATTATGATTATGTTTCCACAGTAAACGGAATGTCTTTAAGCTGGATATTTACGATCATATCGATTGCGATTGCAATGGCTATTATCATCTATCAGCTTAATCTGTTTGTTTCCACAGTATCCAGAGGTATATCCGGAAATGTTCCGGTTATCATCATGTATGGTACGGAAGCCATAAGTTTCCTGTCATTCTTCTGTGCTCTGGGAGCTGCGATGATACCTGTTATCATTCCGGAATACATTAAGAAGTCATTGCCTGATATGTCCTCTTCTTCATGGATAATACAGGCGCTGATAGCTCTTGGCCTTGTTCTTTATATGGCCGGTTTCTTTGGCGGATCTGCTGTAAGAAGAGAATTGAAGCTTAAGCTTACAAGTAAGATCGCCTTGATTATCACCGTAGCTGTCGGTTATATGTTAAGCCTTGTTGCAGGCATAGTTGATATTATGCCTTTGACTTTAGGTTTACTCCTGTTTATAGGTTTTGCTTACGGAATGTCACTTGATATTATGCGTGATTACAGAATCAACGCCGGAAGACTCGGTTATGAGGAATTCTCAGACCGCAATATCCACAAGATTCAGTATGCAGGATATTTCCTCGGTGTTTCAGTCGGTTCCGTTATCGCAGGTATCTGTTTTGAAAGATTCGGTCTATTGATAGTTAACATTATAAGCGGAGCTATAATGATCCTTTCCTGTCTTGGAATTATCTACTTTATCCGTGATAATCAGCCGGTCAAGGAATCTTATTTCCCTGTTAATAAGTGGCTTGAGCTATCTTCCGATAAATATGCCGGAAGGTTCCTTACATCCACTTACTTTACAATGGGTATTATGTTTGCCTTCCTTTTGGGATTTGTACCTAACTTCCTTGATAAGGTTGGCATATCTCTCGCGACTACATCTTTCTATTATCTTGTAGCAGCTTTCTTTGCTCTGTTTATCGGATTTATCATCAAAGAAAGATTTTCATATGCTCTTACATCAAGAACGAGAGTTGTCATTTCTTCATTTGCTTCAGTACTCGGTCTTACTTTATTTGCGTTGTTGCCTACAGCCAAGATACTTGTAGTATCGGTAGCTCTTATCGGATTAGGGCTCGGCATTCATGATTTCTATTATCTGTATGTTCTTTACCTTATAACTAATTCAAGGTTTAAAGTTAAGTATAACTTGAGAAAAGCTTCAGAGATGTCTTTCATAGCCGGTATGGCAGTGGCTGTCCCTGTTTTTGCTCTTGCCAATATCTTTGATATGAGGCTTGTCTTTATCTGTGCATCCGTCATCTATATGATCCTTTGTGCGCTCTATCCGATGTCGCGTTTCTCCGGTCAGCTTGATGAGAAAGATCCTGCTTTAAGAAAGAATAAGAAGACTACAGATAATTCCAATATGCCTCCTATGCCTTATGCTCCTGAGCAGATAGTAATGGGCGAGGATACTGTAGATGCTATTACTAATGTGGAAGCTCCGTCTATTGATGTAAACAGCTTCATAGATGATCTTGCCGATGATACAAACATCGGGGAAGGAGGCTATAACGATGGATATGTGGAATGAGAAATTGACCCGTGAGAATTTCAATGCATTCTATCTCAGTACTGTCGATATGGTCTATTCTTCGACATACGGTATATGTAAGGAAACTACACGTACAGAGAATGCTATTGTTAAGTCTTATATAGAGACTTACCAGCAGAGAAGTTCTATCAGGGGAGAAGATGTTGTATATGTATTCGGTGATATTCTTCTTAAGAATGCCGAAGAGATAGTTGAGAAGTATCCTCTTCCTGAGAATCTGTATTTTGCTCCAAGAACATTGGATGAATATACACGTAATTCGATGCTTGAGAAGATTACCGCCAAGCTTGATTCGACAGGTTATAAAGTAGCTGAATTTATTTCTTCCGAGAATAAGAAGGGCAAGCCGTCAAAAGCCGTACAGAAGGTTCTTGATGTTTTCCCGATAACTCCTTTGCTTGCTATACAGCTTGTTCTTCTGGCTGTAATCATTTGGGTCGTAAGTTCTCTTTCTATTAATCTTATTACCAGAAACGGATCAAATCCTGCAGCGGGTGATATGTTTGAATCGGTAGATCTTCAGAATAAATATGTAGCTGTATTGGATTATTATCCGCTTAATGTTCAATATGAAGTAACTGCAACTCCGGGGGATGAGGAAGCTCCCCAGGATGTTGAACCTTCAATTGATCAACCGGTTGATGATCCGTTGGCTCCTATTATAGCCGAGACAACTCCTTCTGAACCTTCTGCAACCAGAGGATGATTTTATTGTGACCTGATTATTTTTCTTTCCGTCTTAATGGGCAGGAGGGTAAAAACTATGAAAAACATTACCAAAATTCTATCAACTACAGTTATCGCTTCAATGCTTCTTGCTTCAGGGTGCAGTCAGGTTAAACCTGATGGAGAACAGTATCCGACAGATCCTGATCTGTTTAATACAAGCATTGACTATGAAGATCTTGAAAGATGTTCTTTTAATGAGGATGATTTTAATTCGGATTATAACGATTATTCATTCCGTCTTATAGCACAGGTCCTTTCCGCGGAGGATTCCGACAGGAATGTAATGGTGTCTCCTGCATCTATAATGTTTGCTATGGATTTGGCTTCAGCAGGTTCTAATGGTGACACTTTGACTCAGATTACTGATTTGTTTTCAGAAGGGGCTGATCCTCTTGAACAACAGGCCTTCGCAGCTGGTATGATGGATCGTATTAATTCATCTGAAGGTGTTTCCTTCAATTGTGCAAATTCTGTATGGACTAATCAGTTAAGAATGTCATCCGGTCTTAATCCCGAGTATCAGGAATATATAGAAGATAACTTTGATTCTGAGGCTGTCGCTGAGGAATTCAGTGCTGAGACTGTTAATGAGATTAATTCCTGGATCGATGATCATACTAGCGGAATGATCGATCATGTTTTGGACGATTTAAGTCCTAATACTGTTGCTGTTCTCGTTAATGCAATTGCATTTGAAGGAGAATGGGAACAGTCTTATGAGGATTGGCAGGTTAATGAAATGACTTTCACCACATCAACAGGAGATGAGATCGATGTTGATATGCTCTGTGACGGTTCTGAATACTATTTCGAGAATGATGTTGCCACAGGATTTATCAAAGAATACGCAGGTGGAGAGTATGCTTTGCTTGTAATGCTTCCCGTAGATGAAAGCATAAGTGCTAACGAATTCCTTGCTGATTTTACTGTTGATGACTATAACAGTTTTATCGCCAGCAAGACTTCTGAGTATGACGTATATACACAGATTCCAGAGTTTGATTATGACTATGATACGAGTCTTGCTGATGCACTTATATCTTTAGGTGTTGTGGATGCCTTTGATGAGAATCTTGCTGATTTTACCGGAATCGGTGTGGCTGACAGCGGTAATAATATATTCATCAGTCAGGTGCTTCATAATACGCATATTGAACTCGACCGTGAAGGAACAAGAGCCGCAGCTGCCACTACTATTGTAATGGAAGATGCAGCGGTGGCGCCCGGTGTAATAAATGAAGCCAGATATGTATACTGCAACAGACCGTTCGCTTACGCGATAGTTGATACTGAGACTATGAATCCTATGTTCATCGGTACATATAACGGTTGATCATCAGATAACAATATTAGGGCATTCTTTACCTGAATCTATAGTCAGCACATTATCTATTGTTGTTTCAGCAATATTCTGCAAAGCTTCTTTGGTAAGAAAAGCCTGGTGAGAGGTGACGATAACGTTGGGCATGGATATAAGCCTGCTCAACGTATCGTCATCTATTATGCTGTCTGAAAGATCTTCATAGAAGTATCCTGATTCCTCCTCATATACATCGAGGCAGGCGGCTCCGATCTTCTTGGTTTTAATTCCTTCTAACAGGGCATCAGCATCAGTAAGAGCTCCTCTTGAAGTGTTGATGATTACAACACCGGGTTTTATCTTACCGAGTGTTCCAAGATTAAACATATGTCTTGTATCATCGGTCAAAGGGCAATGGAAAGATAAGATATCAGATTCACGGTAAACCTCATCCAATGTCTTGTATTCAACATCCGGAATGTCAGCAGGGAACTTATCGTATGCAAGTACTTTCATACCGAATCCTTTACAGATATCGATGAAGACTTTACCGATCTTACCTGTACCGATTACGCCGACAGTTTTACCGTGAAGATCAAATCCTGTCAGTCCTTGCAAGGAGAAATTAAAATCACGTGTTCTGATATATGCTTTATGAATCTTACGGGTTGATGTAAGAAGAAGAGACATTGCATGCTCGGCAACAGCATAAGGGGAGTATGCAGGTACGCGTACAACAGTTATTCCTTTCTGTGCAGCATACTTATAATCAACATTATTGAAGCCTGCGCATCTCAAAGCGATTATCTTAACGCCGTATTCAGACAATTGATCTATAACGTCTTTGTTAACGACATCGTTAACGAATACACAAACCGCATCACAGCCTTTTGCAAGGACTACACAATCTTCATTAAGCCTTGTGTCATAGAATTTATATCTGATTTTTGACTGCTTAAGCTTAGGCTCAAAGACTTCAATGTCATAACTCTTTGTATCAAAGAAAGCGATCTTCATAATTAATCCTCCTTGGATTTGTTATCGGGATTAAAGCTTGCAAGCGGATTGCTGTCCACAGCCTCGCGCAGCTGCTCCTCATCTACGTGTGTATATATCTGTGTGGTTGAGACACTTTGATGTCCGAGAATCATCTGAAGGTTTCTTATATCCACATGACCATATTTGTACATCAATGTAGCTGCTGTATGTCTCAATTTATGGACTGAGTAAACACGTGTATCAATACCTGCCTGCATAAGAAGGTTCTTGATAACTATCTGAATCATATCATCGGATATTCTTGTTCCTCTTTTGCTGACAAACAAGGCCTTCGAAGCTGAAGGTTTAATGTTTATCTTCGCCCTTTGTGGAAGCCAGTCTGCAATAGCATCGAGACAGGCTTTGTTAAGGTAGATAGTACGTTCTTTATTTCCTTTACCAATAACAGTCAGGACCGAGTCATGGATATGATCAAGATCGATACCTCTTAATTCCGACAGACGCATACCGCAGTTAAGGAAGAGTGTAAGCATACAGTAATCACGCTCATTAGATTGGGCAGGAGATTCATATGCAGCTTCAAGCAGTTTACGGCTCTGTTCAAGTGTCAAATACTTAGGCAGTCTTTTTCCTATCTTGGGAGTTTCAATATCATAAGCAGGGTTCTCATCGATCAGATGTTTTTTTGAATGACAGTATTTGAAAAAACTCTTCAAAGACGCTATGTGTCTGGCTCTTGTGGAATTAGACTGTTTCTTCTCGCGCCCAAGATAGATAAGGAAAACCAGAATGTCATCTGAAGTAACTTTGTTTATTTGCTTAACAGTAATATCAGATACATCTATCTCATCGAGGGGAGTGTCCTTGGGAACAAGTCCTTTATCACGTTTCCAAAAGCGGAAGAAATTGACGATATCGTAGTAGTATTCTTTCACAGTAAGTTCAGATCTGCCTAATACGGCAAGCATGTAATTTTTATACTGATCAAGCACTTCAAACGTCATCATATACTGATTTTATCACAATGGTCTTGCATATTTTTTCTACTGTGTAATAATAATTGCAGAAATACTTTGATAATCAAAGGAAATGTAGAGTATGGATGAAAAATGGTTAAAATCTCTCGAGCGTCTTGACCGTAAAAGAGATCAGGTTGCTAAGGCCGGCGGCGAAGCAAGGGTTGAAAAACAACACAACAGCGGAAAGCTGACGGCAAGAGAGAGAATGGAAGCTCTTTTCGATGATGGTACATTCATGGAACTTAATGACATGATGACATCCAGAGCTACAGAATTCGGTATGGATAAGAAGAGGCTTCCGGGAGACGGTGTCATAACCGGTTACGGCAAGATACACGGAAGAACAGCTGTTGCTTCAAGCCAGGACTTTACCGTTAACGGCGGTTCGTTAGGCGAAGTTCATGCCCAAAAGATAGTTAAAGCTATGGATCTTGCTATGAAACTCAAGGTACCGTTCATCTCTGTAAATGATTCCGGCGGAGCAAGGATCGAGGAAGGAATCGATTCTTTATCAGGCTATGGTGATATCTTCTATAGAAATACTATGGCATCCGGTGTTATTCCGCAGATATCAGTTATTATGGGACCTTGTGCAGGCGGAGCATGTTATTCTCCTGCAATCTGTGACTATATCTTCATGACACGCGAGACATCCCAGATGTACATCACAGGTCCTGCCGTTGTTAAATCAGTAACAGGTGAAGAGATCTCTGCAAAAGACTTAGGCGGAGCAGAAGTCCATGCAGGTACATCAGGTGTGGCACACTTCGTTTATGACGATGACCTGTCCTGCCTTAATGGTGTAAGACAGCTTATCGGATATCTTCCTCAGAACAACGATGATTACTCTATGGAAGTACCCGGAACAATAGTTGACGAATCTGCTTCTCTTTCTGAAATCGTTCCTTCTGATTCACGTGTTGCTTATGATGTAAAGGATGTAATCAACACGATCGTTGATCTTGACTCCTTCATGGAAGTCCAGCAGGATTTTGCAAAGAATATTGTTGTCGGTTTTGCAAGAATTGACGGCAAGACTGTTGGTATCGTTGCTAATCAGAGTAATTATATTGCAGGATCACTCGAGATTGACTCTTCCGATAAGGCGGCTCGTTTTATCCGTTTCTGCGATTGCTTTAATATACCGCTTTTAACTCTCATTGACGTTCCTGCTTTTATGCCGGGCAGAACACAGGAGCACGGCGGTATTATCCGTCACGGCGCGAAAATGCTCTATGCATACTCTGAGGCTACCGTGCCCAAGGTTTCCGTTATTATGCGTAAGGCTTACGGCGGTGCTTACATCGCCATGAATTCAAAAGGTCTTGCAGCAGATATCGTCTATGCCTGGCCTATAGCAGAGATTGCAGTTATGGGTGCTTCCGGTGCTGTTTCAATTATAGGAAGAAAAGCAATTGAAGCATCAGAAGATAAGGACGCAAAGAGGGCAGAGCTTATTGATGAATATAACGATAAGTTCATGAACCCTTATGTAGCTGCTGAGCGCGGCTATATCGATGAAGTTATAAGACCTGAGGAAACCAGGGCGAAGATAGCATCTGCTTTGGAGCTTCTTGAGTATAAAGATGAACCTTTAATGCCTTATAAGAAGCACGGCAATATCCCGCTTTAAGGAGGATCGTATGTTTGAAGAATTAAGTGATGATCAGATTGTTGCTATGGCTGCCGCATGTGTTGCTTTTAAGCTCGGTACGGATGTTAAGAACCTTCGCATAAGAGGATTCCACGAAGTGCATAAGAGCGGTCTTGCTAAGTATATAGATGACAACAATATTGACTATGTAAAGTATCAGTTGGGGGGAGTTTAAATGAGTAAGTATAAGATCAAAATGAATGGTAAAGAGTATGAGATGGAGGTTGAACTTGCTGATGGTTCAACACCCGTTGCACCGGCTCCTGTTGTTAAGAACACTAAGGCGCCTGCTCCTTCAAAGAAGGCTGCAAGTCCTGTAGCTGCAACAGCAGGTTCAGTCATCAGTCCTATGCCAGGCACAATCCTTAAGGTTATTGTTAAACAAGGTGATGCTGTTAAGGCCGGTGATTCTGTCATAATCCTTGAAGCCATGAAGATGGAAAATGACATAACAGCTCCTAAGGACGGAGTTATCAAGTCTATCTTTGTCGAAGCAGGTCAGTCTGTTGCAAAAGACGATGCCTTGTTCGAGGTGGAGTAAGATATGCTTACAATGCCTGACAAAAAGCTTTGGATAACTGATACCATCCTTCGTGATGCGCACCAGTCCCAGGCTGCTACCAGAATGAAACTCGAGGATATGCTTCCTGCTTGTGAAATTCTGGATAACATGGGTTACTGGTCTATCGAATGCTGGGGCGGTGCCACTTTCGATGCGTGCATGAGATTCCTTAACGAGGATCCGTGGGAAAGACTTCGCATACTTCGAAAAGCTATGCCGAAGACGAAGCTTCAGATGCTTCTTCGTGCACAGAATCTTCTGGGTTACCGTCATTATGCTGATGACGTTGTTGACAGCTTCTGCAGGAAGTCAGTCGAGAATGGAATTGATGTTGTCAGGATCTTCGATGCACTTAATGATGTCCGTAATATGGAAATGGCTATGAAATGTGTGAAGAAGTATGGTGGGACTGTTGAAGCAGCTTTATCGTACACAACAAGCCCGGTTCATAGTGAGGAGTATTTTATTAATCAGGCTGTTACGCTTGAACAGATGGGTGCGGATGTTATATGTATCAAAGACATGGCTAACCTTCTGCTTCCTAATGAGATCTACTCTCTTGTAAGCAAACTTAAACAGAAGGTAAGTCTTCCCATTCATCTTCATACACATAACACGACAGGTACAGGTTCGATGGTCTATTATGCGGCTGCTTTGGCCGGTGTAGATATTATCGATACAGCTTTAAGTCCTCTTGCAGGCGGAACCTCACAGCCTTGTACCGAATCTTTGGTGGCAGCCTTCAAGGGTACTCCCAGAGATACAGGACTTGATCTTAAGTCATTGGCAAAGGCTGCAGATCACTTCAAGGGTGTTGCGCAGAAGATGCAGGATGAGGGTATTCTTAACCCCAAGGTATTAAGGACTGATCCTAATACTTTGCTCTATCAGGTACCTGGCGGAATGCTTTCCAATCTTTTGTCACAGTTAAAGCAGGCAGGAGCGGAGGACAGATATGAAGAGGTTCTTGCTGAAGTTCCTGTTGTACGTAAAGACTTCGGATATCCGCCGCTCGTTACTCCTACAAGCCAGATTGTAGGTTCACAGGCAGTTCTTAATGTTTTGATGGGCAGATACAAGAGCTTTACCAAAGAATCCAAGATGCTTTTGCACGGAGATTACGGAAGACTTCCGGGTGAAGTAAATGAGCAGATAAGAAAGATGGCCATAGGAGATGAAGCTCCTATAACATGCCGTCCCGCAGATCTTCTTGCTAACGAGATGGATACTTTAAGAGAAAGTGTTAAGGATATAGCAAAGAGTGAGGAAGATGTACTTTTGTGTGCACTTTTCCCGCAGGTTGCTCCCGAGTTCCTTAAGAAAAGAGACGGTAAAGAGGAAGTTAAACAGATTACTGTCGACTGGGTGGACTAAACCCTTTTATTTATATATAATAGACACGGTCTTTTCATAAGGCCGTGTTTTTTTATGGAGAGTAGTGTGTAGACTGGTGGTCCGAATAATCAGTCGGGCCACGAGTCTACGAGCTACCTCCTTACAAACACAAATAATTATTCTAGGAGGAATTCT
Source organism: Saccharofermentans sp. (assembly GCA_024691325.1). Lineage (GTDB taxonomy): Bacteria > Bacillota > Clostridia > Saccharofermentanales > Saccharofermentanaceae > Saccharofermentans. Next base: position 73,346 of record JAILNR010000015.1, on the reverse strand, counting down.
TCATGGAGAAGATTTTCAGAACTGAGATCGCCGGCAGACCTTTTGTTGTTAAGACAGGTCTTATCGGTCAGTTTGCAAACGGTGCAGCACTTGTTTCTTATGGTGATACAACCGTTCTTTCAACAGCTACAGCTTCAAAGCAGCCCAGAGAAGGAATTGACTTTTTCCCTCTCTCAGTTGACTTCGAGGAGAAGATGTATGCAGTAGGCAAGATCCCCGGCGGTTTTCTTAAGAGAGAGGGAAGACCCGGCGAGAAGGCTATCCTTACATCACGTGTAATCGACAGACCTATCCGTCCTTTGTTCCCTAAGGATCTTCGTAATGATGTATCTGTAAACAACCTTGTAATGTCAGTTGATCCTGATTGCTCACCTGAGATTGCAGCAATGATCGGTACATCTATTGCAATTGCTATTTCAGACATCCCGTGGAAGGGACCTGTCGGCGGCGTTGTTCTCGGATTGATCGACGGCAAGACTATCATCAACCCTACACTTGAGCAAAGAGAGATCAGCCAGATGTATGTTACTTTGGCAGGTACTCTTTCCAAGATCTGCATGGTTGAGGCCGGTGCAAACGAAGTACCTGATGATGTTATGCTTAATGCTATCGCTGAAGGTCACGAGGAGATCAAGAAGATCTGCGAGTTCATTAACGGTATTGTTGCCGAGATCGGCAAGCCCAAGTTCACTTATGAGTCAGCTGATGTACCTGAAGAGGTCTTCGCTGCTGTTAAAGAGTTTGCATGGGACAAGATGCGTGAGGCTGTCCTCGCAGTTGATAAGGAAGACAGAGACGCTAAGGTAGATGCACTCCAGGAGGAGATCGCAGCTATGCTCGAGGAGAAGGAGGAAGGTCTTTCTTCATGGGCAGGCGATGCAGTTTACAAGCTCGAGAAGAAGGTTGTAAGAGATTATCTTTTCCGTGAACACAAGAGAGTTGACGGAAGAGCTCTTGATGAGATCAGACCTTTGTCTGCAGCTGTTGATGTAATCCCGAGAGTTCACGGTTCTGCTTATTTCCAGAGAGGACAGACACAGGTTCTCAACATCTGTACTCTTGCTCCTTTGGCTGAGGCTCAGAAGATCGAAGGTATCGATGAGCAGACGAGTAAGAGATATATCCATCACTATAATATGCCCGGTTACTCCACAGGTGAGGCTAAGCCCTCAAGATCTCCCGGAAGAAGAGAGATTGGTCACGGTGCTCTCGCTGAGAGATCATTGATCCCTGTTCTTCCTTCAGAGGAAGAGTTCCCTTATGCAATCAGAACAGTTTCTGAGATCACAATGAGTAACGGTTCCACTTCACAGGGTTCTGTCTGCGGTTCCACACTTTCTTTGATGGCTGCAGGCGTACCGATCAAGAGACCTGTTGCAGGTATCTCTTCCGGACTTATCGTTAACGAAGAGGATGATAATGATTTCCTCGTATTCATGGATATCCAGGGTATCGAGGACTTCTTCGGTGATATGGACTTCAAGGTTGCAGGTACTACAGAAGGTATCACCTCAATCCAGGTTGATATCAAGGTTGAGGGACTTTCACTCGATATTATCAAGCAGGCATTTGAGATGACACACAAGGGAAGACTTCAGATTATCAATGATGTTATTCTTCCTTGCATTCCTGCACCCCGTACAGAGCTTAGCAAGTATGCTCCCAGGATCATCTCCATGCAGATCCCTGTTGACAAGATCCGTGATGTAATCGGTTCCGGCGGAAAGGTTATCAACAAGATTATTGCTGATACCGGCGCTGATATTAACATCGAGGATTCAGGTAAGCTTTATATCTCAACTCCTGATATGGAGGCTGCTGATAAGGCTCAGAAGATCATTAACGGTATCATTGCTGATCCTGAAGTAGGTGAGGAGTTCGACGGTGTTGTTACAAGACTTATGGACTTCGGTGCATTCGTTGAGTTCCTTCCCGGTAAGGAAGGTCTTGTCCACATCTCCAAGCTTGCCTGGAACAGAGTTGACAAGGTAGAGGATGTTCTCCACGAAGGTGATCAGGTTCACGTAAAGCTTATCGAGATCGATAATCAGGGAAGACTCAATCTTTCCGTACGTGATTGCCTCCCCAAGCCTGAAGGCTATGTTGAAGAGGAGCCCAGAAGACGTGAGAACAGACCTAACCGTGAGAGAAGAAACGGTGGTTTTAACGGAAACAGAAACAGAAAGAACGATCATGGTGATGACGATGGTTCTGACCGCAAGGGGAGAAGAATCGAGTTTTGAGACTCTGTTTCGTAGGTGACGTTGTTGGAAGTTCGGGGAGGAGGGCCATTAAGGCCATCCTTCCCGGCTTTTTATCTGATAACAGGATCGATGTGTGTGTTATCAATGCTGAAAACAGCGCACACGGCTTGGGATGCAGTGAGAAGATATGCGCCGAACTTAAGTCAGCCGGTGCTGATGTTGTTACTTTGGGCAACCATTCTTTCTCGAGTTACGATTTCCTAAGCAAGATTGATAAGCTCGATTATGTGGTTAAACCTGCCAATGTAAGTGCCACCTGGCCCGGTAAGGATATTGTTGTAGTCGAGAAGAATGGTGAGAAATTAGCTGTTATCAATCTTTTGGGACAGGTAAATATGCTCCCGTGTGCTAATGATCCTTTTTCATGTGCTGACGAACTTATCGCGAAGATAAATGACATGGGAATAAGATCTGTTCTTGTGGATTTTCATTGCGAGACAACAAGTGAGAACTGTGCCATGGGCTACCATCTTGCAGGAAGAGTATCCGCAGTTATAGGAACCCATACTCATGTACAGACAGCAGATTCCAGGATACTTAAAGGCGGAACCGGTTATATTACCGATGCCGGTATGACGGGAACTGTTGATTCGGTCCTCGGTATGGATATAGATATCTCATTAAAAAGATTAAGGGATAAGATGCCCGCAAGATATGAACCTGCTGAAGGTCCCGCTATGATCAACGGGGTAATCGCGCAGATTGATATCGAGGGTAAATGTACTGAATTCAGGAGATTTATCGAATATGAATAAATACAAGGGAACAATACTTTTTTTATTGTTATCCTCGATTCTTATATTCTTGGACCAGCTTACCAAGATTCTTGTTGTTCGTACTTATGAACTTCATACAGGAACTTATATTATCAATGATTTCTTCAGCTTTTATTATACGCAGAACACCGGAAGTGCATTCTCGTTCCTTGCTGACAAATCCTGGGGAATCTATCTTTTGACGGGTTTCTCGACGATACTTGCGATAATCGTGTTTGTATTATTGATCAAAGCATTGAAGCTTAAAGAATATCTGGTTGCTTGTTCCTTTACATTACTGTTTTCAGGGGCAGTCGGCAACCTTATCGACCGTTTCAGACTCCATTATGTAGTGGATTTTATAAGGTTTGATTTTGGCAGTTATACATTCCCAATCTTTAATATAGCTGATATTTGTGCGGTACTCGGAACCATTATGCTGATAGCAATAATGCTTTTCCTTCCTAAGAAGGTGGACAAGATATGGTAAGCGGGATCAAGAAACTGACAGCTGATGATTCTATAAGACTTGATGTTTTTATAAGTAATAAGATCAAGTCTTATACGAGGTCATATTTTACTAATCTTATCAGCGAAGGTAAGGTAACTGTTAACGGTAAGATAATTACAAAAGCGGGTTATAAGCTTTCTTGCGGTGATGAGATAACAGTTGATATTCCCGAGCCGCAAAGTGACGATACGGTAGCTCAGGATATTCCTTTGGATATTCTTTATGAAGACGATGATCTTATCATAATAAATAAGCCTCAGGGCATGGTTGTTCATCCCGCGGCAGGTCACAGTGACGGAACCCTTGTAAATGCTCTTCTTATGCATTGCGGGGATAATCTTTCTGACATCAACGGAGTTGTAAGACCCGGTATCGTTCACAGGATAGATAAGGATACATCAGGTGTCATGATGGCAGTAAAGAACAATGAGACTCATGTGAAGATATCCGAGATGATGAGCCGTCACGAGATAGAGCGTGTTTACCGTACTGTTGTATATGGAATCGTTTCTGAAGAAAAGGGAACTATCGATGCTCCGATAGGACGTTCCAACAAAGACAGACGCAAGATGACAGTTACGACCGACGGTAAGCCCTCGGTATCACACTTCGAGGTTATCTCGCGCTACCGTGAGGGGACAGACCTTAAAGTTGTCCTTGAGACAGGAAGAACACATCAGATAAGGGCACACATGACTTATATCGGGCATCCGGTATTAGGTGACCCTCTCTACGCGTCGAAAAGGAATGCGTTCGGACTTGAAGGCCAGTGTCTTCACAGCAAGTCCATAAGATTTATTCATCCGAGAAGCGGGGAAGAGCTGTATTTTGAATCTGAGCTTCCCGATTACTATGTTGACCTGTTAAACAGGTTAACACCACTTTAATATGGTAGAATTGCATTATGACGGACGTTTATGAAAATGACATTTTCAAAGACGGAAAGATAAACGGTTATGTTACTGACATTGCCGCTTTCTATGGATGTACCGCGGACTTTTCTGATATATCGGTAAATCTTACGGGAAGCAGTACATCTGATGTCAACCGTGCTATAGCCGCTATCGATGAATTCCTTACCTCTGAGTTTGAGGTTCTTTATACGACACCTTCAGGCAGGCAGATTAAGCCTAAGACATACGGACAGAAGTATTATGTTGATGCTATCGGTAAGTCCGAACTTGTTATATGTTCAGGCCCTGCAGGCTCAGGAAAGACATTCCTTGGTGTCGCGATGGCTGTCAAAGCATTCAGGAATCATGAAGTATCCAGAATTATTCTTACAAGACCTGCGGTAGAAGCGGGTGAGAGATTAGGCTTCCTTCCCGGAGATATCGAAGAGAAGGTAAATCCTTATATGAGACCTATTTATGATGCTCTTGAGGTGTTGCTCGGACAGGAGCTTTTCGAGCGGTATTATGAGAAAGGACTTATTGAAGTATCGCCTTTGGCTTTCATGCGCGGAAGAAATCTTGATGACGCTTTTGTCCTTCTTGATGAGGCGCAGAATACCACTACCGAGCAGATGAAGATGTTCCTTACGAGGTTGGGACTTAATTGTAAGGCTTGTGTCTGCGGTGACTTTACCCAGATCGATCTGCCGCGTGGTGTTAAGAATGGTTTGGGCGATGCCATAAGTGTTCTGTCGAATGTTGACGGAATATCGATAGTTTCTCTTAATAATGACGATATTATCAGAAATCCTCTTGTTAAAAAGATAGTTGCAGCTTATGAGGAAAGAGATAAGGAGATAGATTATGAATAAGGCCTCAACTTTCCAAAAAGTTGTAGTAAGCATTCTTTGTGTTGCGCTTATCGTACTAATTGTATTTTACGGATACAGACCGGTCAGTTATGATCTGTCGGTAGGTTCTGTTTCCAACAGGGATATATATGCTCAAAGAAGTTTCATCGATTCATATCAGACAGTTTATGAAGCGGTGCTTGCTAAGAATTCAGTCAGCCCTATCTTTATCCGTTCGGATGAGATCTCCGAGCAGAGTATCAGTAATGTTGAATTGTTCTATACGATAGTTAAGGATGCCCGTAATCAGAGGCTTGACAGCTTCGGAATGCCTTCTGATGACTGGGATCAGACTGTTCAGAATATGAAGACACAGTTAGCTCAGGAGTTTCCTACCGTTCCTGATGATTCGACATATGATGCTTTGTTATCAATGTCTTCATCTGCATTTAATCTGTTATGGGATAAGTCAGTATCCATCGCGGAGATAATCATGATGGATAATGTTAATACCGATTCGCTTAATACCGCTATCGACTTCAGAGTATCCCAGTTCGAGGAGAACTATTCGGAGTTTGTAGCTTATTCCCAGGCGATGAGGGATGTCCTCTCGAGTGTTATGACGCCTAACTCCGTCTTTGACAGTGATGCCACTGATGAAGCAAGTGAGAACGCGTATATAACTGTTATGAATTCTCCAATTACAGTAGATAAGGGTACCAAGATTATTTCCTCGGGTGATGTCGTTACCGAGCATATGTATCAGTGTCTTGTTGACCTTGAACTTGTAAGGAGCGATACATCAGATATTCTTATTCTTGCAAGAATTGCCGCATATATAGTGATACTTGCTGTTGTACTTTCTGTTTACTACAAGAGAAGATCATCAAGAACAATTACGGATATGCGTATTTTCTACGCTCTTGTAATTACATATATTATTCCGATAGTTGCATCAGTATATCTGTCGGAATTCTCGGCTCTTATGATAGTATCGCTGTTCTTTACGACGATCGCTTCGACTTATCTCGGTACAAGGGACGGTATCGTTTTGTCACTTGTGGAAGCTATTATGATGTGGCCTCTTTACACATTTGATTCCGAGTATATCTTCGTTACCGTCGTAGGTATTGTGATTACAGCTACTATCGCTGGAAGAGTCAACAGATCTTATAACAGCGCAAGTCTTATTATCATGCCGTCTTTGAGCTGTATCCTGGCTGTTATCATCTACAATGCAATCTTCTCGGAACCTTTATCAGGCTATATCGAGAGCGTTGTCTGGACGGGCGTATCGGCTTTGCTCTCCATCATCCTTGCTATCGGTATAATGCCTATCGTAGAGTTGTTCTCAAGAGTTGTATCTCCTGTTAAGCTTCTCGAATTGTCACAGCCCGGAAATCCTCTTCTTAAAAGGCTGTTTATGGAAGCTCCCGGTACATACAGTCACTCGATGATGGTATCATCACTTGCCGATGCCGCTGCTGATGCAGTTGGTGCAGATGCTCTGTTCTGCAGAGTTGCAAGTTACTTCCACGATATAGGAAAGCTTGAGAATCCGGTATTCTTTACAGAGAACCAGTCGGAAGGTTATAACCCCCATGACGGTCTTACTGTCTATGACAGCGTAAACATCATTACCGCTCATACGGTTGACGGCGTTAAGCTTGCACATAAGTACCATCTTCCTGATTCGTTTATTGAAGTAATTGAAGAACATCACGGTACTACTTACCCCGGATATTTCTATCATAAGGCATGTATGGAAGCGGAATCAAAGGGACTTCCCGCACCTGATGTTGAAGAGTTCAAGTATAAAGGCAGAATTCCATCAAGCAAGGAATCAGCTATTATTATGATCGCAGATACGTGCGAGGCTGCTATAAGGTCTAATAAACTTACAGATGCTACAGAGATAGAGAACCTTATACGTAAACTCATCAAGAGCAAGATCGATCAGGATCAGCTTAATAATTCAGGTCTTTCTTTTGATGATATCGAGAAGATAGTAAATGCGATTAAGAGAGTATATGCAGGATCATTACACGAAAGGATCCAGTATCCGTCATGAAGATAGTAATCATTAACGATTGTACAGGACTTGAGGATTGTAAGGTTGACCTTTGGAAGCCTTATCTTGATAAGCTTTCAGCATCTTTTGAGCAAAGAGGATTTGCTGCTGATATTCCGTTGAAGATTATGGAAGATGCGTATGTTACTTTGACTTTTATAGGCAGCGATGAGATACGTAAAGTTAATAACGAGACAAGAGGTCTTGATAAAGTAACTGATGTTCTTTCGTTCCCGATACTTAGTATGAAGAACGGAAAACTCTCTGATAAGAGCGATGAGATCGATCTCGAGTTTGATGAAGACGGGAACCGTATATTAAATCTTGGAGATATCCTTATTAATCCTGATAAAGCATATGAGAATGCCGATGAATACGGTCACAGTATCGAACGTGAGATTTCTTTCCTTACAGCGCATTCTCTTTTGCACCTTGTGGGATTCGATCACATAGAAAAGAAAGATGAGAAGCTCATGATCAGTGCACAAAAGCAGATGATGTCTGATATAGGTCTTGCAATTGATGATGAGAAGGCTGAATTAACAAATCATCTCGAAGACAATATTGCTTATCCTGCGGGATCCATTGCTAAGCACTGCGGTTATATCTCGATATTAGGCAGACCGAATGTAGGTAAATCAACATTCATTAACTACATTACAGGTATGAAGGTGGCTATTGTTTCTCATAAGCCTCAGACTACACGAACCAACATAAGATCCATCTATAACACTGATGATACTCAGATTATCTTTGTTGATACTCCCGGTGTTCATACCCCCGGTAATAAGTTGGGGAAGATAATGGTAGGTAACAGCTTCTCGTCTGCAAAGAATGCAGATGCGGTTTTGCTTATAGCAGATGGCAGATTCCCTAAGCCTGGAGCTACCGAGATTAAACTTCTCGAGCTTTGCAAAGAGAACAACAAGAAGGTGGTCCTTGCGGTTAATAAATCTGATGATGTCTCCAAAGAGAGCCTTCTACCGATGATCGCGGCATATTCCGGATTGTATGATTTTGTCGATATAGTACCTATATCAGCCAAGACCGGCGATAATGTTGATACTCTTCTTCATGTTCTTGAGGAGCTTCTTCCTGAAGGCCCGAGGCTTTTTGATTCAGAATATATGACTGATCAGTCTGAAAGGACTATATCTGCTGAACTTATAAGAGAACAGGTATTACATTTTATTAATCAGGAGATACCTCACGGTACCGCTGTCGAGATAGATTCATTCGAGGACAGATATGACGATAACGCCAAGGATGAATATGACAGAAAGGCTGTAGTTATAAAAGCTACTATCATATGTGAGAAGGATTCTCATAAGGCCATCATAATCGGTAAGAATGGTCAGATGATAAAGCGTATCGGTACTTCCGCAAGGATCAACATCGAGAGGCTTGTCGGCTGTAAGGTATATCTTGAATTGTTTGTAAAGGTAAGAGAGGACTGGAAGAATAACGATATTCTTCTTAAGAGCTACGGATTTGCTCCGGAGTCAGACAATGGCCTCTGATCCTGAATCAATCAAGGGAATCATTCTTAAGACCTCCGAATATAAGGAGAAAGACAGACTAATTAAAGTCCTTTGTAAAGACAGAGGTATTGTTAATATCTGCGTTAAGGGTGTAGGAAGCAAGAATTCAAAATTCTCATTTGCATCCATTCCATATTCATATTGCGATATGGTGATTACCGAATCTCACGGTTTCTATTATCTTAAAGAGGGATCTGTAATCGCGGGTAATATGGGTATCATGAACAGTCTCGAAGCTATGGCTGTTGCAGGGCATATAGCAGAGCTGTTAAGTCTGTCTGTAATGCAAAGTGAGAATTCGCGTGACTGTTATGAACTTGCGATATATGCTTACTACTCGTTATCGGAATTTCCCGGAAGACACCTTGAGATCATGTGTGTGTTTAACTGGAAACTTATGTGGTTATTAGGCCTTGCAACTATAGCTAATGAGTGTGCTTTAAGTGCAGGAATCAAGCTTAACAACAGGATTTATGAGATATTGGACTATATAGGGCAAAACCCTGTAAGCCGTATATTTACTATTAAACTTGAACCGCAAGATATCAGTATCCTTCGTAAATTTACTCTTGCATATATCAGTATTCAATTTGAAAATGAAGTAGCAGATCCGATATACAAACTTAATCTTCCGTGAGGGGGAGTATTATGAAACTTAATTATAAGAATACTTTTCTTGTTGGTTTGGCATTCATGTCTATAATTGCATTCTGGCAGTTATATGATAATGTAGTTCCTCTTTTACTTACCAATACATTCCACTTAAGCGAAGATATAACCGGTGTAATAATGGCTGCTGATAATGTTCTGGCATTATTCCTGCTGCCTTTGTTCGGAAAAATATCCGATAAGACACATACTAGGATTGGAAGGCGTATGCCTTATATTTTGGTTGGAACAATTGTAACGGCATTGCTTCTTAATATTCTTCCCATCATAGATAACGGATATGCAAACGGACTTACTGGACCTTTATACGGCCTGATCCCTTTTGTCGTTGTCCTGGGTCTTATGCTGTTTACAATGGCGGTCTACAGATCGCCTGCCGTTGCTTTAATGCCTGACATCACACCTAAGCCTCTAAGGTCCAGAGCAAATGCAATTATAAATCTGATGGGAGCTGCAGGAGGCATTATATATCTTGCTTTCACCGCAGTAATGTTTCCCAAGTCCAAGACTGAAGGACTTGCTCATGTTAATTATCAGCTTTTGTTTGTATTTATGTCTTTATTCATGGTTTTATGCGTACTTATAATGAGCAGTACGGTAAATGAACCTTCATTGTTTGAGAAAAACGAGATGTTAGAGAAGGAACATCCTGAATGGGATCTGACTGATGAAGATGTAAAAACCGGGGATGCCAGACTTCCGGCACCTGTCAGGAAGTCAATGATATTCCTTCTTCTATCCATCGCACTTTGGTATATAGGCTATAATGCCGTTACCACATGGTTTACGACCTATATAAGCGTCCTGATGGGAGAAGGCTTGGGAGGCGCGTCCACGTGCTTTCTTATCGCTAATGTAGGTGCGATTATCTCTTATATTCCTATCGGCATGGCAGCGGCTAAAGTCGGCAGAAAGAATATGATCTATTTTGGAACTATTCTTCTTACTTTAAGTTTTGCCGTGTGTTATTTCCTTACTACCACATCTACAACAGTTACTGCATGGATGTATATAACATTTGCTCTCGTAGGAGTTGCATGGGCTTCCATAAGCGTAAATTCATTGCCTATGGCAGTCGAGATGTGCAGGGGTGCTGATGCCGGTAAATATACAGGTCTTTATTACACGGCTTCCATGGCAGGTCAGGTTATTACTCCGATTTTCGCAGGATTCCTGCTTAAGAATGTAAGCTATAAGATACTGTTTATCTATGCAACAGTATTCTCTTTCTTAAGCTTCCTTACTATGATCAATGTTAAGCACGGAGATGTAAAAGCCGAAGCGGTCGTAGGACTCGAGAGTTTTGAGGACCTGGATTGATCAGATTCTCCAGTTATCAGGATAGAGCATAAAATACTCAGGCTTATCAAGCCTCTCGTCGATAAGCAAAGCAAATCCGGTATCTTCTTCAGTTCTTATAACACGGCCGACAGCCTGGAGGACTTTCTCCCAGCCGGGGAACCTGTAGGCAAAGGCAAAACCATCACCGAATTTCTCTGTATAATAGTTAGAAAGAATCTGTCTTTCAGGAGTAAGCTTAGGTAACCCGACACCTACTATAACGACTCCTGATAATTTCTCGCCTGTTAAGTCGATACCTTCACCGAAGTGGCCTCCGAGCACGGCAAATCCGACAAGCAGACCATCCGACGCCTGATCGTAAGAAGATAAGAAGCCCTCTTTCTCAATCGCGGTCATAGACGGCGTCTGTTTTATCATCTTAAGTCCTGTAATGCCTTTAAGCAGATTCGAGCATGCATCATAAACCATATCGAGATACTCGAACGAGGGAAGGAATACCATGTAGTTTCCGCGTCTGTCTTTAAGTTCGGTGCAGATCCTTTTCGCGAGGGCGGGAAGAGTCTCCTGCCTTAACTTGTATGAGGTGTTGATGGAAGAGTCGATAATAAGCTCGAGGTTCTCGGGGGGGAAAGGCGAAGCAAGCTCTATATGGCGGACACTCTCGCAGTTTTTACCCACGATGACATTGCGGTAGTACTCAAAAGGCGACAGTGTTGCCGAGAAGAAAACTGCAGGGTAGTGCTCTTCTATGCGAGATCTAATCTTCTCGGACGCATCGAGGCAGACAAAGCTTACGGTTACATCGCCGCCTTCAACATTAAAGGTGGTTATGTAGTTGTCATCATATTCCTGTTCAAAAACCGTCAGGAAGAATCTTGTCTCGAAGAAATACTCAAGTGCTGTGTCGCGAAGCTCGCCAGGTTCGAGAAGATCCAGAAGAGGCATCAGAAGTCTTATTGAACGCCAAAGAATTGCATAAAGCTTCAACGGGCGTTTGGTGGTGCCTTCGAAGTTTACAGTCCTAAAAGTGTTTTTCTCCTCGATGCCTTCAAGCTTATTTAAAGCGGACTCATCTGACGTTAACATCTGTCTTATCTTGTTATAGTAATCGTCAGCCTGGGTAAGGAAGGACTCGACTCTCGGGTCGCGTCCCTTGAAAGCCTTCTGCATCTTATTGATGAGGGATTTTGACAAACTTGCAGAGAACATTGTGCGCGATCTGTCGACCATGTTATGTGCCTCATCAACCAGAACTGCATTACGTGTGCCTTCCTCCTCGTCAAAAGCACGGATTATAGATACACGCGGGTCGAAGGCATGGTTATAATCTCCGATTACAACAGTGCAGTAATTAAGTGCATCGAGACTTAATTCGTGAGGGCAGATGCGGTGCTTAACAGCAATCTTTGTTATAAGATCCGGTGTCAGTTCATCATGAGTTAATACTTCGCTTAATGCGGGTATAAGGCGGTTATAGTAACCTTCGGCATAGATGCATCCTTTGGTGTCGCACTTACGGTGCATAAGGCACATCTGTTCCTTTGACTGCAATGTGATAGACCTTATAAGAAGTCCCTTGCTGCGCATATCGTTAAGAGCTTTGGCGGCAACAACACGTGTCTGCGTCTTTGCCGTCAGGTAAAAGATCTTGTCGTATTTATTACGCAGTAACCCTTTAATCGCGGGGTAAAGCACTGATATGGTCTTACCCGTGCCTGTCGGCGCCAGCGCGAAAAGAATCTCGTTAGTTGAAAGACTTTGGAGCACACTCTTCATGAGTTCTTTTTGCCCGCTGCGCACGCTTTCATAAGGGAACTTCATTTCTTTAACACTCTCGAAAAGGTTCTTGTCATATTCAAGAAGCTTCTTAACAAATTCAATGTAGGTAAGTGCGTGATCCTCATAGATTATGAGAGCATCGGAACGCTTTATTCTGGATGTATTCTCGACAGCCTCAAGAGAAGTGATGTTAACATATCTTAAAGTAATGTTTATCTCATCAAGACCGGGATTATCAAGAAAATAAAGAGCAGCATAGATCTTAAGCTGAGCCTCATGATCAGTATGTACGAGTTTCTCATAACGTGTCTTACTGGAGTTGAAAGATTTAATCTCTATTATGTGAGGGATACCTTCCTGATCTTTCTCAAACAGGATATCAGCCCTTCCATTAACATCCAGGTCAATTGAGATTCCTTCATCGTCATATTCATATGTATGTGAAAGTCTGTGCTCTGTCTCAAAATCATCGCCATATTGTTTCCTTAAATCGGCAAATATACGCTTATGGAGCATGGTTCCTTCAATACCTGAAACAGAGCCGAATGAACCCGCTGAAGACAGGTTTCCGGTCCGGGATACGAACCTTGCCAAAGCTGTAACTGAGACACTTAATGAATTCATTTTTTGATTATAGCATTTTATTATTTATTTTTATTAAATAGTGATATGATTACTAAGGTAAATTATCTTGGAGAGTTCATATGGCATATCCTATGTTAGAAAGCCCGCTTGGGCAGTTTTATCAGTATGACGGTGAGAACATTGCAAAAGACAGCTCATTGGCAGCTTCTCTTTTGACCCCGATTGATGATCCGACTTATTATGAGACCTTGAGAGTAAAGAGAGGAGTTCCTCTTTTTATGGAGGATCATCTTGCAAGATTATGTAAGTCCGTTAAGGGTATAGAGGACTTTCCTGTTGATGCTGACCGTATTCAAAGCTTAAGCTTCAAGTTCCTTAATGAATTGGATCCCGAATATGACGGTTCATTAAGAGTAGTTCTTACAAAAGATCATCTTCTTATCCATGCGTGTGAAGCTAACATTCCGGGGAAGGAGCTTTTCGAGCAGGGCATAAATACGCTTTCTCTTAAGTGGGAGCGTGTGGCACCTAATATCAAGGTGTTCCGCGGGGACTACAAGGCTGCTGTTGCTTCTAAGTTTAAGGATCATAATGCACACGGTAATCCTTACGAGGTCCTGCTTACTGATAATGAAGGCAGATTATATGAGGGATCAAAGTCTAATCTGTTCGTTATAAAGAATAATGCCGTCTATTCAGCACCTGATGATAAGATCCTTCTCGGTATTACCAGAAACCGTGTTATGAAGGCTCTTGATGATTCAAGTGTTGAACTTAAAACGGGCATGTTTACTCTTGATGAGATCATTAATGATAAGGATTCGGCTTTGTTTGTATCGAGTACACCTTTTGATATTCTTCCTGTTAAGTATATCGATGAGTATCAGCTTAATTCTCCCGATAATGAGATATTAAAAAACATTCAAAGAAGCTATCAAAAATTTGCCGATGAATATATAGATTCGGCAAAAAAGAACAATAATCAATAAACGGAGGCGATATAGATGGACGCTAGAAGCGGCAAAGTATCGGTTACAACAGAAAACATTTTCCCTGTTATAAGGCAGTGGCTCTATTCTGACCAGGACATATTCGTCCGTGAATTGGTCTCTAACTGCGCAGATGCGGTAGCAAAACTTAAAAGACTCGTTGAACTTGGAAAAGCTTCGGTTAATGACGGAGAGGACTATAAGATCAACGTTATCTACGATGATGATAATAAGACATTGATATTCGAGGACAACGGTATCGGCATGACAGCCGAGGAAATCGATAAGTATATTAACCAGATCGCTTTCTCTGGTGCTATGGATTTTGTTACCAAGTATCAGGAGCAGTCGACAGATAAGTCCGGAATCATCGGACACTTCGGTCTTGGATTCTATTCGGCTTTCATGGTAGCGGATAAGGTAAGGATCGATACAAAGAGCTTTGAAGAGGGTTCCGAGGCTGTTGCATGGACTTCGGAAGACGGTATGGAGTATACGGTTGAGAAGTCTGACCGTAAATCAAGAGGCACGGCGATTACCTTGAATCTTTCTGAAGAAGCACAGAAGATCTTTGATACGGCTACACTCAGAATGACTTTACGCAAGTATTGTTCTTTTGTCCCCGTGGATATCTTCTTCATTGATGTTAAGTCAGACAGACTTCATGAAGAATCAGAGCAGAAGCGTAAAAAGGAAGCCGAGGAGAAGGGCGAGACATTCGAGCCGCATGACATCGATTATGCTCCTATCAATAACAAAGCACCGTTATGGCTTAAGAAGCCGTCTGAATGTACGGATGATGAGTATAAGGCTTTCTACCACAGCGTATTTAATGACGGATATGATCCTTTGTTCTGGATCCACCTTAATATGGATTATCCGTTTACTTTGCAGGGAATCCTTTACTTTCCGAAGACCGACAATATCTATCAGTCTCTAGAGGGAAGAATCAAAATATACAATCATCAGGTATTCGTTGCTGATAATATCGAGGAGATTATCCCTGATTTCCTGTTCCTGTTACAAGGATGTCTTGACTGTTCTGATCTTCCTTTGAATGTATCAAGATCAGCTTTGCAGCAGGATGAATACGTAAAGAAGTTATCAGGTCACATCATTAAGAAAGTATCCGATAAGCTTAATGAGCTTTATAAGAATGACAGAGAATCATTCGAGCGTTATTGGTCTGATATCTCCGTATTCGTCAAGTACGGCATGATGAAGGAAGAGAAGTTCTACGATAAGGTTAAGGACATCTGCCTGTTTAAGACGATTGACGGTAAGCACCTTACGATGGAAGAGCTTACAAAAGAGAAGAAAGAAGTCAGATACACCAATGACAAGGTTGCCCAGGCAGCTTATGTCGAGATGGCTGTTAACGACGGATTTGACGTTATCGTTCTTGATGAGGAGATTGATGATAACTTTATCTCTTTCCTTGAGTACAAGTATCAGGATTTAAGATTTAAGCGTGTCGATGCCGATCTTACGGGTGAGGACAGCGATGACGAGACAAGAAACAAGCTTAAGGAGTTCTTCCGCCAGGCTTTAGGCAACGATAAGCTTGAGGTAAGCGCCAAGGCTTTAGGTGCTGATGCCATGCCTGCTCTCATCATGGAGTCTGAGCAGAACAGACGCATGCAGGATATGCGAAAGCAATACGAGCGCATGAATGCCATGAATAAGGCGGCTGGTCAGGAACCCTTGAATCTTGATGAGTTATTCCCGGTTAATACCGAATTAGTTGTTAATACCGACAGTCCTTTGATAGGCAAGCTGCGTGCTCTTGAAGCTCTCGGTACGAAGACCGAAGAAACACAAAGACTTGCAAAACATATCTATGATCAGGCCGAGCTTGCTCATGGAACACTCGACAGTGAAGGCCTTTCAAGGTTTTTGAAGTACAACAACGAGTTGCTTAGCAAGTCAGCAGACAATATCTGATATAATTACCGCATAACAATAAAAAGAGGATCCCAAAATGTCAGTAAGAAGAATCTTGTCAGAGAAGAAACCTGAATTCGCAGTTGAAGCAAAGGGTATAATGCACGATGTTTCAGCAGACCTTGATATTTCCACGATAACAGATGTTCGTGTTATCAACAGATATGATGTATCAGGGGTCACGGATGAAGAGTATGAGAATGCGAAGAATGTTGTATTCTCCGAGCCTCCGGTTGATAACGTATATGATGAATCAGTTGATCTTAGTGATGCATGCTTTGTTCTTAATATCGAATCTTTGCCCGGTCAGTACGATCAGCGTGCAGATTCAGCCGCACAGTGCATCCAGTTCCTTACACAGAAGGAAAGACCTATTGTTAAGACTGCCAAGGTTGTTGCATTCTTCGGTTCTTTGACTGATGACCAGAAAGAGGCAATCAAGAAGTACCTTATCAACCCGGTAGAGTGCAGGGAAGCTTCTTCCGATAAGCCTTCAACACTTGAGGATAAGTATGATATTCCCACAACAGTTGAGACAATAAGTGATTTTACTGATCTTGATGACGCAGGTCTTGAAGCATTAAGAAGTTCCATGGGACTTGCTATGAGCTTTGCAGATATCAAGTTTACACAGGACTACTTCAAGACATTGAAGAGGAATCCTACTGTAACTGAGATCAGAGTTCTTGATACATACTGGTCAGATCACTGCAGACACACGACATTCTTAACTGAACTTACTGACATTAAGTTTGACGGTGATGATGAATTAACAGCACAGATCAGGAACACTTATGAAGAATACCTCTCAAGCCGTGAAGAGATTTACGGTGAGAGAATTAGTAAGAAGCATATCTGCCTTATGGATATTGCTACTATGGCTGCAAGAAAGCTTAAGAAGGACGGCAAACTTGATGACCTCGATGAATCAGAAGAGATCAATGCCTGCTCCATTAAGATAAGGATCAAGGTTGACGGTGAGGATAAAGATTATATCTTCATGTTCAAGAACGAGACACATAACCATCCTACAGAGATCGAGCCTTTCGGTGGTGCCGCAACTTGTCTTGGCGGTGCAATCAGAGATCCGCTTTCCGGAAGATCTTATGTTTATCAGGCTATGCGTGTTACCGGTGCAGGTGACCCGACAGTTCCTGTATCTTTAACACTCGAGGGTAAGCTCTCGCAGAAGAAGCTTGTCAGAACAGCAGCTGCAGGCTACAGCTCTTACGGTAACCAGATTGGTCTTGCAACAGGTCAGGTCGATGAGATCTATCATCCCGGATATGTTGCCAAGAGAATGGAGATTGGTGCCGTTGTAGGTGCTGCTCCTGCTGAGAATATCGTAAGAGAAAGACCTTCAGCCGGTGACATCATCGTTCTTCTCGGCGGAAGAACGGGAAGAGACGGCATCGGCGGTGCAACAGGTTCTTCCAAGGCTCATAACACGTCTTCAGTAGTAACATGCGGCTCCGAGGTTCAGAAGGGTAATCCTCCGACAGAAAGAAAGCTGCAAAGACTGTTCAGAAATCCTGAAGTTACAAAGCTTATCATCAGATGTAATGACTTTGGTGCCGGCGGTGTTTCCGTTGCTATCGGAGAACTTGCCGCAGGTCTTGAGATCGATCTTGATAAGGTCCCCAAAAAGTATGACGGTCTCGATGGAACTGAGATAGCTATTTCCGAATCTCAGGAGAGAATGGCTGTAGTCGTTCACCCGCAGGATCTTGATAAGTTCATGAAGTTTGCCGATATGGAAAACCTCGAGGCTACTGTTGTTGCCAAAGTTACCGAAGAACCCGTTATGAAGATGACCTGGAACGGCAATACCATAGTTAACATCGCAAGAGAATTCATCGATACTAACGGTGCTAAGCAGTATACAAAGGTTGAAGTAACTGCTCCTCAGATGGACAAGGCTTATATCGATACACCTTTGCCGTCTTTCGTTAAGGGTGATTTTGCAAAGTCACTTGCAGGTACACTTAACTCACTTGACGGCTGCTCAAGATTAGGACTTACACAAAGATTTGACTCCACGATCGGTGCAGGTACAGTTGTTATGCCTTACGGCGGTAAGTATCAGAACTCGCCTGAGGAAGGTATGGCTTCCAAGATTCCCGTAGATCACGGTACTACACACGATGTTTCTGTAATGACTTACGGCTTCGATCCTTACTTTACAGAGTGGAATCCTTACGCAGGTTCATATCATGCTGTTGTAGAGTCCCTGCTTAAGATAGCGGCAATGGGTGTAGATCCTTCGAAGGCAAGACTTACTTTCCAGGAATATTTCGAGAGGATGGGTGAGCCTGATACATGGGGCAAGCCTTTCCAGGCGCTCCTGGGTGCTTACCAGGCTCAGCTTGATTACGGCACTGCTTCAATAGGCGGTAAGGATTCAATGAGCGGTACCTTTAATGATATTCATGTACCTCCGACACTCGTTTCATTTGCAGTCGGAATGACAACTTCAGATAAGGTTGTTACAGCTACACTTAAGGCGCCCGGCCAGAAGCTCTATCTTATCAAGGCCGCCCGAAATGGACTCGGTTACTACAAGAAGGACCATGTTCTCCGTGTATTTAAGGCACTTAAAGAGCTTCACTCAAGAAATGAGCTTAAGAATGCTGCTGTAGTAAGAGGTGCAGGTGTTGCCGCCAGAGTTGCACAGATGTGCTTCGGTAATGCGTTGGGATTCGACTTTGCTGATGATCTTACAGAAGAGGAGTTGTTCTCAAGAACATTCGGTGCAGTTATAGTTGCTGTTCCTAATGACGGTAATGCTGTTGATAAGATCAAGATGACAGGCGGTAAGTTCCTCGGAACCACCACTTCTGATCCTGTATTCAGATATAAGGATTCTGAGGCTTCAGCAGGTGCCATGGCTATAAGCTACGAGGGCAAACTTGAGAGGATATTCCCGACATTTGCTGCTGATGCTTATATGAAGCGCGAGGTTAAGTTCTTCAAGTCTGATAAGACTTTCAAGGCTGCCCCCGGGGTATTGAAGGGTGCTAAGCCCAAGGTCATCATTCCTGCATTCCCCGGAACCAACTGCGAGATTGATTCCGCTAGGGCATTCGAGAGAGCAGGAGCTGATCCTGAAGTATTCGTAATCAGAAATATGACTTCCGATGCTATTACTGATTCATTGAAGACTTTGGCTTCCAAGATCAATGAGAGCAATATCATCATGCTTCCGGGCGGATTCTCTGCAGGTGACGAGCCGGAAGGTTCCGCAAAGTTCCTTGCAGCTGCATTCAGAAACCCTTATGTTACTGATGCTGTAAGAGATCTTTTGAATAACAGGGACGGTCTTATGATCGGTATCTGTAACGGTTTCCAGGCTCTTATCAAGTTAGGCCTTCTTCCTTACGGAGACATCAAGGAACTTACAGATAAGGATCCTACGCTGACATTTAATAACATAGGACGCCACCAGAGTTCTTATGTTAATACTATGATAATGTCCAACAACAGCCCCTGGCTTACCAAGGTTAAAGTCGGTGATGTATTCTCGATTCCCGTATCCCACGGTGAGGGAAGATTCGTTGCATCTAATGACATCCTTGAAGGTCTTATCAATAACGGCCAGATTGCAACATGTTATGTAAGTGATGACGGATCACCGGCTTCCACAACAGACTTTAACCCTAACGGTTCCGACTGTGCTATCGAGGGTATCCTTTCCTCTGACGGAAGGATCCTGGGTAAGATGGGCCACTCTGAGCGTTATGCTGAGGATCTGTCTTTGAATATCCCCGGAAATAAGGATCAGAAGTTATTTGAATCAGGAGTTGCATACTTTCTTTAATAAATGATTTCAGATGATCTGATACATCTTAAAGAGCAAAAAGGTTTCTCGCCCGAATTAAAGTTCGGGCAGAACTTTTTGTCGGATGAAAATATCATAAGCGATATCGTAGAACTTTGCGGTATCGGTAAAGAGGACAAGGTTCTGGAGATAGGTCCCGGGCTTGGAAGTTTGTCTGTCCCGTTATCAAAACTTACAGATGATCTTACTTTGGTCGAGATAGATAAGCGTCTTGCCGAATTTTTACAGACAAAACAGGACCTCAAGGCACGGATCATCGTAAGTGATTTTCTTAAGCTTAAAGACTACGATGCCGCGGATTACGATGTGGTTGTAAGTAATCTTCCTTATTATGTCATGACTGATATCATGAAGAAGCTTTTCGCGCAGTGCAGTAAGGCAAGAAAGATGGTCTTCATGGTGGAAGAGGATGCTCTGCCGAGGATAATGGCAGTAACAGGGACCAAGCAATACGGACCGCTGTCGGTGCTTTGCAGCATCTTCGGGGAAACCGCAAAAGAGTTTACTGTCCCGCGGAATGCCTTTATTCCAGCCCCGAACACCACTTCATGTGTTATTAGCCTTACCAAAGGTGAAAGGGATTTGGATGCGGGTTTTGTTTCATTTCTTGAGAATTCTTTCAGAATGAGACGCAAAAAACTTGTGAATAACGTGAAGGGTATAGAGGATATACTGACAGATTTGGGTATCGACCGTAATATCAGAGCAGAACAGGCTGAACCCGCAGTACTTTGGACGATATATAATGCTATAATAAAGAATGGCAACAAACTCTCGAATGAGGTATAAACATGAAGAAATCATCCCAGAGCATTATGAGTAAATACTCTAATAAGAATCTGAAGAAGAAGACTTCTCCTGTTCAGGCTGAAGATCTTCCGCCCATTGCTACTTATGAGCAAAGGTATAAGGGGATGAGTCAGGAATTGACACAGCAAAAGCCCAAGCCTACTCTCGAGCAGAAGATTGCGAAGAGAGAGAGTCTTAAGAAGCCTAAGAAAGAAGAGAATAATCCCCCGAAGAGAGTTTCTGTTGAGATAAACGGTAATCTTTATCTTTTGGGATGTACTGAGAATATCAGCGAGGGAAGGATAAGAAAGATTGCTGCTTTGGCAAATGAGATCCTGAAGGATACAAAAGAGTCAAATCCCGGTCTTACTAATTCCAAGATAAACGCCCTTGCTTTGATCGATGCATGCGACAGGATTCTCACTCTTAAGGATGAGAATTCCAATATGAGAACAGAGCTTATGTACCTTCAGCAGAAGGTAACACTCGAAGAAGAAAGAGAAAAACCCGAACCTACACCTATGGAGCTTCTTGCTAATGAGAAAGAAGATTGAGCTTCTTGCTCCTGCAGGTAATAAGGAAATCTTTAAGGCGGCGGTAGATGCAGGTGCAGATGCCGTCTATTGCGGTATAGATCTTTATAACGCAAGGATGAATGCATCTAATCTTACGATGGATTCACTTGCCGGGTGCGTGGCATATGCGCATGAAAGATCGACGCTTGTTCACCTTACTTTAAATACATTGGTTGATGATAATGAGATAGATGAAGCTTGTAATGTGGCATGTGAAGCCTATAACAACGGCGTGGATGCTATCCTTGTACAGGATATGGGATTAGCTTCGCTTATTCACAAGAAGTATCCGATGATTCCTCTTCATGCATCAACGCAGATGAATGTCTTTGATGCTGACAGGTTAAGTTCACTTAAGGGCAAAGGTTTTACACGTGTTGTTCTTCCGAGGGAACTTACTATTAAAGAGATATCGGACAGAAGCAAACTTGCTTCCAGACTTAATATCGAGACAGAGGTCTTTATTCACGGTGCCGTATGTGTTTGTACATCCGGTCTTTGTCTGTTCTCATCAATGAATAAGAGCGGTACAAGATCCGGCAACAGAGGTCTTTGTGCACAGCCCTGCCGCCAGAGATATGTCCTCAAGGACGGCGGTAAACAGATACATGAAGGACATATTCTTTCCCCAAAAGACAGATGTGCTCTTTCCTTTATTCCCGAACTAATCGATGCAGGAGTTAGTTCTGTCAAGATAGAAGGAAGGATGAGAGATGCTGATTATGTTAAGACAGCCGTCAGCGTCTATAGAAGAATAATCGATGCATGTTATGACGGTTCACTTACTGACAAAATGATAGAAGAAGGACAGAAGGAACTGCTGGTCAACTTCAACAGAGGCGGCAGTTTTACTTCACAGGCTTTATCGGGCAACAAGGATTCCAATCTTCTTTCAGGAGAGTATGTAGGCAAATATGGTCTTAAAATAGGCCGTTTAACGCTTCGCGACTGTAAAGAGGGCACGATTACCATCAGACCTTCCGGCAACTCATATGAGCCTTCCAAGGGCGATTATCTGTCTTTAAGAGACAGAAACGGCGAAGTAAAGTCTTTCCCGGTTGGTAAAGTCTCGGTATTTAAAGGAAATTATGTGGTCAAAGGTCTGCATCCTTCCGCTATAAAGGAATTACCGGATGATCTTAATGTTTTCCTTATGAATCATAATTTTGAGGATAAATCTGTTAAACCCCGTAAGACTCATATTGATGTTACTTTCGATTCTTCTGTAAGCGGAGTTATCAAGGCATCTGCAAGAGTTACTGACGGACCTTATGAAGATGTATTTGCTGAAGATGAATTAAGTTATGTAGATGAGGGAAGAGGTTCTGTAAGCTGTGACCGTATAGAAGAACAGTTCAGGAAGACCGGCTCAACGGCTTTTACTGTTGACGAGTTCTATGCTGCGGCAGACGAAGGCGTTAATTGTTCTATCAAGGATATTAATGAATTAAGAAGAGGGCTTCTCGAGACTTTATCAGCTGAACTTTTAAGCGAGGCGTCCCATACAGCGGTTGAGGAATTCTCTATTGATGACTTTATAAGTGATGATTCATCCGCTGGGGGATCGGTAAGCGTATTAAGATACTATCCTTCTTTAACTTCTTACAGGAATGATCCTGAAGACGCCGATATTCTTGCTTTCTCAGTTTATGACTATGTAAAAGAAGACGGTAAAGCCGGGATACAAAAGATAATTGACAGGACAGGGAAGAAGCTTATGCTTGTTCTTCCTGATTTTTGTCATGATAAGGAAAACACTGTATTTAGGAAGATCAAGGATGTTGAATTCATGCCTACGGCAGGATCTAACATATATAACTCAACATCTTTGAAGAATGCGTTAAAGAAGGATGGAAAAGCTTTTATCTCATATGAGGTTCCTTCTTCTGATGCTTTGAATATGCTTAATAACGCCGGTGGTAAAGGAACCGTTTTCCTTCAATGCGGAGGTTTTGTCCCGTGGATGCAGACAGATTTTTGTCCTGTAGGCCGTAATGCTCAAGGTTGTAAGGCATGCAGGGGAGGGGGATGCTATAATTTGTCTTCCGAAGAAGAGGGTAATGAAGGCACTAAGGTTATAACGCATCCTCTTGATTGTTCCGCGGCAATCTTCGGGCACGCCAAGTATGTTTTCGATGATGGTGATGCCAACGAAGCCGCAAGTATGGGTTACGATGTAATTAAATGTTATACGGAGGTATAAGATGAGCAAGATTAAGTTACCGCTCGAAAAATGCAGGGAAGAGGCAGTAATGCCCAAGTACGCCAATGACGGCGATGCAGGCATGGATCTTTATTCCTGTGAAGATATTCTGGTTAAGCCCGGAACAAGTGTCCTGGTGCCGACCGGTCTTAAGATGGCAATTCCTTACGGATACGAAGTTCAGATAAGACCCAGAAGCGGTATCTCACTTAAGACTCCTTTAAGAGTACCCAATTCCCCGGGAACCATCGACTGCGGTTACAGGGATGAGGTTAATGTAATTATCTATAATGCCTCGATGAGAGAAGATGCCTCCGAGGAAAACCCTTTTACTCTCGAAGACAAGGGCTGTAAGCACGGAACTTATCTTATCCGTAAGGGTGACCGTATAGCTCAGATGGTGCTTAATAAGGTTGAGTATGCGGATATTGAATTTGTTGATTCAGTTAAGGATATCGGTGAAGACAGAGGCGGCGGCTTCGGTCATTCCGGTATTTCCTGATAGAAGGTAATATGACCGCAGGTTTTCAGGAAGTAATAGACAGTAAAGGAAGGAAAATAAGAGGGTCGGGCTTTATCGTAAGGTCCGCATTGATATTAAGTGTCCTTGCAGCGGTACTTATTTTCTTCGTTGTGCTTACGATCTCTTCGTCGAATCACCTTATGAATATCGACAAGAACTCTGTATCCAACGTTCCTTCGAATATCCTGCCTTCTTATTCGCCGTGTTCATTCACGTCGTTTGACGGTCAGACTTTGCTGTCGGGCTGGTTTTTCCAAACTGATGATCCTATTACCACGGTCATAGTAGTGCATGATACGGGTTCGAACAGACTTCCGTTTGGCGTTAACATGGTTGACCTTGTTGAGCAGCTTCTCGAGAATCACTATAATGTGTTCCTTTTTGATCAGAGAAACAGCGGAGAGTCAGAAGGTGATGTATGTAATTACGGCTATCTTGAGTGGCAGGATGTAATGGGTGCCATAGCTCAAGTCAGGTCGATATCAGTTACCAAGAATGTTGTGCTATACGGTATAGGCACAGGCTGTACGTCAAGTATGATAGCTTATGATGAATTGCCGGCTCCGGGTCTTTCAGAAGCGGATCTTAACGACTATTCGTATGAGATTAGAAGACTTGAATTTGATAAGTCTTACATCATCGGTATGATATTCGATTCTCCTGCCAAGAGTTCAGATGATTACATAAGAGCGCGCGTTGAGCAGACCGAGTTTTTGGGTAACATAACTCAAAACTTTGTCCCGTATGCCATCAGGCTTTCTGCGGGTGAGAGAAATCCCGTTAATCTGGTAGCCGAGATATCCAGAGTCCAGATACCCGTATGCATTATTTACGGCGGTCACGATACTTTTATCGGAGCCGATAAGATATCGCAGATAGTAGAGGAGAGGAACAGACTTAACTCAAGTCTTACGATAGCGAGGATGATTCCGGGTGCAGGTTACCTCGAGTCGTTCAAGATAGGTAAAGAAGCATATATAGAGACAATCATGACATATATGCAGTCTTACTTTATATCAAGTACAGAATATGGATAAGAAAGATATTTTAATATTAGGTATTGAGTCATCGTGTGATGAGACCGCGGCTTCCGTAGTTAAGAACGGAAGAGTGATCTTAAGTGATATTATCGCATCACAGGCGGATTTCCATGAGCAGTATGGAGGCGTAGTTCCTGAGCTTGCATCCAGAATGCATGTCGATGCTGTCTATCCGTGCATTGACTCCGCTTTGAAGGAAGCAGGTGCAACCTTAGATCAGATAGATGCAGTTGCGGTTACTTACGGACCCGGCCTTGTAGGAGCTTTGCTGGTCGGTTTATCTGCTGCCAAAGGTCTTTGCGCTGCTTCCGGTAAACCGTTGGTAGGTGTTAATCATCTTCACGGACATATATGTGCCAATTATCTTTGTTTTCCTGAGCTTGAGCCGGAGTTTCTCTGTCTATGCGTAAGCGGCGGCAACACTCAGATAGTTCATGTTAAATCCTATACAGAGCTTGAGATCCTTGGAAAAACCCGTGATGATGCCGCAGGTGAAGCCATCGATAAGATCGCAAGAGTAATCGGTTTAGGTTACCCCGGAGGTCCTAAGATGGACAAAGCAGGTCAGGGAGGGGATACCGGTGCTTATGAGTTCTCCGTAACTCACATGAAAGATACTCTCGATTTCTCATTCTCAGGCATTAAGACAAATGCTTTAAATATTATCAACCAGTCCAAGCAAAAGGGCGAAACCATTGATATTAAGGACTTTACGGCTTCATATCAGCACCACATAGCAAACATACTCGTAAGGAACACCATCAAAGCTTCCGAGAGCACGGGGATTAAGACAATCTGCCTTGCAGGAGGCGTTTCTGCTAACTCATTCCTGCGAAAAGCTTTCGATGAGGCTTCAGTTTCTCATGGTCTTAAGTTATACTATCCTAACTTAAGGCTGTGCACTGATAATGCTGCTATGATTGCATCAGCCGGATACTTTGAATACATGAATGGAAGGACAGATGATCTTTCACTTAATGCTGTACCTTCTTTGAAACTGGGGAGAAAGAATGCCTAAGGAAAAAGGTATAAAAATAATAGCCGAGAATAAGAAGGTTTATCACGACTATTTTATAGAAGACCGCTACGAATGCGGAATTGTCCTCTCTGGTACAGAGGTCAAGAGCCTTCGTGCGGGGAAGGTCAACCTTAGAGACAGTTATGTAACCGTAAAAGGCGGTGAGATGTTTCTTCTTGGTGTAAATATCAGTCCTTATGATCACGGAAACAGATTCAATCTTGATCCTATGAGGACAAGAAAACTTCTTATGCATAAGAAAGAGATAATCAAGCTTTACTCCAAGATCAAGCTGGATGGTCTTACATTGGTTCCTACAAAGTGTTATTTTAAGGACAGCAAAGTAAAGTTTGAGATTGGCCTTGCAAGAGGTAAAAAGAATTACGATAAGCGTGATTCGGAAGCATCCAAGCAGGCCAAACGCGAGATAGACAGAGCTATAAAGAGCAATAACAGGGAAAGACGATAGGGTATGAACCTTAATAAAGATAAACGTGACATAAATCTAGCGTATCTTGTTGGTGCGGTCATATCCTGGATCTTACTCGGATCATGGATAGCATTTTTGTTTTTTCTTTCATCCGAGGATGGTACGGCATCTGGAATGCGAAGCACAAAAGCTCTTGAATATATAGAACTGTTGTTCGGTAAAGAGATAATGACTGAATATGTATTGCGCAAGGTAGTACATGTAATTGAATATATGATACTTACAGTTTTATCTTTCAATGCTATCAGATTTACAAACCTCATATCAGAAACAACATCATATGCGGAAAGTCCTGTTAAACTCGTTAAGTCAGATAATGAGATGTACATTCTGATCTCAATGTGGCTTTCATTATTAACTGCATCTGTTGATGAATATCATCAGTTGTTCGTTACAGGACGTGACGGATCGATTAGAGATGTTCTTATTGATGCGATTGGAATAGTAACCATGCTGTTGATTATAAGAATCGTATTCACGATCAACCTTGCACGTAAAGGCAGGAAAGAGTATCGCTACGAGTGATACAAACCTTATTAACTGTTTTTTGGATAATCTCTAATTCGGTATAATTACAATTTTGGTGAATTAGGAAGAGGAGATTTTTCCCATATAAGTCCAAATATCAATATAAAGATAATAGAAAGACCCCGGTTATTAAAACCGGGGCTGCATATTATGTTTTGGAGGTACTAATCTTATTTATACCTTCTTATGGCATGTACCGCTGGCAGGACAATTACTGCATCCGCATCCGCATGTGGATTCTCCTTTGATCTTTTTTTTGATCAGAGATCTCACAGCCAGTGATACGATTACGATCAGTATCACCGATACAATGATCGTACCTGAGTTGTTAATGATCCATTCAATCATATTAAACTTTTTCCGTTAATGTCTTTGCTTCCTTATAAGGTCTGAACAATAAGTAGATGAATGCAGCGATCAAAACGAATGCAATAATTATACCGAATACGTTTCCTTCTCCTGCGGCCATCATCATGATCTGATATACGATTAATGATACCACATAAGCAAATCCGCACTCATATCCGATTGCAAACCATGTCCACTTGGCATTGTTCATCTCTCTCTTGATTGCACCGATTGCAGCAAAACAAGGTGCGCAGAGGAGATTAAAGATAAGGAAGCTCATACCTGATGCACTGTTGAACGCTTCTGCCAAAGCCGCCCAGGCATTCCCTTCTGCCCCATACAGAACTCCCATAGTACCAACGATATTCTCTTTTGCCACAAGTCCTGTTACTGAAGCTACAGCAGCCTGCCAGTTGCCCCAGCCAAGAGGAATAAACAGCCATGCTATCGCATTTCCTACTGCAGCAAGAATACTGTCTGCTATCTGATCCTCTTCGAGCATCTGGAAGGCACCGTCTGACCAGCCGAATCTTGAAAGGAACCAGATTACAACTGTTGAAAGCAGGATAATTGTTCCGGCCTTCTTGATAAAGCTCCAGCCTCTTTCCCACATACTTCTTAATACATTAACCAGTGTAGGCATATGATAAGCAGGAAGCTCCATAACGAACGGAGCAGGTTCACCAGCAAACATCTTTGTCTTCTTAAGGATAATACCTGAGCAGATAATTGCCGTAATACCAATGAAGTAAGCACCTGTAGAGATCCAGGGACTGCCGCCGAAGATAGCACCTGCTATCATAGCGATAAACGGCACCTTAGCTCCGCAAGGAATGAATGTCGTAGTCATGATAGTCATCCTGCGGTCGCGCTCATTTTCGATGGTCCTGGACGCCATGATTCCCGGGATGCCGCATCCTGTACCGATGAGGATCGGGATGAAGCTCTTACCTGACAGACCGAATCTTCTGAATACACGGTCAAGGACGAAAGCAACTCTTGCCATGTAACCGCATGCTTCAACAAATGCCAGCATGAGGAACAGCACGAGCATTTGAGGAACGAAGCCCAATACAGCGCCGACACCTGCTACGATACCGTCAAGGATAAGTCCTTCGAGCCATTCTGCGCAGTTTACCTTATCGAGTAATGATTCTACCAATGAAGGTATGCCGGGCACCCAGACACCGTAATCTGCGGGATCGGGTTCTTCTTCGCCGTTCTCCTCAAAATAAGCTACTGCATCGTTATAACTTAATGCGTTAACTTCTTCTTCATCTGCATCATCAGGAACCTCGTCACGGTAAACGAGAATCTCGCTTTGCTCGAGTGTCTCTTCGTCCTCAATGGTATAAGAAACGCAATCCTCATCGGTTGCTTCAGCGAAAGCATCTGCTGCAATACTTGCGGCATTAAACTCATCGAGATCTTCGTTATAAGCCGCAGAGCCGATTCCAAACAGATGGTATCCGTCACCGAACAGGCCGTCATTAGCCCAATCCGTTGCAGGAGCACCGACACCAACCATTGCTACCCAGTAAATAACGAACATTACAAGTGCAAATATCGGAAGTCCGAGCCATCTGTTAGTTACGATCCTGTCTATCTTATCGGAAGTAGTTAACTTCTTTGCATCTTTCTTCTTATAGATTCCCTTAAGAAGCTCTGCAATATAAACATAACGCTCATTTGTGATGATGCTCTCGGAATCATCATCCATTTCTTTCTCAGCGGCATGAATGTCACTCTCCACATGCTGGAGCTTATCTTCAGGGATACTAAGTTTCTTAAGAACTTTCTCATCTCTCTCGAAAACCTTGATAGCATACCAGCGCTGCTGCTGCTCAGGAAGATCATGAACAATGGCTTCCTCAATATGAGCAAGAGCGTGTTCTACGGGGCCGGAGAAAGTATGCATGGGAACCTTTACCGATTCCTTGGCCGCCTTGATAGCTAGCTCGGCTGCCTCTATAGTTTTATCACCCTTTAAAGCTGAGATCTCGATAATGCTGCATCCTAATCTGGACTCAAGTTCCTTAGTATTAAGGCTGTCTCCGCTCTTTCTTACCACATCCATCATATTGATGGCGATAACAACAGGTATACCAAGTTCGATAAGCTGAGTTGTCAGATAAAGGTTACGCTCGAGATTAGTACCATCAACGATATTCAAGATTGCGTCAGGTCTTTGATCGATAAGATAATTTCTTGCTACAACTTCCTCCAATGTATAAGGAGAAAGCGAATAAATACCGGGAAGGTCAATAATCTCAACATCATCATGCTTTTTAAGCTTACCTTCCTTCTTCTCTACAGTAACACCCGGCCAGTTACCGACAAACTGATTGGAACCAGTCAGGGAATTAAAAAGAGTAGTCTTACCACTATTGGGGTTACCTGCTAAAGCTATCTTTAAACTCATCAAGCATTCCCCCCTTCTTTTACTTCGATCATCTCGGCATCAGCTTTACGGATGGAAAGCTCATAACCTCTTACCGTTACTTCGATCGGATCTCCCAACGGTGCAACTTTACGAACATAGACTTCGGTACCCTTAGTAATACCCATGTCCATGATGCGGCGTTTGATAGCACCCTCACCATTGATCTTCGTGACAACAACAGTGTGTCCGATGCTTACGTACCTTAATGTGCTCATATAATCCTCCTCAAATCATAATCTTTCTTGCCATAGCTTCATCTATTGCAACGCGTGACTCTTTAACCTTGACGATAACGTTGCCGCCAAGAGTGCTGATCAAAGTAACGGTTCCCCCCGGGGTAAATCCGAGATTTTCGAGATGACGCTTAACATCAGGAGATCCGCCGATCCTTTTAATGATCTGCTC
This sequence comes from Saccharofermentans sp., assembly GCA_024691325.1. Classification (GTDB taxonomy): domain Bacteria; phylum Bacillota; class Clostridia; order Saccharofermentanales; family Saccharofermentanaceae; genus Saccharofermentans. Next base: position 42,992 of record JAILNR010000015.1, on the reverse strand, counting down.
CTCCCCTACTTGTGCGAAAACAAGCGGTATCATTAGTTTCCCCTCCTAATATATGTTAGCATACACTAACCATAGGTAGTTATACGAAACTAACCGGCTTTTGTCAATAGTCGATTTGATGAGATTTAATTAGTGGAAGCCGTGTATTCCAGGGAGCTTAAATCGTTCTCAAAAATAAAGGAAGCTGCGGTTATATAACCCAGAAATACATCATTAATATCGTTAACGGTACCATCGTCATAAACGACACGAAGATCATAAACCATACCGTCAACATCAATTTGGAACTGACGGACCTCGCCGTCAGTAAAAGGTTCTGCAATAAGATTATTATCGTCAAAATCCTCAACGTCAGAAGATTTAACATATAAAGCGGTGATTGTTCTTCCTGTTGAATTGGTAAAATCGAATGTATTATTGAATACAACCGTTTCCGAAGGAGCTGAAGTCTCAGTCACGGAAGGAGCAACAGAAGTCTCGGCAACGCTCTCAGGTGTGGCCGAAGATTCGGATATCTGTACAGTTTCCATTAATGTACTTTCCGATACTTGAGAATCTTCAGGCCTGCGCAAACATGCACACCCGAGTACTGTTATAGCCAATACCAAATAAAGAGCAATCAGCCGCTTCAATACGTAACCCTCCAATTATCAGATCTTATCAAGAGCCTGCTTGATATCATTGATTATATCATCAGGATCCTCAAGACCTACACTGAATCTGATAAGGTCAGGAGCGATTCCTGCTTCAGCAAGCTGCTCATCTGAAAGCTGTCTGTGTGTATGTGATGCAGGATGCAAAAGAAGTGTCTTGCAATCAGCAACATGGGTGGCGATCGTAGCAAACTTCAGTGAATCCATGAACTTAATTGAAATATCTCTTCCACCCTTAACACCAAAGCACAAAACGCCGCAGGTGCCGTTAGGACAATACTTCATGGCAAGCTCGTGGTTATCATCGGTCTCAAGACCTGGGTACTTAACCCAGGCAATACGTTCATCGGATGCAAGGTACTTAGCAACCTTCAGCGCATTTTCGCAATGACGGCGCATTCTTACAGCCAAAGACTCGAGTCCGATCTGAACATAATAAGCATTCTGCGGAGCCTGTATGCAGCCGAAGTCTCTCATGAGCTGTGCTGTAGCCTTAGTAATATAAGCACCCTTGCCGAACTTAGTAGCATAAGTAATTCCATGATAGGACTCGTCAGGCGTTGTAAGGCCGGGGAACTTATCTGCATGTGCCATCCAGTCGAAGTTACCGCTGTCGATTATTGCACCGCCAACTGATGATGCATGTCCGTCGATGTACTTGGTCGTTGAATGAGTAACGATATCGCATCCCCACTCTATAGGACGGCAGTTAACAGGAGTAGCGAAAGTATTGTCTACGATAAGCGGTACCCCGTGATCATGAGCAAGCTTCGCGAACTTCTCGATATCAAGTACATTAACAGTAGGATTAGTAATGGTTTCACCGAATACACACTTGGTATTGGGCTTAAAGTACTTTGAAAGCTCTTCATATGACAGGGACTGGTCTACGAATGTGCACTCTATACCCATCTTCTTCATAGTTACGCCGAACAGATTATATGTTCCGCCGTAAATTGAAGATGAAGCTATAAAATGGTCGCCGGCTTCACAGATATTGAATACAGCAAAGAAGTTGGCAGCCTGACCGGATGAGGTCAGCATACCGGCAAATCCACCTTCCATACCGCATAGTTTGCTTGCTACATAGTCATTTGTAGGATTCTGAAGTCTGGTGTAGAAGTAACCTGATGCTTCAAGATCAAAGAGCTTTCCCATATCATCGGAAGTATTATACTTCCAGGTTGTACTCTGATAGATAGGTACCTGTCTCGGTTCACCGTTTCCGGGAGTATAGCCCTCGTGCAAACACTTTGTATCAATGCTGTTTTCCATATTATTCTTCCCTCTCTTTCACATCTCCTGAGATGTTCATTTTACTGATAACCACTGAAGGACAGAAGTATTCTCCTTTACCTTCAGGAACACTTATTGTATCAGAACCGGTAGCAATAATCTTCTTTAATACTTCATAGAAGTTATCAGCAACCGTAATCTGCTCTACAGGACGGGCAATCTTTCCGTCTTTAATAAGATAACCTTCACAGAATAAGGAAAAATCGCCGCTTATCTTATTTACACCAGCATGAAGACCGTTAAGGTCAGTTATATAGAGGCCGTCTTGAACCCAGGCACACAACTGATCAAAATCCTTATCACCGGGTTCCACTATAAGATTAGTAGCGGATATACCGACCGGCGCCGAGAAAGCACCCTTAAAGCCGTTTCCTGTTGATTCTGTTCCTGCCTTATGAGCAGTCTTAAGATTATAGAAAGCTTTAACAAAGACACCTTTATCTATAAGTGCTTTTGACTTCGTAAGAACGCCCTCGGAATCAAACGGGAATTTGATAAGAGCATTCTCATACATGGGCTCTTCTCTTATGGTAAACAGGTCGGAGGCAATCGTCTGACCTTCCTTACCTGCCAGAAGCGAGAGACCTTTCTGCATCGTGTATGATGAGAAATTACTTATGAATGTATCAAACAGACTTACAAAAGCCTCGCTGTCAAAGATGATCTTATACTCACCTGATGCTACAGAAGAAGCACCGAGTTTTCCGAGAACACGCTTCTTCAATGTGTTAAGGAATTTCTTCTCATCAAAATCATCTATATCCTTACCGAACCAATAGTATCCGCCTGTCTTAACAACGCCGTCTTTCTCGGCTCTGGCTTCAGCCATTATTGTTATATAGTCAGAGTCTTTGTAAGTGTACAGACCTTTGGAATTAACTGAAATCGAAGGACCGGTACCGCAAGAGATCGACAGATAATCGACCGCTTTAATATCATCTGATAAAGCAAGGATATCCTTCTCAAGCTTAAGTCCTACCATTGAGAATTTGTCATATGTATTCTTATCATAGGAACCGCTTAACTGTATGCTCTCAAGGTGACTGTTCTCAGGATCACAGTAGATGAATTCCTCATCCTCATCATCAAGAACTTCGCAGTTCTCCATGGCATTTCTAAGGATAAAATCAACAGCATTGTCGTTCAGATCTGATGTAAAAGAACCGCCCATCTGACCGTTCTTCTTACCTCTGAAACCTACTCCCTGCATTGTGGAATTCTCATATGAGGATACTTCCCCGTTAAGAACATTTATCTCCATGGATGAGCTGCTCATAAAGCAGGCTTCAGCATCTTCAAATCCGAATTTTATAGCTTTCTCAACAAGATCCTTTATATACTTCCCGGCAAATGTTCTGTCCATGATCAGGCCTCCCTTCCACCAACAAGTATCGAAGATACTCTGATAGTCGGCTGACCTACCGTAACGGGAACACCTCCCGAGATAGAGCCGCACATACCTGCGGCAAGCTTAAGATCATTACCGACTCTGTCGATGTTCATCAGTATCTCCTGACCTTTACCGATCAAGGTAGCGCCTCTTACAGGCTCGGCAATCTTACCGTTTCTTACCATAAAGGCCTCTTCCGCAGCGAAATTGAATTCACCGGTTGCTGTATCAACTGAGCCGCCGCCCATCTTGGTGCAATAAATACCATATTCTGTATCGGCGATGATATCTTTTGGATCATCCTCGCCCTTGTCGATATAGGTATTGCTCATTCTTGAAGTTGGAGCATATGTAAAATCCTGTCTTCTTCCACAACCTGTAGGCTCACATCCCATTCTTCTGGCACCAAGATCGTCAACGAGACAATTCTTACAAATACCGTTCTCTATAAGAAGAAGATTTGAAGACTTTCTCCCCGTATCATCGGTCATATAAGATCCCCACTCGCCTTCAATTCTTGCGTCATCTCTAGCGGTTACTATTGAAGAAGCAATCTGCTTACCGAGCTTATCCGTAAAGCACGAAGCTTTAATGCCTACTGCGGTTGCCTCAAGAGCATGACCGCATGCTTCATGGAAGATAACTCCGCCAAAACCGTTACCGATAATAACAGGCATCTTACCCGAAGGAGCATATCCGGCATTTACCATTCTGATAGCAGTCTCACAGCATTCACGGGTCTTATCGATCATGGGATATTCTTCAACAAACTCATATCCTCTCATCGTTCCGGGTGCAATCCTTCCGGTCTGCTTCTCGGTTCCCTTGGTTGCGACAGTCTCTATGGAGAAGCGTATCCTGGTCTGTGACTCCTCTTTATTAATGCCCTCACTGTTAGTGATGTGAATAACTCTGTTTGAAGTAGCATAAGAGGAAGCAACCTGTGTGATAAGCTCATCATAGTTCAGAGCAAATTCGGATGCTTCCTTCAAAAAATCAATATTTACTTTCTTGGAAACGCTAAGCGGATCTGTAACAAGTATAGAAGGCGTGGATTTGCTTAAAGCTTCCACCTCTTTGATATCGGAAGTCTTGCCTCCTTTAACGGCAGACGCTGCTTCTTTTGCAAGCTTGATCAAAGCATCCTCAGACTTATCACATGTATAAACATAAACTACATTGGTACCGGCCATAAGTCTTATTCCGACACCATAATTGATCCCTGATGCTGCCCTTATAGTCCTCTTATTAAGAAGACCAACTGATGAAACCTTCTTCTCTTCTTCAAAGACCTCTGCAAAGTCGGCCTGTCCGCTCATTGCAGCTTCAATAATCCTCGAGACAGTTACTTCACTTAACAAATCAATACCTCTTTATCTTGCGGGATGTATTCTTCTCGAACTCCGTCTTACGTAATACAACCTTCTTTATCTTCTTATAATTAACAAGCTTCTCGTTAACTTTATCAACAGCATCCTCGAGTTCTTTCTGAATAGCTTCATCAGAAGCATCTTTACCGAGGTTCTGCTCTACCCAGTCCATATCCGGGAAGATAGTTGCAACGATAATAATATCGTTCTTCTTATCGTCATGTTCTCCGGATACAACGCTCTCGGCTACTCTGTCGTCAAGAGACAAAAGATACTCGATCTCTTCCGGGAATACATTCTTACCATTCTGGGCAATGATGACATTCTTCTTGCGGCCTGTAATGATACAAAAGCCGTTCTTATCAATATAGCCTAAGTCACCTGTATGATAGTATCCGTCAGAATCAAGTGCCTCAGCTGTTGATTCAGGGTCCTCATAATAACCCATAAAGACATTGTCACCCTTGGCAATAAACTCACCAATACCATCTGAGTCAGGATTTAAGATCTGAACATCAACGCCGGGCAAAGGAAGTCCTGCAGCCTCATTTTCAAAATCAACATCTCTGTTAAGAGCAAGTATCGGGGCACACTCGGTAAGACCATAACCCTGCACGCACAGGAACCCCATATCCTGGAAGAACTCAAGTGCTTCAGGCTTAACAGGAGCACCACCAAGGATAATAAGTCTCATGTTGCCGCCAAAGACATCATGAATCTGCGCGAAAAGCTTCTTTCTGACATCAATATGAAGCTTCATTAAAAACTTCGAAAGCTTTCTTCCTGTATTGAACTTCTTGGCTTTCTTAGGATCAGAGTTAATGTTCTTCATGATGTTCTTATAGAACATCTCAAGCATAACGGGAACCATAAGGATACATGAAGGCTTTGCTTCCTTGATCTCGGAGGTTATATAACGAAGTCCGGAACAGATAGCTATCGTTGTTCCTCTGTAAACCTGTCCTAAGAATCCGCATGTACATTCATATGTATGATGCAAAGGAAGAACTGAGAAGAACACATCGTTTCTGTCGATATAAAGCATCGAGAACATCGACATAAGATTCTTACAGATATTCCTCTGGCAAAGCATAACAGCCTTTGACTTTGCAGTTGTTCCCGAAGTAAACAAAAGGATAGTCATCTCTTCGGGATCAATAGTTGCTTCCGTGAATATCTTGTCGCCATCTGCTAAGAGCTTCTCACCTTCTTCAATAAGCTTCGTATAACTTATGAATCTTGTATCTTCAATGTCGTCCATACAAACGTAATACTTGATTGAGTCTACCTTGCCGTAAACCTCATCAATGGATTCTTTCTTGGAAGCCGAGAAGATAACTATATCGGCATGAGCTCTTGAAAGGCAATTAAGGATCTCATCTGACTTAAGTTCCTTATCAATAGGAACGACACATCCTGTACCGTTTGTAGTAGCAAGATATGAAACATACCACTCGTACCTTGTCTCAGCAAGAATGGCAACTCTTGCGCCCTTATCAACCTTATGCATAAGAGCCGTACCCAGTGAATCGATATCGTGATCATACTTTTCAGTGGATACAGGTACATATTCCTTGCTCTTATTAGGCTTATGAAGGAAAACCGGATTCTGCGGGAACTCCTTAACACGTGTCTTTATAACGTCTCTTAAGTTCTGTATCTTGGTAACTTCGTAAAGAGGTATGTCTTTCATTTGTATCGTTCCTTTATTTGATTATATTTATTATAACGCAAACTTATTATACAAAGCCCTTTGAAACAGCAAGTTTTGCACGTTCAGCATTCTTACCGCCAAGCTTTATCTGGTCTTCGATGAAGGTGGGATGAGATGCGATAAAGTCTTTCATATACTTATCGGGATCCTCAAGGAACTTGATAACAAGCTCATACTGCGCATCATCGATATAACCTTTCTGCTTTGCTTCATCAAACAAAGACTTATCAACACCGGTAAGTGTCTGCATCGAGATTCCGAGGCTTCTCAAAACTGCTTCACCGTTCTGATGTCTGTCAACAACAGCAATGGTATCGTTAATAACAGCACTTACATCCCTGATGGCAGGAACCCATGCTCTGTCATAGCTGGATGCTTCTGTAATAAGATCGGCAATATGAAGACCTGTCTTACCTGTAATAGGCATGTTCAAAGGATTGAAATCACTGTCTGTAAATGTTGAAGTCATATCCTTGTAGATTGTAAGATGAGGCTTATCCATAAGGTGAGCTACAGGCATCGAGAAGAAGAAGTCTCTTCTCTCTCCACCGGAGATAAAGTCAAAATCATACTTTGAAGCAAGATCAACAAGCTCATCAATTACATCTCTATATGTCTCGGAAGAATTATACTGTCTGTCAAGAACCTCATAGATATTCTTAGGTGCCTTTTCTTTATCTGTTGCACACTCATCCTCGATGATTCTCAGAACATCATTAGCTACACCTTCATCTTTGATCAAAAAATGCGTATTTATATAGAAAGGTCCGAACTTACCTGATGTGTACCAGAAAGGTGTATCTGCGGGAGCTACACGGATCGCATTTGTTTTAAAAAGGTTCTCGGTTGTTTTGTTAGCCATAATTTTTCTCCTTTATAATTACTGCCAAAGCTGCAAAGTTCCAGTCAGTGTTCTTATATCAGTATCGTTCTCTTCGCACCAAGCTTCAAGTTCTTCTGTTATAAACTGCGGACAGTCAGGGACAACAAGACTTGCTGTTCCGATCTCAACCGCGGATGCGCCTGCTATCATGAATTCGAGAACATCAGAAGCCTCGCTAATACCGCCGCATCCGATTATAGGAATATCAAGCACGCGGTAACATTCGGAAACCATACGGATGGCAACCGGTTTAATAGCGGGTCCCGAATATCCTCCGGTATTATTATGAAGTACGGGACGCCTTGTTTTGATATCAACTGCCATACCAAGCATTGTATTTATCAAAACAACGGCATCAGCACCACCATCCTGGGCTGCGAGAGCCATACTGCTTATATCAGTAACATTAGGTGTGAGCTTAATCCACAAAGGAAGATCAGTAAGCTTGCGAAGCTGTCCGACTATCTTCTTTATCTGTTCCTTATCGGAGCCAATGGACATGCATCCTTCTTTAACATTAGGACATGAAAGATTGATCTCGAGAGCATCAATCTTGTCCTTATGCGGATCTAATGCCTTAACCATATCAATATAGTCTTCAGTAGAGTGGCCGGCCACATTAACGATAACACCGGTATCAAGTGTGTTCATGAAGTCAAGATCATACTTGATAAAGTGCTCAACACCGGGATTCTGAAGTCCTACTGAATTAAGCATTCCGGCCTTACACTCAGCTACTCTGACTCCTTCGTTACCTGCACGGGGCTTTATCGTAAGACCTTTAGATGAAAGGCCTCCAAGAATGGAAAGATCATATATCTCAGATAATTCCCGGCCCATATTACAAGTGCCTGATGCAAGAATGATCGGGCTTTTAAGGAAAGTATCCCCTACATTTACGAATAAACGCTCGCTCACCAGATCACCTCCTTAGCATCAAAGACGGGACCGTCTTTACAGCATCTTTTGTGATCGAATTCGATTCCCTGCTCCTGTGCCTTTATCTTACAAACACATACAAGGCAGATACCAATTCCGCAAGCCATTCTCTGCTCAAGTGATACGAAGCAATCAAGACCTTTCTGTTCTGCCCAGGAAGATACCGCCCTCATCATAGGCATCGGACCTACACAAAGTATTGTGGAACCGTTAATATCCTCATCCGTAAGCGTATTAAGGCCGTCACAACAATTACCCTTGATTCCGGCATCACCGGCATCAGTAGTAAGAATATAATCATCATTATTCATGATTATCTGTGAAGCATCTCTGAAGCCCTGAACAACCTTAACAGACTTACCTTCAGAGCTTAACTTCTCATAAAGGAAATTAATCGGGAAAACACCGGAGCCGCCGCCAACGAGTATATATTTATTGTTTGACAGATCAAATCCGTTACCCAGAGGTCCCAGTATCCATGTTCCTTCACCTTCATCCATTGATGCAAGTTCTTCAGAACCTTCACCAACGATCTTAATGCCCACTTTGAAAGTACCCGCTTCTTTGTTAACAGATGCAATACCAAAAGGGCGTCTTAGGAAATTAGAGCATGTAATGTTAACGAACTGTCCGGGAACTGCACAAGAAGCTATTTCAGGACAAAGAATCTCAATGAGAGCAGTTTCCTCATTTAACATACATTTCGATGTTACTTCGCAGAAAAAGTCTTTATTCATACATACTTCCTGTCTTTAAGTGCTGCATTAAGCTTAGCCTTCATGTCAAGTGCCTCATCTCTGGTTGCCTTGGCAAAATCAGAAGGATCAAGGTCTTCCCTCTTCTTCCATGCACACATAAGGCTTCTGGACGCGTTTACAATGGCACCCTTGCCGTCCTTTGTAAAGGATGCAACTGCAGCATCAGGGCCTGCACCCTGAGCACCGTATCCGGGTACAAGCATGAATGTGTTAGGCATTCTCTTACGTGCAGCAACAGCCTGTTCTGGAACGGTAGCACCAAGAACGGCACCTACTGAAGAGAAACCTTCTTCGCCAACAAGTTCCTTACCCCAGTCATTAACGTTATCAGCCATAAGCTCGTAAACTTTTCGACCGTCCTCAAGAACCATATCCTGGAAGTCAACGGCAGAAGGATTTGATGTGTGAACCAGAGTGAAGATACCCTTGCCGTCTCTTGCGCAGACATCAAGGAAAGGCTTGATGCCGTCAATACCTAGGTAACCGTTAACAGTTACCGCATCAGCATTAAACATATGCTTCCTGTTGCCGTCATCAAGTTCTGTCTCACCTATAATGCCCTCAGCATACGCTGTTGCTGTGCTGCCTATGTCATTACGCTTGGCATCAGCAATAACTAACATGCCCTTGTTCTTGGCATAAGCTATAGTCTTCTTCAAAGTATCGATACCTGCAACACCGTACATCTCATAGTAAGCAAACTGAGGCTTGATTGCAGGAACGATATCGCATACAGCATCGATCAAGGCTGTATTAAACTCGTAGATGGCGCAGGCAGCCGCAAGTTCCGCATCGGGAGAAAGGTCTTTAAGCCATTTTTGACGTATATCCTCAGGGATATACTCAAGCCTGGGATCCAACCCCATTACCGTAGGGTTATCAAGCTTTGCAATCTTTCTTGCAAGATCATCAGCAAAGTTCTTCATAAGTCTTCTTTCCTCCCATCATTGTAAGAACAGTCTTACCATAAAGCTTCCACCCGTCGAAAGGCGTATTTCTTCCCTTGGTTAACATCTTGTCCTTGTCGAAAATAAATTCGTTATCAAGATCGAATACTGCAAGGTCAGCATCATCACCTTCGTTCATGCCGCCTCTTCCCAACTTAAGGATCTTCGAAGGATTATGACACATAAGCTCAACAAGCTTTTCCATTGTTATGATGCCGGGTTTAACAAGATATGTGTAACAAAGCGCGAATGAGCTTTCAAGACCTACGATACCGTTTAAAGCATGAGAGAACTCTACTTCCTTATCATCCTGATGGTGAGGTGCGTGGTCAGTAACGATACAGTCAACGGTTCCGTCTTTGATAGCTTCGATAACAGCAAGCTTATCATCTTCTGTTCTAAGCGGCGGGTGCATCTTGAAGTTAGTATCATAGTTCTCGCATGATACATCAGTTAAAGTGAAATAATGAGGACATGTCTCACAAGTAACCTTAACGCCCCTTGCCTTAGCTTCACGGATCATTCTTAAGCCGCCCTTAGTGCTTACATGACAGATATGAACGGGGATATCAAGATACTCAGAAAGTATGATATCTCTTGCAATCATAATATCCTCAGCAACCGAAGGACATCCTCTGATGCCGATAGAGGTTGAAACTTCACCTTCATTCATGGCTCCGCCCGAGATCGTAAGATCTTCTTCGTGATTTAAAACGGGCATATCAAAATCAGAAGCATATTCAAGAACTTTACGCATGAAACCTGATGTTGCAATAGGCTTACCGTCATTACTGATAGCAACGATACCGGCTTCCTTCATAAGTCCAATCTCGGCAAGTTCTTCACTCTCAAGGTTCTTGCCTGCAGCGCCGATGGGATAAACTCTGACAAGACCTGCATCTGCTGCTCTTTTGAGAATGCCTTCAACTACAGCGGCATTATCACAGACAGGGAAAGTATTAGGCATGGTGCAGACACTTGTAAAACCGCCTCTTGCAGCTGCTGCACTTCCCGTTGCTATCGTCTCTTTATACTCGTAGCCGGGCTCTCTGAAGTGAACATGCATATCAACAAGTCCCGGAAGGACTGTTCCGCCCTTAACATCGATTACTTCATCAGCCTTCGACTCATCGAAAGCAGCAGCAAACTTTCCGTCTTCAATGTAAATTACAGTCTTGTCTGAACCAATTACTTTACAGTTTTTAATTATCGTCTTCATAAGTTGTTCCTCCTTGCCATGAGCAGGTAAAGAACAGCCATTCTTACGGCTACACCATTTGTAACCTGCTTATTAATAACAGACTGATCACAGTCATAAACTGCCGTTGGTAACTCAACACCGTGATTGCAAGGTCCCGGATGCATTAAGAAAGCATCAGGCTTGGCAAGCTTAAGAACTTCAGGAGTGATGGCATAGAACTTTGCATATTCGGCAACCGACGGGAAAAGGCTGCTCTTCATTCTTTCGAGCTGCACACGAAGTCCCATAACGGCATCCGCATCCCTGACACAGTCCTCTACACTGTCGGCTACCGTGACACCCATCTTTTCGATACCTATGGGCATCATTGTACGGGGTCCGTAAACACTTACTTTAGCACCGAGCTTTGCAAGACCGATAGCGTTAGAGCGGACAACTCTCGAGTGATAGATATCACCGCAGATTGCTATCTTCTTCCCTTCAAACTTATCGAATCTTTCATACATGGTAAGCATATCAAGCAGTGCCTGTGTAGGATGCTCGTTCATGCCGTCACCTGCATTAACGATGCTGGCGTTTATCTTATCAGCAATTGAATGAGGTGCACCTGACTGAGGGTGTCTCATTACAATGATGTCAGTACCCATCATATCGATTGTTCTTGCTGTGTCGAGCAATGACTCACCTTTTGCAACAGAGCTTCCTGTAGCTGATATATTGGCACTTGTTGAGCCCATATACTTTGATGCAAGCTCAAACGAGAGTCTCGTTCTTGTGGAATTCTCATAGAACAGTGTAACTACTGATTTTCCCTGTAAGTGGCTTGTCTTCTTAGGTCCGTTCTCAACAACCATCTTCATGGTCTTTGCAGTATCTAATATTTCCATTATCTCTTCGGGCGTAAGCTGCTTCATGCCCAGAAGGTCTTTGCTTTTAAGTCCCATATTATTTGTCCTCCTTTATGAGCAGTACCTGTGTTGATCCGTCAACATCCTCAAACTGAACCTCGATCTGCTCGGATTCAGAGGTAGGAATATTCTTACCTACATAATCTGCTTTAAAAGGAAGCTGTCTGTGACCTCTGTCAATTAATTCAACTAACTGTATGCATGACGGTCTTCCCATATCAAAGATGTTATCGATAGCAGACCTTATGGTCCTGCCTGTATAAAGAACATCATCTACGAGAACAATCTTAGTACCGTTAACATCAAAAGGAATGTGGGTACCGTTAACCACCGGGTGTGCAGCGAGAGTAGATAGATCATCTCTGTAAAAAGTGATATCAAGTATACCCATCGGAACCTTAATATCCTCAATAGATTCCAGATAATCCCTGATCTTTCTGGCAATCGATACGCCTCTTCTTTGAATACCTATGAGAGCAATACCATCAAGGCCTTTGTTATGCTCGATGATCTCATGGGAAATCCTGATGATCGCACGTTCGACCGCCGCTTCGTCCATAAGTACGGTAGAATTTGAAGCAGTAACTTCACTCATTTGGAAACTCCTTACCCCGGAATAATAATGCCGGAAAATTATAGTTTCCCGGCACGACTTGAATTCTTAATTTTAAGAATCTTACAACCTCGCCGGGCTGTTTAAAGATTACTATTTGAGTCTATTCTTTTGAGAGGGTATATTCAAGACAAAATTTATATTATTTATACATTTCTTTCTTGATCTTTAAAAAATCTTCTATACTCCTCATCAATACAAATAACCGGGCACGGTCTTCAAACTCATCACGTGTCTTAGGCAGAGGACGGTCCTTAAAATCATCATTAATTGATTCACATTCCTTGAGAAGTCCGGATACATCATTCTCCCTGTCATATTCGTTGGCTGTTTTCACCAGGAAATCAGATATTATCTTAGCTGTATCCGGTGTTGTCCTGATATCACTTACATTTCTGTAGATCTCCGATAATATCTCAGATTGTTTCATCCTCATCTCGATATATCTGATATCGCTGTCATCAGGATCTATAAGATCATTCTTATAGTCTGTAAGAGCTTGTTTTCTGGCCTTTTCGAGGAGCTTATCAAGTTTAATCAGACATTTCCCGTCATAGTCTTTCATATCTGTATCTATGACCCTTTCAGATGCTCTTATAAGGATATGTCTTATCTGTTCATCAGTTTTGAGCGTCAGTTTATCCGTCTTCTTTTTATCTTTACGAAGTGTCAGATTAACTATTATTCCCATAAGTGTTCCTATAAAGAAGAGAAGCACTTCGTTTATTATCGTATCAAGGTCCATCCTGCCTGTTGAAAGGAAATGGGAAATAAGCACCGAATCCATCGCCATGGCCGAATAGAAACCGAATATCCTGCAGTAGACAATGAACAACAAAAGATAAACACAGAAAGCCGGCAGATTAAAGCCGAGAAAGCTAAAACATAATGCTGCTATTATTAAAGCAACTGCAAATGCCACAAATCTGTCGAGTGCAGTTCGTACTGTTTCTTTCTTGGTCGGAAGGACGGAAAGAATGGCGACGATACCTGCGGACACAGAAAACTCAAGACCTGCTGTTTCCGCGATAATATAGGCGGCAACGGCGGCAGCTGTAATCTTTAATCCAGTTATTATCTCTGCTTTTTTATCCATACTTTATAGATTATATACCAAAGAAAAAGGCTGCCCTTCAAATGAAGGACAGCCCATTAAATTCAAGCTGATTCTAAAGAACAACTATCAGAGCTGAGGACCTGCAGCAACGAGAGCCTTACCAGCTTCGTTTGTCTCATACTTCTTGAAGTTCTTCTGGAATCTTGCAGCAAGATCCTTAGCCTTTGTCTCCCACTCGGAAGCATCAGCGTATGTGTCACGAGGATCGAGGATCTCTGTGCTTACGCCGGGAAGCTCTGTAGGTACTTCGAAGTCGAAGAAAGGAATCTTCTTTGTAGGAGCCTTCTTGATGTCACCGTTAAGGATAGCATCGATGATTCCTCTTGTATCAGGGATAGAGATTCTCTTACCTGTGCCGTTCCAACCTGTGTTTACGAGGTAAGCCTTAGCACCGGACTTCTCCATCTTCTTTACGAGCTCCTCAGCATACTTTGTAGGGTGAAGCTCAAGGAAAGCCTGACCGAAGCAAGCAGAGAATGTAGGTGTAGGCTCTGTGATTCCACGCTCTGTACCAGCGAGCTTAGCAGTAAATCCGGAGAGGAAGTAGTACTGTGTCTGCTCAGGTGTGAGGATAGAAACAGGAGGCAATACGCCGAAAGCGTCTGCAGAAAGGAAGATTACGTTCTCAGCAGCAGGGCCGGAAGAGATCTTGTTAACGTTCTTAGCGATCTTCTCGATGTGATCGATAGGATAGGAAACACGTGTGTTCTCTGTAACGGACTTGTCAGCGAAGTCGATCTTGCCGTTCTCATCTACTGTAACATTCTCGAGAAGAGCATTTCTCTTGATAGCGTTGTAGATGTCAGGCTCATTCTCCTTGGAGAGGTTGATAACCTTAGCGTAGCATCCACCCTCGAGGTTGAATACGCCGTTGTCATCCCAACCGTGCTCGTCATCACCGATGAGAAGTCTCTTAGGATCTGTGGAAAGTGTTGTCTTACCTGTACCGGAAAGACCGAAGAAGATAGCTGTGTGCTCACCGTTCATGTCTGTGTTAGCAGAGCAGTGCATGGAAGCCATACCGCCGAGGGGCAGGAAGTAGTTCTGCATGGAGAACATACCCTTCTTCATCTCACCGCCGTACCATGTGTTCAGGATAACCTGCTCACGTGATGTAACGTTGAACAGAACTGCTGTCTCAGAGTTGAGGCCGAGCTCCTTATAGTTCTCTACCTTAGCCTTGGAAGCTGTGTAAACAACGAAGTTAGGCTCGAAGTTAGCCTCTTCCTCTGCTGTAGGCTGGATGAACATGTTTCTAACGAAGTGAGCCTGCCAAGCAACCTCCATGATAAAACGTACGGACATTCTTGTGTCCTTGTTAGCACCGCAGAAACCGTCAACTACATAGAGCTTCTTACCGGAGAGCTCATCAACAGCGAGCTTCTTACAAGCTTCCCAAGCTTCCTGTGAAGCGGGGTGGTTATCATTCTTGTACTCATCTGTTGTCCACCATACTGTGTCCTTGGACTTGTCATCCATAACGATGAACTTATCTTTAGGAGAACGACCGGTATAGATACCTGTCATAACGTTTACAGCACCAAGCTCTGTAAGCTGTCCCTTGTCAAAACCCTCCAAAGAAGGATCCATCTCCTCTTCGAAAAGCTTCTCGTAAGAAGGATTGTAGACGATTTCCTTGACGTCTTTGATGCCATACTTAGTCAAATCAATGTTTGCCATGATAAAACTCCTTTACATTAATAATCACTGCCAAACATTATATCTTTAATTACCTGTTTTTTCTATAAAAATTTTATGATTATATTGCTTGTTAGCCTCAGCTAACCCCCTATTATATATACATAATAAAAAAAATATAGAAAAGAAAATCATTTGATAAAAATACCCCCATAAATTGTAACCTCTCGGTCCAAATTATGGGGGTAACTTCAAATATGATGGTGGGGCTGGTGGGACTTGAACCCACACGATTTATGGTCGGCAGATTTTGAGTCTGCTGCGTCTGCCATTCCGCCACAACCCCGTATCATGGAGCCAATGGTGGGAATCGAACCCACGACCTATTCATTACGAGTGAATTGCTCTACCCCTGAGCCACATTGGCTTGTGTGCTTAAAGATGATACTTATTAAGCACATAAGTGTCAAGACTTAAAAGTCCCATGAATTAATGTACTTCTCCTGCTCTGGAGTGAGTTTATCAATGCTTATTTTCTTGGTATCAAGGAGTATCTCGGCAACTCTGTTATCGATTACTTCAGGTGTCTGATAAACCTTCTTATCAAGCTCCTTGCCATACTTTGCAATGTATCTTGCAGACTGGGCCTGCAATGCAAAACTCATATCCATGATCTCGACAGGATGTCCGTCACCGGCAGCAAGGTTAACAAGTCTTCCCTCTGCAATAATGCAGACAGTATTACCATTCTTAAGCTCATATCCAATGATATTATGACGCAGCTCCTTACTTGATACTGCCATCTTCTTAAGCTCTTTAACACTTACCTCGCAGTCAAAATGACCTGCATTACAGCAGACAGCACCGTCCTTCATCTTCTCGAAATGTCTGCCAACAATAACATCCTCGCATCCCGTTACTGTTACGAAGAGGTCTCCTAAAGGTGCGGCTTCGTCCATAGTCATGACTTCGTAGCCTTCCATGATAGCCTCGCAAGCCTTAACGGGATCGATCTCGGTTACGATTACCTTTGCACCCAGGCCCTTGGCTCTTAAAGCAACACCTCTGCCGCACATTCCGTATCCGGCAACGACTACGGTCTTACCTGCTACGACAAGATTTGTGGTAGCCATAATTCCCGTCCAAACAGATTGACCTGTTCCGAATCTGTTATCAAACAGATGCTTACATCTTGCATCATTAACTGCAACTACAGGATAAAGAAGCTTTCCTTCCTTCTCGAGAATGTTGAGTCTGTGTACGCCGGTAGTTGTCTCTTCACAACCGCCGATAAGGTTCTTCGTAAGATCCTTAAGTTCAGAATGAAGGAGCATGGCAAGATCTCCGCCATCATCAATAACAATGTCAGGACCAAATGAAAGAGCCATCTTAAGATGGTTAATATACTCTTCCTCACTGTCACCATGAATCGTATAAACGCTCATACCTGAAGCTGCCATAGCTGCAGCGACATCATCCTGTGTCGAAAGAGGATTACAGCCTGTCAAAGCAACTTCTGCGCCGCCTCTTGCGAGTGTTCTTGCCAGGCAGGCAGTCTTCGCTTCAACGTGTACACTTACAGCGATCTTCAAGCCCTTAAACGGCTGCTCTTCAATAAGTTCTGCCTCGATAGCACGAAGAACAGGCATGTTTCTATATGCCCAATCTATCTTCTCCTGTCCGTAAGGTGCAAGGTTAATATCTTTTACATCGTAATTTGCCATGTTGACCTCCGTTAATGATTCTTATAATGACTTTATAAAAAGTTTAGCTAGCTTGCAACTGTCTTCTGATGCCTTGCCTGCCACTTCCATAACTTCTTTATGGCTTAACTTATTATCAGCAATACCGCATCCAAAGTTACAAATACAGGAAACTGCTGCAATTCTCATACCACAATGCGAAGCTACTATTGCTTCCGGAACTGTAGACATACCGACAGCATCAGTACCGAGAATCGAAAGAGCTCTAATCTCGGCAGGAGTCTCATACTGAGGACCTCTCGTATAAGCATATACACCTTTATGTATTCTTATATTATTATCCTTAGCTATCTTAGTAAGCTTATCTACATATTCAGGATCATAAATACAAGACTGATCAGGGAATCTGTCACCGAATTCATCAAGATTAGGACCTCTTAAAGGTGATTCACAGAAGAAAGGGATATGATCGGTAATGATCATAAGATCAGAAGGATTCATACCAACCTTAAGACCGCCTGCTGCGTTCGTAAGATAGAGAGTTTTAACTCCAAGCTTACTCATTACTCTTACATATAAAGTACATTCTGATGTGTCATAACCTTCATAGTAATGGAAGCGTCCTGACATCATGAATACTCTTTTACCTTCAAGAGTTCCGATAATGAGTTTACCTTCATGTCCGGGTACAGTTGAAACAGGGAAACCGGGAATATCAGCATAAGGAACTTCGAGAACATCCTCGCACATACCAGCCAAAGGGGATAATCCTGATCCCAAAACTATACAAATCTCAGGAACCGTATTGTTGCCAATAACGGTCTTGATATATTGTGTTGCCTCATTTATTGAGGCCATATATGTATTTACATCAGTTATCATGAATTCTTACCGCAGCAATTCTTATACTTCTTACCTGAACCGCAAGGACAGGGATCGTTTCTTCCGACTTTATTCTTATCTCTCTTTACAGGCTCTAATGTCTGTGTGCTTTGTGCGGCACCCTGAACCTGCTTAGCCTGAGTAGGAATAGCATTTCGCTGGGAAGCTGTTGCTCTTGCAGCAGCCTTGGCAAGAGGAGAAGACATCTGCTCTTCTGCTGCCCCTTCAGAACCTGAAGCATTAGGAGCATTTCTTACTTCAAAACGGCCTCTCATAAGAAGCTTAACTGAATCGTCCTGAATGGCTTCGTTCATTTCCTCGAACATCTCTCCGCCTTCAAGCTTGTACTCTACTACAGGATCATGCTGACCTACAGATCTCATTCTTATTGAAGTCTGGAGCTGATCCATGGCATCGATATGATCCATCCACTTGGAATCAACTGTCATAAGGAGAATGGAACGCTCTGCCTGTCTGAACACTTCAGATCCTGCAAATTCTTCTTTTGCCTTAAGAGCTTCTACAGACTGATCGTAAAGAGTATCTACAATTGTCTTAGCATCGGGAATAACCTTATGCTCGTCCTTAACATCAAGAACAATAGGAAGATCTCCGAATATCTCAGCAAGCTTAGCACCAAGTGAGTACCTGTCGACATTGGAAATAACGCCATCATTAGCAAATGCCATAACCTGTCTGTCAGCGACTCTCTGAATCATCTTAAGGAGAGTCTCATGCATATCCTCACCATCAATAACTTTACGGCGCTGCTCATATGTGATAGTACGCTGGATATTCATAACATCATCATACTCAAGGACAGTCTTACGTGAACCGAAGTGCAATGCCTCCAGTTTCTTCTGGGAACTGTCAATTATCTTGGTAAGCATACCGTTCTGAATCTCCATTGTCTCTTCAACACCCAAAGTATTGTAAAGACGGTTAACTCTGTCTCCGCCGAAGATTCTTAACAACTCATCATCCAATGCAAGGAAGAACTTTGTGCGTCCGGGGTCACCCTGACGGCCTGCACGTCCCTTGAGCTGATTATCGATACGTCTTGATTCATGTCTTTCTGTACCGACTATGAACAAGCCTCCCAAAGCTCTTACTTCATCTGCCTCAGGCTTGATCTCTTCAGATTTCTTAGCATAGATCTCCGCATACTTCTTTCTTGCCTCAAGGATAACCTCGTCATCTGTCTCGTTATGAGCAGTTGAAGCTTCAATGAGATCCTCATCATATCCGAGCTTTCTCATCTCCTGCTTAGCAAGGAATTCAGGGTTACCGCCAAGAAGAATATCGGTACCACGGCCTGCCATGTTAGTAGCAATCGTAACAGTTCCCTTACGGCCTGCCTGAGCTACGATCTCAGCCTCTTTTCTGTGGTTCTTAGCATTAAGAACATTAGCCTGAATGCCTGCTTTTCTAAAGAGCTTATCGAGATACTCGGATCTGTCGACATTAACTGTACCTACAAGAACAGGCTGACCTGTCTTATGTGCTTCGATAACAGTCTTCAATACAGCATGATACTTACCCTTCTGAGTCTTAAATACAGCATCATTCTCATCTACTCTCTGAATCTGCTTATTTGTAGGAATCTGAATAACATCAAGGTTATAGATCTGTCTGAACTCAGCTTCCTCAGTATAAGCAGTACCTGTCATACCTGAAAGCTTGGAATACATTCTGAAATAATTCTGGAAAGTAATTGTTGCAAGAGTCTTATTCTCGTTAGCGATCTTAACGCCTTCCTTAGCTTCGATAGACTGGTGCAAACCATCGGAGTATCTTCTACCGGGCATCAGACGTCCTGTGAAGTCATCTACGATAACTACTTCGCCTTCATCTGAAACGATATACTGCTCGTCCTTATGGAAATTACCGTGAGCCTTCAAAGCATTATTGATGTAGTGCTGAAGATCAAAGTTCTCAGGGTCTGAAAGATTCTCGACATTAAAGTACTTCTCAGCCTTCTTGATACCGTTCGCCGTGATAACTGATGTCTTGGCCTTCTCATCGATAACGTAATCGGCGTCACCGACAATCTCGTCCATATCGATCTTGTCATCAGTCTCAACAACTGTATAAGGCTTGAGCATTCTAACAAAGGAATCTGCCTTCTGATAAAGATCTGAAGAAGCCTCACCGCGTCCTGAAATAATAAGAGGTGTTCTGGCCTCATCGATAAGGATTGAGTCAACCTCATCGACGATTGCATAATTTAATTCCCTCTGAACAAGCTGTGACTTTGAAATTACCATGTTGTCACGCAGATAATCAAAACCAAACTCATTGTTTGTTCCATAAACGATATCGCAGGCATACATGCCCTTTCTGTCCTTGTTGGGAATATCGTGGATGATAAGTCCGACTGTAAGGCCGAGATACTTATAAACCTTACCCATCCATTCCGAGTCACGCTTTGCAAGGTAATCGTTAACGGTAACTACATGAACTCCCTTACCGGTCAAAGCATTGAGATAAACAGGCATTGTAGCAACAAGTGTCTTACCTTCACCCGTCTTCATCTCGGCAATTCTACCCTGGTGAAGAACTATACCACCGATGATCTGTACCGGATAAGGCTTCAAGCCGAGAACACGCCATGCGGCTTCTCTTACAGTTGCAAATGCTTCGGGAAGAATGTCATCTAATGTCTCTCCATTTGCAAGTCTTTCCTTAAACTCACCGGTCTTTGCACGAAGATCAGCATCAGAAAGCTTCTGATACTCTTCATCAAGAGCAAGAACCTTCTTCTTGATAGGCTCTATCTTCTTGATCTCGTGATCACTGTGTGTACCGAAAATTGCCTCTAAACCCATTATTCTTTATCTCCTTTGAGTCTTCTGAGAGCGGTTCTGTATCCGCCGTCAGGATTGTTATAGCAAGCTTTAACGCGTGAAATGGTGGTTGAACTGACTTTGGTGCCTTTGCCTTGATCATTCTTGTCAGATGAAGGAGCAAGCTTATTGATTATCTCTTCGTAACTGTTCCCTTGATCTATGAGCTCAAGTATCTGCCATCTGTGAAGCATGGAACGCAATTCATTTCTCGAACAAAGATCCTCGAAGAACTTATGCACTTCCTCTGTGGTCTCAAGTGTCAGTATGGCATTATAAAGGCTGTCAAGAGCCATTCTTTCTTCTTTATCGAATCCCATTTTATTCAATAAGAGCGAGAGAATCGTCTATCAGGTTATTAATATAACCCGCAACAAACAGATATACGATCAAGGCAGCGAGTACAATAAGAAACAATGCCAGACATATACGTTTGAAGATAAGTTCCTTCTTAGCCTTGCGAAGTACATCGCCAACTGATTCCCTGCCGCTAATACTGCTGCTGACAGAGGTTGCAGCTACAGAAGGTCTTCTTATATTACCGTTCATCGCCAGTAGAGCACACCTTTCTTTGTAAAATATCCATACAATGATAACCTAACTTGCCAGTTTTAACAAATATAATAAATAATTATTAAGAAGAATGGCCATATTCTTCTATCTGAAGATCAACACCATGGGTTGATGCATATATTTCCATTGAATAAACAGCCGTTCTTAAGGCTTCCGGTGAATCTTCCGGAATTACAACGATCAAAGTCCTTGTTCTTATACTATCGCCATATACAACATATCTTTGACCGTTTATTTGAACGTCAGCACCATTAAAATCAGCAAGCGAATCGATCTGCTCCGTTATTCTTAATGTTACAGCCCCGGGTATGCTGTAAGTGGGTTTATTAAGATCAATACTGACAACCGAAGAGGCTCTTCCGGCACTATAATAATTAATGCACGGGAAAGTCGGAGGCAGATTAGCTCCATACCTTTGAGCAAAGGCTCTTCCTCTTACAAAATTGTTCTGCTGCCAAATATCATCTCCCGGGTCCTGTACATCCTGTCCGTCAGAAAGAAACAGTTCAAAATCACCATAGAAAGGAATAGATGATACTATCTGCCTGCTCATAGGACCTATTATCGTATTGATACTGTAGACCACATAGACCTCGATGTAATTATCTTTTATATCAAAATCCACACTGATCTGATCAGGTCCCCAGAAATACGAACCGTTCAATTCATAAAATTCAGTTGCTATATCATCAGTAAATCTGTCCCCGAGAATAAGATTCAAAGCACCTGCTCTAAGTGCGCCGGATGTAAGCATATCCGCACCTGCCACCACAGAGCCTGCATTTACAAAACTCTCATTAACATTCACTTCGTCAGGCAAAGCGTTAACCAGAGTTGAAATAGTATCTGAAGCCACAACAGAAAAAGGTGTTAAGTGAGCAAAATCCTCACAACTCTTATTTACCGCTCTTTGCATAAGTATGTCAGTTCGAAGAAATACTGTAACGCTGATGATAGCAGTTATAAAAACAAGAACCAGTGAGAACGATATGGCTGTCTCAAGTGATACTGAACCTTTTTTATCCGTATAATTCATA
Source organism: Saccharofermentans sp. (assembly GCA_024691325.1). Taxonomy (GTDB): domain Bacteria; phylum Bacillota; class Clostridia; order Saccharofermentanales; family Saccharofermentanaceae; genus Saccharofermentans. Next base: position 20,524 of record JAILNR010000015.1, on the reverse strand, counting down.
AGCTGCCTCATAGGAAATATCTTCACCGTAAATGGATGTACCGGTCGTTATGCCAGTAACATGATCCGGAAAATCCCTGTTAATGATCTGTACCATTCTGCTTACAAGCAAATCATCCGGCACGAATGACATATAAATAGTCAGGAAATCCCTGTAATCCATAGTTATCCCGCCTAATCCCTCTACTTCATACAATGTAATGCTGTCACCTGCCAGTATGTCTGACAGATCACCCGTAGACTGTAATTCAGACAATACCGCAGCGATTACTGCAGTATATACTTCAGGAGGAAGCGGAACAGACCCTAACGAAAGTGCTGAAACAGCTGCAGACAATATCTCGCCTGCAGCTTGCATCAATTCATAAGTATCAGGATCCGTAAGATTGGTTACCAGATTTTTTACAAAGCAGAAACCGTAGATATAAAGAAACGTTAAAGCACATCCCCCAACACCTTCTATCCCGGTTAATATGTACTCTGAATCAGGAATGTTATCTTCGTGAAAAGCCGGAAATTCAGTTCCATTCATGGTTGTATCATCAGGAAGGAATGTGTCAAAGTTATTAGCAGCATAATCAAAAAGGCAAAGATGCTGACCGATACCTTCATTAAATGATGTTCCGATACCGTATAGGCCGGATTGGAATTCAATCATATTCAAAAGAAACCCGGTATCAGTCGGATCAAATCCTTCACCAATATCCGGGTGATCATTGTTAAGAGTACCCAACCCGTCCATTAGACTCCAAAAGAATTGAAGTTCAGGAGATGATTCATCAAGACCCAGCGTATTTACTGCCATTAATACAGCTTCAACAATATCAGATCCGCCGCTTAGGATCCGTCCGAACACACCGGATGCGGGACTTGATGTGAATTGTCTTATAGAAGAATATGCACCTGACGAATCAAGTTGTTCTATGAGAGCATTTATGTACTCAGACAACCTGTTTATAACTATTCCCGGCGCACGGTATGAATAGAATACCGCTACCGCCCTCTTTAAAGCCTCAGTGTCAAAACTATATACACCGCTGACATACATAACATCTCCGGGTTCGTATCCGTTAGAAGACAATATGCTGTCAAAAAGTTCTGAATCAATTTGTGACGCGTTAAAAGCATAGATACCATATGCCTTAAATAGAATTCTGTCGTAACTTGCCAGATATATCTGCGTCTGTTCCTTTAAAGCACGTGTATATGTAAGTCTCCTGTCAAGGTCGGCAACATATGCCATATATGTGGATTCCACCAGTATCAATGCAGATAGTATTATTGCCAGAAACAGTGTCGTAGTACCTTTCTTACTCCTCCTCATATTCAGATTCCTCCCCTGCAATAAAACCGTATATCATGCGGTAGTTTTCAGAGATGCCTGTAAAGAAAGTATTCAGACCTTCCGGCGATAAAACCTCCTCATCTTTATGCAACACATCTTCAACTGCGGCGCGTGCTTCGTTTAATGTGTCATTACATAAGTTTGCGGGCAATACGATAAGTCCGGACAGAACAATCATTACCGCCGTAAAAACAAAAGCCGTTTCCAGTGTACTCATAATAAAGACCCCCATATTCCATAGAATGACTATAGAATACAGGGGTTTAAGTTCAAATATATCGACAATTGGATACAATTATCGACAAAAAACGACAAACATTATCTTAAATGCGCGTCAAACTGTTTCTCGAGCTTAGACAGTATGCTGTCAAACGGAGTCTTAATATCGTCATCTGTGAGCGTTCTGCTGTCGTCTCTGAAGATAAGAGATACTGCGACGGACTTTTTGTTGTCGCCGAGCTTGTTATCCTCATATACATCAAAGAATTCAACTTCCTTGAGAAGCTTTCCTCCCGCGGACTTGCAGCATCTTAACAAATCACCAACGGCAACTGCCTTATCTACTACAACAGCGAGGTCTCTGGAGATTCCGGGGAACTTAGGTATCTGCTTATAGACACGCTCCGACTTGGCTGCATCGATAAATGCTTTCGCTTCAATCTCGAAGAAGCAAGCTTTCTGGGGAGCTTCAAATCCGTCTGCAACAGAAGGATGTATGATGCCGATAACACCGCACTCCTTGTTATTAACAAGAACCATAGCAGTTCTACCGGGGTGGAAAGACGGATTATCTGTTAAGGGCTCGAAAGAAAGTGCTCTGATACCCAGTACTTTACCGAGTTCCTCGATAATTCCTCTAATATGATAGAAAATCGAAGAACTGTCACTAATGGTGTTGTCATAATAGAATCCGCTGAACACCGGTCTTTCCTCAGGGAGCAAAGAAGGATCTTCATCAGGAATATAAACATAAGCGAGTTCAAATATCTTTGCGCTTAATACACCACGGTTGGAGTTTCTTGATGCAATACGAAGCATCGAAGGAAGCATTGTGGTACGAAGAACGGAAGAATCATCACCCAAGGGGTTAGATATCTTAACCTGCTTTCTCAATGAACTGTCTTCAGGAACCTTCAAAAGATCAAGATCAGACGGGCTTTCAAAAGAGTATGTAATAGCCTCATAGAAACCGCAGGAAACAAGAGTATCACGGATCTTTTCAGTGATATTCTGCTCTCTTGTTCTGCCGCCGAGAGTCGTCTCCTTACCCGACAAAAGTGTGGGATTGATCTTGTTGTAACCAAAGAATCTTGCAATCTCTTCAGATATATCAGCTTCACCCTCGAGGTCGGGACGGAATGTGGGAGGAATTATCATCTCCTTGCCATTCTCTGAAACGATCTCACATCCAAGATCAGCAAGAGTCTTTCTCATAAACTCTTCAGATGCTTCAATACCAATGAAAGTATTGATCCATTCAGGTCTGAAAGGAATGTGCTTAACCTCACGCTTGGTGGGATAAACATCAATATAGCCCTTGCTTACTTTACCGCATCCCAACAGTTCAACAAGCTCACAGGCTCTGTCAAGCGCTCTTAAAGTATTCTCGGGATCAAGGCCCTTCTCATATCTTGAAGAAGCCTCAGTACGAAGACCATTCTTAATAGCTGTCTTTCTTACGCTTACGCCGTTAAAGGTAGCGGACTCAAAAAGAATGCTGTTTGTTGTCTCAAGAACTTCAGAGTTCTCACCACCCATTACACCTGCGATGGCACAAACCTTTTCCTCATCAGCAATTACGAGTGTGTCTGCATCAAGAACATGCTCGTTGCCGTCTAATGTGACAGTCTTCTCGCCTTCTTTTGCTTTTCGAACGATGATGTGATTGTTCTTAAGGTACTCAAGGTCAAACGCGTGCATAGGCTGACCTAACTCAAGGCAAACATAGTTAGTAATATCAACGATATTGTTGATGGATCTCATGCCTGCCGCTACAAGCTTTTCGATCATCCAGTCAGGGGAAGGACCGATCTTGACGTCCTCTACTGTTCTTGCACAGTAACGGTAGCAAAGATCAGGTGCTTCGATATCAACCTTGGCTACTTCGGAAGACTCAAGTGTACCCTCCTGCTTAAGCTTAGGGGCAACGGGGTTAAACTTCTTTCCTAATGTAACAGCAGCTTCACGTCCAAGACCTTCGATAGAGAAACAGTCAGGTCTGTTGGAAGTGATCTCAAAGTCAATGGTTACATATGAATCGATGTTTAAGAACTCACGCAAGTCTGTTCCCAAAGCAGGAACATTATCAAGCTTCGACAGGTCCCATAAACCGTACTCATCGGCACCGGGCTTACCGGAAGCAACGGGTCCCAATTCTTCACCAGAACAGCACATACCGAAGCTCTCAACACCTCTGATCTTACCCTTCTTGATCTCAAACTCAGGTAAAACAGCGCCAACAGCTGCAATAGGACAAAGCATTCCCACATAAACATTAGGTGCACCGCATACGATCTGAACATCATGACCTATCTCGTCGCGGCCGAAATCAACTTTAAGAATATGAAGATGATCTGAATCAGGGTGATCCTCAACACTTAAGATCTTTCCGACATAAACACCGGAAAGCTTATAATCGATGACTTCCTCAACCTTTGAACCGGTAAGTGTCATCTGATCCGCAAGTTCTTTTACGGAAACATCAATATCAGTAAAGTCTTTTAACCAAATAACAGGTGCTTTCATTAGAATCTCCTCCTCACTTGAACTGCTTTAAGAAACGCACATCGTTCTCATAAAGGAGTCTGATGTCATCAATACCGTATCTGCCCATCGCTGTTCTTTCAACACCGATACCGAAAGCAAAACCGCTGTATACAGAAGAGTCGATGCCGCAGTTCTCAAGAACCTCAGGATGTACCATGCCGGCTCCAAGAACCTCGATCCAGCCTTCACCCTTACATACGTTACAGCCGCATCCGCCGCACTTCCAGCATGTAAGATCGACCTCAACAGAAGGCTCCGTGAACGGGAAATGATGGGGACGAAGTCTGATATCAGTCTTCTCTCCGAACAGTTTCTTAGCAAAGAGCCTTAATGATCCGACGAGATCACCCATTGTAACGCCCTTATCAACTACCAGACCTTCTATCTGGTGGAATACAGGAGAATGAGTTGCATCAAGAGTATCCTGACGGTAAACCTTACCCGGGCAAACCACTTTTATCGGGGGCTTGCCGCCATTCTTGGTAAGTTCCTCCATAATACGGATCTGCATACCGGATGTCTGTGTTCTTAAAAGGATATTATCGTTAATGTAGAAGGTGTCCTGAGTATCTCTTGCAGGGTGTCCCTTAGGTATTCTTAAAAGTTCGAAGTTGTACTTATCGTATTCAACTTCAGGTCCTTCACCTATGCTGTAGCCCAAGCCTAAGAAGATATCGCATATCTCATTGATAGCCATGTTAAGAGGATGTCTTGCACCGCTTCCCTCGTAATAAGTAGGCAAAGTAACATCGATTACCTCTCTTTTGAGCCTGTATGCACTCTCCATAGCCTTCATGCGGGCCTGGTTCTGAGCAAATACTTCTTCCATCTTGGCGCGTACTTCGTTCACAAGCTTACCTGCCTCAGGTCTCTCCTCCGGCTTTAAGCTTCCCATATTACGAAGTACTCCGGTAAGCTTACCTTTCTTACCGAAGAATTCTACTCTCAACTTCTCTATATCAGCTGAATTCTGAATCTCTTTGATCTTATTCTCAAATTCTTCACGCGTTTTATTCAAGCTGTCACGAAGATCGCTCATAAAACAAGCCTCCTTAAAAAACTCACATTAACTAACAGAATATAGCACAAAGGCCTTATAAATTAAAGAAGGGATTAATAACGAGCTCTCTTTTGATGGTGCTTGACGGACCGTGTCCAGGATAAACTATAACATCAGGGTTCAAAGTCTTAAGGCTCGTAACAGAAGACAGGAGTTGCTTCTCATCCCCGCCATTAAGATCGGATCTGCCGACAGACCCTGCAAAAAGAGTGTCTCCCGTGAACATTATCTTCTGCTCCCCCTGCTCGAAAAGAAAACACACGCTTCCGGGAGAGTGACCGGGAGTATTAAGAACAGTAAGTCCCTCAAGCTTTAAATTGTTTACATCCAGGGGACGTGTACTGTATGTAACGCTTTCAAAGAAATCGACAGAACAGTTATAGGAAGGATCTTCAAAGCAGATAAAGTCCTTGGGTGAACAATAGACCTTGGCTTGAGGAAACTTCCCTGCCCACTCATCTACGGCGTAAATATGATCAAAATGCCCATGAGTTATAAGAATATAGTCGATCTTTGACGGAATATCATCACCCATATGCTCATAAGGAACAGAAGGATCGATTAAAAAACACCCCGAATCTGTACTTAACAAGTACATATTCGAGGCTAAAGGTCCGAAAGGAATAGTCTTTACTGTCATCAGGAAACCTTGGTCTCTTTAAGCCAGTTCCTGTAATCAAGATCTCCTCTGTCTACCGCAAGAACCAGAATTTCTGCCGTAGCAAGATTAGTTGCATACGGAATATTGTTCATATCACACGTCTTCAGAAGATCAGAAGGAACTTCATTATCCTGTGCAGCGGCATCACGAAGGTATATAACACAATCTATCTCATCAAACTCGGCTCTTGACGCAAGCTGCTCTATTCCACCGAGATAATCTACATTAAGTCCGGACACATCAATATCAACAGCCTGCTTAAGATACTTGGCAGTACTGTAAACAGATATCAACTGATGCTTTGTAAGTAAAGTTTTATAAGCGATACAGAAATTAACGAGAAGCTCTGTTTTACGGTTGTCAGCCATCAGAACTATCTTCATAAATAAAATTTCCTCCATTAAAAACTATTACTATTGTACAAAAACATGGTTAAAAATTCAATGATTTGTTGTTAAAAACAATCAAAATTACCAAATAAGCGGTTAACCCTCTTCAGTTGGCAGTTCTGCAATAAGAGCATCTAAGTCATTTCCCGTAAACGGTATGCTCTCAAACATCTCATCCGCTCTTGAAGGAGCAACATTGAAATACTGGGACAGCAATTTCTGAGCAATAACAGCAGTGGATGAACCCCACTCACCTCTCTCAACAACAAGAGCGATAGCAATCTGCGGATCTTCCGCCGGTGCATAACATACGAACAGACCATTACTGTACTCTTTTCTGATTTCCTCATAACCTGTCTCAGCCGTACCTGTCTTACAAACAACATCGATCGGGAAATTGGCAAAGATATTACGTGCCGTTCCTTCCCACATAGAAGTACCTGTAACAACGCATCTCATCGACTGTCTAACGGCCTCAATGTTAGGTTCGCTGATATTAAGAGGCATAGACTGGGTCTGTCCTTCATAAAGGATAGTTCCGTCTGAAGCAGTTACATTATCAATAACATAAGGTGTTACAAGCTGATTCGTCGCGATTCCTGCAGTATATCTGCAAAGCTGCATGATAGTAAAACAGTTATCGAACTGGCCGATAGCTGACTGGGCAGTATCCGCAGGGAACCATGTACGGTCGTATTCATTCTCGTGGAGCAGGATCTTAGTCTCACGGCTGGCTCTTATTCCTCTTATCTCACCGGGAAGATCGATTCCCGTGTATTCACCCAGACCAAGCCTTTCTCCCATAGCATCGATATTATCGATACCTGTATCAACACCTAATCTCATGAAATAAATATTGCAGGATGTAGCCATAGCTGAGTTAAGGTCAAGCGGACCATGTCCTGTAGTAGGAAACTCGAGACACCTGAATGGCCATCCGCCGATATCTATAGGAGAATCGCAGGGATACCAGGTGGAACCGGGTGATATTACACCGTTCTCCAAAGCAGCAAGTGCCGTTACCATCTTAAAAGTTGAACCCGGAGCATACTGTGACATGATTGCTCTGTTCCAAAGAGGCATGTCTTCCGCGGTAATATCCTCATATTCTCCGATTCCAAGATAGTACTGAAGCTGCTCTTCCGCCTGGGCATCACCATACATGGATAATACAAAGTCATTAGGATCAAAGTTAGGATACGAACCCATAGCGAGCACGGCTCCGGTATTAACATCCATTACAACAAAAGCACCGGCATTAGCGGTTTTATAACCGGATTGCTCGATAAGTTCGGCATTCATGGCATCTTCAATATAGGTCTTCAAAGCTTCAATACCAACTCTTTGAAGATCAGTATCAATGGTCAGCTGAACCGTAGCTCCGCTCTGAGCAGGTACACCATAATCCGATGGGAAGAAAACTCCATCCTGTCCTTCGGTTGTCCAGATATTATAAGTACTGATACCTGAATACCCGTGAAGATATCTTTCCATCTGGGATTCAACACCTGACTGACCAACAAGGTCATCATTTGAATAACCGTATTGGGATAAGGTAACCAGCGATTCCTGTGAAACTCTACCTACATATCCGACAACATGGCTCGACAACTGGGCTGCAGGCGTATATGTTCTTCTATACGCCTTGGCTGTAATGATTCCCATATAATGGTAGTTTTGCTCATTGAGTAAAGTAACCAGCTCATCCGGGACATCGGTAGCAATCTCAACAGGAGTACCAGTAATGAATGACCAGTTGTCTTTAAAGATCTGATATCTGATCCTTATTATCCTGTAAGCTTCTTCCTCGGAATAACTGTTATCAATATTGAACAGCATTCTTAAATATAAATAGAATACCTGCGGATCGGTCTTTACATAGTTATCAGAATAAGTAACTATGATTCCTTCAGAATAATCGTCAAGATTAAATAAATTGTGATCCGTCTGCCACAGTCTTATATCCTCTTCTTCCTTGAGGAACTGAAATGGAGCTATAGAAAAGTACTCGTCCAATTCAGACTCGGAAATACAATTATAATCATCAAACAGGTAACTCAACTCAAGACACATTGCATTAAGATCATCATCGCTAAGATAAGCATCTGCGATCATAACCGTATTAACTTCACGTGAAGATGCGAGAACAATACCATTGGCATCGATAATGTCGCCTCTTGGTGCCGCAACTACATATTGACGTGAAACACCCTGCGATGATGCGGAGATCGTTCTTTGGTAGCCGGAAAACTGCAAAGAGGCGGTCATGATCAATATAACCGTGCCAAAAACACAGAAAATAAGGCCCAATATAAAGAATCTGTTCCTGAACAGATCAAGAACGACGGAGAAAAAAGATTCTTGTTTACGGTTTACATTGTCAGCCAAGAATTATCGCCCTTCCCCTTCTCATCAATCAAAACGGGATTAACTCCGCCTTTATACGGACCCATAAATTTTAACATTAAATATAAAGGTACTGAAGCAAACAGATTAAGAGCTGTTTGCGGCAGTATTGACTTAAGAAGTGCCTGCTTAAGATCCATATTGTATGAAACATCTGACAAGATACTGGTCCAAATATATATGACAAAATGCCCTGCCAACTTATAAAGCAATGTAATGAATACAACTGATAAAAATGCCAAAAGGAAATTACGCTCAATCCTTCTTGTGAAAAACGAAGAACCCAGTGTGGCTACGGCAATCATAACAAATAAACCTATACCGACTGAAGAAACAACAGTTCCGTCAAGACTTCTGATTGACGGAGCAGAAAAATAATCACGTATAAAACCTACTAAAACTCCGACTATGATTCCGTCATAGAATCCGAACATATAAGCACACAGAACGACCATGACAAACATAAGATCAGGATGTAGACCGGAAAGAGAAATGACACCCGGGAATGTAACCTGAAATGTTGTTATAAGAAGAATATAGATCGCATAAACAACAATCTTACGAACCAGCTGCTTGCGTCTCATTCAAATCACCTGATATAGCTGAATCTTCAGTCATGTCCTCCATCGGAACGAGAATAAAAATATCGTTCAGATCACCGATGTCGGAATAAGGTCTTAAAGTAGCAGTAATATTAAGCTCATCAGAAGTATCTACAGATTCAATGACGCCGATAGGAATTCCCTGAGGGAATAATCCGCCGTCACCTGAAGTAACGATCTCATCACCGACTGATGGAATTACATCGGGACTGATGCCCGTTACAAGGCAAAGACCGTCTCTTTTAAGTGATGCATCACCTCTAATAAGGAAAGTGGCACCGTTTACTGCGTTAACTTTGCCGCTTATACTGAAACCCTCATGGAGCAAAGGCAGGATATTGGAATCATATTCGTTTACTTCAATAACTCTTCCGATAATATTCATTCTAACGTCAACAACTGCCAATGACTGTCCCTGCTCAAGTGTAATACCGTCGCTCATACCTACACCGGCCCTTATGACGGCAAACCACTCATCTGATTCACGGGACAAAACAGAAGCGCCGAAGATATCGTAGTTACTTAAAGTTTCCCTTATGTGAAAAGCTTCCTGAAGCTCTTCATACCTGATAGCGGCCTCTTCCCTCATATTAAGCTGATACTGAAGCTCCGCTATCTCGGCACGGAGTTCTTCGTTCTGTTTTCTGATTGCCATACCGTCAGTTAAGGCAACCCAAAAATCCGATATAGAATTACCGGTTGATTTTACCGCATTCTGAACAGGATTAACGATGTTGCCGACGGGTTTTAGGATATTGTTAAGAGGACTGCCCGGAAATGATCCGAGTATGATAACAGCCAGTACTATTAATAAGGAAACGGCCGTTAAAAACCATTTGTTGGTCAGCAGCCTCTTCATTTTCAGCTAACTTTTTTACCGCAGCAGTTCTTATACTTTTTACCGGATCCGCAAGGACAAGGCTCATTACGGCCAACCTTAGTGGAGTGAGCGATATTAGCATCTCTATACTCTCTTGTAATCTCGGCAATCTTATCCTCATCGAGAACCTTCTTCCATGAAGGAAGCTTGAAAAGCCAAGTAGCCTTAGCGTCTCTCATGTTGTAGAAAAGCTTCTCGTAATCGATATCAAGCTTGATATCAGAATCGTCGTCTACATTCTCGACATCAAGTTCATTCTTCAAAGAAGACTTGATTCCGTCGAGGAAACCAACGAAGATGTCCATTGTAGCCTTGTTAAATCCAAGCTTATTAGCAAGCTCGGAAGCCTTACCGGAAGTAAGCTCGGTATTATCAGGATAAGCTGAAAGGATCTTGTCATAAGCATCCTTTTCCATTGCATAGTAAGCATTGATGTAACGTGTATAGGAAGTCTGGTCCTTTACTGTCTCTGAATTCTCGATCCACTGCTCGTAATAACTCATTTCTTTTCTCCTTTAAGCAAGTCTTGAGGCAATAGCCTTGAGGAAATCCTCTGTATTAACAACATTCTTCTCGGGGATATCAATAAGATTCTTAAGATCTCCCGTGATAGTACCTGACTCGATAGTATCAAGTGAAGCCTTCTCGAGTCTGTCTGCAAAATCAGCAAGATCAGCAAGCCCGTCAAGCTCAGCTCTCTTTCTTAAAGCACCCGTCCAAGCGAAAAGCGTAGCCATGGGGTTTGTGGAAGTAGCTTCGCCCTTAAGATACTTGTAATAGTGTCTTGTAACAGTTCCGTGTGCAGCTTCATACTCGTAAACACCATCAGGTGAAACAAGAACGGAGGTCATCATTGCAAGAGAACCGCAAGCAGAAGCAAGCATATCGGACATAACGTCACCATCATAGTTCTTGCAAGCCCAAACGATACCGCCTTCAGATCTCATGATTCTTGCAACAGCATCATCAATGAGCGTATAGAAATATTCGATACCTGCTTCTTCAAACTTTGACTTGAATTCAGCTTCAAAGACATCATTAAAGATATCCTTGAATCTGTGATCGTATGTCTTAGAGATAGTATCCTTTGTTGCAAACCACAAACTCTGCTTAACATCAAGAGCATACATAAAGCAGGAACGTGCAAATGCTTCAATGGACTTATCCGTATTATGCATACCCTGGATAATTCCGGCATCCTTGAAGTCAAAAATCGTCTTCTTATCAACTCTTCCGTCAGGATATGTAACAACAAGCTCTGCAGTAGCAGGACCGTCAACTCTGATCTCAGAGTTTCTGTAAACATCACCATATGCGTGTCTTGCGATTGTTATAGGCTTCTTCCAGCATGTAACAAAAGGATTGATTCCCTTTACAAGAATGGGGGATCTGAACACTGTTCCGTCAAGCATAGCTCTGATCGTTCCGTTAGGACTCTTCCACATCTGGTGAAGCTTATACTCGTCCATACGCTGGGCATTAGGCGTGATCGTTGCACACTTTACAGCAACACCGAGTTCCTTTGTCCTGTTGGCAGAATCAATCGTAACCTGATCGTTTGTAGCATCTCTGTTAGGAAGACCTAAGTCAAAATACTCTGTTTTAAGGTCAACAAAAGGAAGAATAACTATATCCTTTATCTGCTTCCAAACTATTCTCGTCATCTCATCGCCGTCCATCTCAACGAGCGGCGTCTTCATAGCAATCTTAGACATAAAGTCCTCCATTCTTTTATTAACTGCATTATTTTAAAGTAATTACTTACCTGATGCAAGGACTATGAAGGACTCGACAGAAGCTCTCTCATCAGCCTCTCCATGCTTTAAATCATAATCATTTTTATAACAAAACTTATAAAGCTGTAACAGTTTACTCATAGAGAAATTGCGGGATTGACGTAAAAGCTTGTCTGCAACAAAGCTTCTTGAACCCAATCTGTTCATAATTGCATTCTTGTTGCCAAGCTCCTTCGCACAGATCATCTCCCTGAAGTGCCTTGCAATCATGAATCTTATCCTAGGTAACGGTTCCTTCATCTTAATAAGATTATCCAGAAGAATAAGTGCAAGACTCGCGTCTCCCATCCCCACAGCATCCATTATCTTAAATATATCGCCGTAAACATCGGGTTCACAAAGCTCATCAACAACTTTAATATCAACGTGGGTTATCCCCTCTGACTCACAATAGACTGATATTCTCTTGATTGCCGAATCTATTCTTCTCATTGAGGAATTAAACCTGCTTATCATGCTGTCGCAGGCTTCCGCATCTATTGTTACCCCGCTTTTCGAGAAAGTCTGGCTTATAAACTTATTGAGAACGCTTTCCTCAAGATAAGTCACCTCGCACACGACACCTTCCTTGGAGAACGTATCGAAAAGCTTTTTCTTTCTCTTATCGAACTTGGTGTTTACAAACAAAAGTAAAGTTGATTCAGGAACACGGCTTAAAACACCGGGCATCTTCTCGGAGGAATCCTTATCAAAATCAAAGTTAACAACTTCAACGATTCTCTTGGATGAAGCCCATGGCGGAAGTTCTATATTCTCAACAATGGTGTCAACATTAACGCTCTTACCGTTAAAATCAAGCTTTATGTAGTCCATAGTTTCAAAGCCCCGGGACAAATACTTATGCTTAATTGAATTAACGGCACGCTCAATAAAGAAATCTTCCTCCCCGTATATCAGGAAGAGATTATCCTCATTCTCCTTAATCCTTTTACTTAGTTCACCAGTCTTTAATATCATTTCACAAAACCGTCAGTATGAGACCAAGCCCAGCAGTAAGCCTGTGTTCTTGCTGCAAAATGCTCGTCCTCTTTCACAAGCTTCTTAACCTGCTCTTTGGTATACCAGTGCGCTTCAATCTCCTCTTCAGCAGATGTAGACGGAGCAAATTCCCCTTCAGCTGCACCGACAACGACGATTGCCCTCTCGTTCATAATACCTACAGCACTATAAGAAATGGGCCAGACATCATCGATCCTTGTTAATTTAAGGCCTGTCTCCTCCCACAATTCGCGTATAGCCGCCTGCTTGTAATCCTCTCCGGGATCGATAAGACCTGCCGGGAAATTATAAGCAAAATCACCTACTGCCATTCTGAACTCTTTGTTGAGAAGTATCTTGTTGCCGGTCTCATCATGGATAATAAGAACGACTGCTTCCGCGGGAGAGTTCTTAAGGTCATCATAAGTATTGATCTTTGAGGACCTGCTTACCATCTCATAATTCTTGATATTACCGTCAGCGGTAATGTACTCGATATTATATCTTGTTATGAATTTACTCTCGTAAACCTTACTTATACTCTTGAACTTCATATCAATCTCCTAGTCTTCTTCTTAATATCTCCTCACTTGCAAGAGAATAACCGAAAAATCCGATCTTCTTACCAAGCAAAAAGTATTCTCCATGGTTATAAGCAACAAGGTTGGCATTATCAAGGCATATTTTACCCTTATCATCAAGAAGATAGGAATCTGCTGTTACGGCAACAACCTTTGCAACAAACATATCGTGTGAGCCAAGCTCGGTAACAGACACAACCTTGCATGACAAAGATACAGGTGCTTCCTTGATGGCATAAGCATAATCTAGGCCTTCTGCCTTAACGGCATTAAGGCCGCATGTTTTAAACTTATCGATATCAGCACCGCTTTTAACACCGCAAAGATCGCAAGGCTTGGCAAGCTGCTTATTTACAAGGTTCACTACAAACTCACCCGTTTCACTGATAAGTATGTGTGAGTGCCTCGATTTTCTGATTGAAACCGATACCATCGGAGGCTCGGAATTAACTGTTCCCGCCCACGCGATTGTAATAATGTTAGGCCTGTCGCTCTCCTTCTCAGGCTCCTTGCCGCAGCAGGAAACCATCACAACCGGAACAGGATTAAGAATTGTAGATATACCAACATCTATCTTGTCATGTTTTGCCATAATCAATTCAGAAGAAGCCCCGCGAAAAGCTCATGTGTCAAAAGGAAGTCTTTAAACTCAACTCCTCCGGCAAAGCCTACAAGCTTTCCGTCCTTTCCAATAACTCTGTGGCAAGGAACAATTATCGGCACGGGATTCTCTGCACACGCATGTCCTACTGCACGGGTTAATTTGGATGCTTTCTTCTTATCTCCTTTTGTTAATTCCAAAGCTATGTCTTCATAACTTCTTGTATATCCGTAAGGAATCTTTTTAATCTCATTCCATACAGCGATCCTGAAATCAGAAGATTCCGGAATCCTTACAACTATATCAAATGAGGTTCTGTCTTTCCTTAGATACTCTTTTATTTCATTTGCTGCCCTTACTACTTCTGCCGGAAGACCGCCCAGGCTGTAATCCTCATAGCATTCATCGCCCCTCGGACACATCTTACCGTCTTTGATCAGACCGTTATAGTCTGCACATAATCTTAAATAGTCATCAGAAGGCGTTTTATCGTAATTTAAAAATGAGACATTATCAACATAATCTATACCGCCCTGAACTGCTATAACTCCCCTTTGGAACGGAATGAACGCAACATTGTATCTACGGTAGCAGGGCTTGGTCATATAGAACAGGCCCGCATCATAGAAAAAGCCGTCTACAAACAATTCATCGTGCAGAATGGCTTCCTGTTCGAACCCTTCTTTTACCAGAACGTCTTCAGCTTCAGTATCGTCAACAGGTATGATCACGCTTACCTTGTAAAGATTCTTGTCGAAGAAGAAATACTTAAGGATATCGTTAATAAATTCACTTAAAGGGCGCCCTATAAGATGCATTATGACTGAATGCTCTCCGGTTATCGAGCATCTGCAGGCACTGGTAAAATCAGAATTGGAATAAATCAGATTCTCTCTGATATAAGCCTCCGCTTTCTGAGAGGTTGATAATCCCAAGAGTTTTTTACAGGAAGATGCATCCTGTATTCTGACTTTCCTTACTTCGCCCATATCAGTCTTCAGCAACTACATAATCAGCTGTATTCATATACTGCTCATAAAGCATCGTTTGTGATCCGAACAAGGGATCATCAGACATTTGTACCCATACGCCCTGATTTGGAATCGAAGGAAAGAATCCCCTTAATTCTTCAACTCTGTGTATAAGCATCTGAGCATCTTTATCAAAACAGATAAACGATGCAAAATCCGTTGCAAAATCAGCATCATCACATGTTGAAGAAATGCAAAGAGGATAAACTACCGCATTAACATTAGCAGTAGGAAGCATTACAAAATACAAAGCATCAGGATAATAACTGTTCCATGTATCAAACTCACCGGAATTCATAAGCCACATACCACATGTACGAGATACACGCGGATCTGCTCCGTATGAATCATACTGTTCTGACAACTGATCATCTTCCAATGCTTCAATAAAGGACTCATCAACAAGACCTTCCAAAGTATCAGCATCATAGAAACGGGTAATAGAAACACCGTCATCATAACTATATGAATCTATACTGCTGATGTGATCAAGAAGCTCTTCAGGAGACAAAGTAAATGCCGGTACGCCTGATTCAGGCAGGAAGTCACGGTTGCCTGCAAGCATATAAACAGTTGAATAAAAAGGAATACCGTAATGTTCATTACCGTCCCTTAAAGCTTCAAGCGCGCCAAGATAAACAGAGGATGAATTCAAAGCCGGATAATTAGATAAATAAGAATCCAAAGGAATATTTAACTGTTCACCGGTAACATCATTTATATCGCTTGCAAGAAAAATATCAGGCATGGCACCATCTTCAGAAAGATCCTGAAGATTTTGTACGGAAGCACCTGTATTAGCGGTCGTAATTGAATGAACGATCCAAGGGGTATTGATAGCTTCAAGATACTCAATACTTATATCTGAACCGTTCATCTCCTCAGCTATCATACCGTTGCACTTCGCATAATAAAGATGCATAAGCAAAGTAACAGTCTCATCTGACAAAGGAAGAGCGACATTGATCTCATGAAGATCATTGTAATTATCTTCTGTTAAAGATGTCTCAGATATCCCGGTTTCAGATGTATCATATGTAAACTCAAGTTCAGGGAAAGACTCCTCATCAACAGAGCATCCTGCCAAACTCAAACACGTGCTGATAACTGCAAATATAACAAGAAATACAAAAGGTTTTCTACTCATATATCCTCCAGATATATTATAACATTAGTAATAATGATTACATTTATCAGTTGATTTCAAATTGGATTTAATGTAATATCCAAAAGCGTTTCGCGGATGTGGTGGAATTGGCAGACGCGCTAGCTTCAGGTGCTAGTGGTAGCAATACCGTGCGGGTTCAAGTCCCGCCATCCGCACCAGAACCTTCAGTTTCAACCGTTAATGTAAATGTTTTCCATTAACGGTTATTATTTGTTGAGGAATCCTTATGAGTAATTATTGGAAAGATATTTGGAATAACAAAGGGAAAATTGTCATAGATGACAATCTTGATGAGTATGAGTGCTACAAACTGTTAAAACGTGCTAATGGATATGATGTTGAAGTTAATGATGAGCATGAATACTATAGTTCATTCTATAATGAATGGATTCATGTCTATAATAATATTCAAAAGATTACACAGAATGGAATCAAAAGTGTATTCGAAGTTGGTTGTGGTAGTGGTGTTAACCTATATATGTATAAGAATCGAGGAATTCAAGTTGCAGGTATAGATTATTCACACGGCTTAATTGAAATAGCTAAGCAATTCGGAAATGAAGACATTAATTATGGAGAGGCTGTATCAATTAATGTACTTCCACGTTATGATCTTGTTCAATCTGAGGGTGTCTTCGAATACTTTGAATCACTAGAGTATGCTGAGAAAGTGCTAAGAAAAATGATTGAGAAGAGTAATAAGATCGTTTTCTTAGGAGGAGTTTGGGATAAGGATAAAGAAGACGAACTCATGGATTACAGAAGAGCGGCTATTAAAGATTATGACGAACGTTATAAGAACCTACAGAAGCAGTTTTATTCGAAAGATTGGATAATTAATATTTCTAAGCATTACAATCGTAAGGTTGAATTTGAAGAAGTAAATAATTCAGCATATTGGAATTCCAAATATACGTATAATTGCTATATATACTGAGTGCAAATGATAAAGGGATTGACTTATGTTTATTCCAAGAGTAATATTGCGATAGTTTATACAGAATCTTGCATAATTATACATTTAATGCAATAAATTTATTGGAGGTGCCTTATGGCTAAAGAAAAATTCTTACTTGCATACTCAGGCGGACTTGATACATCCATCATCATACCCTGGCTTCTTGAGAACTATGACTGCGAAGTTATCGCAATGGCCGGTGAAGTCGGAATCGGTGTAGATGAGCAGTTCCTTAAGGATAAAGCTATTAAGTGCGGAGCTTCCAAGTGCTACGTAGAAGATATCTCTGAAGAGTTCATCACAGATTATATCTACCCTACACTTAAGGCTAACGCTGTTTATGAAGGTAAGTACCTCCTCGGTACATCTTTCGCTAGACCTGTTATCGCTAAGAAGATGGTTGAGATCGCACGCAAGGAAGGCTGCACAACTATCGTTCACGGTGCAACCGGTAAGGGTAACGACCAGGTAAGATTCGAGCTTACAATCAAGGCTTTGGCTCCTGAGATGAAGATCCTTGCTCCCTGGAGAGTTTGGGACATCAAGTCCAGATCAGAAGAGGTTGATTACGCTGAGGCTCGTGGTATTCCGGTACCTGTTACCAAGGAGAACAACTACAGTAAGGATGAAAACCTCTGGCATCTGTCACACGAGGGTATGGATCTCGAGGATCCTGCAAATGAGCCTGATCTCGATAAGATCCTTGAGCTCATGGTTTCACCTGAAAAGGCACCTGATACTCCTACATATGTAACATTCAAGTTCGAGAATGGTATCCCTGTTGAAGTTGACGGTCAGAAGCTCTCACCTGTAGAAATGCTCAAGTACTGTAATAAGGTTGCAGGTGCTAACGGTGTTGGTATCGCAGACCTCGTTGAGAACCGTCTTGTCGGAATGAAGAGCCGTGGCGTATATGAGACTCCGGGTGGAACACTTATGTATGCAGCTCACAGAGAGCTCGAGCTTCTGACTCTTGAGAGAGATACACTCCACTATAAGGATCTCGTTGCTCAGAAGTTTGCAGAACTCGTTTACTACGGACAGTGGTTCCACCCTCTCCGCGAGGCTCTCTCCGCTTTCGTTGATGAGACACAGAAGGTAGTTACAGGTGAAGTTAAGATGAAGCTTTACAAGGGTAACTGCACTCCTGCAGGCGCTAAGTCACCTTACTCTCTCTACGACGAAGAGATCGCTACATTCGAGGCTGAGGAAGTTTACGATCAGGCTGATGCAGGCGGATTCATCAACTGCTTCGGTCTCCCTATGAAAGTCGTTGCTCAGATGAAGAAGAAGAACGGACTTCTTTGATAACATCTAAGTTTTGATTAGAAACAGCGGCTGCCTCATAATAGAGACAGCCGCGTTTTTATTAGGAGGGGAATAATATGAGGTTAAGGCCATTTAAGAAATGCGATGCTGATACAGTCATTTCATGGATAAAAAGCGAGAGGATATTCCGCTATTGGTGTGCTGACAGATTCGAATCATATCCTATTTCAGGAAAAGATCTGATCGCACAGTATGAAGATCTCGCTTATAACGATGATATCTTCCATTTTGTGGCTTACGATGAGTCAGGATTGATCGGACACTTTAACATCCGCTATCCCGACAAGAATGATATAAATACCGTAAGACTCGGATATGTTATCGTTGATGACTCAAGGCGCGGACAGGGCCTTGGCAAGAAGATGATTCAGATGGCCTTGGATTATGCCGTTACCTTTATGAAAGCAACCAAAGTAACTATAGGTGTATTTGATAATAATCCTTCAGCTCTTTACTGTTATCTTAACGCAGGCTTCAAGGATACAGGAATAACAGAGATCTACTCCTGTCTTGGTGAAGACTGGACATGTAAGGAACTAATCTATACTACGGAAGACTGAATTATGATCGATTACAGGTTAATGAATATCGCTGATTATGAGCAGTGTTACGATCTTTGGCTTAAATGCGGCAATGGTCTTAACGATAAAGATGATTCGCACGAAGGCATCGATAAATACCTGAAACGTAATCCCTCCACCTCATTCGTTTCAACTTGTGATGGATCGGTCGTAGGTGTTATATTATGTGGGCACGACGGAAGGCGCGGGATCATTCAGCACGCTTGTGTTTCTCCCGATCACAGAAGACTCGGTATCGGAAAGAAACTCGTGGAGCTCGCTCTTGATTCTCTTAAGGCAGAAGGCATCAACAAAGTGCTGCTTGTTGCATTTAAGAAGAATGAAGGCGGCAACAGATTCTGGGAATCCATGGGATTCACGCTTCGTGAAGACCTGAACTACAGGAATAAAGCGCTGACCGAACTTGTCAGGTACGATCCTGACTATACTAAGGAGTAAAAATATGGCTAAGAAAATGTGGGCAGGACGCTTCGAGAAAGCAACTGACGAGACAGTAAACGACTACAACTCTTCCCTTCCTTTTGATTCACGCATGTACGCTCAGGATATCGAGGGTTCAGTAGCACATTCGGCGATGCTTGCCCGTCAGGGAATCATCTCACAGGAAGATGCTGATGCTATAAGAGAAGGACTTCTCTCCATTAAGGACGATATCGAGAGCGGAAAGCTCACATTCGATTCAGACGCTGAAGATATCCATATGTTTATAGAGGAAGAACTTACTAACCGCATCGGTGATGCAGGTAAGAGACTTCACACAGGACGTTCACGTAATGACCAGGTAGCCCTCGATCAAAGACTTTACCTTGTAGACGAGTCTTTGGAAGTAATTGAGCTTCTTGATGAATTGATCGAGACCATCACAGATATGGCGAAGGATCACCTGACAACATATATGCCGGGTTACACTCATCTGCAGCGCGCTCAGCCTATCACTTACGCTCATTACCTTACTGCTTATATCGAGATGTTTAAGCGTGACCGCGACAGGTTAGAAGCTGCCGCTTCCCGTGCAAATGTTTCTCCTTTAGGTTCCGGAGCACTTGCAGGCACTACATATCCTCTCGACCGTGAGTCCGTTGCCGATGAACTCGGTATGAACGGGGTTACGATGTGTTCCCTTGACGGCGTAGCAGACCGTGATTTCGCGATAGAGTTCGCTTCAGCTGTATCAATCCTTATGATGCACCTGTCGAGAATGTCTGAAGAGATCATCCTCTATGCGTCACAGGAGTTCAAGTTCTACGAGCTCGACGATGCTTACTCTACAGGTTCTTCCATGATGCCTCAGAAGAAAAATCCTGATGTAGCTGAACTTACCCGAGGTAAAACAGGACGCGTATATGGAGATCTTATCTCGCTCCTCGTTATCATGAAGGGTCTTCCCCTTACA
>JAILNR010000053.1 GCA_024691325.1 Saccharofermentans sp. | reverse complement strand
GTGGCCGTCGTGAAACTCGTAACATAAGCTTGCTACCGCCTGCGCATACGCGAGCTCATCGTGTGCGGCATCCGCCTGCGCTGCCAGAGGAATATACTCTGCACGAAGAGCATCGTAGTCGATATTCTTATGGTCAGACAGGATGTAGTGTCCCTCAATCTCATCGATAAGCGCCGCCATCGACTGCTCGTAGTTCATGTGCGAATAGTTTGTAAAACGTGAGTAATGGCTGATCCCCGAGATATAAAAGACACTCAGGGCAAACGTGATAAAGACCAGTATCCCGGTGATCACAACGTGTCTTATCACCTTTTCCTTATTGGCAATGACAATTCCCGCGACCGCATAGACGAAGGCTGCGAGCAGGAACCAGACATATCTTCCGAGTCCCAGATTGAAATCACCTTCAGTGTAATTGAAAAGAAAGAACACCAGAAAGTGTATAACAGGTATGGCGCCGACGATCCTGTACACATCACGGTTCTTAGGCTTAACAAATGCAACCGTTACCAGAAACACCAGAAACCAGGCG
The DNA here is from genome assembly GCA_024691325.1 of Saccharofermentans sp. Taxonomy (GTDB): domain Bacteria; phylum Bacillota; class Clostridia; order Saccharofermentanales; family Saccharofermentanaceae; genus Saccharofermentans. Next base: position 54,958 of record JAILNR010000053.1, on the reverse strand, counting down.
CCCGTAAAGATCATAATATAGGCGGTCGGGAAATCGAGAATTCTAAAACTCTCGAATATCTTAAGAAGCAGCGTCAAGTCTTAGTCCTCCTATAATCGGTGCCCTTTCTTCTGTCTATTGCAGTAAACGTTAGTTGAACCCTGTTAACCTCAGCGGCAATTCCGATATTATCATTGTATCTCATTCAATGGAGAAAAAGTGCTCACATAATCAAGTGATATAATCGAGTTATAGCTTTAAACGTAGTTCATTATGGATAAGGAGTATTAGGCATGGCATCTTGGACGTTATTGGAAATAGTAACCTTCATATCCAGGTGGAGTTTCCCACTCTTTTGTCTGATTACACTTGTATCCGGTATCCTGATATTAACCGGTAAGAATAAGAATCTTAAGCTGCTCGGATTAGGTGCTGTTTTGGGATTGGGTAATACCCTGGCGAGTTATATCAATACGCTTCTTCCTCAGCTTTATAATGACGGGGTTCTGAATGAGGATTTTTTCAGAAGCGGTAGTGCCACGAACGTCAAGATTTTGCTGGGGCTGACAGCGTTTTCTTTTTTGGTGGTTGTTACGGTGTTAAGGTGGCTTTACACCAGGAGAGCCTATGGAACCTCTATCGGGGTGCTGATCACAATCCTTGTTCTGATGGTGTTAGGACCTGCAGCACGGATAATAGCGACCAGGTTAATGGTCAGTTCCGTGGACTCATCAGAGTATACCCGGTTTTCCGTATATGTGGGGGCGGTTAGTCTGGTCTTCTCCATAGCAACTACAGTTGTTTTCCTGTCTGTTTTCTATAAGAACAGAAAGACAGAGAAAGCCATCCCTTATTATTGGGTCTTTTTCCTGCTGACCATCCTGGCTGATATCATAACTTATCTGCTTACTGTCGGAGCGGTCAACAATATGGAAAGCGATAATTACGCTTTATTTGCCACTGCCACCAGAATTCTGCTGGGATTCATATATCCTGTTTCCTGCATATATCTGTTCACAGGATCGAGAAAGAAAAATGAACTATAAAGTTATAGATAAAGAAACATATTACCGTAAGGGTGTCTTCCGTCACTTTACAGAAGACTGTAAGTGCTCGACTTCAATGACGGCGAGAATAGATGTGACTGACCTTTCCGGGTATTCCAAGAGAACCGGAACGAAGTTTTACATCAATTTTCTGTATATTCTGTCGAAGGTCCTTAATTCCCGCGAAGACTACAGAATGGGATATCTGTGGCAGACAGATGAACTGATATGCTATGACGTGATCAATCCGATACAGTATGTCTTCCATGAGGATACCGGTACATGTACTCCCGTATATACGGAATACAATGAGGATTATGAGAAGTTCTACTCTGCAGCACTTAAAGATGTCGAAGACGCCAAGAAGACGAGGGAATATGGTCTGGATTCAGCGAACCATCCGAACTGGTTTGACGCCTCATATATATCGTGGCTTTCTTATGATTCGCTGAATATTGAGCTTCCGGACGGTTATCTTCATTTCCCGCCGATCATCAATTGGGGTAAATACAGGGAAGAGAACGGAAGACTCCTTATGCCTGTGACGGTCCGTCTTAATCACGCGATAGCTGACGGTTTTCTTGTCGCTGATGTATACCGCCTCCTTGAGCAGGAGATCCGGTCTTTTGTGGCGTTTCCGCTTTGAGTATGAACCGGCAGTAAAAAGGTAAATGTAATGAGTTATGATTGCGGCCACTTTAAATATCAACAGAATTCAGAGGATGGAGCTTACGACTTCTATTATCGTATCAACGAGCGGCATACAATCTATCGTGTTGGACACCAAGTCTGTATCTTCCTCTTCTCCATCTGCTGCAGCCATATGATCACGGGCTCCGCCTATCTGTCCGGGCTTTGGAGCCATACTTATAATAATCTTCCCGTGCTTTGAATCTGCATCAACATATATGTAGTTTGTCTTGTGAGCTTTACTATAGACGATAACTTCCCGTTCCTTCCCGTATGCCCTGATCCATCCCATCTCGGGTTCGCCAAATTCGGAGCCTGCACTTCGAAGAACAGAAAGAAGGCTCTCATTTGTATATCCCTTGGTGTTCTTGAGCGTTTTGTAACCGTAAGATGTGTCATTCGACGATGCAAAAAGGTCTGCAAGATCAAATAAACCCATGATGTTTTTCCTCACTTCACAGTAATGTACTAACGATATTATAATAGCGGCTGAGGGCATCGTTAAAGGGGGATATGAGGATGGATCTTAAGAAAATTCCGTATAGACTGACTGTATGCAAGGTGGCAGAAGTATCTGATATAGATATAGGCGCGGAGTTTTATTTTATTGGGAAGACAGATGAGGAACTGTCTCTTGTTTGCAGGACAGAGGATACGCCGGAACGTACGATAGAACGTGAAGACGGATGGAGAGGATTCCGTATTCAGGGAACACTTGATTTCTCGTTGATAGGTATTCTATCCAAATTAACAGGAATACTTGCGGAGCATAAGATAGGTGTTTTCGCCGTGTCTACATATAACACGGATTATATCCTGGTAAAAGAAGAGAACTATGAGCGTGCTTTAAGCGTATTGAGTTCTGAGGGGTATTCGTTATCTGAATAATTGATCAGAATGTCTTCAGATAGAATACGATAACGCTGCCGTCGAAGACTATATCTATAACCTGAATGCCCTGGCTTCCGATGTGTTCATTGAAGTCTTCGGAGCTGCACCATACATTCGAATCAGTCTGGGGAACCTCGATATCATAGAGTTCTATATCAGGGAATTCGCACTCTTCCCACTCATACTCGTCCCAAAGTCTGTCAGCCTCTTCCTCTGTTAGGTAAAGAACGCCTGCATACCAGGGCTCGGTGGGACCGACAGCCAATCTGTCGTTTGTGGTCCATGCAATTTCTTCATACTCGATATTTGTATAATCAAGCTCATCGAAGTAACTGAGAGTTACATTATCGCCTGAGTGAAGGTAATGTACGAGTTCCGGTTCTCTGTTTCCTCCATTGTCGATTCGTTCAAATACTGAGCATCCTGACAATGTAAACAGAACCGCAGAAGTAAGTAAAATACAGAGTGCCTTCTTCATATAATAATCCCCACTTTCCCACAACTGTTACTAGTATACCAAACCGTGATAATCGTGTAAGAATCAATTAAGGATTATTCAGAAACAAGTCAGGACTGTCCGGCTCCCTGTCCGTTATAATCTGATTATCAAAGTGACATCACTAATAGTGCAAGGGGTAAAAATGAGAGTAGCAGTTTTGGGTTTGGGTGTTATAGGAACAACATATGCATATGCTTTGCAGCAGGCAGGCTGTGATACATATCATATTGTAAGAGAGGGTAAAGCGGTTCCCCCTGTTGTCCCGGTACACCTTCTGGATGGCAGATACAATCAGAAGGGTGAAGAAAAGGATGGAGAGTACGCTGTAAAGCTTGCTTCAGACAACGAAGAATACGACTTTATCCTGATAAGCGTTGCATGCGGAAAACTTGAGGGGGCATTGCAGACTTTAAGGGAAAGAAATCTTAAGGGGACGGTGATCCTGTTTTGCAATTTCTGGAATGACCGTAAAGACGTTGAGCAGATAATCGGCGGGTATGAGTATATTACCGCATTCCCCACGGCCGGCGGCAACATGCAAAAGGATGGGAAACTTAATTGTGTACTGTTCGATCACATAATGCTTGAGGGTAAAGATATAGCAAAGATCCATAACTACGATGAGCTAATTAAGCTTCTTGATTCAGCTGACATCAAACAGGAAATACCTTATGACATGTTCGAGTGGATATGGATCCATATGGCAATAAATGCAGGTGTCACATCAACTGCTGCCCGTGAAGGAAATATCGATGATCCGAACCGGCTTGCAAGGGAACTTATGGCGGATGCAAAAGCTCTGACCATGGCAGTTAAGTGCATAAGGGAGACACTGAAGACGGTAAGTGCCAGGGGTGTGGATTTGAAGAAATATAATAACGAGATATTGCCTTACAAGATACCTTCGGGTATTGCCGGAATTGCTATGAAGAAGCTTTTCGCAAGTAATGAGCTTACTTCAAGGATCATGACCTTGCATTACGATGTTAATGACATCTTGTACGGCTGCCGTTGTGTGTACGATGAGGGCAAGAAGTTCGGCCTGGAACTGCCGATGTTTTACGGGAATATGGACAGAATAATTACTGCCCGTATTCCGTGATGACTTCCTCCAGGATGTCGCAGGCAACATCGATCGTGTTCTTGCATCTTATCTCAGGCTTAAAGGACTGAGCCTTGATATCCTTGCACAGGACCGAGCCGTACTTCTGATTGAATTTCTTTATAAGCATCTTTGTTACCGGCTTTATATCGGTACTCTCATGTGCTTTTGCTTCAATGTACTTCATGGATAGTATCGAGACTCCGGCGAGAACGGCGCCGCAGGTGTTGCCCGTCTGTATTCCTGCTCCGAACCCTCCGAACGCGATCATGTCGCGGTCGTGAAGACCTAAGTTATAGTAATCGTTTCCGGCTCTGATGATAGTCTCGGCACAGTTGTAGTTTCCTTCAAAATAGTATTTCTCACACAGATCTTTAAGCATATTGATCACCTCATTAATATATTTCCTTTACTTCATCGACCCCGCAGGCGCTCTTAAAAACTTCGATATCCGCATCACTTTCAACAAGCATGATGTCGCGGTATTTCCCCGTGTTAACTTCAAGGAAGCCGGCTGTCTTCTCTCCCGTGCAGATGCTGCTCTTAACGGCGGGCACTTCGGTCTGCTTATTGTACCGGTATATGTCTATTGGTTTTTTCTTCTTAAATCCGAACATCACTCTGATTATAACTTTAAGAAGGGCGCGATGCTTTAATGATTTTGTATGTTCCGAGCGTCAGCATCGGGATGACATAGACGAGAAGGAAGCCCCAGCAGATCGTGCCGTATCCGCCGCCTACGATGATAGACTGGAACAGGAATCCGGGAACCATATAAGAGTAAAGGCTAAAATTATTCTTATTCATATCTATATTCTATAATAATAACATGAGAATAATCTTTATAAGACATGGTGATCCTGATTACGAGAAAGATATTTTAACGCCAGAAGGTGTTATCCAGGCGGGCAAGGCAGCGCGCAGGCTCCTTAGCGAGAGCATAGATGAGGTATATACCTCGCCTTTAGGCCGGGCAAGACAAACGGCGCAGATTTTCGAAGAGGCCTCGGGGAAAGGCCCTGTGCGTGAGCTTCCGTTCATGAGTGAGATCAGATATGGCAGGGAAGGAGCTTTGTATGAGAGCGGTCACCCGTGGCAAACGGCTGATATCATGATGGCACAGGGGACCGATCTTCGTTCGCCCGAATGGCGTGAGCATCCTGAATTTATTGACAACACGGCGACAATCGATGCGGATGCCAAAGCACTGCAGGCGGATGAGTGGCTTGAGTCATTAGGATACAAGCGCGAAGGTCTGTATTACCGCAATATAAACAAAGAGGAATCAACCAAGACCGTCGCGGTATTCTGTCACGGCGGCTCGACGACGGCTGTTCTTGCACATGTTCTTAATCAGCAGTTCCCGTTCATGTGCGCCACGGTTCACCTCGGGTTTACCGCCGTAACGGTATTAAGATTTGATAAGAATCCGGGAAGCCTCGCGATGCCCATAGTGGAACTTCTTAACGACGACAGGCATATCAGGACATAAGAAAAGCGAGGTGTTAAACCTCGCCCAAAACTTTCTTAATCTGTTCCTTACGCTTGATCTTAAGAGATGTGGTCTTGATGAACGGCTCTTCCGTGAGGTAGAGGTCCGTGACTCTCTTGTAGTGCGGAATCGTCTGATTGACTTCCTTGATCTGCTCCCAGATGATCTCGCGTATCTTATCGTCAGTAAGCTCGCCGTGAGTCTCTTCAAGTTCCTTCTTCGAATACTGCACCTGAACCGCGATACGAAGATCAGTCCAGTCGCCGTCGATAGGCTCACCAAAGACGAAAGAATCGAGTACGCCCGGTATCTTGTTAAGAAGTATCTCTATCTCCTCCGGGAAAGCTTTCTTACCGTTCTTAAGAACGATCATGTCCTTCTTTCTTCCCGTCAGGAAGATGTAGCCGTCCTTATCCATGTAACCTAAGTCACCCGTGTGGAACCAGCCGTCCACAATGACTTCATTCGTCAGCTCCTCGTTGTTATAGTAGCCAAGCATGACATTCGGTGCCTTTGCACAAAGCTCGCCCATACCGTCTTCGTCCTTGTCTTTGAAGTCGATCTGCACGGCAGGGAGCGGGCGGCCGATGGAGCCTGCACGTATATGTCCCTTGTTCTCTGCGGCAAGAACGGGTGATGTCTCTGTAAGACCGTAACCCTGGTATATCTCGATACCAAGATCCGTGAAGCCCTTGGAAACATGTGCAGACAAAGGCGCACCGCCGGAGATGATGTACTTAAGCTGTCCGCCCATCTGCGCGATGATGTCCTTGAACAGCTTGCGGCGGATATCTATGTGGAAGAACAAAAGGAAGTTGGCGAGCTTCTTGGCACGCTCGACTGTCTTCGTCTTGCCCTGCTTCTCGATGCCCTTCTCGACCGACTCGTACATCTTGTCGATAAGCGCGGGCACACCGAGGAAGAATGTAACACCGTACTCGGTGAGGTTCTGCTTGATATAACGGATACCGTCAGAGAACACAGTCCTCATTCCATCCGCAATCGCGAAAAGCATTCCCGTGGAACCCAATATGTGGTGGAGCGGCAGAAACGCGATGTTAGTCGAGTGCTCGTCAAACACCTCAAACACGAGAAGGTCGGCCACGTTGCTGGCTATGCCCTTGTTTGAGAGCATGACTGCCTTTGACTTCGAAGTTGTACCCGAAGTGAAAAGCAGGATAGCCATTGATTCGCCTTCGGGTTTAAAGTCGATGAATTCATGGTCGCCGTTCGCGATAAGTGCGCGTCCTTCGCTTATAAGATCTTCTACCGAGCGGTATTCATCTGATTGTTCGTTCATAAGAATATACTCGTGGATCTTCGTCTTGCCGTTAGCTTTGATCTGTTCTATCTGCTCTTTATACTTGGAATCAAAGACGACAGCATCCACACCCGCGCGGACAAGTGAATCTTCCATCTCACCTAGGGGGAGTTCCTTATCGATAGGGACCGATACGATACCTCCGAACAGGCAAGCGAGATGGGCAACGATCCAGTGGTACTGGTTGCGTCCGATGATGGCTATTCTTCCGCCTTTAAATCCACTCGCATAGTAAGCGGTGCCGGCCGCGTTCACATTCTCGATGAAGTCGGAATAGGTGTAGTCCTTGTACTCGGGATTCTTCCCGGGCTTGATCTTTACTCTGAAAGCTACGTCGTTCTTGTAAATCTCAGATGTTGCAAGGATAAGTTCTTTAACGCTGTCGTAATATTCAGGTTTGTAATTCATATCAATATGATATGCCTGAACCGTGTACATGTCCATTAACAACTGCGGCAATAAGGAAGCATCCGATTGCAAGTAGAATAAGCCCGCCGATGAGAGCTCCCACAAATCTCTTTTCGTGTGGATTATAGATTGCGCCCGGCTGCTCCTCGTTGATGTCGATCGTGTGGGGACCCATGGGAACCCTTGAGTCGATGCCCCTCGAGAGTGTATCGTAGAACGCTATGATCTCGCTTCCGCCGGCATTGTATCTGAATACGGGAGAGTTGTACCAGCGGATACGCGTGTGGCCATCTTTATCTGTTGATACGGTCTTTTTCCTGACGTATCCGATGCAGGTAGCATTCACGCTTCTTGTATAAAGTCTGTTCTTCTTGGTTATGTTTATCACCATTCCGGCAAGAATGACCATTCCTACTGTGATGAACCAGGTTCCTCCTATGAAGAAGTTGCACTCCCAATCCGTCTTAAAAGGAAGATTAAACCACATGACTAAAGTTGCGGCTGCCTCAGCAAGCAGTAATGCGCCGCATACATTGTCGTGAAGCGGATCTTTAAAGGCAAGGTGGGTGTACTTCGTGTTGCTCTTGATCGTCACGAGTCCCGCGATAATGAAAGCGGCGGCTGCAACCATATGGAATATTACGGCCTTTCCACAGGGAAGGATAAAATGGCACGCGATGCCGATAACAAAAGCAATGGCGATAAGCAGGCACGAAAGTCCTAATTCTTTAAAGTTGTTAATGATAAACATAGGCTTGCCGTTTGATACAGCATAAGCCTGCTCCTGCTTTTTGCGCTCGTATTCAGCAGAGAAACCTGATGAATACCCGACAGTTTGAATCTCGTTAAAAACCAGATCGTAATGCATTTTCTCGTCGTAAATCATTTCCTGTACCCCTCATTAATTCCAATCAAATCTGATAACTGCCTGATCTAATTCGCTCATAACCTCACTGTCTTGTACACCGGCATCAGGTGTCGTCAGCTCGAATAACACCTGATCTCCCGCTCTTACCCTGTACCAGCGGACTATATACGTGTCACCGTTCTCGATAAGATAAGTGGCAGCCGCATCATCGTTACAACCGCCTTCCATCAAGACGTAGATATCGGCGTCAGGGAATTCCTGGTGAATAGGTTCATCATTGTCGTTGGGGAACATATAACGGTCATCGCCAACATAATCATTAGTGTCATGGCTGACTGTTAAGTAATAACTGTAATACTCATCATCACCGATAAGCTCATATGAGCCGGGACCCGTCTCTTCCCACCCGTGAGGCAGTTCGAACCTTCCGTATTCGAGTTCGCTCAGGACCGGTGTGGTTGAGTATACTTCCTCGTACTCTGCCAGGTATCGCTCTCTTGCTTTGCAGGATGTTGACCCCAATGCCATTACAGATACCATGATAACGGCCAGCACCTTTTTGTTACTCATGTTTGTTACCCCCATCCATACAGATTTCTCAATCTTATTTGAGTATAACATTTGAGATAATTATAATTGTTTAAGAAAGCCTAAAGAAAAGCAGTTTGAAAAATAGTTTGATTATCAAAGTAATTGTGCTATACTGACGATATATCAACAATATTTAACTCTTCTGCAAGGAGGTTGCTAATATGTTGTCTATAGTTCTTATGTATTTGGTTCCCACTTTGATAATCCTGCTTTTGTATGCAATCGGAATAACGATAGCATTGATAAAAGTTAACGACAGTAAAGATAGTTATAAAAACAAACTTGAAGAACTTCAGGGAAGATATAACGAACTTATAAATAAAGCGGGTTCCGGGAGCGTGGCAAAACCGCAGGTTAACACACAACCTGCCACTTCCGCGCCTGCGTCTGAACCTGCGCCTGTATTACAGCAGCCGGCCGCACCTGCACCCGCATCCGCTCCTGCAATGGCACCGGTTGCTCCACCTTATAAGCCTAATCCCGTGTACACCACACCATCTCTTCCGACTTATACTTACTCGAAATCTGCGGCATCGGCAAATAAGAAGCCGAATGGCTCCGGAGCAGTCGGAATATCATTTGCTGTCGGTGTGCTTCTCATGGTAATAGCCGCAGCCGTATTCATCTCGGCGACCTGGCAGACAATGGCAGCGGGAATCAAGTGTATCGTGCTTGCCATTGTGGTAGCGGTAGTCTATGGATTCAGTGCCATAAGCCGCAAGAATCTCAAGCTTGAGAAGACGTCGTCCGTACTTTACATGTTAGGAAGTCTTATAACGCCGCTGGCGGTTACGATAGGCTTTCTCGCTTTCGAGAGTTCTCAGACCATAATCATGCTTTGCTGCTGTGCACTGTCACTCGGTATAACGGGCTTTATCGGCTACAAGATCTATGGCTCCAAACTTCAGGTGGCAATAAGCTACATTGGTTTTGTCTGGGTTGAGATATTTATTTTCATGCAGGCATTGGGAAACCTCGAGGGCTTCGTCGTGGGAAGCGCGGTTGCTGCTTTCGTGTCAGTTCTTATCGATTACATAAAGCCCAAGATCAGGTTCTTCAGCGTCTTTACGGAAATAACGGTTTACGCCGCTGTGATCGGGGTTTACATGTCGTCAGGAGTAAAAGAGAGTATGTTTGCATGTGCTTTAATTGCGCATGTCCTCTACTTTGCAGCACTTTTGCTGTTTAACAAAAGAAGGGCGTTTGTTAAATACCTCTCACCTATAGTTACCGTTTTTTCCCTGTTTACGATCATTACGAGCGGATTTGTAACAGACAGGCTTATCATGAGCATTATCATCACAGCATTCATCGTAATAACTTTTGCTGTTTATAAGCTTGTTAAGCAGGATACCGCCTCGTCAAACTTCGTTATCAGTTGCTTGATGGCAGGCATGCTTCTGCTTTTGTCGCTGGCTCAGAAAGACTTCCTGTATTATGCAGCCCGTGTGGTACCGGTTTTGTGCTTTGCATATATCATCTTCACAACTAAGAGCAAGATCGAGAGAAGCATATATTGTTATCTGCTGGTGTTATCGGTGTGGCTGCTCGCAGAGGCTCCGTTTACAGGCGTGATTCCTTTCTATATCATGCTTGGCATTATGGCCGCCGCGTTGCTTGCCTTGCCGAAGTTCAAGCAGGTTCATCTTTATATCGCATCCATAATTGTTGCGGTAAGCTGCATATTCGTACACGGTGAGGACATTCTTGATAAGCAGGTACATATCGTAATACTGATGTCGGTTGCGGTAGCTCTTTACGGGGCGGTCATATTTATCACCAGAAAGTTCGGTGCAGACGTAAAGAAGAACAACATAATGAGACTGCCGCTTCTAGTCCTGCTTATAGTAAGCACAGTCATAGTTACATTCTCCCGTGACAGTATCGATGCCTGGTTCGTATCCGCCATCGTGCTGGACATAGTTTTCTTCGTGCTAACCTTGCTTGATAAGGATAACTACTTCGGGATCCTTCCTTCCGGTTCTGTCATGTATCTGGTGGCATCGCAGATGCTCGCAAATGACGTGGACAAAATGTTTACGGGCGCGCTTCTCATGATCGTATTCGTTATCATCGGACGCATCTTCGTGTGTGAGAGGTTCGTCATTAAGAAGCGCATCGACTGGCTTACGATACTTGCGTTCTTCGCATGTTTAATCCCGGCTTCGAGGTTCTACATGTCGACATTCCTTCTGTCTTTATACATAATGTCTTTCGCGGGAAGATTCTCTGACAGCAGCTCACTTGAGGAGAAGATAAAGTCGAACCTTAAAGTGATTCTGTCATTGGCAACCGGAATGCTGGCGATAAGCTTTGCGATCGTAGATATCAGTTACACGGAATACATCGACTTTGAGATAAGACTCGCATTCCTCCTTGCTGCCGCATTTATTATCACATTCGTTATCAAGCCTTATAAGGGCGTTAAGTGGATCTGGTTCGGGGTGGTTGCAATGATAATAGAAGTTGAGGCTTGCCGTGCTATGGCTAATGCATATCTCATTCCTCTTACGCTTGTGTCCTTGTGCGTATGCGGTATATTCATCTATTCGTTTATCGCAAAGAGGAGAAGCTGGTTCCTGCTCGCTATCTCAAACATCGCGATAATAGGTGTCATGTTCGCTGTCACATTCTGGGAAAGCAAGCTTTGGTGGATCTATCTTCTCGTTCTGGGCGCCATCCTCATTGGAACGGCATCTGTCAACGAGAACAAGAGGCGCCGTGCGATTGAATCCGGCATGGAGGATAAAAAGATCAGACTCTTTGATTCATGGGAGTGGTGACGGCAAAGGTCAGTGCATAGCTTCCAGTGTCTTACGCACACCCTCCTCGAAAGATACTTCAGGAGCAAACCCGGTGTCGCGGGTAAGTGTATCTATGGAGAAGGTCGTCTTCGGAAGATAACAGATATGTTCGGGATCTCCGGAGAAGTCGAGGGGGGAATTTGATCCTGTTACTTCATACATGGTGTCGATGAAGGACTTAAGCGGGGCAGCTTTGCCCGAGCCTATGTGATAGACCTCCATATTTTTGCCGTTCTCGCCTATGAGGCGGAAGGCACGTGCTACATCCGTAACATATACGAAGTCATAAAGCTGGTCGCCTCTTATGAATTCACAGGGTTCCCCGTTGATCAGTTTCTTAAGAGTAGAAGGAACGAGGTGTGATTCATTCTCTCCTGCTCCGTATGCATTGGTGATCTTGGCCCATCTGAAGTCGAGACCTTCTTTCTGGGCTATTATCTGACTCGTAAGATGAGACTCGAGTTTTGCTGTGCTGTAAAGATGATCGAGTGTTGTCTTTCCGCCTCTCTCGTAGGACATTTTAAGAACAACATCTTCCGTTATGCTTCCTGCACCAACGAATGTTTTGCATTCGAGGTCAGATGCGATTCTGATAAGCTGAACCGATATGTTTACATTGGAAAGCTGAAGGTCGATATCGCGCCTCTTAAGTCCCGAGGAACCGTTCCATGCCAGGTGATAGAAAGCATCGATCGAAGCATCGGTGTTACGGAGGCTGTGTCTCATCTCGTCGAAGTCTCCGAGGTCGACAGGAAGTATCTCCACACGTGATATATCAAGCCCGCCGGAAGAAAGCCCCTTAAGCTTATTGTTAAAGGAAATGACGGAAGACGGCCTTATCAACGCGATAATGTTGTAATCGTGCGAAAGCAATTCACTAAGAAGTGCAAATCCGACGAATCCGTTTGCACCTGTGATGACTGCTGTTTTCATGTTCAACTCCGGATTACTGATTTTTATAAAATTATACACTACTTCCCCGCTGTCTTATAAGTTCGGATATAATAGGGAGGGGAAGGATTTTAAGAAAAGATATGAGGCTTAACAAACCGCTTGCGATAATCATCACGTTTGCTGTGGCAGCGACCGTTTGCGGATGCTCGTTAGGGGGCGGCAAGGATGCTGTAATGATGAGTACCAACGTCGTCAATTATATCGAGGCATTCGCGGCTGATGATGATGCGAGGGCGCGCACTCTGACTGATTTTTTCGAGTATTATGTTGATGATCCCCAGGCGCTTTTAAGTGACGGTGTTATACCGGAGACTTTAAGGGGGGACCCGCTTTTGGGCGTATGTCTTCACGCGGCTTCACGTGCACAGGTGGTTGATAACGAAGCTCCCGAGATCAACAAGGGCGAAGGTACGGCTTCAATGGGGGTCGAGATATCTTATATCAATCTTCACGATCTATACGAGGACTGTCCTTCCGATTACCTTTCTTATGATGAATATATAGCCTATATAGACGGATACGACGAGTTCTCGACGGCTGAACTTGATGTTGATTTTATTTGGGATGAGATCAATTCCAACTGGCTTATTACGGAAGAGTCGGCGAGGGATATAAATGCGTTGTTGATCGGGGACAGAAGTATTCTTAACGCACCCGTAACCATTAGCCCGGATGAGGCGCGGGCATTGTTTGAAGAGTTTATCGGGGGCGACTACAGTAGTCTTACTGACGGCGCTTTGAATCCTGAGGATTTCCGCGGGTTTGAGAACACGACGGAAAGAGGCGAAGGGCAGGAGGCGCTCGAGGCGGTCGGCAGATTTGCTGAGGCGTATCTTGAATACATAAGAGAGCACGACTACGAGATAACAAGTTCAGAGTCTTATCCGTATGTGTTTACCCTTCACGGAAGTGCCCCGTCGGATCAGGATCTTTATGAGAGTCTTTGTACACATGAGTTCTATGTTCAGTACTACATATGCTGGATACGTTATTCAAATCTCGACTGGTACCGTGAGGAAACAATGGATGATATCACGGTTCTCGTTTATGATACGCTGACAGCTGCGATTGCTGATGCCGAACCGCAGGATTATGAACTTACGGTAGAGATTGATGCTGACGGAACGGCGGACGAGTTCTTCTCATTCGAGACTCCAATCTTGCCGGAGCCTCTTATGGGTACTTACGAGGCGGATCACAGCATATCGAATGATGAGTTCCTTTCCGTCAACGAAGAGGCTCTGCACAGACTTCATGACACCATGGAGATATCTGAGGTCAGGATGGAGGCTCTTATCGACAGCCTTTATTCGCAGTATGGGACAGCGCCGGCAGGTCTTGAGGTCAGATTCCCTGAGAATGCATACGGACGCGTTAATCAGGCGGTTGATGTACATGAGAATGAACCTGTAACCGAGGAGAATGAAGAAAGCCGCGGCACGACAACGATGATAACCGGCTCCTCTGCAAGTGATGAGAACAGATTCTGGATGTTTTACTCGAGGAACCCTGATATGGTTGATGGAGTTGCCTACTATATTGATGACACCGGAATATATGTGACGGTTTACTTTACCGATGATTATGATGAATCGACTTCTTTCTATGGAGTATGGAGGACAGGGGACGGAACGGTTTCCCAGGAGGAATACTCATTCCCGAGGTCAGGCTCCAACCAGCTTGAAGTTCATTATGCGATGCAGCAGTTCCCGGAACCGGGTGTCTATGAGTTAGCGTTGTATCAGGATGATGATGCCGATCATCTTATATATGTAAGACTTGTAAACGACGGACAGTAGCCGAGTGGTATAATTGAGTTATTCTTTTACCGTGAGTAATGGAGGCATACTAATGGGTCAATCTTTCAAGTATGATGTCTGCGTTGTTGGTGGGTGCGGACATGTGGGACTTCCTTTGGCAATCATGTTTGCCAATAGAGACCGTAAGGTCTGTGTATATGATATTAACGAGAAATCCATAGAAGGAATAAAAGCAGGAAAGCTTCCTTTCTATGAAGAGGGCGCAGAGCCTTTGCTTGCGAGCGCGCTTGCTTCAGGTAATCTTGATTTTACTTCCAACGAACAGGTTATATCGGAATCCGAGATCATTATCGTAATCATCGGAACACCTGTTGATGAGCACTTGAATCCGAGAGTCGATGTATTGAAGAAGACTTTTGCATCGATGTCAAAGTATATCTCACACGAACAGCTTCTTATCCTAAGAAGTACCGTTTATCCCGGAGTTACGAAGAGAGTGAAGGATTGGCTCGAAGAGGACGGACACCTTTGTGATGTTGCTTTTTGTCCCGAGAGAATTCTTGAGGGTAAGGCAGTCGAGGAGTTGACCACACTTCCTCAGATCGTATCCTCTTTTACTGAATCGGGTGTTAAGAGAGCGTCGGAACTTTTCAGTCTGCTTACGGACGATATCGTTGTAGTTGAACCTCTTGAGGCTGAGCTTACGAAGCTTTGCACCAACGTGTGGAGATATATTAAATTTGCTGTTTCCAACCAGTTCTATACAATTGCCAATGACTATAATGTTGACTTCTATAACATCCATCATGCGATGACTCATAATTATCCCAGATGTAAGGATTTTCCCCGTCCGGGATTTGCTGCCGGTCCCTGCCTTTTTAAAGATACGATGCAGCTCGGAGCTTTCTATGATAACAACTTTAATCTTGGACATACGGCGATGCTCATTAACGAAGGACTTCCGAACTATGTTTGCAAGTGCCTTAAAAGAGAGTGTGACCTGTCGAAGCTTACGGTCGGAATACTTGGAATGGCTTTCAAGGCGGAAAGCGACGATACACGTGAATCCCTGTCTTATAAGGTCAAGAAATTATTTGAGTTCGAGTCGAAGCTTGTTTTGTGCTCCGACCCTTATGTAAAGGATCCTTCCTTTGTATCCAAAGAGGAATTGATCGAGCGTTCCGATATAATAATCATTGCTACTCCCCACAAGGAATACAAGGATATAATCGTGGACGGAAATAAAAAGGTAGTTGATATCTGGAATATATTAGGAAACGGAGGAAAGATCTGATGAAGATTCTCGTTACGGGATCAGCAGGATTTATAGCAGGATACCTGGTTGATGAATTATTAAGAAATGGTCATACAGTTGTCGGTATTGATAACTATAGCAAGTATGGTCATGTAGAGAAGAGTTATGACAATCATCCGAACTACCAGTTCGTTGAGGGTGACGCCAAGGATACAGATCTTATGAAGCAGCTTATCGAGGATTGTGACCAGGTGGTTGCGATCGCTGCAATGATCGGAGGCATCACTTATTTCCATGAGTATGCTTATGACTTGTTTGCAGAGAATGAGAGGATAACAGCTTCAACTTTTGATGCTGCATTATGGGCATTTAAGAACAAGCATCTTAAGAAGATAAATGTGCTGTCTTCTTCCATGGTATATGAGAGTGTAACTCACTATCCGAGCGAGGAAGGTGACCAGAAGACTTGTCCGCCTCCGCTCTCGACCTATGGATTCCAGAAACTGTCTTGTGAGTATTTTGCCAAGGGCGCATGGGAGCAGTATAAGCTGCCTTACACGATAATCAGACCTTTCAATTGCGTCGGTATCGGTGAGCAGAGAGCCAAGAATGAGAAAGAGATCATGTCGGGTAACGTAAAACTTGCAATGAGCCATGTTGTCCCCGATCTTATCCAGAAGATCTATAAAGGTCAGGACCCGCTCCACATATTGGGAAGCGGTGAGCAGATAAGACACTATACCTACGGTGGAGATCTCGCGAGGGGCATAAGACTTTGTATCGAGCATCCTAATGCCGTAAACCAAGACTTTAACCTTTCCACACCTGTATCGACCACGGTAAAGGAACTGGCGACACTTATCTGGCAGAAGATCAACGGCGATAAGCCGATTTCATTTATAAGTGATACTCCTTACGAGTATGATGTTCAGAAGAGAGTTCCGTCGGTTCAGAAGGCGAAGGATCTGTTGGGCTTCGAGGCTGATACGGATCTGTCCACAACTCTTGATGAAGTTATCCCGTGGGTAACACACCAGATCGATCTTAATAACATCTGATAATTATGAACATAGAGAAGTTATACGATAACAGGTTCAGCGAGAGCGAACAGAAGACAAAGAACGAGATGTGGAAGGTGCTGTGTGACAGTTTCTTCTCGAAGTATATCCCGGAGAATGCAACCGTTCTTGACCCTGCCGCAGGTTACTGCGAGTTCATCAATAACATAACTATCAAAGGCAGCGGAAAGCGCATAGCATCTGATCTTAATACCGAGATGAAGGATCATGCCTCCCCCGGTGTTGAGACGCACATAGCATCTGCGGACAAACTTACTTTCGTGGAGGACAATTCCGTGGACGTTATCTTTATCTCCAACTTTCTTGAGCATCTGCGCTCGAAGGATGAAGTTCTTTCTGTATTGACTGAATTTAAAAGGGTGCTTAAGCCCGGAGGCGTATTCCTTGCGATGCAGCCTAATATCAGATTTGTTTATAACGAGTACTGGGATTTCTTCGATCACTATACTGCACTGTCTGACAGAAGTTATGCGGAAGCTCTCTCATTGGTAGGAGGCTTCAAGCTTAAGCAGATGATTCCGAAGTTTATGCCTTATACAACCAAGGGAGGACTTCCCGTAAATCCGTTCCTTGTTAAGATGTATCTTATGTTCAGACCCGCGTGGAAGATAATGGGTAAGCAGTTCTTCGCGGTTGCCGTTAAGGAGTAACATGATAGATATAGTTATTCCGGTTTATAACGAAGGCAAGAATATAAGCGTTCAGCTTGATAAGATCGGGGAACAGATACGTTCTGATAAGCGCGTTTTGATTGTTTATGATTTTGATGAGGATGACACTCTTCCTGTTGTAGAGAAACTAAGACCTCAGCTGCCTTATCCTTTGGAACTTGTTAAGAATAACTACGGGCGTGGTGCTCTTAATGCGATCAAAACAGGTCTCGAGGAAGCATCGGCTGAAGCGGTTCTTGTCATGATGGCGGATCTTTCTGACAGCATTGAGATCGTCGATGATATGTATAAGTTGATCAGTTCCGACGAAGCGGATCTTGTGTGCGGCTCGAGATACATGAAGGGTGGAAAGCAGCATGGCGGACCTAAGTTTAAGGGGTTCCTGTCGAGGACGGCGGGAGTTACCCTGCACCTTCTCTCGGGCATTCCGACTCACGATGTCACGAACAGCTTTAAGCTCTACCGTAAGACGATGCTTAACGACATTACGATTGAAAGTTCCGGTGGATTTGAGATTGGAATGGAGATCACCGTTAAGGCTTACCGTAAGGGATACAGGATCAGGGAGATACCGTCTCAGTGGTATGACAGATCCGAAGGAGAGTCGAATTTCCATTTATGGAAGTGGCTTCCTAATTACCTTCACTGGTACTTTGCCTGTATCTTCAGAAGAAAGTTATGACTGCAGTTTTATCTGACAGATTTAAGAAGTTTGTCTGGAAGTTTATATACGGACTTCTTATTTTGCTTTTTGTATTCCGGGTGGTTGATATATTTATATCTAATCCCGTGATCTTCGATAATACGGGATATACACTCGATGCGTCCTGGATATATGCACTTAATCATCTGGATCAGATGGGAAGTGTATCCGGTAAGAATCTTTTCTTTACCTACGGACCTCTGGGGTATCTTCTTTATCCTTTGGGAAAGAATCTTATACCTTCCATTATCTTCGCAGGGGTTCTGTCGGCTTTTGATTTTTATGCTTTATTTAAGCTGATAAACAAACAGGAAAATTCGGTTATAAACGCTCTTTTACTGGGCTCTCTGTCTTTATTTGTCGAGACCGAGAGTTCTTTTGTTATCTTCAGTCTTCTTTTAATGTGTGTCACCGCTTTCAGGTTCAAAAAAGGAGTGTTCTCTTTTGGCCTTCTGTGTCTTACGACAGCGCTTCTTACACTCGTTAAGTTTGACCTTGCTGTGGTGTCAGGTTTGTTCATCGTGGCTTTCCTTGTACTTGCTTTAATTGACAAGAGTTTCCGTGAAAGAAACACATACAAGCATTTTGTTATCATGACGGCATTAACGCCGGTACTATGCGCTGTGTTCTATCTGATCTATAACCCGTCATTCAAAGATCTGTTTAAGTACTACAAGAGCATGCTGTTGCTGTCTTCGGGTTACAGCGGTGCGATGACACGCGCCTTCCCGATAAATAAGACGATATATATAATCGCTGCGTTCCTTTTGGTCGGTGCGGTTTATGTGGTGATAATACTTTTCCGTAAAAGGTTTTTTTACTCGGGTGTCTTCTGTATGATTCCGCTTTTGTATGCGTACAAATCAGTTGTTGTCAGGGCGGACAGGGAACATTTTATAGTGTCTTTTGGAATAGCTGGAATGGCGCTCATGCTTCTTTGTTTTTTACACCTTTTGGATACGAAGAATGCGTCGAAGGAATATCCTCTGTACCAGGTGTTTGTCATCTGTTTTGCACCGTGTTCCATAGCATACAGATATTTGTCTTCGAATCCGTCATTTGAACTTAAATTGATGTCCTATGATCTCATCGGCATATGTCTATTTGCCTTTGTATTTCTTGCAGTCAGTAAGTTTGGCCTTTTTAAGAAGATGAAGAAGGTTCAGACTATATCCACATATCTGGTACCGGTGCTCTTCATGTGTGTTTCCGGAATGCTTATCAGCAATCACTCAGGCGGATTGTTCTCGAATAGAGTTGTTGTCTATACAAGGCTTCCCGAACAGATTAGAAGTTGTATAGGGGACAATACAGTGACCGCTTATCCATGGGATATCCTGTGGGATGCCGAGGAAGATCTTAATTATGTTAATTATCCTTCCTTGCAGGCTTATGTTGCCTTTGATGAATATATAGATCACATGAATGGTGAATTCTTCGCAAGTTCCGAGGCTCCTGAGTTCATAATATGCGAAGCAAAAGCAATTGATTACAGATTCTTCCCTTGGGAAGCGCCGGAGACTTACGGATCCATCATGGAGAATTACGAGTATAGCGGATTGTCTCATCAGTACGAGGATCGTGAGATATTCCTCTTAAGGCACACAGATAACAATGATGTTTTTGAACCTGTTACCAGCGATTCATATTCATCGGGTATTCAGGATTTGATAGATCTTCCGTATAACGGAAACATGAGAACTATAAGACTCGAATTACATCAGCCTCCGATTGTTAAGCTTTACAGCCTGTTCTACCGCGTAAGACCTCTATATGTTGATATTACTTTCTCAGACGGATCTGACACTAATTTCGTTATTATCCCGGGTTCTTATGGAAGAGATCTTCCTCTGGACGCTGTTTTGCCCGACGGATCTGAAGTGCATATAACGGCTATAAGATTCTGGGGACCGACGGCTGAGCTTTATGATCAGAACTTAACATATACTGTTACGGAATATGAGGCCACAAATGACTGAGGCTGAGAAGCCCTTGCAAAAGAAATCATCCGGGCTTTCACGGGTTTTAAGATTAGTTACACTTGCTGCAGCATTTGCTGTCAGATTCATTAATATTAATGGACCTTTGTACTATCAGCCGCATTCATTCCGTCAGGCACAGACACTTATAACTGTTCAGAGTTTTCTTAACGACGGCCTTAAGATAATCGGGTACCAGACTCCTGTTATGGGGCCGCCCTGGACTATACCGTTCGAGTTCCCCGTTTATCAGGTGATCGTTTATCTGGTCTTAAAGCTTACGGGAATGCAAAACATCACTTTATGCGCGAACATAGTAAGTATCGTTATATTCATGCTCACGGCGGTCGTTCTTTGGAAGTTTATATGTGAGTTTGTAAATCAAACCGTTGCTGACATTACTGCAATTGTGTTCCTGTTTATGCCTTACGATATTCTTTGGTCGAGAGCGGCACTGATAGATTATTTGTCAGTGTTGCTGGCGCTCGTTTACGTATACAGTTCTATAAAAGTTCTAAAAGGAAAAAGGAAATATGCTTTTGCTGCATTGATATCCGGTATCCTTGCTTATCTATGCAAATCCACAACGATGTTTCCTTATGCGTTTTTACTTGGTGTGATAATTATTGTTCACTTCGTCCGTAAAAAGAGAATCGATTATTCCTTTGACATTTTACTGCTTATCGCCATATGCATTTTGCCAGTGATCCCGGTTGTGTTCTGGAACAGATATACAGATGCGGTAAAGCTTTCAGGAAACATCGGAATGCAGCATCTTGCTACAGGAAGTCTGAACTCGTGGTTGTTTGCTTCTCCGATGGAAAGACTGACGCCTGCGTGTTGGAAAATGATAGGATACAGGATTTACAACATGTGCGGACAGATGTGGATCCCGGTCCTGTTTGTTCTGTATCTCGTAAACAGGAACAGACCGTTCCTTAAGAGGTTTCTTTTAAGCATTGTCTCGCCTTTGTTCGTGATAATAGTTTGCTTCAATCTGTTCTATGTTCATTCTTATTATCTTATCTCGATCACGCCGTTTCTCGCATTTGCTTTGGGAATCATGGTGTATAATCTGTTCCTTCTGATGAAGAAATACAAATTGCCTGCCGCTATAACTGCTGTGGTGATTGTACTGTTGGGCGCCTTTGCTTCGGATACAATTAACCGCGACAAGATAATACATACAGATCCTGTTAACAAGAATTCATTCGATTACATATCAAGGATAACCCGTGAGGACGATTGTCTTATCATGAACGGATATGACTGGAGCCCTGTATATCTGTACTGTGCGGACCGTAAAGGTTATATGATCTGGGAATATGAAGACTACGATCTTGATTATCAGATCGAGAATGCCATAGTGCCGGACAAAGATATCTATAAGGCTATGGTGGGAAATGACATTGATCAGAGTCTCGCGGTTATTGATCTGTATCCTGATAACATTCAGTTTGTAGCTAATGATTATGATCTCGTCGCAAGATTTCTTCCTGAAGAAGCTGTACGGGAATATCTGGGCGACAGCGGCACATGGGACATGCTTCAGTTGTCAGATAACATACTGACTGTACCATCACCTGAAAATACACTTCTTAAGATAGTACGTGATTCGGTTGACGGAGAGGATTTTATATACGCAGATGTAACCTGCGGCGATGGAACTGTGATAGAGACGCTGGTTCTTTACGCAGATGAATCTGATACTGCATACTTTGACCTTACAGGACTTGAGGGTCCTGTCAGTATCCGCTTCTACGATGCACAAGTAGAAGTATATTCCACCAACAGACAGATAGATTATTTAAGCTTCTGAGTTTTTTCTGTTGACATCGATTTATACGGGTGTTATATTTACTACGACACGCGTAGTACGATAGTCGAAGGAACGACAGATAAAGTATATCGAAAGGGGAAGCATCATGGCTGAGATAAGCAGCGACATCATTAGAGGATACAACGACACGATCATCTTGTATCTGCTTCTTGACGGCCCGTCTTACGGATATGAATTGTCCAAGAGGATAAGGACCAATACAGATGAGAAGTACATCATCAAGGAGACAACTTTGTATTCAGCTTTTACGAGAATGGAGAAGAACGGATATATCGAGTCTTTTACGGATGAGGTCTTATCAGGGGGAAAGAAGAGGACATACTACAGAATCACGGATTCAGGCAGAGCATATTATCAGGCTAAGTGTGAAGAGTGGAATCTGACAAAGGAAGTTATAGAGAAGTTTATTGTTAAGTGAGGTGGGTTAGAAAATGAATACTATAAGGAATTATCTTGATAACATGTTCCGCAATCTTCCCAATACGGAGGAAGTGCGCAAGGCAAAGGCGGAGCTTCTTTCGATGATGGAAGATAAATTCGAAGAACTGACAAACGAGGGGAAGACTGAGAATGAAGCGGTAGGCATCGTTATTTCTGAGTTTGGAAATCTTGATGAGGTTGCACAGTCGATCGGCCTGTCGATGGAGATTAAGAATAATGCAGCACCCGCAAAGCCGATGCTCACGCTCGACAGAGTAAAGGAGTACTTAAGCACAGTAGGAACGAGATCTCTTCTTATACCTCTTGCAATAGCATTATGTATTCTGAGCGTTACGTGCCCTATGATGACTGAGTTGATTGGCATAAGTGACGCGTTGGGTGCTTTCGGATTCTTTGTATTTATCGCAGCTGCAGTTGTGTTATTTGTAATATCAGCATCCAAGAACGGTGAGTTCAAGGAGATTAATAATGACCGGGTATCCTTAGGTATTGAGATATCTGACTATGTAAGAAATGAGAGAACGCGTTTCAAGCCCACTTACAGCATGCAGGTTGCCATCGGTATCGCTCTTTGCATCTTAAGTGTCAGCTGGCCTATCGTCGTTGATGCAATCGGATTAGATAATCTGGGCGGTCTTGTCTTTTTCTTGTCCGTTGCAATCGGAGTTTTTCTCATCGTATCGTCTAATGTCCGCATGAATGGCTACGACAGACTTCTTGAGCTTAACGGGGCGGGAAACATGAGTGAGGAATTCATTCCCAAGTCCGACCGCAAGGTAAGCAAGGCCCCTATTGTTATCAGCATCATCATTGCTGTTATCGTGTTGGGAGTCGCAGCAGTTATAGGAATCGTTAAGGTAACGAAGATCTTCTTCGGAGATAATGATAAATACACATACGTTTATGATATTGATTATGATGATTCCGGCGTGATCGACACGATCTCTATAGACGCGGAAGCGTGTTCAGTAGTTATCAGCACAGGAAGTGTTGATTCTATAGAAGCAAATTACGAAGGACAAGAGGAACTCATGCCCGAGATTACATACGATGAAGGACAGCTTTTGATCTCACAGCATGTTAATAGAAATCAGGACATCGGAGTTTTCAATAATGGTCCCGAGGTCGTGATCACAATACCTGAGGGCACCGAAGTAGGCGACATTAACGTGAACATGGATGCCGGTAATCTCGAGCTCAATTATCTGACATTCACCGGCATGACGGGCGAACTTGATGCAGGTAATATCGAGATCAGGAATTGTACGGCTGATACGGTAAGGATTAGTACTGATGCCGGCAACTATGAGCTTGAAAACAGCGCTATCAATACACTTGCTCTTGAAGCGGCTGCAGGCAATATCGAACTGTCAAATATTGACTTCGAGATTGCTAACGTCGAGTCTGACTTCGGCAACATCGAGATAAGTGGTATTGATGACATCGGTTATTATACAATTGATATTGAAAGTGATCTTGCAAATGTTGAGGTCGCCGGTGTAGATGAGGGGACAAGCTATCATAGTGAAGGTACGGGATCCGGAGTGATCACTGCCACATGTGATACAGGAAACATCGAGATTGGTTGAGTATGAGATTTATCAGGAAGACTCTTGCTGTCACAATGACTGCTGCAATATCACTTGCAGCAGTCTCTGCATGTTCGGGAACTAAAGAAGAAAGTCCCAAACCCGTTTACGAAGGCACAATAGGACAAAAGATAGACGCATTCTATCAGGACCATATAGATACAGCAGCCGGAATGGCGGTCGCCGTCTTCGATGAGAACGGAGTCAATTATCAGGGCTACTACGGTTACTCCAATCTTGAGGAGCAGACCCCTGTAGATGAGAATACCGTGTTTGACTGGGGGTCCTCCACTAAGACATTGGTGTGGGTGAGCGTCATGCAATTGTGGGAACAGGGGAAGATCGATCTTGAGGAGGATATCCGCGAGTATCTTCCCGATGGTTTCCTTACAAACTTAAGTTATGACACTCCAATCCGCATGATTGATCTGATGAATCACAGGGCCGGGTTCCAGGAATACTACACGGATATGTTCCTGCGCCCGCAGTATGATTTCCTGTCGCTTGAGGATGCTCTTCAAATCGATCAGCCCGTGCAGATCTTCGAGCCCGACACCGTAACCGCATACTCGAACTGGGGTGTCGCTCTTGCAGGCTACATCGTGGAGCGCGTTTCCGGGATGAGCTTCTGTGATTATGTGCATGAGAATATTTTCGAGCCGCTTGGCATGGAGCACTCCGCTCTTGCTCCTGACTTGAGTGATAACGGGTGGGTGCGCGGGCAGCGCGAAAATCTGATGTGCTATGCGGGGAAAACACCCCTGGGTAATGCGTTCTATCTTATTGAGCTTTATCCTGCGGGTTCGTGTGTGTCCACGCTTGAGGACTACATTACTTATGCTTCAAGTTTTGTTCAGGATGAGTGTCCTTTGTTCGGGGACCCGGGTACATTTGATGTGATGATGTCCGCGACATCGTATTACGGCAACACCGGAGTGGTGAAAAATGCCCACGGATTCTGGGCGCTTCCTTATGGCAGCAATACTTACGGACACGGCGGTAATACGCAAGGTTGTTCGTCTTACATAACATTCGATCCTGAGCAGCAGACGGGTGCGGTCGTCATGACGAATCAGCTTGGCGAGGGTTACTTTAACGGTGATATGTTCGAACTTATCTATGGTGAGTCCGCATGGGACGGACCGGCAGCAGACGGCTTGCAGGAAGGCTTTTACCATCCGGCAAGAACTGTCCTTAAAGGCCACTTCAAGATAATGGGAGCAGCTTATGTAACGCAGGATGAGCTTTCTGATTTTGCGTGGTCTTATAACGAGAATGACGGCATAGCGAAGATAGAGTATCCGTATGGTGATTATTATCTTGTTCCGGCAGGTGCGGCGCTGTTTGAGGTGATACTGATCTATAGTGCGGTAATAGGCGTCATATTTGCGGTAATAAGTCTTATCGTGAAGCTTATAAGGTTTATCATCGGCAAGATCAGAAAGAAGCCCTTCGCGGTACCCTTGGGAAGGTGGAGTGCAGCAGTATCTTTCATTGAGGTCCTGATCGTTTTTAATATAGTTTTGTTGGCCGTTCTTATTACCGCGTGGGTGCCTCATAATGCTTATCTATGGATATTCCCGGTAATTACTGTGTTTATGGTTATGCTGATTATTCTTACTTCATATGGAATCAGGAATTACATCCATAAGCGTAAACAGATGTCTATGGTAAGAAGAATCTACAATGTCCTTGTATCTTTGTTTGCGGTAATTGATATCGTATTGCTGATATATATGCAGATCTGGCGCTGATTCCGCACGGTTGTAAGTATCCTCAAAATCTTTTAATATATACACATTACGGATTTAAGAGGATGAGAATATGAATGTAAAAAAGATAACTGCGCTTACTTTGGCAATATCTGTTGCGGCTCTGTCGGGCTGTGCGGTAAAAACCAGGCAGGATGAAGAGCAGATAACCTCTATACCTGAACAGTTTATAGAGTCTTTCACGAGTGGAGATGATGATACTCTCGATGATCTCGTCGAGGGAGGCGATGCAAGAAGATATTTGGAGTTCCTGCTGGACCTTGACGCAGACAATCAAGACATCATTCTTCATGCGATTTCTTTAACGGAGATCGAGGATGTTGAGATACTTGAGATTGATAAACGTGAGGGCACTGCAAGAGCTAAAGTTACTATGTCCTATATCGATATTGATGAATTTGTTGTTTCGATGGTAGGCACACAGAACCCGTTTTTCTCACAAACTTTATATACAAGTGATGAGTACATCGAAGCGTTGGATTCATTTGATAAGGATGAGAAGACCATGAATCTGAACTTCTCATATGATGAGAGAGATGAAGCATGGGTTCTTAATAAGACTTCTGCAAGAAGACTGATAAAAGTGTTTGCTTCGTTGATGGGCCAATTCATTGTTCCCGTAAGAACATCGCCTGACCAGGCAGAAGAATTGGCGATAACGGCATTTAATGAACTCGCATCTTCTGCGGGCACCTCTTTCATCGATCTGGACCTGACGGATCTTCGTGTTTATGATCATATGTTTTCTGCTCAGCAAGGTCCGGAATCAGATGCCGCTGCCACTGAGTTTGTCGAAGCATATATGACTTACATCATGGAACATAACGCACAGTTTGAGGCTGATGGTTATGATATTTACGTTACGGGGTCCGCTCCTTCGACGGATTATCTTTGTGAACAGTTAAATTCCAGAGAGTTTCTTATCAACTATTATATGAACTACATAAGATGTTCGAATCCGGATGCGGATATGGAACAGATACTTGATTCTCAGGCGGCGCTGCTTTATAACACTCTGGCTCAGGCGATACCTGATGCTGATCCTGAACCTTACGCATTGGATTTTATGTATGATCCGTATTCGAATGATCCCGGCATATGGATATCAGACAGTCTGATCATAGAACCTGATGAAGATGCGTTCGGTCCTTCGGAGGATATGATCCAAAGTTGTACGGAAGCTGCAATCGAGCGTCTCTATTCTGCAGGTGAGATTACGCAGGAACAGTATGATTCCCTGATTAACAATTTAACTTCCGATCCTTCTTTTGAAAATCCCGATCATCCGAACCAGGCGGTTGATACATATGAGGAAGTTCCTTCATGGTGTGAAGATAACAGCATCGTGTATGGCTATTCATCCCCTGATGAGAATGGGTTCTATATGCACTACTCGAAGGAGCCCGGAGTACTTAATACCGTAGGTTACTGCTTCGAGGATGATGGTCTTTATATCACCAACTACTATGATCTTACATTTAATGTGGGAGATTCGTTTGAGGTTGACTGGTGGATAGACGGTGACCAGATCGTTGATGCCCAGATTTTGCATGTAACGGAACCCTTTACACATGAGATCGAAGTCTTCCTTCCTGCTGACGAATACGATGAGGACTCCTACATCGAGATGCGTCTGTGGGAACCCGGGCATAATCATGTCATCTCGTATGTAATACTTACAAGATAAGCTTATCGGGGGGGAGTAAATTGTCTACTTTGGAATTTTCAAGGCAGGATGCCAAGTTTGATCTATGGGAGCGTAAGCTTCTTGATCTGACTGCCCGTAATTCTCTTCTCAATGTGAAGATGAAGGGGAATACCATTCCGGTAATCACTTCTTCTTCGGCCAAGATAGAGGACCTTCTTTCTGCGGAGAAGGATTATGCGATCCTTTCTTCAAAGAATGAGGAGAATGGTGAGCCCAAAGATACTGAAGCGGGACTTGCAAACGGAGAACTCTACTCCGATCTTACTGAGTCGGAATTAGCAGAAAGACTTAAAGCTTTATACAGGAATTCGAGAACCGCGATAGAGGAAGATGGTGCTGGAACTCTCTTCCTTGCCTGCGGGCTTCTTAAGTGGATAGATGAGAATAAAGAGAACACTTATTACGCACCGATAGTTCTTGTCCCCGTGGAACTTATAAGGAAGTTTGGCGTCGGAAGATATGTGATGCGTAAGACGGACGGTGATACGGTCGTCAACATAACGCTTACCGAGAAGCTTCGCAAGGACTTCGATATTGATATAGATGAACTGACGAAGCAGGATATACCGCAGGATGAAAGCGGCGTTGATGTGCAGGGTGTATTCGATACACTGAAGAATGCTCTTGCATCCAAGAAGGACTGGGAAGTAGTCGACTCGTGTGTTCTGGGGATGTTCTCGTTCTCACAGTTTGTAATGTGGAACGATCTTCATAATCACCGTGATGAGATCGCTCAGAACAAGATAGTAAAAAGCCTTATTGAAGGCAAGCTTACATGGGAATATGAAGACATGGAAGCTCAGGCCGGAGGATTTAAGGATGAGTCGGAAGTATATCTTCCCATAGCAGCCGACAGCTCACAGCTTTATGCAATCTACAAGGCGGGTAAAGGGGAGAGCTTCGTCCTTCACGGCCCGCCGGGAACCGGTAAGTCACAGACCATAACCTCAATGATCGCGAACGCTCTTGTAAGCGGCAAGAGGGTGCTTTTCGCTGCGGAGAAGAAGGCGGCTTTGGATGTTGTTTACACGCGCTTGAACAAGATCGGTATCGCACCTTTCTGTCTTGAACTTCACTCGAACAAGGCGGTGAAGGGCAAGGTCCTCGATCAGCTGAAGGAGGCTCTCGAGGCTAAGGTGAAAGCGCAGGACAGCGGCGAATATGACAAAATGCTCGCGGATATAAACGCGCGTAAGGCTGAACTTGATATCTACATCGATGAGCTTACAAAGCGCCGTGATTCCGGCTACACACTCTGTGAATTGATGAGCATCTATGCGCAGAATCAGGATGAGACGGACATCATACTTGAGGACGGATTCGCGGATGGCGTGACTGAGGACAGGATCAATGCTTCGGTAACGGCGATAGGCGAGTTGATCGCGGCCGGACGCGGGATGAGCGGTGTATTGCCGTTTGTTAAAGCGACTGAATACAGTCAGGACAGCAAGATAAAACTTGAAGGCGAACTTAACGCACTTCTTACAAAGACACAAAACCTCGAGACCGCATTCACGGCTTTAAGAAACACATTCCCGGGTATTGAAACAGGCAATGATCTTGCCGCAGCAGGAAGGGCGGCGTCAAAGATAGAGGAATTCTTTAATGCACGTAAAGCTATCCTTCTTGACTGGGATGCGGGTTTCCTTAAACAGGATGCGGACGCCCTTAAGAATTCGTATGATGCCGCTTCAAAGAAATGGGCGCTTTTAAGATCATCAGCGGTTAAGAAAGTCTATGACAAGGTAAGTGCATTCGATAAGAATAAGAATGCGAAGGATGATCTCGGAAGACATATTGATGAGCTTAAGGCATATAAGGACAGATTCAAGGCGATGGGCTTCGATGTTGAGGGCGGCATAGCGCCTTCGCTTCCGGAGTTTAAGGAGGCGTACAGGCAATTTGAAGACGCGTCTTCACCTGTATACGGCAGACTTGTTATCGATGAGCTTAAGCCGGGATCAGGGGTGAGCTTTGAAGACATAAGAAGCATCATCAACAACGTACGCTCGAATGAGTCTCAGATAAGGCCGAAGACTATCTTCAACAGGGCCGCATCAAACTGCAAAGAATTAAAACTCGCATCTGTTATAAGAGCTTTTGAAGAGGGCAGGCTGAACGAGGAACAACTTACGCCCGCGTTCAATAAAGCGTGGTCGAAGCTTCTTATCTGTGAAGCTATAGACGGCTCTCCAATCTTGTCGAACTTCAGCGGCAAAGTGTATGAAGAGAAGATAGCACAGCTTAAGAAGATTTCCGATGAGTTCGAGAAGGTAACACGTCAGCAGATTTATCTTAAGATCGCAAGAAGGATGCCTGACTTCTCGATAAAGGCTGCTGCCGCATCAGAACTCGGTAAGCTCCAGCGTGCGATAAAGAGCCGCGGAAGAGGACGTTCATTAAGGTCGTTGTTTACCGAGCTTCAGGAGCTTATGCTGCAGCTTACTCCATGCGTTCTCATGAGTCCGAAGTCGGCGGCACAGTTTGTTGCCCCTACCAAGGAACCGATGTTTGATCTTGTTATCTTCGATGAGGCGAGCCAGCTTCCCACGAGCGAAGCTGTCGGTGTACTTGCAAGAGGCAGGGAAGCGATAATTGTCGGTGATCCGAATCAGATGCCTCCTACATCGTTCTTCAAGGAACAGTCCTTCGATGAGGATAACTTCGAGTACGAAGATCTGGAAAGTATCCTCGACGATTGCCTTGCTGTCGGTATGCCGCAGTCAAGACTTCTGTGGCACTACAGAAGCCGTCACGAGAGTCTTATCACATTCTCAAACAAGTCGTTCTACGAGAGCAAGCTTTATACTTTCCCGTCAGCAGATGACAGGAAGTCGCGTGTGACTGTTGTTAAGTGCAACGGTGTTTTCGACAGTGGCAAGACGAGAACGAACGAGGCGGAAGCCCGGGCGGTGGTTGAGGAACTCATCGCAAGAAGCAAGGACCCTGATAAGTCCGGATACACATGCGGTGTCGTTACCTTTAACATACAGCAGCAAAACCTTATCGAGGATATGATAGATGAGGCCTGCATAGCAGACGAGCAGTTCGAGCAGTGGGCATACGGCGGAACTGAGCCGGTATTCATAAAGAATCTCGAGAACGTGCAAGGTGACGAGCGCGATGTAATCCTGTTCTCGGTAAGTTATGGTCCGGATCCGGACGGCAAGGTATCCATGAACTTCGGTCCTTTAAACAGGGACGGAGGCTGGAGGAGATTGAATGTAGCCGTCACGAGATCCAGGATAGAGATGAAAGTGTTCGCATCGCTGTCTCCTGAACAGATGCGTATCTCGGAGGCGACTCCGGAAGGCGTCAAAGCATTCAAGCGTTTCCTTCAGTATGCGGAAGGTGACTCGCTTTGGGACAGCGACCTGACGGGTGCGGCCTCTTCGTCACCTGTTATCGACAGGACAGAGAACTACCGCGGTGTAGCGCGGAACATAAGCTCCCGCCTTCTCGAAAAGGGTTACAACACCGACCTTAACGTCGGTAAGTCCGGCTTCAAGGTGGATATCGGTGTTTACGATAAGAACAGCGAGGGAAGTTATTGTCTCGGCATCTTGATAGACGGAGCTTCTGACGGTAATTCGTCTTCCGCGGTAAGAGAGATCGCACAGCCCGCCACGTTGAAGGGACTCGGCTGGAAGATCAAGAAGGTCTGGTCGATCGAGTGGTGGGAAAACCCTGATGCGGTTATCGATGAGATTATTGAGGCGATCAATTCCGTTGATGAACCCTTGAAGGAAGAACCGGAACCTGTTATTGAGCAGTTGCCGGAAGATACGCAAAAAAAAACTGAAAATTTAAGTGCACCCGCCGGTCCTGTTTCTTACATAAAAGCGGAGGTCACACTGCCGCCGCTTACGGCGCAGCAGTTTGCCGATCCTGTTAACATCAGTCTTCTTAAACGTGAAGCGGTCAAGGTCATCGAAGCTGAAGCTCCCGTAAGCATGGATACTCTTATGGACCGTCTGTGCGAGGCGTGCGGCATCAAGAGGAAGACTAATCAGGTCAAGGAAAGATGCTATTACATCTGTAAGGAATTGAAGCTCGGCCAGTCTGTGGAAAATCTTACAAAGAAAAAAGACAGCAATTATTCTGACCCCGGATACGAGAAGCTGTTCCTGTTTGCATCGCAGGATGATGTGGGGAAGATTACGCAGACTTTCCGCGTTCATGAGGATAAGAGCACATTAAGAGAGGCTAAGGACATATCCGTTGAAGAGGCGGCTTGTGCTGCCATATACACGGCGAGAACACAGATGGGTATGCCTTACGAGGATCTTCTTGTTGAAGCGGGAAAGGCGATGGGGCTTCCCATGAGCACTCCGACTTCCAAGCTTCTTTTCGCGCAGGCGGTTGACCTTGCGGTTATGCGCGGCGAACTCACCCACGGGGACAGGATTGTAAAGTAAATAAGTTTATAATAGAGGCAGTAATATTTCGGAGGTTCTGATGGAGAATTCAAACAACAAGATGTCCCTTCACGAGATATTTTCTTTGTATGAAGATTCTGCATCTCACGAGCAAATACGGGACCGTCTTCTTAGCGGCGGACGCGTTACCGGTCCTAATATGATCGTCATGATTTGTTCCATCGCTATCGCATCTGTTGGTCTTAACATGAACGCTACCTCCGTTATTATCGGTGCGATGCTTATATCGCCTTTGATGGGAAGCATACTCGCGATGGCATACGGTTCGGTGTCTGCAGATCTTCCTCTTACCGAGAGACATTCGATAGGCTTTGTTTTCCAGGTGGCAGTAAGTATCATAGTTGCCACGATTTACTTTTGGTTATCACCTGTTAAGGAAGCAACTCCCGAGATAATAGCGAGAACGAATCCCACCATATTCGATGTTATAGTGGCGGTATTCGGCGGCATCGCGGGAATCATAGGACAGACCCGTAAGGATAAAGCGAACAATATCGTTCCGGGAGTCGCTATCGCGACAGCACTGATGCCGCCGCTGTGCGCATGCGGTTACTCTATCGCGAACGGAAACTTTCATATGTTAGGCGGTGCGGCGTATCTTTTCCTTCTTAATGCATACTTCATCTTCACATCTGCAGCGGTTATCCTGTCGCTTCTTAAGATCCCGCGTGTACAGGAGCTTACTGAGAAGCAGTGGAGAAGAAAGAAGCGCGCGATGGTAAGAAATACGTTAATAATCATCATACCGAGTCTTGTGCTCGCATTCACCGTTTTCAACTGATTAATAATCACGGGAGGAAGACTATGGAATATCTGACAATGAATACAGGTGCAAAGATCCCTTTGGTAGGATTCGGAGTCTTCCGTGTGCCGGACAAGGAAGAATGCAAAGAGTCAGTTCTTACTGCCATCAGATGCGGCTACAGACTGATAGATACTGCTACAGCTTATGATAACGAGGACGCTGTGGGCGAAGCTGTCCGTGAAGCGATAGAGGAAGGACTGTGCACGAGAGAGGAACTCTTCATCACATCGAAGCTTTGGGTTGGAGATGCGAAGAATGAGAAGACCGCGATCGAAGGCGCGGAGCGTTCTTTGCAGAAGCTCGGACTCGATTATCTGGATCTGTATCTTCTCCATCAGTCTTATAACGATGTCTTTGCCGCGTGGAGAGGACTTACGACTCTTTATAACGACGGAAGGATCAGGGCACTCGGCATATCGAATTTCTATCCTTTCATGGTCGCGAACTTCTGTGAGACCGTTGACGTTCAGCCTGCTGTAAACCAGATAGAACTGCACCCGTATTTTGTTCAGAATGATGCAGTTAAGAACATGAAGTACTATAACGTCGTTCCCGAGGCGTGGGCGCCTTTGGGAGGAGGAAGATATAATCCTTTCGAAGATGAGATGCTTAAGGCTATTGCTTCCTCGCACGGCAAAACTGTCGGGCAGGTTATACTCCGCTGGAACGTGCAGCGCGGCGTGGTCGTCCTTCCGAAGTCGGTACACGAACAGCGCATAAAGGAGAACATCGATCTCTTCGACTTCAAGTTAAGTGAGGAAGAGATGAATAAGATATCTTCACTTGATATGGGATACGGTGACACGAGGACCAAACACTTCGATCCGGAATTCGTTAAGCTTTGTATGGGTAGTCCGAATAACTACGGAAAGTAATATTAATCTTCGTAAGTAACCGTGAAGATGACATTCGTGCCGTCTTCGCCATCTTCGGTCTCGGATACGAGGTGAATACCGCGTGCCTCGATGTCATGTGACCAGTACGGTTGTTCCCACACGCTTTCAAAATCGACGAAGATGAGATCCTGAAGGTCCTGATAGGAGACGCCTCCTTGTGACAGGTAAAGATCGGCTATGCCGCCGACTAATCTCGCGAACTGCTTCTCTGACCAGGCGGAACCGAAGTATATGTAGTCGGAGCAGACAAATCCGCAGACATTGTCGTTACGGTCGGTAAGAACCTCAAAAGTATCTGAATAAGGAAGGTCGACATATCTTGCATATGTCATATCGTTGGTCGTAACTTTCTGCACGGCTTCAACTGCGGGAACATAGTTATCGTAGAACTCGCGCTTTGTTATATCGCCTGTGTGGGGTACGAGGGAAACCGTGACCGGACCGATTCCGCCGACGATGAAGAAAACCATCGCAACTAATGTTGCAAGTGTCCCCAGGATGCCGAGTGTGATATGTCCGGCGGTACTGCCGCGTTCATATACAACAGAGTCGCGTTCCCATACGCCTTCTTTTTGTACGAGGAATCGTCCTGTTTCAAAGATAAGAAGAATGGTAATGAATAATCCCTGTCCGCACAGAAGCACCATACCTGCGCGGTAGAAAGACTGTCCCCAGGTAAGCTTGCGCCCGTCGGTTGTAAGAACACGAAGTCCGGTAATGAGTTTACCCAATGTAAAACCGAACAGACGGATCATTATAACTTCTGATATGAAATAACAGATAACGGGAAGGACAGATACAAGAAGCAAGGAGATTACTTCATCTTCCGGAGAGGACGCCTGAAGTGAATGTCTGAACAGTATCACGAAGATGACCTGCCAGAAGCAGAAATCAAATATTCTCGCGACCGATCTTCTTCCTATGCCTGCAAACTTGTAATCAGATGTATCCATAGCATAGATACTAACACATCATTAAATCTTTTAACCCGAATCGTAAAAAAATCTACAATCAATCCGATGATATTTATGTTCGGTGAATAGCAAATACTTGAATCTTTTGTCTTATCGTGTTTAATTAAAAGACAAAGAGCAGGCAGGAGATTTGTTTGACATATGGGTAGAGAAGAGAAGTATAAGCGCCTCGATAAGCTCGTTTCCGAGATGAACAAAGCCTATGAGGAAGAGGATCTTTTAAATGCGCTCGGCAAGCGTAAGCTTCCGGACCGCGACAAGATAGTAATTATCATCAAGGCTATAAGAAGACTTATGTTCCCGGGCTACTTCGGGCAGGTCGCGTTCGAGAAGACTTCTTCCCGCTATTTTGCAGGTGAGATGATAAGTTCCGTCATCGAGGAGCTTAAAAAGCAGATAATAATCGCATTAAAGTACGGCCGTGATGACGTTGATGAGAAGAAGATCGCCCAGAAGGCAGAGGAGATATGCTATGATTTTGCAGATACGTTCCCTGAGATATTAAGGGTGCTTCTTACAGATGTGCAGGCAGGCTACGACGGTGACCCCGCTTCGGGCAGCAAAGAAGCGGTCATATTCTCGTATCCCGGCTTCAATGCTATCTTCATCTACAGGATCGCTCACGAGCTTTATGTCCGTAATGTTCCGTTCATTCCCCGTATGATGACCGAGTATGCTCATTCGAGAACCGGTATCGATATCAACCCGGGCGCCAAGATAGGAGAATACTTCTTTATCGACCACGGTACGGGCGTTGTTATCGGTGAGACAACAGAGATTGGTAACAATGTTAAACTCTATCAGGGTGTCACTTTGGGTGCTCTTTCCACACGTAAGGGACAGCTTCTGTCCGGCGTTAAGAGACATCCTACGATCGGCGACAATGTCACGATCTATTCTAATGCGACCATCCTCGGAGGCGAGACTGTAATAGGTGCCAACACCACCATAGGCGGTAACTCGTTCATAACAGGCCCTGTTGCAGCCAATACAAGGGTAAGCATTAAGACTCCCGAACTTACTATAAAGGGACCGACTGTTGAGAATGCAGATTCTCCTTACGACTGGATAATCTGATCAGTTCTTATGAGTTCAGATAACACCGCTTTTGATATTCAGGAATACATGACGAAGGGCGTCGTCCGTGTCGTCACGGATTCTATACGTGCGACTGCCAGGAATCCGCGTGAAGCGTTGTTTATGAGCTCGTTTGCCATAGCCTCTTCGGCGGCTTCGAAGAAGCGTGCCGGACTTGAGAAGAAGGGGGAGCATATCCCGCCATTCCTTATCGCGAGCATAACAAGCAAGTGCAATCTTCACTGCGCAGGCTGCTACTCGCGTGCCAACGATGCATGTTCTGACGAAGAACCCGGGGATCAGCTGACGGGGGATGAGTGGGAGAAGATTTTCGCTGAGGCTGATGATCTCGGTGTGAGCTTTATCCTTCTTGCCGGCGGCGAGCCTTTTATGCGCTACGATGTCATAAAGCGTGCGGCGGCACACAAGAACATAATGTTCCCGGTCTTCACGAACGGTACCGTCCTTCACGATAAATACATGGATATGCTCGACAGTAACCGCAATATCGTTCCCGTCATAAGCATCGAGGGCGATGAGAGCACGACCGACAACCGCCGCGGGGAAGGCGTATACGGGCAGGTCAAGACGGTGATGGAGAAGCTTCGTGACAGAGGAATTATATTCGGTGTTTCTATTACCGTTACCACCCAAAACATGGAAGAGGTCTACTCCGGCGATTTCGTTAACGGACTTAGCGGGTTAGGCTGCAAAGCGGTGATCTATGTCGAGTATGTGCCGGTAACTAAGGAGAGCGAACACTTAGCTCCGACAGAGGAGCATCACCCCTATATGCAGCGAAAAGCATCCGAACTCCGCGCCTCATACCCGGGCATTGTCTTCATCTCTTTCCCGGGTGACGAGAAGACATCTGGAGGCTGCGTCGCGGCAGGAAGGGGATTCTTCCACATAAATTCACACGGAGGCGCAGAACCTTGCCCGTTCTCCCCATACTCTGATGTCAATGTGCGTGACACCTCGATCCGCGAGGCGATGAAGTCACCCTTGTTCTATGCTCTTAATGCTGAAGGGCTGCTTCTTGATACACATATCGGAGGCTGCACACTTCACGCGAACAAAGATCTTGTCGAGAAGATAGTATCCGGAAACAACTGATATTATTGGGTTTTCAGCGACGTAAGTTTTATTGTTGACAAATTATATTGTATCAAATATAATATCATCAAACAGAAAACAAACCCGGCCAGCAAAAGCAAAGAAAGGGGACTAAATTATGTCTATCTATGATTACTCAGTACCTATGACTAACGGCGAGGAGCTTAAGCTTGATAAGTTCAAGGGCAAGGTAATGCTCATTGTAAATACAGCAACGGGATGCGGCTTCACACCACACTATGAGCCGATCGAGCAGATGTACGAGAAGTACCATGAGAAGGGCTTTGAAGTAATCGATGTTCCCTGCAACCAGTTCATGGGCCAGACTCCCGGAACGGATGAAGAGATCCACGAGTTTTGCACATTGAAATACAACACCAAGTTCCCTCAGATGAAGAAGTCTGATGTTAACGGTGAGAACGAGCTGCCGCTGTTCAGATACCTTAAGGACCAGCAGGGCTTTAAGGGATTCGGTAAAGGTCCCAAGGCAATGACGATGTCATTAATGCTTAAGGGAATCGATAAGGACTACAAGAACAATCCTGATATCAAATGGAACTTCACTAAGTTCCTCGTAGACCGTGAAGGCAATGTCGTAAGACGTTTCGAGCCCACGGAAGATATGAAGGAAGTAGATAAAGCTGTTGAGGAACTGATCTGATCAGTCTTTCATAAAAACCCAAACAGGAAAGGGACAGGAGTATATGGATAACGCCACTCAAAAATACGCTGCTTTAAAGCTTGAAAACCAGCTTTGCTTTCCCCTCTATGCGGCGGCAAGAGAAGTGACGGGTCTTTATACCCCTATCCTTTCTGAGTTGGGTATCACTTACACACAGTACATTGCATTTATGGTGCTCTGGGAAAAGGACGGCATCACCGTTGGTGAGTTAGGAAAGAAACTTTTCCTTGATACAGGCACTCTTACCCCGATGTTAAAGAAGCTCGAGGCACAAGGCTATATTGACCGTAAAAGAAGCGAGGAAGACGAGCGCGTAGTAAAGATCTTCGTAACAAAGAAAGGTTTTGAACTGCGCGAGAAGTGTCTGGATATCCCTGCTAAGGTTGGCAAGTGCGCAAGTCTAAGTAAGCTCTCCCGCGAGGACGCGGCGACCCTTTACAGGATCCTTTATGGTATCTTAAAAGAAGATTAATCTTCGGATTCAGTGCCGGATGCCGAGAGCATGACCGCGTAACTGTAAAGCCCCACTCCTTCGGGTTCGTCGGGATGATAATCATTCCACATATAAACTGAAGTATCCACATCATCGAGAACATCGAGGATGATGAATGAGGGATCCATAAAGAACCAGCCTTCCTCATCGCACCAGACTCTCATAGCATCCGCATATTCCTGTCTTATATCGTATGCCTCTGCACGCTGATTAAGGAAAGGCCAGGGGGCGATGAAATATATCTTCGCGTCCGGAGACAACCTTGTTGCCGCATCCGAGAAGGCATCGAGGTTATCGATAAACTCTTCGGTGTTCTGTGCACATATGAGCTCGTCTCTGAACAGAACATCGTTTATTCCGATAGCGACAACATATATATCTGCCTGCGGAAGGTCACCCAGTATGGAAACGAGGAAAGTCGTGGTCCAGCCGCCTTGAGAGAAATTCTTGACCTCGCCTCTGATGAATGGGAGAAGCGGATTGTACCAGGGTACAGGCTCCTCGAAAGCAGACCCGTAAGTTATGCTGTCACCTACAAAGCAAATAGACTTGCCGCTCTCGAAGTCTTCGAAAAGCTGATTGTTGTAAATATACTCAGGGGGAATGGCGATTGATGATTCGACCGTTTCACCGGCTGCCGTATTCCCTGTGGCTTCAGATGTCTCATCTTCAGTATTGTTAATAGCGCATGACGATACACAAACGAAGGCCGCAAGAATAACTGATGCAAGAATTGTCCTGTAAAAGTATTTCATAAGAATATAATACCACTTTACATAATCCTACACCTGTGGTATCTTTTGCTTGATATAGAAACCGTTGATGCGGAGATAACGGCGACGACGCCTTTACAGAGAGCCTGTGGTGCTGGAAGTCAGGTAAGAAACGAATCGTCAAATGGACCGCTGAGGGCGCAGTCAAATGTGAAAACAGAGTATTCTGCGACGGCAGGCACCGTTAACAGCCAAAGGTATGATAGTACCTTTAAGAGTACGGTAAACCGTAAATCAAGGTGGCACCGCGGATAATGTAATTATTCGTCCTTGACAGAAGTAATTCTGTTGAGGGCGTTTTCTTTTGCCCTCGGCAAATGAAGGAGGGCAAACAAATGCAGATCAGACCTACACTTGATGAGGTTCGTAAGATCGCTTCCGAAGGCAAGTACGATGTACTGCCTGTAAGTGTTGAGATCTTATCGGACTTCACGACGCCGATCGAAGCGCTGAAGATCCTGAAGAATGCTTCGGATCACTGCTATATGCTCGAGTCGGCACAGGCAAACGAGACGTGGGGCCGTTATACATTCTTAGGTTTTAATCCCAGGGCGCTTATAACCTGTAAAGATGGTGTTCTTGAGGTTGACGGTGTGAAATCACACACTGATGATCCGTCCGCCGAATTAAGAAAGATCATGAGAGGATATAAAAGTCCGAGGTTTGATTATCTTCCTCCTTTCGCAGGGGGCCTTGTAGGCTACTTCTCTTACGATTACCTGACTTACAGCGAGCCGACGGCAAAGTGTGATGTCGATGATGAAGAAGGATTTAAGGATGTTGATCTCATGCTCTTTGACAAGGTCATCGCCTTTGATAACTTAAAGCAGAAGATAATCATCATCGAGAACATGAAGCTTAATGAAGGAGATGACGGCTACAACAGAGCTGTTAAGACTTTAAAGGATCTTACGGATCTTCTTCATAACGGTAAGAAGATTGAAGAGAAGGGTGGAAAGATAACGGGCGAAGTAACGCCTCTTTTTGACAAGGAGGCTTTCTGCAAGATGGTTCAGAAAGGAAAGTCTCATATCAAGGAAGGAGACATCTTCCAGATAGTTCTGTCGAACAGGCTTTCCGCACCGTTCGAGGGCAGCCTTCTTAACACATACAGAGTGTTAAGAACGATAAATCCCTCGCCTTACATGTTCTATTTCTGCGGTACGGATGTCGAGGTTGCAGGTGCTTCTCCGGAGACACTCGTTAAGCTTCAGGACGGAATTCTTCACACGTTCCCTCTCGCGGGTACAAGACCCAGGGGAAAGACGGATGAAGAGGACAAGGCTCTCGAGGAAGATCTTCTTTCTGATGAGAAGGAACTTGCCGAGCACAACATGCTCGTTGACTTAGGAAGAAATGACTTAGGCAAGATAAGTGAATTCGGTTCGGTGGAAGTTGAGAAGCTTCACTCGATCGAGAGGTATTCGCATGTCATGCATATCGGTTCCACGGTAAGAGGACAGATAAGACAGAACAAGGATGCATTCGATGCGATCGAGGCGGTCCTTCCCGCAGGAACACTCTCGGGCGCTCCCAAGATAAGAGCATGCCAGCTCATAGGCGCGCTCGAAAACAACAAGCGCGGCATCTACGGCGGAGCT
The DNA here is from genome assembly GCA_024691325.1 of Saccharofermentans sp. GTDB lineage: Bacteria > Bacillota > Clostridia > Saccharofermentanales > Saccharofermentanaceae > Saccharofermentans. The sequence continues at coordinate 14,660 of JAILNR010000053.1, read as the reverse complement.
GTCGGATATATCGACTTCACGGGCAACATGGATACTTGTATCGCGATAAGACTTGCGTTCAAGAAGAACGGCAAAGTATTCGTAAGATCGGGAGCAGGCATCGTTGCCGACTCGGATCCCGAGAAGGAATATCAGGAGTGCCTCAACAAGGCAAAGGCATCTTTGAAGGCACTCGAGCTTGCGAAGGAGGATGAGTTATGATCCTGCTTATAGATAACTACGACAGTTTCTCCTATAACCTCTATCAGCTCGTAGGACAGATCGATCCTGATATCAAGGTTATAAGAAACGATGAGATGACAGTAGATCAGATAAGAGCGTTAAACCCTGACCGCATCATACTCTCACCGGGGCCGGGAAGACCTGAGGACGCAGGTGTTATCATCGATGTTGTCAGGGAACTTGGAAAAGACTTTCCGATCCTCGGCGTGTGTCTCGGACACCAGGCGATATGTGCGGCATTCGGTGCGACGATCACCTATGCCAAGGAGCTCATGCACGGGAAGCAGTCGCTTGTAAGGTTTGACGGAAGATGTAAGCTTTTCGAGGGGATACCGCTCGGGAAGGTTGCGAGGTATCACTCGCTTGCGGCTGATGCCGGTACCATTCCCGATGAGCTTATGGTGACGGCACTCACGGAAGACGGAGAGGTTATGGCGGTGCAGCACAAGGATTATAAAATCTACGGTGTGCAGTTCCACCCTGAATCGATAATGACACCCGACGGCAAGAAGATGTTAACCAATTTCATTAAGGAGGCATAAGAACATGATTAAGGAAGCAATTGTAAAGATCGTAAACAAGGAAGACCTGACATACGACGAGGCATATCAGGTAATGAACGAGATTATGAGCGGCGAGACGACAGCTACTCAGAATGCGGCTTTCCTCGCATCACTCTCGACGAAGAGTGCAAGAGCGGAGACAACGGATGAGATCGCAGGTTGTGCGGCCGCTATGAGAGAACACGCAACTCCCGTGCAGACAGGCCTTGATCTGTTCGAGATAGTAGGAACGGGCGGCGATAACGCACACAGTTTTAACATCTCCACAACTTCGGCTTTGGTTGCGGCAGCAGGCGGCATTAAGGTCGCAAAGCACGGTAACCGTGCAGCTTCAAGTAAGTGCGGAACGGCTGACTGTCTCGAAGCTTTGGGTGTAAATATAAATCAGAGCCCCGACCGCTGCAGAGAGCTTCTTAATGAGGTTGGAATGTGTTTCTTCTTCGCACAGAAGTATCACACATCTATGAAGTATGTGGGCGCTATCCGTAAGGAGCTCGGCTTCCGTACAGTGTTTAACATCTTAGGCCCTCTCACGAATCCCGGAAGACCTACGATGCAGCTTTTGGGTGTTTATGATGATTATCTTGTTGAGCCTCTCGCACAGGTTCTTGTAAACCTCGGAGTAAAGCGCGGTATGGTAGTTTACGGCATGGATAAACTCGACGAGATCTCCATGAGTGCTCCGACCAGGATCTCAGAGATAAAGGACGGCTGGTACAGAACATTCACGATCACACCGGAGGACTTCGGCTTCGAGCGCTGCACGAAGGATGATCTTAAGGGCGGAACTCCGGAGGAGAATGCGAAGATCACACTCGATATCCTTAACGGAGCCAAGGGACATAAGCGTAATGCTGTTCTTCTTAATGCGGGTGCTTCTTTGTATATCGGAGGAAAGGCTGATACTTTTGAAGAGGGTGTTAAGCTGGCAGCTCAGATCATAGATTCAGGAAAGGCACTCGAGACACTTAACAAGTTTATCGAGGTGAGCAACCGACCGGAGGCAGAAGAATGAATATCTTAGACCTGATCTCCGATTACGCGGCCGAGCGTGTAGAGATCGCGTGCAAGACTATGCCGCGCGATGTGGTGAAAAGGGAAGCGCTGGAACTGCCCAAGGGCGGATTTGAGTTCGAGAAAGCTCTTAAGAAAGAAGGCCTCTCGTTTATCTGCGAGTGCAAGAAGGCTTCACCGTCAAAGGGGATCATCGCAGAGATCTTTCCGTATCTTGAGATCGCGCTTGATTACGAGCAGGCAGGTGCGGATTGCATCTCGGTCTTAACTGAACCCAAGTGGTTCTTGGGAAGCGACGACTACCTTCAGGACATCGCTTCTGCTGTTAAGATCCCCTGCCTTCGCAAGGACTTTACGGTCGATGAATACATGATCTACGAAGCAAAACTTCTCGGTGCATCAGCCGTGCTTCTTATCTGCTCCATCCTGGAGCCCGAACAGCTTCGCGATTACATCGATATTTGTGATGAGCTCGGGATGTCTGCTTTGGTGGAGGCACATGACGCTTATGAAGTTAATATGGCTGTTAATTCGGGTGCCAGGATCATAGGTGTTAATAACCGTAATCTTAAGGACTTCACGGTGGACACGGATAACAGCAGAAAACTTCGCGAGCTGATCCCTTCGTCGGTTGTTTTCGTTTCCGAAAGCGGCGTTAAGGATGCTTCCGATGTTAAGTGTCTGCAGCAAATCGGCGCGGATGCCGTTCTTGTCGGCGAGACTTTGATGAGAGCATCTGACAGAAAAGCAAAGCTTAGAGAACTCAGGGGTGAATGATGACTAAGATTAAGTTCTGCGGACTTACACGTGCATGCGATATCGAAGCGGCAAATGAGTTGAAGCCGGACTATATAGGCTTCGTATTCTGGAGCAGGAGCAAAAGATATGTGACGCGCAGGAAGGCCCTTGAACTTAAAAAGCTTCTTGATCCTTCTATCGCGGCTGTAGGTGTGTTTGTCGATGAGGATATAGATGTCGTTAAAGCGTATCTTAATGACGGCATAATAGACATCGCACAGCTTCACGGACACGAGGATGAGGAATACATAAGAAGCGTTAAAGAAGACACGGGCAGGAAAGTTATTAAGGCATTCAAGATCACATCTTATGAGAAACTTGCCGAAGCAAATAAAAGCTGCGCCGATTATGTGCTCCTTGATGCAGGTATGGGTGACGGCGTTACTTTCGACTGGTCGGTTGTAAAGAACTCGGAAAGGGAGTATTTTCTTGCAGGTGGTCTTCATCCCGGGAATGTAGCGGAGGCGGTAAAGATGCTTCATCCTTTTGCAGTCGATGTAAGCTCCGGAATAGAGACAGAGGGTATGAAAGATAAAGTGAAGATGGTATCTTTCGCAGATGCCGTAAGAAAGGAAGATAACACATGACGAATCCTAACGGACGCTTTGGAATACACGGCGGGCAGTATATCCCCGAGACGCTCATGAATGCCGTGATCGAGCTCGAGGAAGCCTATAACAAGTATAAGAACGATCCTGAGTTTCAGGCGGAACTGACGGAACTCTTTAACGAGTACGCGGGAAGACCTTCAAGGCTGTATTACGCACAGAAGATGACGCAGGACTTGGGCGGCGCGAAAATTTACCTTAAGCGCGAGGATCTAAACCACACTGGTGCGCATAAGATCAATAACGTTTTGGGTCAGGCTCTGCTTGCAAAGAAGATGGGCAAGACAAGACTCATCGCGGAGACGGGTGCAGGTCAGCACGGTGTTGCTACTGCTACTGCTGCGGCGCTGTTTGGCATGGAGTGCGTTGTCTTCATGGGGGAAGAGGATACGATCAGACAGGCCCTTAACGTGTACCGCATGAGGCTTCTCGGCGCGGAGGTAATCCCGGTTAAGACCGGCACGCGCACGCTGAAGGATGCTGTCTCGGAGGCAATGAGAGAATGGACTTCACGTATAAGTGATACGCACTACTGCTTAGGCTCGGTTATGGGACCTCACCCTTTCCCGACTATCGTCCGCGATTTCCAGGCTGTTATCAGTAAGGAGATCAAGGAGCAGATACTTAACAAAGAGGGCAGGCTTCCCGACGCTGTTATCGCTTGCGTCGGAGGCGGCTCGAATGCAATCGGAAGTTTCTATAACTTCATCGATGACAAGGATGTCAGACTGATAGGATGCGAGGCAGCAGGCCGCGGTATTGATACTTTCGAGACGGCTGCTACGGTGAACACGGGAAGAGTCGGAATCTTCCACGGAATGAAGTCGTATTTCTGCCAGGATGAGTACGGTCAGATCGCACCTGTTTATTCGATATCGGCGGGACTTGATTATCCCGGCGTCGGCCCCGAGCATGCTTATCTGCATGACATCGGACGCGCTGAGTATGTTCCGGTTACGGATGAGGAAGCGGTACAGGCATTCGAGTATCTTGCCAAGACAGAGGGTATTATCCCTGCGATCGAGTCTGCACACGCTGTGGCATATGCGCGTAAACTTGCTCCTACACTTGATAAGGACAAGATCATCGTCATCACCATATCAGGAAGAGGCGACAAGGACTGTGCGGCGATTGCCCGTTACAGAGGGGAGGATATCCATGAGTAAGATTGCTGAAGCTTTTAAGAACGGTAAGGCGTTCATTCCTTTTATCACATGCGGAGACCCGGATCTTGCGACGACTGCTGCTGTAGTTCGTGCGGCAGTTAATAATGGTGCGGACCTGGTCGAATTAGGCATTCCTTTTTCTGATCCGACGGCTGAAGGTCCTGTTATCCAGGAGGCTAATCTGCGTGCTTTGTCGGGCGGTGTTACGACAGATAAGATATTCGATCTTGTGCGCGATCTGCGTAAAGATGTCACCGTTCCCATGGTGTTCATGACATATGCAAATGTTGTTTTCTCGTATGGGGCACAGAAGTTCATATCCACTTGTAAGGAGATCGGTATCGACGGCTTGATCCTTCCTGATCTCCCTTTTGAAGAGAAGGAGGAGTTCTTTCCTTTGTGCAAGCAGTACGACGTGGATCTTATCTCGTTGATCGCACCTACTTCAGAGAACAGGATCGCCATGATCGCGAAGGAAGCTGACGGATTTATTTACCTTGTTTCTTCGCTCGGTGTAACGGGTGTTAGATCCGAGATCAAGACTGACCTCGAGTCTATCGTTAAGGTCATCCGCGCGAACACAGATACACCTGTTGCGATAGGCTTTGGCATCTCCAAGCCTGAGCAGGCTCATAAGATGGCGCAGATATCCGACGGAGCAATCGTAGGTTCCGCGATCATTAAGCTTCTTGCTCAATACGGTAAAGATGCCCCCTCTTATGTCGGCGAATATGTTAAGTCCATGAAGGATGCTTTATAATAGACAGAAGCATTAACTGAAAGGGGCAGGATATGAATACCAGAAATATTCTGTGTTTACTGACATCTTCCGCTATTATCTCCGGATTGCTCGGAAGCTGCAATTTTATGGAAGCCCGGGACAAGACAGATATAAACTATGCTCTTACGGACTATATCGGAGCCGTACAGGAAGCAGATTATAGCGACTCCAGGACATTTGTCGTTAACGGGGAAGATTACTTCGCTGATAATGAGATGAGTGAGGATGACGCCGCTCTTATTGCCGCCATCTGGGATACAACGCTGTTCGATATAGACGATGTTGATATCGATAAATCATCTGCGACAGCAACTGTTACTTTCTCTTTCCCTGATCTCGAATCGATAGCAGGGGAAGGATATTCGTTCGATGAATTTGTGGAGGCAATACCGCAGATAACAGATAACAATGAGCAGAGTCTGGAATTCGAACTTACAAAAGAAGACGATGCGTGGCTGATCGACGCAGATTCAACAGAAGATTTGTATAACCTTCTTGCAAGCCTTATCGAAGGACTCGAATTCGGAAGACTTACCGAGGAGAATGCGGTAGCGGCGGTTGAGACATTTATAGATATGATGGCTCAGGGTGATGTTACTAATGCAGTCGCTATGCTTAAGAATACGGAAGATTCCTTTTACGGATATGTTCAGACTGCAGGTTCCGTAGCAGGTGCGTTAGATGGTGTAACCGATGTGTTCTCGAATTACTTTGGCAGAGCCGATTATGAAGCACAGGCAACAGAAGTTACCGACGAGTACATTATCGTAACTGTAACCGGAACGGCACCTGATCTTCAGCAGGCTGTTGACTCCGTACTCGGGAATTCTGACGTAATGGTGCCGATATATGCGGATTATATCGAAGGTTATATCAACGGCAATGTTAACCTTATCGGTATAGCAGGAAGTCTCGTAACTGAACTCGCACCCGCTGTTAACGAGGCCCCGTCAGTTCCTCTTGAGGCACAGTTTAAAGTGACCGAGGAGGAAGACGGACAGCTTTATCTTGAACCGTTAAGCGGCCCCGATCTTCAGATCGATATTGATGGTTTAATGAACAGAACAGAGTACATTGTGCCTGCCATAGGACAGCTTTTCCAGGACGGAAGAATCACGCTTGAGCAGGTTTCCAATATCCAGGAAATGATGGGTGTCTGATTACAAATGAAGATATTAAGCATGGAACGTGAAGACGTAATACTCGGATTGATAGTCAGTGTTGTTTTTATCGGACTGATCTTCTTGCTGCTGCGCCTTAACAAGCACATTTTCAAGAAAATCCACGAGAGGCGCAAGGAGCTGCAGCTTGTCTTTTTCGAAAAGGTTTGCAGCGTGGCCATTATAATCGCGGGCGCCATCCTTACCATATCGGTCTGGGGCGGCTTTGACTCCCTGTGGAAGACGCTCGTCGGCGGAACTGCTGTTGTCAGTGCTGTTGTTGCTTTCGCTGCGCAGGATGTCATCAAGGATATCCTCGCAGGTCTAATGATAAGCGTGAATAAGCCCTTTGAGATCGGCAACAGGATCGAGCTTGAGGACGGAACGGTAGGTGTGGTCAAGGACATCACTATGCGTCATGTTGTTCTTGTGAAGCTTGATACCGTGCATGCTGTCATACCGAACAGCAAGCTTAATTCCATGAGCATTATCAACTACAGCTACATGACTAAGATGAAGTCCGCAAGATTCGATTTTCATGTTGCTTACGACACGGACATGAAGAAGGCGATGGAAGTTACACTTGATGCCATCAAGTCTTCGAAGTACAGCATACCGGGCAAGAAGAACAAAGACGGTAAGGGTTCAGATTATGCTCCTATCTACTTTATGGCTTTTGAGGACAGTTCATTGAAGCTTACCACTACTGTGTACTACGGTTCCGAGACTGCATCTGAGGTGGTTATCTCGGACATCAATATGAGAGTTAACGAAGCTTACCGTGAGAACGGCATTGAAGTACCTTATAAGTATGTCAATGTTGTAGAACGCAACTGACCTCAAGGATAAATTGGGGGTTTCCGAATAGATAACGCCGTTATATAATAGGCGTGGAAAAGGAGGCATAACATGGAAATTACAAAAGATATGTTGATTACTGATATCCTCGAGAAGGACCAGAGCATTGCGGAAATTCTGATGAAGCTCGGAATGCACTGCATCGGCTGTATGGCAGCAAGCGGCGAGAGCCTTGAGCAGGCTATGTATGTACACGGATTTGCACCGGAGGATGTTGACCAGACTGTCGAGATGCTCAATGCTTATCTTGAGAATCAGAAGGCAAAAAGCTGACTTTATCAATAATCAAAAATAGTTTATAATAGTCTGACGAATCTTTGAGGGGATAGTTATGAAGAAGATAGTCAGTCTATTTTTATGCGTTTTTATTTTCGCTGCGCCTGTAATGTGTCTTACGGGGTGCTCGGCAAACTCTGATGAAGATGAAATCGCAGGCATGGTCACGGGCTACTTTGATGCTGTGCTGGCGATGGATTTTGATGAGTCGAAGACTTATGTGTCGGGTGAAGCCGACAGCTTCGGGAGGATATACGATGACGAGCGTGAGTGCGAGTACATGACGAAGGTCATCTCGAAGACTTCCTATGAAGTCGGAGATGTCAATATAGCCACATCGGTTGCTAACGTAAGCATAAAGATCGTTATGCCTTATCTGAGGCCGTTAGGCGACGAGAGGATGACCTATGAGCAGCTTATCGACAAGATCGACAGCGTCACTCAGACATATGAGAGCACGATCTTATTCAGTATGACGAAGAACACTTACGGTGACTGGGTCATTGCCGGGACATCCACGGAGATTCTTTATAATCTTTTCCTGTCTCTTGATGATGACATCGAGTTAGCTTTGTTTACAGAAGAGGACGCCGAGAATGCCGTGCGTTCTTATATTGATACCATCGCGAGAGGTGACTTCACTGAGGCGGCAGCTATTAATACTAATTACAACAACGACATCATCTACAGCAGCCTGGGTATTCGTAATGCAGCGGCTGATTACGGTGTTGACGGTTACTGTGCAGCGAGTGCGGTTTATTACTCGAGACTTAATTATGATATCGAATTCACGGAGATAACCGAAGACAAGATCACTATGAATATAAACGGATATGCTCCTGATCTGCAGGCCGCAATGGATGCGATGATGGCAGATATTCCTACTATGTCCGAGCTTTATGCGGATATGTTAGAGGGAATGATGAGGGGCACATATACAGATGCATCTTTTGGCAACAACATGATGACGCGTTTTGGTGATTTTATTCAGACTGCCGATCTTATTCCGTTTAACAGGACTGTAGTTGTTGTTATGGGTACGGACGGTGAACTTAAAGTTGATACCGGAACGGGACTTGGTTCTTTCTATACCATTGAAGGGGATCCTCAGATCCAGGAAGAAGCAATGGATAATGCTTTCGATATACTTGTGGAGCAGGAAAGAATAACTGAGGAAGAGTATCAGGCAATCCGAGATTACATCTCGGAAAACACGGGTGAGTAATAATAAATGAAACATAGGAGGTTCATTATGAAGAGGAGAAAGGCTTTAGGGCTTATCACTGCAGTAGCAGTACTTGCTTCTTCGTTCAGCGGTTGCGCACTTCTGGGCGGTAAGGACAAGTCTGCTATCGAAGATGCTGCTATCAGTTATGTGGAAGCTATCCGCGATGGTAAACTCGACAAATCAAAGAAGCTCGTTGAGGATGAGGAAGATTACTTCCAGTCCGCTGAGCTTACGGACCAGCAAAGTGAGCTGATCGGTGCTATCCTGTCGGCTTCAGAGTTTGAGGTTCAGGACATCGAGGTCAATAAGGACGAGGGAAGCGCTTCGGTCGTTATCACCATGCCTGATGTGGAGTCCATTAATGAAGAGGGTTACACCTTCGAGGAGTATGTTGATGCGATTGCAGATATCGAAGACACAACTGACGAAGAAGTAAACCTCGACTTTGTTAAGGATGGAGAAGACTGGCTTATTGCAGCTGATTCCACCCAGGATTTCTATGACTTCATCACAGGCGTTGCAGATTCATGTGAGTTTGGAGGCTTGTCTGAGGCAGGTGCTATCGAGGCAGTCGATACATTCATTCAGTACTTAAGAGACGGCGACTTCGAGAGCGCTTATGCTATGAGCAATACTGATACTGAATTCGAAGAATTCCAGGAAGGTATGGATACTTACGGAGATGCAATAGAGTCTGTAATGACTTCTTACTACGGCAACCTTGAGTACACTTCCGAAGTTACTGAAACTACAGACGATTCCATCACAGTTTCCATTACCGGTACTGCTCCTGATGTTGAGTCGTCCATAGAGGCTGCTTTCTCTGATACAAATGCTGCTGCACCTGTAATGGCTGATGTAGTCGGATACTCTATCCTCGGTGATGTAAGCGAAGAGGATGCAATGAACGAATTCTTCCAGTTTATCGGAAGTGCTATTCAGACAGGAAATCCTATCCCTTATTCATCATCATTAGTAGTAACAGCTGATGAAGCAGGTAATCTGCTCGTAGATCCCGCTGACGACTTCATGTTTGATACAGATTTTGATATCTCCGACTACATGGATTCTGAAGAACTTCAGCAGGCTACATTCCAGTATCTTGTTGATCAGGGAAGAATGTCACAGAGTGATGTAGATAATTTAATGGGCGGCGGCTCATCCAGCGTCCCAACCGGTGATGATGTCACAATCAATGTTGTTGACTACGGTGATGATCTTTATAGCTACAACGCTTCATTAACAACAGCAGGTATCGAATTAACTGTCGTTACATGGGGTTACTATGACGAGGGTACAGTATTCAACTACGAAGTAAGTGTTGACGGTTCAGATGCCGCTATCACCGGCAGTTATCCTATGCCTGATGACATGGAGGATCATATCGAGATATTGATCCCCGCATTCGCTGATGATATGTCCGGAAACTATGTTGTTACGGTCTACGATGCCGATTCTTCTTCAAGCGTACTTTGTAAGCTTGAGTTGGTTGTCCTTGGTGAAGGTGCTCCCGCAGTTAATGTAACACCCGGGGATGCTCCTGCATTCGGCGAGTCTATGACGGCAGATGAGGTGTCTGACGATGCATATTCTTTCCACTTCACAGATGGTAACGGAAACTGGCTTGATGATGAGGATGTTTATGCATCCAACAGAGGAGCTGTCGACTTCACAGCAAGAACATGGGACTACTATGACCGTGGTGCTTCATCTTACTGCGATGTATATGTGGATGGCGAGTATGTAGATACTATCGTTGCTACCAGTTCCACCGACAATAACGATGCATTCGACTTCTCATACGAGCCCTCGAGCCTCGCTGACGGTGATTATGTATTCGTTATACACGAGGTAGATAACGACGGCGGTCTGGATGAGGACGTTCTCTTTATCGCTTATGCAACAGTAGAAACACAGAACTGATAGAGGATTATCAGTCAGTTGACCGGAGGCTGCCTTCACGGGCAGCCTCTTTTTATGCCCGTAATCCGCGGAAGTGATATAATTACGAACCGTAAAAGTCTTTGAGGGGGTGACAAGTGAGAAAGTATATTGCAGCGGTCCTTACGGCAGGAATCTGCTGGGGCTTCATGGGATTCTTTACAAGAAATCTCAATAATTACGGAATTGGCACTGAAGGCGCTATCATCCTTAGGTGTGGTGTTGCTGCTATTTCTTTCGCGCTGCTCATGCTTCTTAAAGATCCTAAGACTTTTAAGATCAGACTTAAAGATGCGTGGTGCTTTATCGGCTCCGGACTATTAAGTTTGCTGTTCTTTACCTTCTGTTATTTCAACGCGATCTCCATGATGAGCCTTTCTGCTGCCGCGATACTTCTTTATATCGCGCCTTCCGTGGTTACGATAATCTCCGCGGTGCTTTTCAAAGAGAAGATCACGCCTGTTAAGGTGGTCGCTGTTTTGTTATCTTTCGCAGGGTGCTGCCTTGTGTCTGGCATCGCAGGCGGAGTTGCCATAACGCTTAAAGGCCTTTTGTTCGGAGTCGGTTCCGGAGTGGGATATGCGTTTTACACTATCTTCTCAAGATTCGCTCTCGACCGCGGATACAGCAGCAACACGATTAACTTTTACTCATGTCTGCTCGCATCTGCGGGGGCGGCTTTGATCTGGAATCCGGCTCCTTCAGTGACGGCAATGTTCTCATCTGCTCCCGCACTTGCATGGTGTCTTGCAGCGGGTATAGTTACATGCTTTGTGCCGTATCTTCTTTATACTTATTCGCTCACGGGACTTGAGAACGGCAAGGCATCGGTTATCGCTTCCATAGAACCTGTCACTGCATCGGTCGTAGGTATTTGCATATTTAACGAGATACCGAGCTTGTGGTCGCTTCTGGGCATAGTAATGGTGTTAGGGGCAATTGTGCTTCTTAACATTAAACTTCCCGGCAGGGAACTTACTTAAAGAGTTTCTTGATAAACCTGTTGCTGATGAATTCCACGAACGGTCCCATGAAGAACGCCGTGATGATGGTGCCGATACCGATGAATGCTGTAAGACCGGCAAGGGAGTTTCCCGTAAACGCGTAGCAAATGATGCCGAGTACGATAACGGTGATGTCGGTTATGATCCTCATGTAACCGAATTTACCGATATGCCAGGTGTTAACGATGATAAGCGCCACGGCATCGTAGGTCGAGACACCGAGATCAGCTGTCATGTAAAGCGCAAGTGCAATGCAGATAAGAAGGATGCCCAGGATAAGTACCACGATCCTTATGCCGATGTACGGCGTCGGGAACAGATCAGACAGGATCTTATGTGTAAACTCGGTGACGTAGCCCAGGAAAAACAGATTGATGATCGTGCCAAGACCTATATAGTGGCGGTCAAAGATGAGGCTGAACAGAAGAAGCACAGCGTTAACGATAACATAAAGTGTTCCGTATCTTATGGGGATGAGAGCATCGAGTCCTGACATCAATACCGTGAAGGGATCGACACCGAAGGCCGCATATCTCGAAAACCCAACCGCCACGCCACACAAAAGAACGCCGAATACAGTCAGTATCACGCGCAGTGTCATGTGGTCGCGGTTCAGCGCCTTGGAGGATTTAATACTCTCTATAAAATTCATAGGGACATATTATCATTTACTGCCCGGATTGTCGTGTCAAAAAGTTACGATACTTTTCTGTGGCAAACATTGGCTTCTTATGGTAATATATTCGAGCATTCAAAAGGAATGCGCATTCGGAGATGTACCCAAGAGGCCGAAGGGGAGGCTTTGCTAAAGCTTTAGGCGGGGCAACTCGCGCGAGGGTTCGACTCCCTCCATCTCCGCCAATATTCAAACGGGCGTCGTAAGAAGTCAGTATTTACAGGGCTTTCAAGGTTCTGTAGCAACTATAAAAAGTGTCATTTACGACATTTTTACGACAAATTCGATTAGCCACGCCCATAATTACGGTCAGTTTTTGCTGACCGTATTTTTTTACTTATCAGGTTTTCAATCAATTATCCCTCAAAAGCACTGCAATTACTCTGCTTTAGCGTTTTTGTACCTTTTTTCCCCTACTCCGATTATGAACTATTTAATCATAAGACGGACCGAGAAAGGAGGTGATGCCTATGCTTGAGGCATCTGATTATTGGTAAATAGCTTCAAATTAAAAGGAGGAAAGCTTACGAGGAAGTTACCTTTATTTCAGAATTTCGACTTTGGCGCTTTTCAGGCAGGCAAACGATTCGTTGTGCAGTCTGTGAAATATAACGAAAAGCGTGGATGTGTAACGGTTACAATTGTTATCATCGAAGACCATACTAATTATGGCGACCCCAGCATTAACAATTTGTACGAAAAATTCAGTGCACATCTTATTAACGAGAAAGAGGAAAGTGCCGTTAATAAGTTTAAGACTGGTGATGAAGTAATATTTAAGAGCATCGGTCGTTGCACGGTTTGGGGAGATTACAGTTCACAACTCAGTGTCGAGGCGGAGATTGCAAAGAAATGAGCAGACGTAGATATTACTACAGGCTCATTAATGCAATGATGGTTGTATGCGCTCTCTTAATTATAGGGGCGCATATAGCCAACGCCTACTTATTACACTTTCCTATATTAGATGCTTTTTGCAGTAGAGCTATTGGAACATTATTGTGCATTATTGTTGTTTGGTTAACAATGATAGCAATCATAAACCGAGGAATTATAGCGTGGATAAGAAATACAATCATAAGAAACTCCGTTGAGGACAATCTCATTTCTATCGGTGCATATCGAATAATCGAGAACAAGGTATTTGTTGTTGTCCCCCCAATTAGGGTCAGAGATGGAATTATAAAGATAAAGATTAAGAATCTTAAAATAAGGAAAACTGTAGAACAATACCTGGATTCTTTTAATACTGCTCTCCCCCAACGATTTGTTGTCGAGGAATATTTTTTTTCAAAAGATGGGAACCACCTGATTATCAGATATGAGGATATGAAATATTATGAAGCTGAAATCTATTGTCTTGAAGATTATCTGAAGACTATAAGCACTTGTTCATTAATGGAACTATACATTGACAGGAAGCACATTATCAATCTTGAAGAATATCCGCACCTCTTAATTTCAGGAAGCTCTGGTTCAGGAAAAACCGTTTTGACAAATCAACTAATTATTCAGGCTATAGCAAAAGAATTCGAGGTTGTAATATGTGATATAAAGCGTACTTATGGGCTATATAAACCTTTTGCAGAATATGTCTATGACAAGACCGATATTCTTGATATGTTACGCTCCGTTGAAGAAGAAATGTATACAAGAATGCAAGAACTTGAAAATGCATTAGCTTCCAACCCAACTGTTACCGCGGTTGATATTGGGTTGAATCCAAAACTGATTGTAATAGAAGAATATATTTCTTTGATTAATTCTGTTGATAAAAAAGATAAGGACGAGATTGAAAGAATCGTTAAAAATCTCTCTGTATTAGCAAGACAAAGCGGAATTCATCTCATACTGGTAATGCAATCCGCCGGCACAGAAAATATAAACTCCACCACAAGAAGCAATTTGACAAAGATACTATTAGGCAAAGCCCAGTCAAATATTCTAACCGCAACATTTGGTACAGGCATTCATATACCCTATTCAGATGTGATGTATAACAGAGGTGAAGGACTAATTCAACTTGACAAGGTTTCCATTTTGCGAGTGCCTCTTGTAAAAGATATATATAACCTCAATGAAGTAATTGGCGCGGTCCGCAAGGATTAAGCGCCAATTCTCTTTTATGAGGGGTACATATACACCTATGAAAAACTGCGTGTGGTATAATCCCTAATATATGGGCGCGAGGTCAATGATAATGTTATCATTCCTTATCATTCCTTATCATTCCTTATCATTCCTTATCATTCCTTATCATTCCTTATCATTCCTTATCATTCCTTATCATTCCTTATCATTCCTTATCATTGACCAGAGGTACACCATACACCATAAACATAGGGAGGTAACAAAAAAATGAAGG
>JAILNR010000029.1 GCA_024691325.1 Saccharofermentans sp. | reverse complement strand
ATTCCAAGAATAAGACTGATAATAATAAGGTTGTTTATATCGTAAGTGCAATTAACGACGGGATGAGTAAGAAGAGGCAGATCATGTTCAAGTATGCTGAGCGATTAAGCTCCGGTGAGCTGCAGCCCAAAAACAATGGATCTGACTATTATGTGTCTCCGTATAGATTGTGTTGGAAAGGCGATACCTATTACCTCATCGGTTATTCAGAGAAGCATAAGAGAATTGTTACGTTCAGAGTAGATAGAATCTGTGATATTCCTTTGGTAATAAAGCAGGATATTGTTCCTGAGCCGGAAGACTTCCAGGTAAACGATTACCTTAATGATTCGTTCCGAATGAGCGGAGACGAAGCTTCTGTAGAGATAGTGTTCAGCAAAGGATTTGGAATTATGGACAATATTATCGACCGCTTTGGAGATGACTTCAGTATCCTGTCGGAAGATGAGGATGTGTGTCATGCCGTTATCAATACTTCGATCAACAATGCCTTCTTTGCATGGGTATTCGGATTCGGCGGTAAGGTTAAGATCAAAGGCCCTCATGATGTGTTGTATAAGTATATAAGAATGGTTGCAGCTGAGATGGCGAGGCTCTGATTTATAAGGCTTTCAGATTGGTGGAGTAAGCACAGATAACGCCATCGAAATTTGGTATTGCACACCGTGTGTGACGCTCTTATAATCAAAGCGTAATCAAAAACAAACATAAGTTCACAAGAACAAAACAAACCGAAATAGAGGAATTTCGCAAGACAAAAAGACAGTCGTGCGTTGTATATAAGTTACCTAAAAATGAGCTAAGGCTCTAGGAAGGAGTTTGAAGTGTATAAGAAGAAACCAGAGTCAGAAAAGAAGGTCTTGAATCCTACTAAGTACTCATGGCAGCAGATCGAGTCAATCTGTAACGTGATTACAGACACCTATATTGATAAGTTTGTAGAGAAAGAAGGAATGTTGCCTACAAAGATCGACATTGAATCCTTGGTTGTTAACCAGTTGGGATGCAAGATCGTATATGAAAACCTCGATGATGCTTTAGATAGTCTCGGCTTTTCCGCCAACGGAGTTGAAAAGTGTATTGTTACCCGAGACGGTCAGAGGGTTGAAGTTGTTTTCCCTAAGGATACGATAGTCTTGGACAACTATCTTCTATCCTATAGGAATTATCCCCGTAAGAGATTTATTCTTGCTCATGAGGCAGGACACATCATTAAGAGCAGGATTGCTCAGACAAGTGAAGCAAGATACTGTCATGCAAATGACGTTCCGGTAAAGGACAAAAAGGATCTTATATCTCGCTTCTCAATCAGCGAGGCTGAAGCAAACAATTTCGCTGCAAGCCTTCTTATGCCGGAGAGCTTGGTAAATATCCTCATGAACAGATATTACGGAGACCAGGTTATCTATAAATACGCCGATGATATTCTTGATCCGGCTGATGCAGATAACGTTTGTGCAATGGCAAAGGAATTGTGTGTTTCCTATACAGCAATGTACTTCAGGCTCAAAAGACTGGGGCTGATCCAAGACGGGGTTATTGAAACGTTTGTTGAAGAAAACGTTCTGGGAGAAGGTTCAGTTGAGTAGAAGTGTAAGTTACAAGAAGGATCTGATGATAGAGTCTGCAAAGGAGACGAAAGGTCTTAAGTATAGAGATATCAAGTGTAACGTTTGTGGACATAAGCTTCTTATTGCATATGAAGACTATGTTGAAGGACATGTTAAGAGCTATTGCAATAAGTGCCATGACTTCAGGGTCATAAGTGCTTTTAGCGGAGTAGATACAGATCCTCCTAAAACAGTAAAGGAACAGGTGTGCAGAGATATACGGTGCCCTATCTGTGATCATAAGATGTTGATAGCGTATCTGGATGCTTCTGCAGGACACATACAGAGTTACTGTAACAAGTGTCATGAATACAGGGTGATCGACTTTAAAAGATTCAGGTCAGGAAAGAAGAGCTAATCTTCATAACTGCCCTGTGGCCTCCGCCGCAGGAGGACTAAAAAGGACATAAGACATATTTATTAACTAAACGGATAAAAGGGCGTCCCTGGTAGCGCGGGGAAAGACACCGGCGGCGTGCGAGTTAAATAGGGAACGGAGATCGTAATAGATCTTCCGCCTGTTTAGCAGCACGCCGTTTTCTGTTTAGCTCGATTTTACATAAAGCCCCTGGCCCTTTTCCGGGAAAGGGGCTTT
>JAILNR010000017.1 GCA_024691325.1 Saccharofermentans sp. | reverse complement strand
CGGAGTTGTTGTAGGTGTGGGGGTCAGTTCCTCTGTTGTCTCTTCAGTTAAATCCGTGGAGGCGGATGTTTCTTCAGTCTCGGAAGATTCAGTTGTCTCAACCTCTGAAGTCTGCTCAGAAGACTGTTCTGTCTCCTCAGATTCTATTGTTTCAGTGGTTTCTGTCTGCTGGATTGTAATATCTTCACTATTACTTGTCTCGTCTGCCCAAACTCTCGCAGGAACGCCAGACAAGATTACAGATGCAATCAGGGCGGTTGAAATTAATCTCTTCATAGTCGATCTCGCTAAACTTAAAATAATGCATCGTATTCTTACATATTTCAGATTAGGAGAGCCGCGTTGTTTGTGGCAAATATCAATGAATGCTAATTAAGAATCCTTGGGGGAGTATTAAGGTGCGGTAAAAGTACCCGAGAGTCTTCCCATGGCGATGATATTGCCGCTGTTGCCGTCTATATCGGTGTCGAGCTGGTATAAGAACGAAGGGAAATTCTCGTTTTGAGTGTTAAGCGAGCCGCGTACCCTGTCCACGCTGTTTCTTAAAGCAACCACATATATGTCATATGTGTGTGTTGAGCCCGGAGGCGGATAAGGTCCTATATAGGAAGTTCCTCCGAATCCCTGCTCGAGATTAGTCTCGGTTACTCCGTCCATCTTCCAGTGGTACCAGTAATATGCTGTGGTATCCACCATGTAGATAACATACTCCTGTGCGCCTTCAACGGGTTCCCATGACAACGCGGGAGAGACATTGTTTCCCGCCATGGTGTTCGAGATAACATCTGCCCAAACCCCGTCAACGAGATCTTCTGATGACAGCTCGATGACGTCTGTACCAAAATCAAATGCACCTTCCTCATTTGCCGTAGGCATTGTTGTTTCTGCTGTTGTTTGTGAGGTTTCCGCGGGAGTCTCACTTGTCTGCGCCACAGCAGAGGTCTCACTCTCGAGCGCCGTATCAGCACTTGGTAACGTTTCCGACAAAGATGTCTGTTCCGCATCCTGAGCCGAACACCCTGCGAAAAGCACAGCAGTGCATAACAAAACTGCAGCAATCTTGATACCGTTCTTCATCTTAATTCCCCTTTAATCTTCTTTTTTATAGTAGAAGTAACCCGATAATTTATCCGTGCGCAATACATTGACGAATGCTTCGGGGTCTGTTTCCTTGATCGCCTTTATTACCTTACGGGAATCAGAACGCGCGATAACTGAATATACAACATGCTTCTCGCTGTGACCGAATGAACCTTCACCGTCAATGATGGTCGCCCCATGCATGGATATATCGTAGATCTTGTCACATATCTCCTGGGGATGTGTCGTGACCACGAACAGCGTTGCCTGCTGGAACTTAAGGTAGAGCGTTCTTATTACTATCGTCGATGCGAACTGGAAGAAGATGGAATACAGAGCCTTGTCCCAACCGAAGATGGCACCTGCGACGAGCAGGATGAGGGCATTAAATCCGAGTATCAGATTGAATGTATCGACGCCCTTCTTCTCCGACAGGAAGATGCTTATAAAGTCCGTTCCTCCCGAGGTCGCACCGGACAGAAGACAAATACTTATCGCAAGTCCGTTGATGATTCCTCCGAATACGCTTATGAGAAGGATATCCTCCGTTACATAGAATCCGGGGATTATATCCGTCAATAAACTCGACAGTATGATCATGAGTATCGAGTATGCAGTAAACTTCTTGCCAATATATTTGAATCCTATATAGACCGGCACGCCGTTAAGTGCGAAGTTAACTATCGAGAACGGCAATGTGAAGCCAAACAGCTTCTCGACTATATGCTGGATAAGAATGGTAAGTCCCGTAACTCCGCCCGGATAAAGACCGCCCGTTCTTACGAACGTCTTTATGTTAACGGCCATGAGGACCGCGGCGAAGACGATACACATAAGTGTCTTAAGATCTTTTTTAAGATCGAATTTCATAAAGATATTTTACAACGGAGGATCCTCATGTGTAAAACATCATCTGCAATATTGACCCGAGTTTTTCGCTGAGGTAAAATGAAACTACTTTCATTTTTACAAGCGAGGTACCGGATGAAGGATGTAAAGCTGCCGTCACCGCAGGGTGAGTACAAAGTCGGAACGACTGTCTTCTCCATATATGACAGCGACAGGACCGAGACCATCGGCCCCAATAAGGGAAGCAAAGGAAGACACATAAGAGGGAGACTCTACTACCCTGTTCTTCCGGAAGATACCGAAGGAGTGCCGCAGGACTATGTGCTGTCTCCGGCGCTTTGCGAAGGCCTTTCGAGAGCTTTTCATGTGAAGATAAAGGAGCCTCTTAAGGGTGAATTCTACCGCGACGCCTCCCCTGCTCCCGGAAAGTTCCCGCTTATCGTCTACAGCCACGGCATAGGCGGATACGCGGAAGCAAATCATTTTCTTTGCTCGGAACTTGCCTCGCAGGGATACAGCGTACTCGCCGTGGGGCACGCTCACGATGCGGCTGCGAACGAATACGATGACGGCAGCGTCGACTTTTTTGACAAGTCTCTTAATATGAAGACGTATCAGCCTTTCGTTGCGGGGGCAGCTGCGACCTTAAGATTTTGCAGCGACAGAAGAAGCAGCAACGAGGAGCTCGGAAGGAAGTTCAAGATCCTTCAGGATAAATACTACAGCTTCCCTATCGGATACCTCGATGAGCGCGCTCGGGATGTGCGCACTATAACTGATGAAGCAATTAGAAGATTCGGGGACAGGATAGATCTTACTCACGGCATTGGCATCACCGGCCACTCCATGGGAGGCACCACCGCTTACTACATGTGCCAGCACGATGACAGGTTCACAGCCGGCATCAATCTCGACGGCATACTGGCAGGAAGATACGACGGCATGGTGATGAAGAAGCCTTTCTATCAGATCAACTGCGAGAACAACGTAAACGCCTCGGTGAAGGCTGCTCTTAACACTGATGCACCTTTCTTCTGGGAAGTATTCAGGGGCATGCAGCATCATGGCTTCTGTGACCTGAAGTTCTTCGTTCCCGTGAGCGCCGTCGTCGGCAAAATGCCGCCTTCCGTTCTACACGAGAACCTTTGCAGGATACATACGACCTTCTTCGGAAGATACCTTAAGGGAAGCCCGCAGGAAGTCTTCTGCCCGGAAGGCCAGGGCTTTATAAGGAGGGCGTGATATGCCGCGGGTTTCAGAAGAGTACATATCCAACAGGCGCCGCGAGATAATCACTGCCGCTCATAATCTCTGCCTTCGAAAGCCCGTCAGCATGGTCACGATGACAGACATTATCAAGGAGACCGGAATGGCTCAGGGCGGGATATACAGATACTTCGAAGACATAGATGACATCTTCCGCGCGATGATACTCGACATGCGTGAGAGCTATTCGATAATAGACCAGACCGACGAGATATTAAGTAACGACGCTGATCTTACTGTCGGACAGACAACAGACAGGATCTGCAATATGCTCGCAGACCGTATGGAAGAGCAGCTGATGGACATACAGAAGATCAACTTCGACCTGTCGGTCATGGCAGTCAACGAGCCTGAGAGGACCGCGAAGATACTAGGCGGGATCAAATCTGAAGGCAATCTCGAGCATCTTACTAATCTTACGGGACAGATGCTCGGCAAAGCATGCGCGGAAGGTAAGATCCATCCGGTGATGCCTATAGAAGACATCGTAAGATTCTTCGCCGCCTCCTACAGCGGCATACAGATGAACTGCATTATAGGCGCATGTTACCGGACAAGCCCCATGGGAGGATTCAAACCCCGCCCTTTGTTCAATACTCTTGCACAAACAATAAAGCTCCTGCTTAATGCAGAAGCTTTAGAGTAAATCTTATAAATTGAAATAAGATCAGATCTCCATTCTTCCTTCGAAGACCTTGGCGCAGTTGCCGGTCATGTAAACCGTCTCATCCGTATATCTGATGACGAGATCTCCTCCCTTCAGGATGACGCGGATATCTTCGTTCTTCGGGCAGTAACCGTTGAGTACTGAAGCGACCGCGGCGGCGCATGCACCTGTACCGCATGCCATCGTCTCGCCGGAACCTCTCTCCCAGACTCTCATCTTGATCGTATGGTCGTCGATGATCTTAACGAATTCCGTGTTGACTCTCTCGGGGAACAGCGGATTAAATTCAAACTTAGGACCGATCTTCTCAAGATCCAATACATCCACAAGTTCCGTGAAGACAACGGCATGGGGATTACCCATGGATACGCAGGTGATCTTATACTCTTCGCCTTCGATATCCGCCTTGCGGCTTACTACCATGCCCTCGGAATCAGGATCGAGATTAACCGGGATCAATGTGGGATCGAGTATTGCTTCACCCATATCGACCTTAACGCGGACTACCTCATCATTTGATGTCATCATCTCAAGCTTCTTGATTCCGCTTCTGGTCTCGATGGTCATGTGTCTTCTCTTGTGCCCTCTTACATCGTACATATACTTACCGACGCAGCGGATCGCATTTCCGCACATATTCCCCTCGGAA
The DNA here is from genome assembly GCA_024691325.1 of Saccharofermentans sp. Taxonomy (GTDB): domain Bacteria; phylum Bacillota; class Clostridia; order Saccharofermentanales; family Saccharofermentanaceae; genus Saccharofermentans. The sequence goes on along the minus strand of JAILNR010000017.1, from coordinate 8,771 downwards.
CCGTCAAGGTTATACATGATCATCCTCGCATCAGCCACCTTCGAAGGTGCGATAAGAACGATACCGTCACCGCCGACACCGAAGTGTCTGTCGGACATATAGACTGAAAGAGACTCGGGAGATGAGACCATCTTCTCGAAACAGTCGATGTAGATGTAGTCATTGCCGATACCCTGCATCTTCGTGAACTCGACGACCTTCTTCTTCTCTCTCATGTTGTTGATATCAACAAGCTCGGTGTTGATCTCCGAGTATCTCGACATCAGTGAATCTGCAAGTGCATCAGCGGTATCAAGAGCTGTAAGGCAAGGGATTCCGAGCATGACGGCACGTCTTCTAAGCTTAACAGAATCGCGTGCAGGAAGTCTTCCTCTCTTCGAGGTCGAGATGATGTAGTTGATCTTGCCGCTTTCGAGCAAAGATATCGTGTTGTTCTCGGGAGACTCGTGGATCTTCGCGACCTCAGTCACCTTCATGCCGACCTCCGAGAGCACTTTCGCGGTGCCGCCCGTGGCATAAAGCTCGAAGCCTAATGTGTCGAACTTCTTTGCGATCTCGACTATCTCCTGCTTATCTGAATCACGGACTGTGATGAAGACACCGCCCGTCTTGTACATCTTATAACCTGCAGCAACGAGTCCCTTATAAAGAGCCTCCGACAGGCTTCTGCCGACGCCCAAAACCTCACCCGTGGACTTCATCTCGGGGCCAAGCTGTGTATCAACGTCAGTTAACTTCTCGAAAGAGAACACAGGCACCTTAACCGCAGTGTAGGGAGACTGCCTGTAGAAGCCCGTGCCGTAATCCATGTCGGCAAGCTTCGTGCCGAGCGAGACCTCGATCGCGACATCGACCATCGGCACACCCGTAACCTTACTCATGTAAGGAACCGTCCTTGATGCTCTCGGGTTAACCTCGATTACATAGATACGGTTGTCGCATACGATGTACTGGATATTGACGATACCTGTTGAATTCAATCCCTCACAAAGAGACTTCGTGGTATCAACGAGTTTCTTTGCCATGTCATCGTAGATGTGCTTAGCAGGATATATCGCGATGGAGTCGCCCGAGTGGATACCCGTTCTCTCGACGTGCTCCATGATGCCCGGGATAAGAACATCCTTACCGTCGTAGATGGCATCGACCTCGATCTCACGGCCCTGGATATATTTATCGATAAGCACGGGGTTCTCGATGCCCTGCGAGAGTATGATCTTCATGTATTCCTTAACATCCTCATCGTCGAATGCAATGATCATGTTCTGTCCGCCGAGAACATAAGAAGGTCTTAACAGGACAGGGTAACCGATCTTGGCTGTCGCATCCAAAGCCTCTGCCTCGGTCAACACCGAGAAGCCCTTCGGGCGTGCGATGTCAAGTTTCTCGAGAAGCTCATCGAACCTCTCTCTGTCCTCAGCCATGTCGATTGAATCCGCAGATGTTCCGATGATATTTATGTTATTCTTAGCAAGCGTCTTAGTAAGCTTGATGGCAGTCTGACCGCCGAACGCAACAACAACACCGAAGGGATTCTCCTGCTTTATGATGTTCATTACATCCTCGGGATCGAGCGGCTCGAAGTAGAGTCTGTCACCCGTATCAAAGTCAGTGGAAACAGTCTCGGGGTTGTTGTTTATGATAACTACTCTGAAGCCTAATTCCTGCAAAGCATGGACGCAGTGAACGGCCGCATAGTCGAACTCGATGCCCTGACCTATTCTGATAGGGCCTGAACCTATAACGATAACGGTCTTCTTCTCACGCTGCTCTTGAGGCTCGAAGATAAGATCAGCCTCATTCTCGCCACCTTCTTCAGGCAGGTGATAGATGCCGTAAAAGTACGGTGTCGTTGCAGCGAACTCACCCGCACAGGTATCTACCATCTTATATACAGGCGTGATCTTTAAGGACTCATCAACTGATGCTCCAGATATCTTCTCTATCGTTCTGTCAGTAAATCCGAGTTTCTTTCCTTCGATATACTTCTGCTTAGTAACAGAGGAGCCTTCAATGCTCTTCTCGTACGAGACAAGATTGTTGACCTTATCGAGGAACCACATATCTATCTTTGTTATCTCGTGGATCTGCTCGCAGGTAACACCCCTGTAGAGCGCCTCGCCTATGAAGAAGAGTCTCTCGTCGGTAGGCTTTGACAATCCCTCCATGATGTCTTCAAGAGGTGTTTCCCCGAACTTCGGGATCCTCACGCGGTCAGCTGATATCTCCGCGCCTCTTACCGCTTTCATCAAAGCAGACTCGAAGGTGTCGGAGATGGACATGACCTCACCCGTCGCCTTCATCTGCGTGCCGAGGTCTCTTTTTGCATAAACGAACTTATCAAAAGGCCACTTCGGGAACTTAACCGCAACATAGTCGAGCGCGGGCTCGAAAGCAGCATAAGTATTACCCGTAACGGCATTCTTAATCTCATCTAATCTGTAACCGAGAGCTATCTTGGTAGCAACCTTCGCGATGGGGTAACCTGTCGCCTTGGATGCGAGTGCCGATGATCTTGAAACACGGGGGTTAACCTCTATGACCGCATACTCGAACGAATTCGGCTCGAGAGCGAACTGGCAGTTACAGCCTCCCTCAACTCCCAATGCCTCGATTATCTTCAAGGATGCTGTACGGAGCATCTGATATTCCTTATCCGAGAGTGTGACTGCAGGAGCGATAACTATCGAATCACCCGTGTGCACACCGACAGGATCCATATTCTCCATCGAGCAGACCGTAACCGTGTTGCCGGCCTTGTCGCGGATGACCTCGAACTCGATTTCCTTCCAGCCTGCTATGCACTTTTCGACAAGTATCTGCGTGATGGGACTTGCGGCAAGACCTGTTCTTGCGGTCTCGCGAAGCTCTGCCTCGTCGTTAGCTATTCCACCGCCGGTTCCGCCTAATGTGAACGCAGGGCGAACGATTACGGGGTAGCCGATCTTGCCTGCAAACGCGAGTGCATCCTCAACTGTGGTTACTACCTCTGAAGGAATGCAGGGCTGTCCTATCGACTCCATCGTATCTTTAAAGATCTGTCTGTCCTCAGCCTTGTCGATGCACTCGGGGGACGAACCGAGAAGCTTTACATTATGCTCCTCGAGGAAGCCGCACTTGGCAAGTTCCATACAAAGTGTGAGAGCAGTCTGTCCGCCTAATCCCGACAGGATCGAGTCAGGCTTCTCGGTCTCGATGACACGCTTAACTGTGGTGAGCGTCAAAGGCTCGAGGTAGATCTTATCCGCCATCGACTTATCCGTCATGATGGTAGCAGGATTCGAGTTGATAAGGACGATCTCGATTCCGTCCTGGCGAAGCGCTCTGCACGCCTGCGTACCTGCGTAGTCGAACTCAGCTGCCTGGCCTATTACGATCGGGCCTGAACCTATAACAAGAACTTTTTTGATACTTCTGTCGAGCGGCATAATCTTACCTTCCCATCATCTTCATGAATTCGTCAAAGAGAAAACCGGTATCCTGCGGACCACCGCATGCCTCGGGGTGGAACTGCACTGAGAACGCGTTCTCCTCAAGGTACCTGATGCCCTCATTGGTACCGTCATTAACATTTACGAAAAGCTCTTTTGCAACCTTCTCATCAATGCTCTCACTTAAGACCTCGTAGCCGTGATTCTGAGAGCTTATGTATATCTTTCCTGTCTCCTCGTTACGGACGGGGTGATTGGAACCTCTGTGTCCGTACTTAAGCTTGCCTGTCTTGAAACCGTGCGACAGTGCAAGAAGCTGATGACCAAGGCAGATTCCCATCGTAGGATAGTTCTCTTTTCTTAACTGCTTAAGAACCTCGATAGCATCCTTGTTATCCTCCGGGTCTCCCGGGCCGTTAGAGAGGAACAGACCGTCGGGGTTTATCTCCTTGATCTGCTCGGCGGAAGCAAATGAGGGAAACAGATGAACCTCACATCCCCTTTGCTGCAGACTTCTTATGATGTTGTATTTAACACCGTAATCAAAAAGAGCAACGACGGCTTTTTTATCGCCTTCGGGCTCATACACTTTCTTTTCTTTGGCAGTAACTTCTGATACGGGATCGGTTATTCTGTATGCCTTGATCTTCTCAAGGTCTGCATGGGAAGGATCATCACAGATCATTCCGTTCATGGTTCCGCATTCACGGAGGACTCTTGTAAGCGCGCGGGTATCAATGCCTTTAAGTCCTATAATATTGTTTTCCTTAAGATAATTATCGAGCTGCTCTTCACATCTGAAGTTTGAAGGTCTGTCACAGGCGGTCCTTACGATATAGCCCGATACGCGCGGCATCTCGCCTTCTTTATCCGGTGTTATAATGCCGTAATTTCCGATAAGCGGGAATGTCTGTACGACTGCCTGGCCTTTATAACTCGGGTCGGTCAATGTCTCAAGATATGCCGTCATTGATGTAGTGAAGACTATCTCGGAGATCTCCTCTCCGCTTGCTCCCAAAGGTTCTCCTTCAAACACTTTTCCGTTCTGAAGGACCAGATATCGTTTCCCGCTCATTGCCAGTATCCTCCGGTTTGTTTCCTAAAAAAGGGGGCATTTCCCCTGTGAAAGAAAAGCCCCATTGCTTAAATATTGAAGTAAATATATCACACTCATACGGCTGATACAACAGCAAAGAATATAAGATCCTTTGTGCCTGTATTCACGAGTGAATGGGATTGCCCCTTGGCACAGTACAGAGCCTGTCCCGGTAAAGCTTTATCATCAGGAATGCCCTCACCGTTGATGACCGTACCCTCACCTTCGAGCACATAGATGACCTCCTGGTCGGTCTCATGTGTGTGGAATCCGATCGATGCTCCCGGTACGAGACGGCCATGCATTATCTTGTTCGTGTCGTCCGTGAACATCTTTACATTGTATTCCTTAAGTCCGCCCTTGAAGTTCGGCTTGGCTTCTTCAGACATCTTATTAAAATCAATAACCACTTTTATATATCTCCTTCATTCGTAACTTCGTATGAGATTATACCGCTTTAATCCCCGCTTAGTCACCCGAGTGTTATCTCGATCTTCTTTACATTACCAACGCGGATTGCCTCGGCATCAGATCCGCTTATATAACTTCCGGCGTTAAGCCTTCCGTCAATACTTATACCCGTCACCGAGTACTCGCCCGGGATGATGTCTTTCTTTGAAGGAAGCTTGTATATCACTTCGATCGTACCGAGAAGCTTAGTCTTGATAGTAAGGTCGTCCCCGATAAGATACGAAGGGATCGTCGGCTTCGGCGCGAACACAAGACCTTCCGCCTCCGAATAAGAGAAGATCGTCTTGCCGAACATCATGATCTCATACATGTCGATAAATTCCGCCGTCGAACCTGAAAGTCTCGCGACAAATCCCCTTCCGTGAATCTTCGGATTCGGATTAGCGGACGAAGCTATAAACGACGAGTTCTCGAGAGTGGACCTGCCGTATATATCGGAATCGAGGAAAGGAACCGCACAGGTTCTGAAGTCGTCTATAAACTCTCTGTAAAGTCCGTTCTTGATAAGTTCAAGAAGGTACTTATACTCCATGTGAAGCCAGATGGATTCATTCTCAAGCCACCCCGGTGTGAAAGCCTTGCATCTTCCTATCTCGAAGGAAGCATCCGCGAGGGACTCGTTGACCTTATACATCTTAAGCTTCTCATCATAAAGCCCGTCTCTGACCTCGTTATAAAGTTGATGCTTTCTCTCCTCCGAATGCTTGAGCCTTAAGTTATGCACATAAGATTCGAGGAACCTCGGTATTACCACCGGTCTCATCGACAGGACTGTAATTCCGTCTTCATCCTTGTCATAAGTAAGCGCGTCGAAAGCAAAATATGAAGGCATCTTTCCGCCGCCAAGCGCTCTTGCTCTTGCGATACCGCGCTTTACGATCTGCCTCATGTTGCTGAGGATATCCTTCACATAAGTTGCTTCAAGTTCTTCCTTTTGGCCCGAGAATCCTTCTGCCGTATCCTCTCTGTACTTCTCTTTTATCTCATTTAAAGCATTCCATGTGGCCATATCCTGCCAGCCGTTCAAAGCAAGAGAATCGATCGACTTTATAAGCCCCGCAACTTCCTTTGAAAGAGTCATGCGGCCTGATACGGGCATGGAATCGATCATGAATTCAAGGTAACGGACAAGCTCCATCGACTCGTTTATTGAAGAACCGAACAGACCGGGAAGTCCGTTAAGGGCATCGTACCAGCCGGGTCTTCCGCCCTCCATCTCAACACCCATTCCGTAAGAGTCGAGCGTCATGAATTTGATGGCGCAAAGAAGAAGCAGCTTCTCGCCTGCAGTTACTTTTACCACATTGCCGGACGAATCCGTCATGAGCTTGCCTTTGTTCTTCTTACCGGGAAGTTCCCTGATCGGATGATACTGGCGAAGACCTTTGCCCGTCTCCTCATATCTTAATCTTCTGGGATTTACAAAGCACTTCGTATCAAAGTAAGTGCAGTCATCCTCACCCCACAAAAGGTCATCCTTCTTGTCGGGGTAAACTCTCAGGTAACTCTCGACGAGATCCAGCGTATATATCCAGTGGTCCGTCCAATAGCCTTCACCAAACTCGGAGTTGATTCCGGCCCCGGAATCGGTAAGAGCCCTTGAGACTGTCTCATCGATATCGTCCTCGAGACCCAGGCTTATCATCTTATCTGCGACGGCACCGGGAGTAAAAGGATGCGTAAGAATGCTTCTGAGTCCTTCAGGATATGCCTGTGCCTTCGACTCCGGCATAACAAATCTTGCCTCTGATATCTTAAGAGGATTGAAGCCGTCACTTTGGATAAGACTTAAGAACATCTTCACGTTCATCTGACCTGTGTAAGGCGTGAACAGGATGTCGCATCTTCTGTTCTGGCAGATATCACGGAAGCTCGCGTTTCCCTGCGTGTAGTACTCGGGTGCAAGAGTGAAGTAGTTGTAGTCGCGCTCCATATCACCGTGTTTTCGCGAGTACATGTAAAAGACTTTGTCCCCGAGCTTTACCGGGAATCCGCCGCGCAGGCAGTTATCAAGGTAAGTAAGCTCGCAGTAAGCGTCGAAGGTCGAGTCGCCTGTCTTGGTCTCGATAACCGATATGATGTCATCCGCCATGCCCGAGGCCTCATCCCACTTGCGTGTGAAATAAGACGACGCTCCCTCTTTTTCTATCTTCCCGGCAAGCGCCTTCAGCCTGTCCTTGCCGTTACTGTTGCCGTAAACCTCATAAAATACGAGCGTCTGTCCCTCATTAAGCTCCTTGCTCTGCGCGAAAAAAGCACACGGCACATTGTTGCTCGTGTTCTGTGTTTTGTCCTTGTAAGTGCCGTCCTTAAACGAGACCGGATCTATAAACGACAGATCGTAATCGAAGATGACCTCGGGGTCGACATAAACTTTCAGAAGTTCCCCGTCTTCCGGGTAAGCAAAGGCGAAGTTTCCCTTGGTTATTTCCTGAACATCGATAGAGTCCACAATACTTGCTCTGACGCGGTAGTATGGAAGACCTGTCTTGTGGTCCTCGACCTGCATCCAGGCCGTTACGGTCTGACCTAATTCCTTCTGATCCTGCATCGAGACGCCGAAGGGGTTTAATGCCGGCATGCCGTCTAAGACCTCTAAGCTCTTTGTTTCTTTACTCTTATTGGTTATCCTTACGGTTCTTACGAGCGCACCCGTGGTCTCGGATGGCAAAGTCATGTAGGACACTTCGGTTAGAATCCCGTCCTTTTCCTCTTCGATCGTGAATGTGTTGAAACCGATATACATACGGGTCCTTGCCGAATCATCGGCAAATGCTTCCCTTGTGCTATCCCCCTGCTTAATGAATGTTCTGAATCCGTGAGTTCTTACAAGCTGATACGCCTGATGTGCCGGATAGAATTCCATTATGGAATTATCTTTATTCTCTGTACCGAAGGAAGTGATGCCCTGACCGCGGTTGCAGTAGAAAGACCAGATTGGTATTCCGTCCCTGCCTGAAAGTCCCGGAAGAAAACTTGCGAATACCGGCTTTTTGCCGTAATCATCTATTATGTATCTTTTGAATTCGTCAATCATCGCACACCTCCGTATTGTATCGGTATAATCAGATAATAACAGGGGCGTGGTGTGCGTAATTAAAAATTAATGTGAACTTTGTTTACGGGCTTCCCGTTCTTCCTTTGTCTCGTAAGTCTTGAAGTCCTCGGGGAATTCTTCAATAACGATATCTTCCACTTTGACCGCTATCTGGTACTTGTCCTCATAGACGATCTGACCCGGAGTGTTTGTATATACGAGGAAATAAGGCTGCTCATATTTTTCCAAAAGCCAGAGAGCCGGACGCATCATCTTCATCATCTCAGCGTAGTTCTCGGTCTTAAAGAAGCAGACTACCTTCTCCTTCTTCATGCACGGCTCGGGAAAAGAAAGATTCTCGGCAAACCAGGCGTCTATCTCCCTATACAGATCCGCATCTTCCCCTTCCATCTTCTTATCGGCAATAAGCTTCCACGCCATAGAGAAAACACCCTTGGCATAAAGGGTGTTAGAGGCAAGTTCCCGTCCCTGGATACGCATATACTTATATTTTTGTTCAATAGGCTTGGTCATAAGTTAATAATAACTTATTTCCGGGCAAAGAAAAACAACCCCATAAAGAGGTTGTTTGACCTGGCTCCTCAAACAGGACTCGAACCTGTGACATTTCGGTTAACAGCCGAACGCTCTACCGACTGAGCTATTGAGGAATATAAAACCGGCAGCAACCTATCTTCCCGGGCCGTCGCCAGCCAAGTATTGTCGGCACACGCGA
>JAILNR010000034.1 GCA_024691325.1 Saccharofermentans sp. | reverse complement strand
AAAATATATAAACTCAGTTATCGTAGAACAGCTTGTTAAGTTGTGCCATAGATTTTGTCTCTGTCTTTTTTCTGATGCCTGACAGATGTCTTTGTACTGTTCGGAGTGTGGTGCCCATAAGATCTGCAAGCTCCTGCTGAGTCTTATCCGGGTGTTCGAGGTAGGTCTTCAAGGTAGCCGATTCCTTCTCGCTTAAGTTGTATTTGTCGCTGAAGAAGATCAGTTTTTCGCGAAGGCTTATCACGGGAGAAGGCTGATCTTCGATAACAGTTTCTTCCTTAACAGGAGTATCCGGCGTGTCATAGTATAGTGTTTTTACCGCCTGTAACGAGGTGCATCCGGTCTTCTCGCAGATGTTGCCTAATGTCCTGTAGAGAACGCTTCTTGAGATGTAGAGGCTTCGCGCAAGCTCCGACATGTTGCCCTCGAAGGTAAGGATCGTGCCAAAAAGCTCCGTTTCTTTCTCGGTGAAGTTATAGCTTTTTGCAAACTCATCGGGCGGCATGTGTTTCATGGTGTATTTCGTATCGTCATTGATAGTGAGTTGCCCCGAGAAAGTAAAAAGAAGTATCACGAATGCGAAGCAGACAAGCTCTATGGTGATGCTCGCATGTACAGGAAGCTTTGAGATGAACGATGATGTGAAAACGCACGAGAAGATACTGTCTGTGATGCGTCCGCTTACAGCTACCAAAGGTGCGTACGAGCTTGTCCACGCTTGTTTTAGCATGATCAGTACAAGGAATGCGTTTATAAAACCGGCTACGGCATAGAATATGCAGGCATTAAAGAAATACGATGAGCTCTCATTAAACAGGACGGGGTTAAGGATCCCTATGAGAACCCCGGAGAGCGTCAGCAGGGGAATAAACTTCATATCTTTAATGTCGGCCACCAGCCCGACTATTAAGTATGCAGGTATCGTGAAAAGCCTCGGTACTGCGAATGCCATGGAACCGTAGGTGGGAATAAGGCGTATAAGCGAGTCCGTAAGAAAGTTACCGATAAGCTCGAAAAACATAATAGCAAGCATAAGACAGACCAAAGTTCTGATGAAGCTTCTTTTATGAGGTGCTCTGGTGATGATCCTTTCTCCGTCCTCAAGATCCAATATGCTTTCTGTGAGCCCGGAAAGATCAATGAAAGCAGCGATGAACGAGCACAGTATCAATGAGTAAACGGTCAGGTTGTAGTCTTTACCGGGTTGGAGGAGATACTGCAGAAGAAACGAAACTATCATGCTTAACGAGAATACTATTCCCATGTGAGAGAGCGAGGCGAATGCCCTGTACATAAGTCTGTAGTAGTAGACGCATAAAAAACCTATCGCGAATTGGAAAACAAACTCGGAAATAAGAAAGATATATTTGTTCGTGGTAAGAAACAACGGTAAGAACAGGACGGTTGTGAAGACCGTTACTGTGCCTGTAATGCGGGAGTGCGATGATATAGAGGGTTTTGCCCTCGAACACCACAAACCAAATACAAAAAGTGAAACTGCGAGCGGCAGTAAAGACAACCTTATAAAGCACAAAGACTGCTTTTCATTAAAGTGATTGTAGATAAGGTACATGAAGTTGTTGTTTACCGTGGCAAGCGTGTAATTGAATATGAAAAACAACAGCCCCAAAAGGAAATGCTGCTTGTATTTTGATAGACTGATCCTATCGGAAGTGTAAGTCATTTTGCCCCCCATGACTTTAATATACTGTCTTATTTGTTGTCCCGAAAGTGTCTAATTTACGATATGTCGCATATACGACAGTATTCGGGTTGATTAGAGACAGGTGTCACCTGTAATCAAGATGTCTTTATTTTTATCATCATTTTATAACTTTTCTCTTAAGGAGGTATATACAAGATGATAAAAAGAAAGACAATAAGTGTGCTTATTTCAACAAGTATGGTTTTTGCCTGTGTTTTTGGAGTGAGTTCGACATCAATGGCTTTGGAAGTCGATGATGTCTATAAGGTAGGGGATACAGTTGCCATAAACGAGGGGGATTGGTTTTGTCCCTGGGATTACGGTGATTCTGATCCGTTCCCGATGCAGGCTGATGAGGATATGGAATTCGAGATCACATCATTTGAGTTTTATGAAACTGAAGTAGATGAGGAATATGATTTTACGGTCCCATCACATTATGTAGTATATTCCGGTGGATATGATCTGTTCGCCATAGGTTGTCCCGAAGATCTCGGATCTTCTGTTGCTGTATGCGTAGTCAGTGGTAACGGGTCGGAATCATCCCCTTATCGATTTGAGATCCTACCGATAGATGATGGTTCTGATGATCCGGCACCTGATCCGGAGCCTGAGCCGGAGCCTGAGCCGGATACTGAGCCAGTGCCATCTGATGAATCTAGTGATGATACACCTTATGTACCTGATTCTTCATCTTCCTCCTCATCATCGGCGCCTGCAGCTCCTATCTATCAGACACCTATCGAGGAGTTTATCGGTCGCTCTTATTCAACAGTACTCGGAAGAGCATTTGATGCTGAAGGAATGGCATATTGGAACAATCTTATTGCGAATGGCGCAACAGGTGCTGATGTCGTGAAGGGCTTCCTTCTTTCATCTGAATTCTTAAGCCGCGACCTAAGCGATGAGTATTTCGTTGATATCCTTTACCTCGAGTTCTTTGGAAGACAGTCTGATGCAGCGGGGCGTGCACACTGGATCTCTATGCTCGAGTCCGGTATGAGCAGAGAAGAGGTCATCGGAGGATTCATCGACTCTGTTGAGTGGGCAGGTATGTGCGATTATTACGGCTTGGAGTCCGGAAGCTGATTTCTGAAATAATCTTCTATGGTTCCCTTTTAAGTTGGTGTGGGTCATCTGCCCACACCAATTCTTTTTACATAATTAATATTGTAAACCACAAGTATACCTTGATTTACAATCACTGATATTCTATACTTTCCCTATGGAAAACACAGTTAATATCTCACGTATAAAGACTTATGACCTTGTTCTCGCTGCTATTTGTGCGGCACTTATCACTATCACTTCCTGGATATCTATCAATGTCTGGGAAATCCCGTTCACATTACAGACATTTGGAATTCTCCTGGTCTTGTTCTCGATAGGAGGCAAGAGAGGAACGGTATCAATTGCGGTTTATATACTGTTAGGCCTTATCGGCGCTCCTGTGTTTGCAGGCTTTAAGAGCGGTCCTGCATCTTTGGTGGGCCCCACAGGCGGATTTATAATAGGTTTTCTTGTAGCGGCTTTGGTTTACTGGCTTGTTGATGAGAAGGTGTTTAAGAAGCTTAAGTCATCTCCTTCTAAGCATATGATCTTTTGTGCTATAGAAGGCATTATCGTTGAATTAGTCTTATATGTATTCGGTGTTGCATGGTTCATGATTATGTACACAAGAAAGAGCGGACCTATCGGTTTGGGGGCTGTTCTTATGATGTGTGTTGTGCCATTTCTCTTACCTGATGCCGTTAAGTTAATCTGCGCTTGTGCATCCTCAATAAGAACTTCTCGCGCGATAAAATAATAGTAAAATTTTGTGCGACAGAGTGTTATTATAATGAAACTATGGCATTCAATCGTAACATTTACAACACGCGTTATCAGATCGAGCAGAAGAGTCTGCCCGTTCAGTTTTATGACACTCCGAAGGATGTAATCCAGAGCATCCTTGATCCCGGAAATAATACTTTTTACAAGCTTTACAAGATATTGATCGAGCGTACGGGAGAGGAGTTCTCCTACAAAGAAGAGGACTTCACCACTAAGTGCTTTAAGTTTGATGACGGTACTCTCGGTTGCTTTGTCACCCTCCCTAAGCCTGAGTCTGTAATGCTTTGCTCCAACCTGGTCTATGTTTTCTCGCCCGACCTTAAGAAACTTATGTATTTTACTATCGAGACGGATGAGTTTATCGGCAGGATCAGTTACAAGATCTGCTCGGTTTCAAGTGAAGGAAAGCATACGGTACACGGCGGCTGCACAGGGAACAGCTCCGACATTATCCTCAAGATAAAAGAGATATATACACGTCTTTGATGTATGGAAAGACAGATTGAACTTAACGGGCGCGTCATAACATACGAGTTATCACGCAAGCGCGTTAAGAATATTAACCTGCGCATAAACCCTGACGGCGTTATCAAAGTATCGTGTCCCGGCCGCACTTCCATAGCTGAAGTGGAAAACTTTATGCGGCTCGAGTCTGATTTCATTTTTAGAGCACTCGCGAAAGTAAACGCAAGAATAGATAATGCTTCGCGCCCGAAGCGGTATGAGGACGGGGAGCAGGTGAACGTGTTTGGTGAGAAATGTACCTTGCATGTGAGCTCCGGTTTTCCTTTTCGAGGGGTGAGGTATTCTTACCCTGATATCTATGTGCGTGCAGACTCACCTGAGCAGGCTGCAAGATCTTACGAGAACTGGCGTAAAAACAAGCTTAAAGACAAGGTGTTTGAGATGCTCGGGTATTATCTTCCTATGTATGAGAAGAAGGGGGTAAAGGCTCCCGTGTCGGTAACATTCAGGACAATGACTTCCCGCTGGGGTGTATGCACTCCTTCGACGGGCAAGCTTACATTCAACTATAATCTTTTTGAGACCCCGGAAGAGCTGATAGCTTATGTTGTGGTGCATGAGCTTGCACATTTTCTGGAGGCCAACCACTCGGCCCGTTTCTGGGCTCATGTGGAGGATGTAATGCCTGACTACAAGATAAGAAGAAAGACCTTAAGAGAGTACTGATATGAGATATAAGCTTGTTGTTTTTGATCTTGACGGAACTGTGCTTAACACGATAGGCGGTCTAACGAATGCAGTAAATGCTGTGCTTGATGCGAACGGTCTTCCCGTGAAGACAAAAGACCAGGTTCAGTCCATGATCGGCAACGGTACCCGTAAGTTGATCGAGCGGTGCCTTGGGGACGGGGCTGATGAACAGCTGGTATTGAAGATCTATTCCGAGTATCAGGAATTCTACAGGGATAACTGTCTTTATGATACTTTTCCTTACGACGGGATAACGGATATGCTTAAGGCTCTTAATCAGGCCGGGGTCAAGTGTGCGGTTGTGACCAACAAGCCGGATGCGCCTGCGAAGACCTTGATCCGTGAGCACTTCGGGGATCTTATAGTCGAGACTCACGGCAATGTGCCGCAGGTGCCTGTGAAGCCGGATCCCACATTCGTTTTTAAGACGATGGAGAGCCTTGGCGTGACTCCCTCCGAGACCGTTTATATCGGTGACTCTGATGTTGACATCAAGACCGGAATAGCAGCCGGTACAGATTATATATGTGTTGACTGGGGATTCCGCTCCAGAAGTTTCCTCATAGAAAACGGGGCCGGAATTATCTTTTCCGACCCCGTGAAGCTTACTACTTACCTGTTAGATCAAAGCAAGTGAGCTCTTAACTCGTCTCCGGAAAGAGGTGAGAGGAGTGCGGGAGCGATATCGAAGACTGTCTTGCAGCCGTATTCCCCCTTCTCGAAAAGCCTGAAAGCCGCACGTGCATAAGCAAGGATTACTGATGCCGTGAACTCAGGGTTGGAGTCGAGCTTAAGGCTGTACTCGATTACATGCTTGTGCTCGCCGTTAAGACCTGTCTTTCCTGTTCTGAAAACGAATCCGCCGTGGTTCAGGCCTGAGTGGTTGGCATCGAACTCTTCCTGGGAGATGAAGTGTACTGTTGTGTCGTAGTCAGCAAAGTAGTTAGGCATCTCCTTGATGGTCTTCTCGATCAATGCCTTATCAGCGCCTTCTTCAGCAACTACAAAGCACTCTCTTGTGTGCTTCTGTCTGGTTGTAAGCTCGGGGTTTGATCCAGATCTTACAGCTTCGAGAGCTGCGGGTACGGGGATAGTGTACTGCTTGCCGTTCTTAACGCCGTCAATTCTTCTGATTGCATCGGAGTGTCCCTGTGAAACACCCTTGCCCCAGAATGTATAGTCATTACCGTCGGGAAGGATGCAGTTGGAATAGAGTCTTTGCAATGAGAACATTCCGGGATCCCATCCTGCGGAGATCAAAGATACCTTGTTTGCCTTCCTGGAAGCATCATCTACTGCTTTGAAGTGTTCAGGGATCTTAGCGTGTGTATCGAAGCTGTCGATTATGTTGTACAAAGATGCATACTCGGGAGTTGTAACGGGAAGATCCGTTGCTGAACCTCCGCAGTTGATCATTACATCGAAGTCTCCTGTTTTGTCCTTAAGATCGTTTACGGAGAAGACGGGTACACCTTCTGTCTTAATCGTGACGGAAGACAGGTCACGTCTTGTAAAAACGCCCTTAAGTTCCATGTCGGGACATCTTCTGATCTCGCTCTCGACGCCGCGTGCGAGATTACCATAACCTATGATTCCAATTCTAATAGCCATATGAGCCTCCTTTATGGGAGTAAAATTTCCTGTTGATTATAGAATATAGTTCACGGTTTTTAAATATTTTTTATTAAAAATAGTTGTAAAATATACATATACCACGGAAGAAGCGAGGTGATTATCATGCCGGCAAAAATCATTACTATCAGCAGACAGTTTGGAAGCGGTGGAAGATCCATTGCTAAGGAACTTGCTTCAAGACTCGGATACGACTACTACGATAAGGAAATCATAGAGGGTGTAGCTGATAAGACGGGCTTCTCCCGTGATGTTGTTGCAGCAAAGGGCGAAGAGGCACCGGGAAGATCAGTTTTCTCCTATGGCTTTGAAGGTCAGGGCGTTCCGGGAGTTATGAACGGGATGAGCATGAATGACTATATATGGACCGTTCAGAGGAATGTTATTAAAGAGATAGCCGACAGTGGAAAGCCGTGCGTCATCGTAGGCCGTTCCGCAGATTATATCCTTAAGGATTATGACAATGTTCTTAACGTATTCATCTGTGCAGACATCGAATTCCGTAAGGACCGTATCGTAAGGCTTTACGGCGAGACAGACAAGAAGCCTGAGAAGAGACTTGAGGATAAGGACAAGAAGAGAGCTGCTAATCATAAGCACTTCACAGATCTTGTCTGGGGTTATGCTCCGAACTACGACATCTGCCTTAACAGCAGTTACCTGGGCATTGATAAGTGTGTTGATATTTTGGAGGATCTTGCTAAGAACAAATAATTATTGACACTTGAGCGTGAGGATATTATAAATAGTTCTCGGGGGCTGTTCTTATATTTAAAAGAACAGCCTTTATTATGGAGGTTGTTATGATAGTAAAGATTCTTATGCTCATCGTGTTCTTTGCGGTGCTGATTATTGTCGGCGTCATGAGCCGCAAGAGTGCAAAGAACGTTGACGGATTTGTCCTTGGCGGAAGATCCGTAGGTCCCTGGCTTACAGCATTCGCATACGGCACAAGTTATTTCTCTGCCGTTATCTTTATAGGATATGCAGGTCAGTTCGGTTGGAAATTCGGTGTTGCTTCCACCTGGATCGGTCTCGGAAATGCCGTTATCGGTTCGCTTATGGCATGGGTAATACTCGGAAGAAGAACAAGACTTATGACTCATAAGCTTGACTCATCCACGATGCCTGAGTTCTTCTCGAAGAGATTTGATTCCAAAAGCTTAAGAATCGGATCTTCTCTTATTATCTTTGTTTTCCTTATCCCTTATACAGCATCTTTGTATAACGGTCTGTCGAGACTGTTCGAGATGGCTTTCCACATCGACTACAAATACTGCATCATCGCTATGGCTGTGCTTACAGGTATCTACGTTATAGTCGGTGGTTATATGGCTACGGCAATAAACGACTTTATCCAGGGCATCATCATGCTCATCGGTATCGTAGCGGTCATCTTCGCTGTACTTGAGGTTCACGGCGGCTTCATGAGTTCCATGATCGAGTTGTCCAAGGTCGCAGGTGACTTCCCGGACTATAACGGTGCATATACATCATTCGTCGGACCTCTGCCTTTGGACCTTCTCGGTGTAGTAATCCTTACTTCACTCGGAACCTGGGGTCTTCCTCAGATGGTTCAGAAGTTCTACGCGATCAAGCACGAGGATGCGATCAAGAAGGGAACCATTATCTCCACATTCTTCGCTGTCGTCGTAGCAGGCGGCTGCTATTTCCTCGGCGGATTCGGAAGACTCTTCCTTACACCTGATGAAGTAGCGGATATGGGCTTTGATGCCATCGTTCCTTCGATGCTTGCCAATCTTCCTGATATTCTAATCGCCATAGTTGTCATCCTGGTTCTTTCAGCTTCTATGTCAACTTTGTCATCGCTCGTTCTCACATCGAGTTCGACTCTCACACTTGACTTCATTTCCGGCACTATCGTTAAGAAAATGTCCGAGCAGGCAAAGCTTGTCTGGCTTCGCGCACTGGTTGTGGTGTTCATCATCATCTCTTCGATAATCGCTTTGATCCAGTACAGCTCCAACGTTACATTCATTGCACAGCTCATGGGTGTATCCTGGGGTGCACTTGCCGGTGCATTCCTTGCTCCGTTCCTTTACAGCCTCTACTGGAAGGGAACAACGAAATTATCCTGCTGGGCATGCTTCATCTTCGGTTCCTGCCTTATGGTTGCCAATATGCTCTTCAGACCGTCGTTCCCGACGCTTTTGCAGTCTCCCATCAACTGCGGTGCATTCGCCATGCTCGCGGGCTTTGTAATCGTTCCTGTTGTAAGCTTATTTACGAAGGCGCCCGAGACCTCCTTGGTCAATGAAGCTTTCTCAAGCTACGAGCGTCCTGTTACTGTAATGTCTAAGAGTATTCTTAAGGAAGACGAGTAAAAATGAATTATGACGTAATTATCATAGGCGCGGGACCGGGGGGCATTTTCTCCGCCTATGAACTTACGCAGAAGGCCCCCGGTATCAAAGTACTGCTTCTGGAAGCAGGTCAAAGCCTTGATCAGCGTAAATGCCCGATCGACGGCAAGAAGGTAAAGTCTTGTATTAACTGCAAATCATGCGCCATCATGCGCGGATTCGGAGGAGCAGGAGCTTTCTCCGACGGTAAATACAACATCACCAATGACTTCGGCGGCACCTTGTACGAGCACATCGGCAAGGAGACGGCTCTCGAGCTTATGGAGTATGTCGATAAGATCAATCTCCAGAACGGCGGCGAGGGAACTAAGCTTTACACAACGGCGGGAACATCCTTCAAGAAGATCTGCCTCGAAAATAAGCTGCACCTTCTTGACGCGTCCGTTCGTCACCTGGGAACCGATAAGAACTATCAGGTTTTAGGACATATCTACGAGCTTTTGAAGGATAAGGTCGATATCAGATTCAACTGCCACGCGGATATGGTTAAGATTAATGACGACAGATCCTATACGGTCGTAGCGGGAGATGTTAAGTTCACTTCCCGTAAGGTTATCGTCTCGGTAGGAAGATCCGGAAGCAAGTGGATCGAAAGAGTATGCAAGGAGCTTGATATCGAGACTTTTTCAAACCGTGTCGATATCGGTGTCAGAGTCGAGCTTCCTGCGGTTATCTTCTCTCATCTGACGTCCGAGCTTTATGAATCGAAGATCGTCTATCGCACGGAGATGTTTGAGGATCGTGTCAGAACTTTCTGCATGAATCCTAACGGATATGTCGTTAACGAG
This sequence comes from Saccharofermentans sp., assembly GCA_024691325.1. GTDB lineage: Bacteria > Bacillota > Clostridia > Saccharofermentanales > Saccharofermentanaceae > Saccharofermentans. The sequence goes on along the minus strand of JAILNR010000034.1, from coordinate 19,710 downwards.
AATACGAACGGCATTGTAACCGTAAACGGTCACAGCTTCGATTCTCCCGAGCTTCAGTCTGACAATACCAACTTCGCATTGCTTGTTGCCAAGCATTTTTCCGAGCCTTTCAAGGACAGCAACGGCTACGGTGAATCAATAGCAAAGCTCTCGAATATGCTTGGAGGCGGCGTCATCGTTCAAAGATTCGGTGATCTTATGCGAGGAAGACGCTCTAATGAAGCCCGTATATCCGAGTCAACGGTAAGACCGACACTTCAGGCGACCCCCGGCGACCTGTCACTCGTTCTTCCCAAACGTATATTGGACGGAATAATCGAGATGATCTATGCCCTTGATAAGATCGCTCCCGGAACAGCCAATGATGATACTTTGCTCTATGGCGTAGAGGTAAAGTTCTATAATATGGAAGTTGCCATCGATGAGAATCTTGAGACCAGTTATAACGGTCTTTATATCATCGGCGACGGTTCCGGAGTAACGCATTCGCTGTCACACGCTTCTGCAAGCGGCGTTTACGTCGCAAGAGACATCATTGAAAAACTCTGAGTTGCTTCCGGGATTTGTGGGTAGCGCTGAAGAAGACTGATAATTGTAATGAGTAATAGCAAGATAGGATATATTGATGCACTTAAGGGAATTGCGGCGATTGCAATCGTAATTGCCCATTCCGGTGCTAATCTGATATCCGGATCTATAGGAAGGATTTCAAGTCTGGGACCTACTGCAGTTGGAGTGTTTCTTATGATATCCGGAATGCTGACAATGTCATCTTTGCATACTCATTTTGATGGTTCGGGTATGACTTTCAAGTCGCTGATAAAATGGTATTTCAGTAAATTCCTCAGGTTGGCACCTTTGTTTTATATAGCGGTATTTACCGGCATTTTAACTCATACCTGGAGTGAGTACTGGTTAGGAGAAGAAGGAGTAATAACGATACCGAATGTCATCTCTCATTTACTCTTGCTGCATGGTTTGTTTCCTTATTATGCTAACAGCATTCTTGGACTTGAATGGTATGTCGGTGTCCTTTTTATATTCATTTTGATTTCTCCTCTAATATACAGATTTGTTAATACTTTGAGAAAATCTGTTGTTCTTCTCGTTGTCTTATTACTTATAAAACCTTTTGTTACCCCTTATCTCTATAACATATACGAATTTTGGAGAGATTATGTGGTTTATCGAGGTTATATTGATTCGGTTGGACCTTATGCCAATATAACCATCTTTATGATGGGCGTTGTTATTTATCACATCTTCAATTTGATTAATGATAAAAAACCGGATGAAAAAAGAGGCAGGCTGTTGTCTTACGGTCTGCTTGTATTAAGCCTGTTATTGATTATTATCCAATACCGTTTCCCGTTTATCTCACTTGTTATGAGCATGAATGAAAGTTATGCATTGATATATTCACTTATAATCATAAGTCAGTTCATATGGAGTACCAAGATTATTGATAACGCCTTTTTCAGGTTGTTAGGGAAATACTCATATGGAATATATCTGTTTCAGATAATAGTCTTCAGTTTGTACGACAGATTCATTAACTATACGGGAAGAGCAAGTTGGACTGTTAAGTTCGTATCTTGCTTTATAGTTATATTCACAGTGTCATTTGTTTTAACGAATCTAATCGATTTTGTGTCGGGAAAGAAAAGAATTGTAACACCATCATAAAGTGGTGGTGGAGCGTACGGGGTTCGAACCCGTGACCTCTACGCTGCCAGCGTAGCGCTCTCCCAGCTGAGCTAACGCCCCATAACAGGCTTGATGATTATAACACCTTAATGAAAATAATACAAAAAGAAAAGGGACTGTCACTGACAGCCCCTTTTACGCGGAGGACAACGGATGTTATTCCGTTATATCTTCATATCTTACGTTCGTGATATGGATAGTCGAAGTGTATCCGTGATTACCCATATTGAACTCGAGTCTTCCGTAGTTATCGTCGCGCTCATTCGATGTGAACTCGAATTCGAATGTCTGGTATTCGGGTCCGATATCGATAGTTGTATCAGGCAGATATCTTATCCAGCCTGCATTGGGAGCTGATACACAAACTACGCAGTCTCTTTCTTCTTCGGCCATGATATCGAATGTCACGCGGTAAGTATGACCGTTCATTACAGCAAGATCGGGCTGTACGAGCTGGACGGAATATTCTTCCGTACCGTCGTTTTCTGAAGTGATGACGATCTCGTTGTTTTCTATAACGGCTTCTCCGACACCGTCATTGAACAGGAGGAAGAACCAATCCTCCTGGTCATCCAGGGGCTCGGCCTCGGAGAAGTCCCCGTTATAGATGTAGTTACCGTCCTCCAAAGGCTCACGGAACACCATCGGCGGTTTCTGCACGTTGGTATCATATTCGTCCCTTTGATATACGCGGACATAGTCAATCTCAAATGTTGCATTATCAAAATCGGTTGTCTCGTCGGGATTGCCCGGCCAGTCACCGCCGACCGCCAGGTTCATCTGGACGAAGAAAGGCTGGTTAAAGGGAGCGGGATATTCCTGCTCTACGCCGTCTGCTGCAGTGAACCAGTCATTAACCGTAAGGACAAGAACATCATCAGTGTAGAATCTCATCTCGCCGGGTTCCCACTCAACTACATAGATATGGAAATCAGAAGAGAAGCTTCCTTCGTCGAGTGTGATGGTGCCCTGCTGTTCCGCATGAGGCTCACCATAGTGAATGGTGGAATAGGAAGTGGTTGTGTCATCACCGAGCACTTCCATGATGTCGATCTCGCCGCACTTCGGCCACTGACCATAATAACTCTCGTCCTGGGGCATCATCCAGATTGCAGGCCACAGGCCCTGACCTTCGGGTACCCTCGCACGAACCTCAACCCTTCCGTACTGGAATTGTGCGTGGTCCTGCGAGTTTACCTTGCCCGAAGTATAGTAAACGGAACCGTCTCTGTCTTCGGCGATGGCACGAAGAACGAGATGTCCGTCTTCCACATAGATATTGTCTTCGGAGTCCGTATATTCCTGAAGCTCGTTGTTGGTCCATCCGGGTTCGCGCAGCTCGCGGTTCCAGATTTCCTCATTAAGCGTGTCACCGTCAAACTCATCGCTCCAAAGAAGGTTATATCCTTCAAGCTCGGGAGTCTCGGTTACGGGGAATGCTGTTTCGGACGCCTGTGTATCCTCAGTTGTATCGCTTACAGTCTCATCAGCAGTACCGGAACAAGCGGCCAACATGGAAACACATAAGAAAGATGCAACTGTTGCACTAAGGAGTTTTTCTTTACGCATAGTTTTCTCCTCTCGGATCAGATAGGTTAAACATAGCATAGTGAAGTACAGCGAAATGTCCTTTTGATGTTAAAACGTATCTTTTGATGATACAATCTTGATATGAATACGAATGATCATGAAGATAATAAATCAAAGCAGATATCGATTATAAAATATCTTCCTGCGCAGCCTGAACTCATACATGCGCCTTATATTCCCGAGATGGATTTTTATACTGCGATCATGCTCGGAGATGTAAAGAAAGTAAAGAAACTGTGTGAGGAACCCTTCCACTTGAAGGAGGGACTCGGGATACTCTCTTCAGATGCGCTGCGCAATCTTAAATATCACTTTGTAATAACGACTGCGATCATAGCAAGAAGATGCATCGAAGGCGGTCTGTCACTTTCCGAGGCATACAGCATGAGTGATTACTACATCAAAAAAGCAGATGAGTTAAGGCAGATCGAAGCCGTCTCAGCTCTTCATGATGAGATGGCATTAGCCTATGCCATGAGGATGAGAAAGCTCGCCAAAGATGCCGTGTATTCAAGACCTGTTACCGAATGCATTGAGTATATTCTGGAACACCTCGACAAGAGGATTAAGATGGAAGACCTTTGCACTCACACGGGCCTTAGCAGTTCTTATATATCAAGATTGTTCAAGAAGGAAACAGGGGTTACCGTCACAGAGTATATCCTTCAAAAGAAACTTGAGACTGCGAAGAACATGCTCGACTATTCTTCTTATCCGGTAACATGGATAGCAAGCACATTGGCATTTCCTTCACAGAGTTATTTTAGTAAAGTATTTAAATCCGAATACGGCATATCTCCCGCAAGATACAGGAAGGTTGGTGCAAGAAGATGACATCTGACAAGAACAAAGACAAGGACTTTAGCTTTGAAGCTGTACCTCAAACCGCTCGAAAAGCTTTTTGGGCCATGTTCTTTATTATGCTCGGTTTTACTTTCTTCTCCTCGAGTATGTCTGTCGGTGCCAAATTAGGTAACGGTCTTGATCTTAAAGGGTATGTAGTATCTGTTTTGACAGGAAGTGTGTTCCTGTCTGTTTATACAGGTTTTCTTGCATTTATAGGCTGCAAGAGCGGTCTGTCGTTCGATCAGCTTGCAGTTCAGACATTCGGACATAAGGGCTCATATCTGCCTTCGCTGATGATCGCCATAACACAGATCGGATGGTTCGGCGTAGGTGTTGCGATGTTCTCGGCTCCGGCGGCGGAAGTCCTTGGTATAAGCAGAGTTTATCTTATCGCAGCAGCCGGTTTCTGTATGACTTTATCCGCATACTTTGGAATTAAGGGAATGGAGATCATAAGTTATATATCTGTTCCTCTTATTGCGGTGCTTGGTGTTTACTCCATGGTAACTGCAGTTAACGGAAGTAATGGTCTGGCTTCGCTTTTCGCGCAGAGTGCCGGAAGCCTGTCGATCTATCAGGGAATAAGCCTTACTATCGGTTCTTTTGTAGCAGGCGGAACCACGACGCCGAACTTTACGAGATTTGCTTCGACAAAGAAAAGCGCTGTGATCTCGACTGTCATCGCGTTCTTCCTCGGCAATATGCTGATGTTGTCTTTCGGTGCTGTCGGAGGCGCACTGACGGGCAAGGATGACATTTTCTATGTAATGATGGCTCAGGGCCTTATCGTACCGGCACTTGTCGTGCTTGGTGCCAATATCTGGACCACTAATGACAACACTCTTTATAACGCTGGTCTGGGTCTTGCGAATATCACGAAGATCCGCAAGAAACCTATGGTAGTGGTTGCGGGTGTTGTGGGAACGATAGCTTCAGTGTGGATCTACAATAACTTTGTAAGCTGGCTTTCCATACTTAATGCGACGCTTCCCCCGATAGGTGCTGTCCTTATTTTTGATTACTTTATCGTCAGGCATCAGAAGGATGAATCTAATGAGAATATAAGTGCCGTAAGGGTGGGGAACGTCATATCGGTGGCAGCAGGATCTTTATGCGGAATGTTCATCCCGGTTGGCGTGGCAAGTATAAACGCGATGACTGTAAGCGTTATCCTCTGTCTTATCCTCAAGATGGCAAATAAAGACAGGATTAAGTAATATACCTTAACTTTGCCTAACATGTTGATTGTAGTAGGGGAGTCCTATTTAATATACTCTTGATATCATCCCTCGATAGGAGGATATCAGTATGACCTACGCGGTAAGATACTATTCTAAGTCCGGAAACACCAGAAAGGTTGCCGAGGCAATAGCTGAGGAGCTTGGTGTTAAGGCCATATCTATAGAAGATCAGGACGCGCCTGTAACTGAGGAGACAGATGTTCTCTTTATTGGCGGCGCTGTTTATGCTTACGGTATCGATAAGAGCCTTTCCAATTACATCAATTCACTTGATAATAAGTTAGTAAAGAAGATAGCTGCTTTCTCTACGGCAATGATATCCAGACACGCACTTACCCTTATCAAGAGGGGCGCTCAGGCAAGAGATATCAAGACCGTCAGTGAGACTTTGTTTGTCAGCAGTAAGGATGTTGATGAAAGCGGTGAAGTGGCAAGAGAGTTTGTAAGAAGTGTTACCGGTTCTGCTCCAGAACTTCTAATGCAGTGTCAATGTTAATGTCGGAGTACTCTATTTCGCCCGAGAACATTCTGGCCGCGTCGTGAATACCGGTTCCCGCATTTACTATGTCTGCAAGAAGATATGCTGATTCAGCGGCGAATCCCGGCTGACCGTCATATCTGTAAATAAGATAAGCGCAGAAATTGCGGAATCTCATCGAATCCTCATCTACTATTTTGTTTTCTGTTTGAAGTGACGGCGGGTCGGAGGCGATCTTGTCCATAATCAAAGTCCAGGCGGGATCGAGAACCTCCAATGTCTTAATGAAAGAGACTCTTGTAACAGGTGCCATCCTGTCAGGTTTAAATGTTGAAAGTATTCCGCTTAAAGGTTTTTGCGGATCGTAGATCATATCGATCAAAGGTGAAAGCTGAAGCGGAGGGACGAGTTTAAACGGTTCCTGTTTATCAAGTACGACCCTGCATGCTTCTTCACATACAAGTCCGATACCTCCCTCGATGTGGTCACCATAGTCGTTGTAAAACCTCGGGTGTTCGGTACAGATATCGCACAGAAAATCCTCACCGTGCTTAAGGATCATGTCACAAAGACCGTTATCAAGAAGGAAAGGGCAGCGTTCGTCCTCTTTAAGCATGATCGAGTTTCCTTCAATGTGCTCCATTATATCGGGGTGATCTTTAAACCTTGCTGCCGATTCCTCATCGACATCGATCTCCCAGCCCGCACAGCAGGTATGGCGGCACTTGTCAGCAATGCAGTGAAAGTCTTTGTAATAATCAGGAAAGTACGTGATCATAAGCTTCACCGGGTATTCCGATATCTTCGACTATTATCTCGCCGGCATATTCTTTGCCGTCGCCCTGTATAAGTCCGGTCTTATTCATTCCGAATGTTATAGTCGTATCTGCGTGGATCCCGGCTCCCGTGAGTTCACCGGTATCAGAATTGATTCCGGAAGGTATATCCACAGCTATTACATGCTTGTGTTTCTGTGAGTCCAGGTTCTTCAGAAGTTCTGCCTTGTCCTTACGAAGTTTTGTCTGAAGCCCAATGCCGAATACCGCATCAACGAGAACACCGCCTTCGGGTATTGAAGTGTGCTCGCGGCAGATTGTGAAAGTGCCGCCCAAACGCCTGTATTCTGAAAGCTGGTGCAGGAATTCCCATGTCGCATGCTCGAGGTTTCCGGTGATGAATACTTCGGTCTGTCCAATAAATTTCCTGTCACTTAGAAGAAGCTTTCCTATGCATACGCCGTCAGCTCCGTTGTTGCCGGTGCCGCATACGATGGTAACGGGGGAGGTTGGGAAGTTTCTTATGATGTAATCCGCTACCTTGGAGGATGCGGTCTCCATAAGTGTGAGCGATGGTATGCCAAGCGTCTCTATCGCATAAGTATCTGCTTTCTTTGCTTGTGTTCCCGTAATGTTTTTATTCAAGTTCAAATACCTCACATATCTTTCTTACGGATTCGAACATATAGGGCTTGTAATAGTCGAGATCGCAGGGCTGCTTCTCAATGATTATCGTATGCGCGGTGGAACTTATGAATTCGATGATGGTATAGAGCATCAGGTGTTCATCCTTCCATCGGGCTCCGTTGGCGTGAAGTATCTTCTCGTATTCTTCGTGCACGTTGACAGTTGTGATAAATGTATCATCAGTTACGGCCTTGTGGTAGAAGCCGTAATTAAGATTCCTGTTAAGAAACTTAACGAGCTTCGGGTCTTTGGACAGGTCTGTGACTATTGAGTCGGCGATGGTTATTATCATGTCGACCGTGGACATCTCAGGGTCCGCATTTCTTCGATCATCGAGATTATTGACCGCGTTAAGAAGGATAGTCTCGGATTTACGCGCTATAAGGTGGTCGATGATATCCTGCTTGTCTTTGAAGTAGAAGTAGAAGGTTCCCTTCGCAACTCCGGCGCTCGAAGCGATGTCGGATATGGATGTGTCCGATATGCCTTTTGTTGTGAACAGATCATATGATCTTTGCAGTAATGAATTGCGTTTTGCCCGCTTGTTATCCTCAGCTTTGCCCATAAAATACTTCCTCTAACCGTATTTTTTGTGAGTTTACACAAATTATGACTAACGGTCAAGAATTTGTTCCAAAATTATTGACTGATGGTCAAAAAGTAGTAGAATCAGAATAAAAGTGACCAGTAGTCAAAAATACAAAAGGGGTGATTATAACAATGATCAGGTTTGGAAAGGGAATAGTAAGGATGCGGTATGTGATACTCATTCTTGCTCTTGTTCTCCTGATTCCCTCTGTCATAGGGTTCCTTAATACAAGGATTAATTACGATATCCTTTATTATCTTCCTGATGACATAGAGACCATGCAGGGACAGGATGTCCTGCTCAATGATTTCGGCAAGGGGGCTTACGGCATCTTTGTCTGCGACGGCCTTACATCTAAGGAACAGATTGATCTTCGTAATGAGATCATTGAGGTTGATCATGTCGCGGATGTAATCAACTACGATTCGATTACTGAAGGTCAGGTACCGATCGAGATGATGCCTGATTCAATCCGTAATGTCTTCGAATCAAGAGACGGACAAGGCTGCCTGATGTTCATCTTCTTCGATACGACAAGTTCCGCGGATGAGACAATGGATGCTATCGAGACTATCAGGGGTATAGCGGGAAGAAGATGTCTACTGTCGAGTATGGCCGCTGTTGTTACCGATACGAAGAATCTTGTCATGGAACAGACTCCGATATATACGGTTATCGCAGTGGCTCTTGCTCTTGTGGTCCTGTTCCTCATGACAGACTCGTTCCTTGTACCGGTCATCTTCCTTGTGGATATTGGAATATCGATCATTTATAACCTTGGAACAAACGTATTCAAGGGCGAGATATCCTTCATAACGATGGCGCTCGTTGCAATTCTGCAGCTCGCCGTTACGATGGATTACTCGATCTTCCTCTATAACAGCTATATGGAGCAGAAGACTCATTATTCCGATAAGAACGAGGCAATGGCAAATGCAATCGCAGCCACGATCACTTCAGTAACGGGTTCCTCGCTTACGACAATAGCGGGCTTCCTTGCCATGTGCTTCATGACATTTACCCTGGGCCTTGATATGGGTGTAGTCATGGCGAAGGGCGTTGTTCTCGGTGTCATCTGCTGCGTCACTGTTCTGCCTTCACTGATACTTCTTTGTGATAAGGCGATAACAAAGACACACCATAAGGCTTTGACGTTCTCAGGCAGCTTCCTTTCGAAGTCTCTTGATAAGACTTATGTTGTTACCGCAGTGCTTCTGATGCTGCTGTGGATACCTGCAGTGTACGGATACAACCGCATTAATGTTTACTATAAACTCGACTCGAGTCTGCCGCAGAGCCTTGAATCCGTGCAGGCCAACGAGGCTTTGGAGAATAATTATGAGGTATCTTCGGTGTCGATGGTGCTCGTTGATTCCGGTATGTCTTCAAGGCAGACAGAGCAGATGATAGAAGAGCTTTCCGATGTTGAAGGTGTTAACTTCGCAGTAGGTCTCGATTCAGTCGTAGGTCCCCTGGTTCCTTCCGACATGATCCCCGGGGAGGTAAGAAGCAAGCTTGAGAGCGACAGATACAAGCTCATCCTTGTGTCATCCGCATATCAGGTCGCAACGGATGAGATCAATCAGCAGTGCGGGCAGATCTCGTCGATTATCAAAAGATATGATCCCGAGTCAATGCTTGTAGGTGAAGCCCCTGCAACAAAGGATCTTATCGAGATCACGGACCACGACTTCAAGGTAGTAAGCCTCGTCAGCATAGCAGCGATATTCATACTCATACTGCTTGTGCTTAAGTCGGCGACGCTCCCGCTGATACTGGTATCGGTAGTTGAGCTTGCGATCTACATCAACATGTCCATCTCGTACTACACGGGCTCGACACTGCCTTTTATCGCGTCCATCTGCGTAGGTACGATACAGCTCGGTGCGACCATAGATTACGCGATACTTCTCACGAACCGTTATAAGACGGAGAGGATAGCAGGCAACTCCCGAAAGGCAGCCGTTGCAACTGCAGTGAAGACCTCGGTGGCTTCGGTGTTCTCTTCAGCTCTCGGGTTCTTTGCTGCAACCATCGGTGTTGCGGTCTACTCGGATATTGACCTTATAAGTTCGATATGTCTTCTGCTGTCACGAGGTGCTCTGCTCTCGATGGTAATCGTCCTGACGCTGCTGCCTTCGCTTTTACTCATATTTGACGGCGTGATCATAAGGACGACGGTTGGCATGAGAGGATGCATTGAGAAGAATCATCACTGGCATAACAAGGCAGGCAATCCTGCTGCTTCAGTTTCATAAGGGAGGTAATAGTATGAATACCGGTAAAGCAAAAAAGGTAATAGCTTCAGTTACAACAGCCGCAGTGGCTGCAGGTGCCATAGGCGGAACAATGATATATAGGAATCACGAGGATAAAGTCCTCGCAGGTGAGATACATGAGGCGGAACAGATAGCTTCTTCTTACCACAGTTCTGATTCAGGGAAGAATGAGACGGTCTATGTAATAACCGACGGCAACGGGGAGAGGACCACATATGTAAGTTCATGGCTTCGTAACCCGGACGGAAGCGCTTCTTTGAATGACATATCCAATCTCTCGTCCATCGAGGTTGTTAAGGGTGATGCTTCACTTGAGTCTGACGATAACGGACAGCTTACATGGAATGCCAATGGTCAGGATGTTTACTACCAGGGTATATCGAATGAGAGTCTTCCTGTTGACGTCAACGTCACATATAACCTTGATGGTGCCGATATCAGTGAAGAGGATCTTCAGGGAAGAAGCGGACATCTGGTTATCACGGTGTCTTATTCAAATAATATGTCAGAGACCATTGAAGATGAGAATGGTGAGGATCACACAATATACATGCCGTTTGTAATGACAACAGGCATGCTTCTCGATAATGCCGAATTCAGCAACATTGAAGTTACTGACGGTCAGGCAGTTAATGACGGGGACCGCACATATGTAATAGGGATCGGATTCCCGGGACTTTATGAGAGCCTTGGCCTTGATTCGATTGAGATCGATGATGAAGAACTCTCCGAGAAGCTCGACAGCATAAGCGTTCCGGATGAATTCACAATCGAATGTGACGTAGAGGACTGCGGCGAGCTCACTGCTCTGACAGTAGCTTCCGTCATGAATCTTGATGAAGCAGGTGAGTCTGTCGATACGTCTTCGATTGACGAAGACATGGATGCAATGAGCGAAGGCATGAACAGCATACTCGATGGCTCGGAGGCGCTGTACGACGGTGTATCCGATCTGAATGACGGTGCCGCATCTCTTAACGACGGTGCGCTGGAACTTGCTGACGGTGCATCAACACTTGCGAACGGAGCTTCGACACTTGCAGGCGGAGCATCGACTCTCGCGGGAGGTGCGTCCGATCTTCTTAACGGCGCCAACACACTCGCCGGCGGAGCTAACACTTTGTGCAATGGTACATCTCAGCTCGTTAACGGTGCTTCCGCGCTTCAGAACGGAATCTCACAGGTCAATAACGGCGCAGTTGCTTTGAGCAACGGTCTTACGCAGGTGCAGTCCAATATCCCTGCACTTCAAAGCGGTGTGTCAGACCTTAATAACGGTGCAGCTTCACTCTCGTCAGGCGCAGCAGCCTTAAGCTCCGGAGTTGATGCCCTTTACGGCCAGTTGACTTCAACTGAGTCACAGGCCGAGATTGCAGCTCTTATCGCGGATTCTTCAGAATTTGCAAGCAGTCTTTCAAATCTTGATACTGCTATGAGTGCTTCGATGAGTCCTGAACAGGCTGAGGCTTTGCAGAATGCGATATCTTATCTGTCAGCTTATTCCGCTAATATTGAGGACCCGGAGGCAGCAGCCGCATACGGCGAGAGTCTTAATGCTCTTGTTACCGCTTATTCAACAATGGCAGGCCAGATGGGTCAGGTAAGATCGGCGGTATCTTCTCTTAATGCAGGTTATGCGGGAATCGATTCCGGCATTAATGCACTTGGTGGCAAGTTCGGTGAGGTATCAAATGCCGTAGCAGGCATTCAGACCGGTGCTTCACAGCTGTCGGGCGGAGCAGCAGCTTTGTCAGGCGGACTTAATACGCTGAACGGAAGCACGGCCGCCCTCGCTGACGGCATCAATTCGCTGGCATCAGGTGCTTCATCCTTATGTAACGGTACATCCCAGCTTGTTGCGGGTTCAGCTTCACTGTCGGACGGTATTTCACAGGTTAACAGCGGAGCTTCCGCTCTGGCATCGGGAGCCAATACTCTTGCTAATGGCGCAGGCAGTCTATCGAATGGTGCGAATTCGCTTTCGAGCGGGGCAGATGCGCTCTGCCAGGGGGCTTCCACATTGTCTTCCGGTGCTGACAGACTTGCAGAAGGAACCGGTGAATTGTCTTCAGGTACAGCTGCATTGCTTGAAGGTGCAGGACAGCTTGATGACGGCCTTAATGAGTTCAACGAGCAGGCTGTGGATAAGATCACGGACATTCTAAGCAACGTAACTCCCGTATCCGACAGAGTCGAGGAGCTTAGAAGTTATGCCGCAACTTATAACACATTCTCAGGCGCTCCCGAAGGCGTCGAAGATTCTGTAGTATTTGTCTTCAAGAATAACTGATACAGTCATTAATTATGCTATAATTAATAGATAATTTTTATCTTTGTGGAGGCTTATATGAAGCTTGTTGCATATTTCACTACATCCGGCATTACTGCCAGTAAAGCTGAAGAGATAGCCAAGAGAGAGGGTGCAGACCTCTTTGTTATTAGACCTGAGGTCCCTTATACAGGAGCTGATCTGGACTGGCAGGACAGAAACAGCAGAAGCAACGTCGAGATGGCTGACAAGAAGTGCCGTGTGCCTATGGTCAAGACATGCGAGGATATTGATAAGTACGATGAGATTTACCTCGGCTTCCCTCTTTGGTGGGGAACAGCTCCCAGGATCATCAATACATTCCTTGAGAGCGCTGACTTTACGGGTAAGACTATCAAACCCTTCTGCACCAGCGGCGGAAGCGAGTACGGAAAGACCAATGATGATCTTATTCCCAGTGCTCCCGGGGCTATCTTTGAAGAGGGTATAAGGATCAAGTAATCCTTGGATAAGGTCTTTTCCGGTTGGGACGAACTTCCAAAAGGATATGCTTCGGATAAAACGACTGAAGGATGTCTCGTGCTGGAAGGCGGCGCTTTCAGAGCTTTATATGCATCAGGTGTAACTGATGTATTGATGCGGAATAACATAAATTTTGACTGCATATGCGGAGTTTCCGCAGGTGCCATGAATGGAGCCAACTATGCAGCCGGACAGATCGGAAGGTCCGCAAGGGTCAACCTTCGATACAGGCATGACAGTAATTATGTAGGTTTAAAGCCGATAATCTCGCAGCACGGGGTTATCGGCTTTGACTTCGTATTTGGTGAATTGGATAACATCGAGCCGTTCGACTATAAGACTTTCGATAAGAAGCGTTTTGTAGCCGTAACGACAGATGTGGATACGGGAAGGGCACACTACTGGGAGAACGGCAAATGCTCCGATATTTTCCAGGCGGTCAGGGCTTCCGCTTCAATGCCGTATGTTTCAAAGCCGGTAGAAGTTGACGGGACTTATAATCTTGACGGCGGATGCAGTGTCAACATCCCTTACAATTGGGCTATAAGACAGGGGTATAAGAAGATTGTTGTCGTTAAGACCAGAGCTAACGACTATCGTGAGCCCGCACCGTCTTCGGTTCAGCTTAAAGTAATAGAAAAGATGTATTCCGATAAACCCGATTTTGCCTATATGCTAGAGCACAGCCATGAGAGGTATAACCTTGAGATGGACGAGCTTTATTACCTTACGAATCATAAAAGAGTGTTTACTATCGCACCATCGGTATCGATAGATGATGTGGGTAGACTTGAGTCCGATATGGAAAAACTCGGTCAGTTATATTATCTTGGTGTGAGAGATTGTGAGAATAATCTTGAAAATCTTATCAGCTATCTGGAGTATTTATGACAGTAATTGATTTTATTATATCTATTGTGTACGGAATCGTAGAGGGTATCACGGAGTGGCTTCCTGTAAGTTCGACAGGACACATGATCCTTCTTAATTCATTCTTGAAGCTTAATATGTCGGAAGAGTTCTACGAGCTTTATCTGGTCGTTATCCAGTTAGGCGCGATCCTCGCTGTTGTTGTTTTGTACTGGAAGGAACTTTGGCCGTTCGGTATCAAGGACAATAAGCACCCCTGGAAGAAAGAGGGCATAGGAAGATGGGTCAAGGCGGACAAGTTCGTCATGTGGTTTAAGATCCTCGTTGCCTGCATTCCCGCTGTTATCGTAGGTGTGCTTTTCGACGATTACCTTGATGAGTTGTTTTATAACTGGGTGTGCGTGTCCATCATGCTCATCATCTTCGGTATTGCATTCATTGTCGTGGAAAGATGGGTTAAGGATAAAGAGCCTAATGTGAAGACTATCGATGAGATATCTTATCCCCAGGCTTTCCTTATTGGTGCTTTCCAGCTTATCGCTGCTGTTTTCCCGGGCACATCAAGATCCGGTTCCACTATCGTTGGATCCCTGGGTATCGGCATCAGCAGAGTAGCGGCTGCTAAGTTTACTTTCTTCCTTGCGGTTCCCGTAATGATGGGTGCCAGCCTTCTTAAGATACTTAAGTATGAAGGTGATGTAACAGGCTCCGAGATCGCTATGCTTGCTATCGGAATGGTCGTTGCCTTTGTAGTGTCCTGGTTTGTTATAAAGAAGCTCATGGCTTATATAAGAAAGCACGACTTTACAGTATTCGGATGGTACAGGATCGTTGCCGGAGTCCTTTTCCTTATTCTCGGAATCGCCGGACTTCTGAAGATGTGATTTCATCAAAAAAAACAGTACCATATCGGGTTATATCCCGTTATGGTACTGTTAAACGTCTGAATCAGAATCAGTAAATAAGATTATTTACGCTTATCCATCGGCACATACTTCTCACGCGGCTGAACTGCCTTGTAAGCAGGACGGATGATCTTGCCTGCATTATTGAGCTCCTCAATACGGTGAGCAGACCAGCCTGAGATTCTTGCTATCGCAAACAGGGGAGTATAGAACTCCAAAGGCAGGTTGAGCATCGAATAAACGAATCCGGAATAGAAGTCGATGTTGGCAGATACACCCTTATAGATGCGTCTTTCCTTCATGATAAGTTCAGCAGCAATTCTCTCGATGTCGGAGTAGAGCTTGAATTCCTTCGTCTTATGCTTCTCGACAGAAAGCTTCTCAACATAGGACTTGAAGATACGGGCACGGGGATCTGAGATTGAATAAACCGCATGGCCCATTCCGTAAACAACACCTGCTTTATCGAATGCTTCCTTATGGAGGATCTTCTCGAGGTAATCTGTAAGTTCCTCTTCATCGCCCCAGTTTTTAACATTCTTCTTGATGTCAGCGAACATCTGCATAACCTTGATGTTTGCACCGCCGTGCTTAGGTCCCTTCAAAGAAGAGAGGGCAGCGGCAATTGCTGCATAAGTATCCGTGCCTGAAGATGTAACTACATGAGTCGTGAAGGTGGAGTTGTTACCACCGCCGTGCTCTGCATGCAGGATCAGTGCGAGGTCAAGTATCTGCGCCTCGAGGTCTGAGTACTTGCTGTCAGGCCTTAACATGTAAAGGATATTCTCTGCTGTCGACAGATTCGCCTGAGGTCTGTGGATAAACAGGCTTCCGTTGTCGTTGTAGTAGCTCTTCGCAGAATATGAATATGCGGCAAGCATAGGAAACATGGCAATAAGTTCCAAAGACTGCCTCAATACATTTGCTATAGAGATATCATTTGAATTGTCATCATAAGAGAAAAGCGTAAGAACAGCACGCTGGATGTTGTTCATGATGTCATCGCTCGGTGCCTTCATGATAACATCGCGGACGAAGTTCTTCGGCAGGGAAGATCTGTAACCCGCAAGTATCTTCATGAAGTCTTTAAGCTCGCTCTCGCTCGGAAGCTTTCCGAAAAGCAGAAGGTAAGTAACCTCCTCAAATCCGTTGTGTCTCCCTGCGCTTAATACGCCGTCTGTAATATCGTGTACATCGATGCCTCTGTAGTAGAGTTCGCCGTCACACGAGACCTCCTCTCCGTCAACGATCTTCTTGGATACAATCTCCGAGATCTCGGTAAGACCTGTCAAAACACCTCTACCATTAAGGTCACGAAGACCTCTGTTAACATTGTACTTGGTATAAAGTTCGGTATCGATCTTGCATGCTTCGCACATGAGCGAGAGCTCCTGGATCTCAGGGGTCAGTCTGGAAAACTTGTTCATTGATCTCTATCTCCCTTATATCTTTATATTAGTGAATTTACATTATACATAAATTCTGATAAAATTTCTGCGTTTTTACAGATGGGAGAGTTGTTATGAGTTTAGTATCAATATGTATTGCTATCACAATCGTCTGTTATCTTCTTATGATGATAGGCGTCGGATTGTTTTTCAGTAAGAAAAACAAGAATTCCGATGACTTCTATCTCGGCGGAAGACATCTTGGCCCTTTGGTCACTGCCATGAGTGCAGAAGCCTCGGATATGAGTTCATGGCTTCTCATGGGACTTCCCGGTCTTGCTCTTATAACCGGTATTGCCGAGGCAAGCTGGACAGCAATCGGTCTTGCGGTAGGAACCTATCTTAACTGGCTGTTTGTGGCTAAGAGACTTCGTATCTATACGAATAAACTTGATGCCGTTACTATCCCTGATTTCTTTGCCAAAAGATTCGGAGATAAGCATAATGTGCTGACATTGATCTCAGCATTGTTTATTGTTGTATTCTTCGTACCCTATACAGCTTCGGGTTTTGTAGGATGCGGTAAGCTTTTCTCTTCCATCTTCGGCATCGACTACATGACAGCAATGGTCTCTTGTGCTGCCGTTATCGTTCTTTACTGTATTCTCGGAGGATTCCTTGCAGCTTCAACCACTGACTTTGTTCAAAGTATCATCATGTCGATTGCTCTTGTAGTCGTTCTCGGGTTCTCTTTCAAGATCGCCGGATTTAATACGATCATCGATAATGTTAAGGGAATCGAGGGTTATCTTGATGTATTCAAGGGCTGTAACGTTACCGACGGAACAGTAGGTTCCTATGGTGCATTGCCTATAGCTTCAACTCTTGCCTGGGGATTGGGATACTTCGGTATGCCTCATATTATTCTCCGATTTATGGCAATAGAAGATGAGAAGAAGCTTCACATCTCAAGACGAGTCGGTTCTATCTGGGTAGTAATCTCAATGAGCGTCGCTATATTCATCGGTATCTGCGGATATACTCTCATGAAGAACGGTATCGTTCCTGCTTATGAAACAAATGCGGATGCAGAGAGAATCATCATCGACATTGCGTCGAAGATTGCTTCCTACGGTGTCCTTCCTGCGGTTGTCGGAGGTATTATCCTTGCAGGCATTCTGGCATCAGCAATGTCCACTGCAGATTCACAGCTTCTTGCTGCGTCTTCTTCAGTAACACAGAATATCGTACAGGAGTTCTTGCACATCAAGCTTTCTTCAAAGGCTTCCATGATACTTGCAAGAATCATGGTTCTTGCCATCTCATTGATTGCAGTATTCCTTGCCACCAACCCTGACTCATCTGTATTCAGGATCGTTTCCTTCGCTTGGGCCGGATTCGGTGCAACGTTCGGACCTGTTGTCCTTTTCGCGCTGTTTTGGAAGAGAGCTAATAAGTGGGGTGTTATCTCCGGAATGATCGGCGGCGGTGTATTGATCTTTGTTTGGAAGTTTGTAGTAAGATCTGCTTTCGCAGGGACATGGCTTGATATCTATGAACTTCTTCCCGCATTCCTCTTTAACGCAATTCTTATTGTTGTTGTTTCGCTTGTAACGGCTCAGCCTGACAAGGAAATCACGGAGAAGTTTGATGAGGTAGTTGCTCAGACCAAGTAAGGGAGAAACGGTATGAAGTATAAGAAGATTATTTCAATAATGCTTGCTGCATCCGTAATATCATTGGCTGCGGGCTGCTCAAACTACAGGACAGTTACTCATGATGATTTCATGGAAACATGCGATCAATTGGGTGCGCAGGAAGTGGAAATTGAGAATTATGATTTTACCGCAGAGGATTTTGAAGACGGTTTATTAATATCATTCGATGAGGATGATATTGAAGAGTACGGATACTATTTCCGCATGGTGCTTTCTATGTCCAAAATTGGTCTCGGTATTGATGTCGATGACATTGAGAACATAAGCATTTACGGCAGAGTAGATCCCGGGGTGTCTTATTGGAAAGGTTTTTTCTCCGATGACTTCGACTTCGAAGAAGTGGATTTTAGTGATTACGAGTCTGACGGTGTAGTAGCTTTGCAGATCACACTGTCAGAAGAATACGAAGTCGACGATCTTATGGACGGAATCGATGACCTGTTCGCTCAGATCGGTATCGATACGGATGATTTGAGTAAGAAGGAATGGAATTATAACAACGATAACGGTTATCTCAGGCTTCATGTGGATATTTCCGAATTAACAGAGGCTTTCCTTGAATCAGATGCTTTTGAAATCATACAGGAACTTGATGAAGACAGGGACTACGAGGAGATGATTGAAGGAAGAACGGGAGATATAGGCATTGAATTTGAGGTGTCTCCTAATAATGTATTCGTCCTGTTGGGAGTTAATGTAAACCATGAGCCTGACAGATTGAATGAGTTGTGTGATTCTCTGAGGTTAAGCAATCCTCTTAATCTGCCCAGCAATGGCGACGCAGTTGAATCAGTTATAAACAGTGTCGACCGCTATGCCGGTATTTTTGATAGAACTATGAATTCATATCTCGACAGGGCTCGTGAAGCTGCTGAAGAATTCGAGGAAGAACAAATGCTAAACGGTTTTTAAATTAGAAAACCGCCGTTTACACCTATTATCTGTCCTGTGATAAAAGACGAGTCTTCGGTCGAGAGATTGTAAATTACACGGGCTACATCTTCGGGTTTACCGAGTCTTTGAAGAGGGGTCTCATCTGCGAGATCCCTTTTATCTTCGTCCGAGTATTCATTCATCATATCTGTATCGATAACTCCGGGAGAAACTGCATTTACGCGTATGCCGGAGGGGCCTAACTCCTTTGCAAGCGACTTAACATATGCGTCTATCGCACCTTTGGAAGCGGCGTAAACCGATTCGCATGACGCCCCGGTCTGTCCCCACATTGAAGAGACTGCAGTGATGACGCCGCTTTTCGCTCTGACCATGGAGGGGATGACTTCCTTGCACAGTGCGAAAAGCCCCCCGAAATTGGTGTTCATGACACGAAGGTAGTCGTCATAAGAAAAATCCGTGGTAAGCCCGGTGAGGCTTATTCCTGCGCAGTAAACAAAAACATCAACTGCACCAAACTTGTCTACGGCAGCTGCAAGACCAGTTTTTAACTCATCTATATTCTCCACATCAGCTTTGATACCGTAACCCGCGGCACCTGGGGCGTGCTTATAGAAATAACTGACATCAAAGCCGTTATCTTCATAAAGTTTAACCGTTGCGGCTCCGATGCCGCGCGATCCGCCCGCTACAAGCACATGTGACATAGTTCACCTCTGTCTTTCTGATGGAAAAAGAATAAAATAGTTGAAGCGATTATGCAAATTACGTTGTTGATCTTAAGACAAGTTCACAAACTGTTTACGCCCGTACCGCAGTTTTCCCTCAAATTCAAATAGTACGAATGTCATCCTAATTAGGCGCCTTACGCGACGCTTAATTTAGGATGGTTTTATTATGAAAAGAATACTTTCAACAGTATTGTTGTCATCTGTCATTTTGACAGGTTTC
>JAILNR010000010.1 GCA_024691325.1 Saccharofermentans sp. | reverse complement strand
CTCTTATGCAGTCCTGAGGGTACAAACCTTCAACCATACCGGTGGTTATTACCGCGAGGCCACACCTGTTCCCATTCCGAACACAGAAGTTAAGCTCGCGTGTGCCGACAATACTTGGCTGGCGACGGCCCGGGAAGATAGGTTGCTGCCGGTTTATATAAAGCCTTATGCGTCATCCGCATGAGGCTTTTTCTATGCGCAATTTGTGTTTGCCACATAAATACTTTATTGCTATCATAAATTGTAATGTTACATTTAATTGACGGGGAGAGACGGTTTTTATTATGGCTAAGATATTGATTGTTGACGACGAACCTCAGATAGTCTCATCTGTATGTGATGTATTAGGAAGTTTTGGATTTGAAGCTATTTCAACTACTGATCCCGTTGAAGGATTCAAGCTTGCACAGGAGAAGAACCCCGATCTCATCATCCTCGACTGGATGATGCCTAACTATAACGGATTACAGTTCACAGAAGACTTAAGAAAGCAGGGATATGATATCCCCATCCTCTTCCTTACCGCGAAGGGTATGCTTACCGTATACGAGATCGAAGCATTAAGAAGAGGCGCTGATGACTATATGCCGAAGCCGTTTGACCCCACATTGCTTGTGGAGAGAGTTAAGGCTCTTCTTAAGAGAACATCAAGAGGCACTTCAGAGGGCAAGACTGACACATCCAAGCATACATACTGTGACGGCGAGCTTGTCATCGATTATGATGCCATGCAGGTGTTAGTTAACGGCGTAAGCTGCGACCTTACATCCAATGAATTTAAACTCGTACAGTATCTCGAGCAGAACGCCGGCCGTGTCTGCACAAGAGACGAGCTTTTGTCCAAGGTATGGAATTATGCTTTCTCGGGCGATGTCAGAACGGTTGACGTTACAGTAAGAAGAACCAGAAAGAAGATAGAGCCGAATCAGCCTAACTATAAGTACATACTTACAAGACGCGGTTCCGGCTACTATTTCCCTAAGGAATTTAACTGAGTTAGCAGTATATGATCACTTTCGTCACATCGCATTTCGCGCTTTGTGTCGCCGGTGTGTGCTTTCTGATTTTCCTGGCACTCGCCGTTGGCTACATCGTCGGCAACAATGTCTACAACCATAACGCCGATGAGCAGGTCAAGGAAGTAATTGATAAACTCGAGTACCAGGGTGCAGTCAGAAGCTCCATCATCGACAATGTAAATCTGGGCGTAATCACTTACGACTCGAACAGTATCGTTTACAACAACAAAACAATACAGACGATGGAAGGATTCCTTAACGGGGATCCGGTCCCGTCCACTATGGAAGCATTCCTCGACAGATTCGAGCAGGGGAATCACTTAAAGTCCGATTATCTTCTTAATGTGGACAACACCGACACGGCTATAAGAGTCAATTATACAAATGGAAAGAATATCTTTGAGATAAAGATACTTCACAGGATGTATGAGGATACGAGACTCGATATAGTTATCGTGGATGACATCACTCAGATAGAGGACGACGAGAGAAGACAGAAGGACCTCGCAGCCAATGTCTCACATGAGCTCAAGACTCCTCTTACGGTCATCCGCGCTTCGGAACTCTTTATAAATAATATAACACTTGATAATATGCCGTCTTACGACGAGATCAAGAAGTGGGGAACAAGAGTCGTCACGAACGCCGTAAGGATGCAGGATATCGTTCAGGACTTCCTTACGCTTTCAATGTGTCAGGATGCGGTTCCCATGACCATCGTTGATATAGGAGAGGTCATAAACAGGGCCGTAGGCTCAGTTGCGGAGTATCCGGGACGCGATAAGGTTAACATCAAGATTCCCGAGAATATGTACTATCCGTTGGTATTCGGAAGCGAGAATCTCATCATGAGAGTCGTAATCAACCTTCTGACCAACGCCATTAAGTACATGCAGTACGACGGCAAGACAGAGCCTAACACTGTTGATGTAAGTGTATCCGCCATCGGAGACAGGATTGGTATCGAAGTCTCTGATAACGGCATGGGTGTGCCCCAGAAAGATGTTGAGTACCTTTTCGACAGGTTCTTCCGCGTGGATAATTCGGGTTCCCGTGAGACCGGCGGCTCCGGTATCGGTCTGTCGATCGTCAAGGATATCGTGGATATGCATGAGGGCACCATAAACGTCAGCACGGAGCTTCACCAGGGTTCATCGTTCACGGTAATACTCCCCGTTGCAGGCGCGGTATTCTCGAGTGTCTTCGAGGATGCCGTTGACGGCATAGTAAGCGAAAAGACTTACTACAGGACTGCCGCTGACTTCATCGCACTTCAGGCAGTAGAGGCGGCACGCTCCATGGGTTACGACGATGTTGAGGGCCTCGCGGATGAGTTCGAGGCTATACCTGCAGGAGAGAAAACACTTCGCGAGAAGAAACTCGTGGAGCTCCTGAAGGCTTTCGGCGAAGAAAGATATACGGATCTTGTGGATGAACTTACGTTTATCGATCCGGATATGTTTGATGATGTGGAGGAAGATGAGGCTGACGAGCCTGTATCTGAGCCGGTGGTGGAGGAAGCCGAGACTATTGAGGTTTCTGATGAAGAGCCGGAAACTGATAACGAATCCATGGAGAACGAGCCTGCGGCCGCAGTCGTGGAGAAAGCCGAATCCGAGGAGGAAAGGGCTGCAAGAGAAGAACGCGAGAGGCGCGAGGAAGCCAAGGCGATACTTACACAGCAGATACTTCCCAGAGCCGTACCGTCAAAGCCTTTGTCAGAAGAGGAGAAGAAGCAGGCTGTTACTGTTCATCCTAATGAAATCAATCCTGAAAGAACAACTCCCAGAAAGAAGCGCAAAGGTAGTCTTTTCCTTGACTTGACGAGCCATACCGAAGATAATAATGAGACGGAAATCAAGTCTGCCGTAAGGCAGGTTCTTGATGAGACGGAAGGAAAATAGAGATTTGGATTCATATTCATATAAGATAACAGGCGGAAAACCCTTAAAGGGCGACGTTAATATTAGTGGAAGCAAGAATGCCGTATTGGGAATTCTTGCCGCAGCCATGATGATCGACGGCACATGTACGCTTGAGAATGTCCCTGATATATCGGACGTTCATGTAATGGTTAAGATATGCGAGACCTTGGGTGCGAAGATCGAGACAGAGCTTGCACCTGAAGGCTCAGTCACTTTACATATAGATCCGCGTGAAATCAATACGACTGAAGCTACAGAACCCGATGTTTCCAAGATAAGAGCATCTTATTATCTTCTCGGCGCATTGCTTGCAAGGTCAGGCAAAGCATCACTTCGTATGCCGGGCGGATGCGACTTCGGACAAAGACCTATCGATCTTCATCTTAAGGCATTCAGACAAATGGGTGCCAAGGGTGCTGACTACAGGAACTTAAACGGCGGAATTATCTCCCTTAATGCAAATCCTCTTCGCGGTGCCAAGATATTCCTTGATATCGTAAGCGTCGGTGCGACGATCAACATCATGCTTGCGGCAGCGAAGGCTCAGGGCAATACGACCATTATCAATGCCGCGAAGGAACCGCACATCGTTGACGTTGCAAACTTCCTAAACTCGATGGGTGCGAAGATCAAGGGTGCAGGTACAGACACTATCAAGATACAAGGTGTCCCTGTTCTTCCCGGAAACTTTACTTATTCGATCATCCCTGACCAGATAGAGGCGGGAACTTACATGATCGCGGCAGCCGTTACTAACGGTGATGTTACAGTACATAATATTATCCCTACACATATGGACCCGCTTTCTTCAAAGATGAGAGAGATGGGATATACGATAGAAGAAGGTGATGACTGGGTAAGAGTCAGCAAGGATCCTGAAGAAGCGATCTGGAGCACCAATGTTAAGACTGCTCCTTACCCCGGATTCCCGACAGACCTTCAGCCCCAGACTGTTGTGCTCCTTTGCCTTGCAAGCGGCCAGAGCAAGATGGATGAGGATGTATGGGAGAACAGATACCAGTATATTCCCGAGCTTACGAGGATGGGTGCAAACATTAGCATCTTTGACCATATAGCTCTTATTAACGGTATCGAGCATTTCTATCCCGCACAGGTCAAAGCTACCGATCTTCGTGCCGGAGCCGCCATGGTATGTGCTGCTTTGGCCGCTGACGGAACAAGCTATATCGACGGTGCAAGAAGGATCGACAGAGGCTATGAGAAGATAGTCGATAAGTTAAGGTCTTTAGGTGCCGATATCGAGGTGGCAGGAAGCGTCGGATTCTACGAGGACAGAGAAGCCTGATGGAGCTCGTCCCTTTATTTTCCGGCAGTTCCGGCAATTCAACATTAATCAGAACTGATAATGCGAATATACTCATCGATGCAGGAAGAAACTGCAAGTGGCTTACTGATGCTCTATGCAGGGTAGGCACGGATCCTTCCGATATCGATGCCATTTTCGTAACCCACTCACATAATGACCACGTAAGTGCTCTCGATGTTTTTATCAGAAAGTATCCCACGAGGCTTTATGCTACCTATGATACTTTTCGCGCGATACAAAGGTACTTTAAAAAGCCGCACGAGCTTACCCCTGACATCGTTATAAAACCCCGCGAGGAGACGGAAGTCGTTCCCGGTTTGAAGGTTACGGCAGTAAGCACTCCGCACGATGCCGCAGGTTCCGTTTGCTACAAGGTAAAAAGTGACAGGAAGCAGTGCATGGTAATGACGGATGTCGGCTACATTACCGATGAGATAATGGGTTTTGCAAGAGGCGTTGACGCGATACTGGTCGAGTCCAACTACGACAGACGCATGCTCGTTTACGGCGACTATCCGGAGGACCTCAAGGTGAGGATAGCAGGCGACGGCGGTCACATGAGTAATGACGACTGTGCCAGGATGGTTAAGTACCTGATCGATAACGGCACTCGAAAGATTATTCTCGGCCACCTTTCCGAGAACAACAACACGCCCGACAAGGCTCAGAAGACAGTGTGCGATTATCTCAAATCCTTCGAGCTTAAGTCCGGCAGCGATTACGAGCTTCGAGTTGCGAACCGCTATGAGCCGACGAAGGGGTATATTTTCTGATATGGAAATCAGAATTATAAGTCCCGGCAAGACGCGTGAGAAATGGCTCATCGACGGCATCGAGGAGTACAGGAAGAGGCTTTCAAAGTACTGTAAGACCGAGCTTATCGAGGTCGAGGCAAGTCCCGATCACATCCCGGTTGAGCGTGCTTTGGAGAAGGAAGGCGAGCTTATGCTGTCGAAGATAAAGCCGGGCGAGCAGATCTGGGCCATCGACCTTCACGGCAAGCAGGAGACGTCAGAAGAGATATCAAAGGACCTGATCGCATCACTCGAGCGAGGCGGCGGCAGACTTAATATCATCATAGGCGGGAGCAACGGGATAAGTCCGAATGTTACATCTAAAGCCAACCTGCGTCTTTGCCTCGGAAAACACACTATGACACACACCATGACAAGGCTTATAATACTTGAACAGATATATCGCGGTTTCAAGATATATTCAGGGGAGAATTATCACAAGTAACAGGAGTCTTTCATGGCTAAGATAGGTATCGATCTGGGAACGACGAACAGCCTTGCAGTTATCTACAGGGGTGGTGAGTCTGTAAAGATCAAGAATTCGCTTGACGAGTACATAACCCCGTCTGCAGTAAGCGTCGATGATGACGGCAAGATACTGGTGGGCGAGGCTGCGAAGGACCGTCTTATATCCCACCCCGACCGTTCCGCATCGGAATTCAAGCGCAACATGGGTCTTAGAACCACGGTTGAGCTCGAGGGCGTTAAGTACACCCCCGAAGAACTTTCCTCATTGATATTAAAAAAGATCAAAGCAGACTGTGAAGCGTTTCTCGGCGAGGAAGTCGAGGAGGCTATTATCAGCGTT
This sequence comes from Saccharofermentans sp., assembly GCA_024691325.1. Classification (GTDB taxonomy): domain Bacteria; phylum Bacillota; class Clostridia; order Saccharofermentanales; family Saccharofermentanaceae; genus Saccharofermentans. The sequence continues at coordinate 16,302 of JAILNR010000010.1, read as the reverse complement.
CCCGCGTACTTCGACGATAACTCGAGAAGAGCGACGAGGATCGCTGCCGACTTATCGGGACTTCATGTCGAGAGGCTTATCAATGAGCCTTCAGCTGCCGCGCTGTCGTACCTTAGCAGGAACGGTTACGTGGATGGCACTTACATGGTAATTGACTTTGGCGGCGGAACCTTGGATGTCTCTGTCGTTGATGTGTTCGAGAACATAATCGAGATACTTGCCGTTGCAGGCAATAATAAGCTTGGCGGCAAGGATTTTAACGAGGTCATCGCACGTGATTTTTGCAAAAAGAACGAGCTTTCCTATGATGACTTAAGCCCGGTCGAGAAGGCCGTTATCTACCGCGCCTCCGAGCGTGCGAAGATCGCTTTGTCTGACATTCCCGTCGTCATGATAGAGGTGCCGCTCGAGAAGCAAAAGTACACACTGACGCTCACGAACAACGAGCTTATCTCCATGTCGAAGACAATCTTCGAAGGCATTCGCGACCCCGTTCGAAAAGCAATTCACGACAGCCGCAAGACTTTGCAGAATATAGACAAAGTGATCCTCGTCGGAGGCTCGTGCAAGATGCCTACCGTAAGAGAATTTATAAGACAGATAACAGGGATCACACCCGATACGTCTGTCGACCCGGACACGGCGATCGCAGAAGGCGCGGCCATCTATGCGGCGATGAAGAATAAGGATCTTAAGGATATTATCCTTACGGATATCTGTCCTTTCACTCTCGGCGTTGCTGTTAATAACGATATCTTAAATGACGGTTCCATTATGATGAGTCCGATCATACCGAGAAATAACACGCTGCCGTCATCTATTATGAGGCCTTACTATGCGGCAAGTCAGGATCAGACAGGAATCAATATCCGTGTGTACCAGGGAGAGAACATTCACCCCGAACAGAATCTGTTCATCGGAAAACTTGAACTTCAGTGTCCGCCGACAAGAAGAGGCGACAAGATATGCGATGTCAAAATGACGTATGACATAAACGGTATTCTTATTGTTGATGTTATAACCTTGGACGGGCACAAAGAGACGAAGGCATTCAGAAGCAATGACAGTGTTTTGACGGAAGATCAGATTGAGAAGATCCGTGCGAAGATGGAAAGTGCGATGCTGGTTACTCCCGAGGACGAGAAGTACAGAGCACTTATCGCAAGGGCCGAGAGAATATATGAGGAATCGTTTAACGAGCAAAGAGCTCTTATCACGGGCAGACTTATGAACTTTAAGGCTGCTATCAATATGCGCGATCCCATCAAGGTAAGAGAGACTTATAATTCACTTTCCGAACTTCTCGACAGGCTGGAGTATTGATATGAATACTTTCTGGGATACTCTCGGGATAAAGCCTACCACTGATATCAGGAAGATAAGAAAAGCATATTCAGTTCTTGTTAAGGAACATGGTCCCGAAGACGATGAAGAGGCGTTTAAGAAGATCAACAGCGCATATAAGGCGGCTGTTAATTTTGCCAAACGGTTCGAGAGCATGAATCTTGATGACGATCAGTTCGAGATCACGGATGTAAGACCGGACGGATCTTTTGGTGTCAGGATAACAGGCAAGAACGGAGCTCCTCCGCCTGCGATTTCTTTGAATCCCGCGGCTGTTCCCGAACACGATGACAATCCGCAGATAACGGATAAACTGTTCGACTTCGACACTATCGATTCTTCTATAGTAAAGTCTTTTTCCAACGAAGAATTAAACGAGATGAACGGGTTTATAAGCCTCGCTCCCGGGTTTAATGTTCCTGACAATAAGACTTCAAGAGATATCAGGAAATTTCTTAATGAGGACTACGATATTGTTAAGACATTAGCGCAGAAGGTAACCCCCGATTCATTAAGCAGGTGTACCGATGATGCTATCAATGTTGCAAACACGATCATCACAAGTAAGAAGTTCGGTAAAGAGACCGTTGTGTGGAAGGTGTTCTTTATGTCACCTCTTATAAGCGGGCTTTATACGGATCTCATCTTTTACAGAAGACTTGAGATGCTCATAAACAAAAGTAATCTTACAGTTACCAGGGTATACCCGATATCTGATGCAAGTCCCTGGCACCCGCGCGTTTATTCGGAGGCGGATCCCAAGGGGTCAGACCCTTCCAAGGCTGTATGCAGGATAGACTTTCAGTCGAGAGTGCCCTTCAGATATAAGAAGGGCAAATATCCTGAATTAGAGAAGCTGATGGAAAAGCAGGACAAGGATGGATTTAAAAAACTCGTCTCATTTCTTGAGAAGATTCCCGTCAATCTTTATGGCGTGCTTATGCCCGTGTTTCCTCCGGTGTATAAGAATGCTGTCGAAGATGCTGCTTTTGCTTTCAAGTACATACTTACCTCGCCCGAGTGTAAGGACATGAGAAACAGCAATCTTCTGTGGCGGCTTGTTTTCAGAGGCAAGCTTATAAATCCGGTCATAAAAAAGCCTGATATCCATCTTGCTCTTATCAAGTGCACCATGCAGACGAAGATACCGAAGGATACTTTGAAGGTTATAAAGAAGCAGATGAGCTTTTCCGGACTCGTATTAATCAAAAGAAAGAAGGAGGACAAGGATTGGTATTATCTCCAGATCCTGTAATTGTTCAGGCGGGTTTATTTGACATTCCCAATCTGTGTATGTATAATCAGCGGGTACTTTAGTGCTTTAGTGTGATAAAGAGAAACGGCAATAATTATATAGAGGGTTATATTATGAACAACAACAAGTTTTACACAGCCGATGGTTTTACGGACACGCTTCCCGGCATCTGCGCTTTTAAGAAGCAGACCGAGAGCAACTTAAGGGAACTGTTCAGGCTCCACGGCTATAAGGAGATAGAGACACCGGGTATCGAGTACCTAGATATCTACAGCAAGTCCGGATTCGTTCCCGAGGAGAATCTTTATAAGATGACTGACCAGAAGGGAAGACTTCTTGCTTTAAGATATGACGGCACGATACCGGCGGTAAGATATGCGGCAGGAATAAAGGACTTTGATTCAAGCCTTCTTCCTCTAAGGCTGTCTTATATCGAGAATATGTACCGCTTCGCAGAAAGCGGCGGCGGCAAGCAAAGCGAGTTCACGCAGGCAGGCGTCGAGCTTATGGGAGCCAAGGGTTCAGATGCGGATGCTGAAGTTATCGCCCTTGCGATCAAGTCGGCTCTTGGTGCGGGCATCAAGGACCTTCAGATAGCGATAGGCCAGGTAAGACTCTACGATGGTATCGTTAAGCAGTTAGGCCTCGATGAGAGCACGAAGGAAGCCATCAGAAAGGCTATCAACAGCCGTGACACGGTCACCATCGAAAAGACATGCGACAAGCTTAATATCTCAGACACGGGCAGGGAACTTCTTCTCATGCTCCCCGATGCACAGGGCACTTACGACATCATCGATGCCTTCAGAAGCAAGGTAACGGAAAACGAAGCGCTCGAAGCACTTAATAACCTTAAGGAGATACTGGATAACTTAGATGAGCAGGGCTTCCTTAAGTATGTCTCCGTGGATGCGGGACTCATGGGCGGAAGCATGGACTACTATACGGGAGTTGTCTTCAAGGGATTTACCTACGAGGTAGGCTTCCCGATAGTAAGCGGCGGACGCTACGACAATACCGTTGCGGTATTCGGAAGACAGATGGAGTGCGTTGGATTTTCGCTTAGTCTTACACTCACGCTGACGGCGCTTCTGCGCCAGGGCATCTCGATGGATGAGAAGTCTCCTGACGTTATTGTAGGATACGCCGAAGGTTACCGCGCTCAGGCCTTTGCTTTGGTGGAGTCGCTAAGGGGTGAAGGTCTTGCCGTGATACTTGATACCACCGGCATGGATGCTGACGCACTCGATGAGTACAGCGGCAAACTCGGGATAGAGAAGAGCATTTTTGTTAAGGAGGAAGGCTGATGCTTACGATAGCGTTATCAAAAGGAAGACTTGCCGAGAAAGCGATCGGGCTTCTCGAGAACGCGGGCTATGATTGTACCGCAGCTAAGGAAGAGTCAAGAAAACTCATACTCGAGGATGAGAACGCAGGGCTTAGATTCATCATGGCAAAGCCTGCCGATGTACCGACATATGTTGAGTACGGCGCCGCAGATATCGGTGTCGTCGGTAAGGATACATTGCTCGAGGAGGGAAGAGACCTGTACGAGGTGGCGGACCTGGGATTCGGCAAGTGCAGAATGTGTGTTGCAGGCCCCGTTGATCTTAAGGACGGAAGGCTTGACCTTATCCCAAATAAGAGGATAGCTACCAAGTATCCGAACATCACGAGAGCCTACTTCGAGGGAGTGAAGAAAGAAAGCGTCGAGATAATCAAGCTTAACGGATCTATCGAACTTGCTCCTCTCATCGGTCTTGCTGACTGCATAGTGGATATCGTTGAATCCGGAAGGACTTTGAAGGAGAACGGACTTGATGTTATAGAGACCGTTGCCGATATCTCCGCAAGAGTGGTTGTAAACAGAGTCTCGATGAAGATGAAATCTTCCGAGATTAAGCCTATGATAGAGAAGATCAAAGAACAGGTGGCACTATTATGAAATGCAGATTTGTAAAGGGAACTGAAGAGAATCTTAAAGAGATCTGTGACGAGCTCGGCGCAAGAGGGAAGATGGACTTAGGTCCCGTTATCTCTGTTGTGCAGGGAGTTCTCGATGATATCAAAAGAAGAGGCGACGAGGCCGTTCTTGAGTACACGCAGAAGTTTGATAAAGCCGTGCTCACTTCAAAGACGATGGCTGTCACCGAAGACGAGATAAAGAGCGCATATGCTTCTCTCGAGAAGGAAGATCCCGAACTTCTGAGGATCATGAAGACTGCCGCTTCAAATATAAGAACGTTCCATGAGAAGCAGAAGGAAGAAGGCTTCATGATGGATACAGCGAAAGGTTCGAAGATCGGCGTGCGCGTAAGACCTATAACGGTTGCAGGCGTATATGTTCCCGGCGGAACGGCACCGCTTCCTTCAACAGTTCTTATGGATGTTATTCCCGCTTCCGTTGCGGGTGTACCGAGGATCGTATTCTGTACTCCGCCGAGGGCTGACGGGACTATTGCACCGGTAATTCTTGCGGCAGCAGATATCGCCGGAGCGACTGAGATATACAAGGTCGGTGGTGCACAGGCTATCGCAGCCATGGCATACGGAACCGAGACTATACCGAGAGTTGATAAGATCTGCGGTCCCGGAAACATCTATGTAAACACGGCAAAGAGACTCGTGTTCGGACAGGTTGATATCGATATGTTCGCAGGTCCTTCGGAGGTTGTTATCATCGCGGATGAGACTTCTAATCCGGAGTATGTGGCCGCTGATATGTTAGCCCAGGCTGAGCACGATAAGCTCGCTTCCGCTATCGTTCTTGCAACAGGAGAAGAACTTGCAACGAAGATATGGGAAGCTGCAGACAGAAGGTCTGATGCGGCTGACCGTAAGGTACAGCTTGAAGGCTCGATGGAAAACTACAGTTCGGTCATCTGCGTCGACTCGCTTAAGACCGCCATCGCGTTCTCTGAGGAGCTTGCACCTGAGCATCTCGAGCTTTGCGTTAAGGACCCGGAGGAGACTTTGAATCAGATTAACAATGCGGGTGCCGTATTCCTCGGCAACTTCTCGCCGGAGCCTTTGGGAGACTACTTCGCAGGTCCCAACCACACACTTCCGACGAGCGGCACCGCGAGGTTCTTCTCGCCCCTTAACACCGGTGACTTCTATAAGAAGATGAGTGTTATCAACTATAATGAGGAATCGCTTAAGGAAGTCTATAAGGACGTTGCGAAGTTCGCAAGAAGTGAAGGACTTACCTGTCACGCACTTTCAATAGAATCGAGATTTGAGGATATAAATGAGTAAATACTGGAACAAGAAGATAAATGATATAGAGCCGTATGTCGCAGGCGAACAGCCGAAGCCCGGTCAGAAGGTGATCAAGCTTAATACGAATGAGAATCCGTTCCCGCCTTCACCTGTGATCAGGGCGGTCATGCGTACGTTCGACATAGGCGATCTGAGGCTTTACCCCGATACCGATGCGACTGACTTCATCGAGGCGGTCGCTCAAAGGGAGTGCGTTAAGCCCTCGCAGGTCTTCGCGGGCAACGGTTCCGACGAGGTTCTTGCGCTTTGCTTCCAGACTTTCTTCGAGAAAGAGGGCAACACAGACCTGCCGGTTCTGACGCCGGATTATTCATACAGCTTCTATCCCGTGTTCGAACAGTTCTACGATATAAGATCGAAGAAGATCCCTTTAAGAGAGGACTTAAGACTTGAGGCGGATGACTATATCGGAGTTCCAAACTGCGGTATCGCGATCGCCAACCCCAACGCTCCGACTTCACGCTCCATCTCTTTGATGGATATTAAGAAGATCGCCAAGGGCAATCCCGATTCGGTCGTAATAATCGATGAGGCGTATGTTGAGTTTTCTGATCCCTACTTTACCGCTGTGGACTTACTTCCTGACTGTCCGAACCTTATTGTCGTAAGAACAATGTCCAAGTCCTATAGTCTTGCAGGACTCCGCGTAGGATATGCGATCGGTTCCGAGGAACTCATCGAAGGTCTTAAAAGAGCACGTGACTCATTCAACTCATATCCGACAGACAGGATCGCACAGAGGATCGCTTATGCCGCTGTGCGCGACAACGAGTATCACATGGCTTGCATTGACGAGATCATAAGAACAAGGAAGTTTACGGAGTTCGCGCTAAGAGGGCTTGGCTTCAAGATGCCGGAATCCTCCGCTAATTTTGTTTTCGCGAAGCCGCCGCAGGGAATTGACGCGGAAACGTTATATAAAAACCTGCGCGCAAAGGGTATACTTGTAAGGTATTTTAAGACGGAAGGCATAAACGACAGACTCCGTATTTCTATCGGCACGAGACAGGATATGGAGCAGCTTATAGCCGCAGTTAAACAGGAGGTTTCAAATGTCAAGGACAGCTGAAGTCGCGCGAAAGACAAAAGAGACTGATATCACCGTCGTCATCAACCTCGACGGCAAGGGTGAGAATAAGATCGATACCGGGATCGGTTTCTTCGATCACATGTTAACTGCCCTGTCGAAGCACTCCGGTATCGACATGAATATCTCCTGCAAGGGTGATCTTAATGTCGATGCACACCACTCGGTTGAAGATACAGGCATCGTTCTCGGACAGGCAGTAGCCGAGGCTCTGGGAGACAAGACCGGTATCCGCCGTTACGGAAGTGCGAGGATTCCCATGGATGAGGCTTTGGGAGAGGCCGTTATCGATATCTCGGGAAGGCCGTTCATTGTATTTGACTGTGAGTTTACATCTGACATGATAGGTGAACTCGACACTCAGCTTGTTGAGGAATTCATGAGATCGTTTGCATTTAATGCGGGTATCACCCTGCACATCGGATGCCCTTACGGAACGAATGACCACCACAAGGCTGAGGCTATGTTCAAAGCTCTCGCCAGAGCGTTAAGACAGGCAAGTGAGATCGACCCGCGCTTTGAAGGACAGGTCATCTCAACAAAAGGAAGTTTATAAAAACACGGAGGATATAAAAATGCTTATTAAGGATACTGAATTTATCGATAAGCCGATACTTGCAAAAGGAAAGGTAAGAAATATATACGACTTAGGCGACAGCCTGCTTCTTATAGTTACAGACCGTATCTCAGCTTTTGATGTCGTATTCGACGAGCTGATCCCTGACAAGGGCAAGGTTTTGTCCTCTATCTCGGCTTTCTGGTTTGACTTTACAAAGGATATTATCCCCAACCATGTCATCACCACTGACGTATCGAAGTATCCTCAGGGTTTTGACAAGTATAAGGAAGAACTCGAGGGAAGATCCATGCTCGTTAAGAAGGCGGATATGCTTCCTGCAGAGTGCATCGTAAGAGGTTATCTCGAAGGTTCCGCATTAAAGGAATACAAGGCAAAGGGTACTGTCGGCGGCATCAAGATGCCCGAGGGCATGGTACAGGGCGATAAGCTCCCTGAGCCCTTGTTCACACCTTCCACAAAGGAAGAGAGCGGACACGATATCAACATCACATACGAGCAGCTCGTTGATCTTATCGGCGAAGAGGATGCGAAAGCATTAAGAGATGCATCCATTGCTCTTTACAAGAAGGTATCCGAGTATGCACTTACAAAGGGCCTCATCCTTGCCGATACAAAGTTTGAGTTCGGTAAGATCGACGGTGTCCTTACAGTCTGCGACGAGATGTTTACACCTGACTCTTCAAGATTCTGGGATGCAGCAGACTACGAGCCCGGTCACGCTCAGAAGAGCTTCGACAAGCAGTTCTTAAGAGAGTGGCTTGAGACACTCGACTGGGATAAGACTTATCCCGCTCCGACTCTGCCTCAGGAGATCATCGATAAGACGGCTGAAAAGTACAGAGAGTGCTACAGCAAGTTAACAGGCAAGGAAATCTGACTTAGTGATTGCAATAGTCGACTATAAGATGGGCAACCTCGCCTCCGTGCGAAAAGCTCTTGAGTATATGCACAGGGAATGCGTCATTACGGATGATCCCGCTTTGATTTCCGGTGCGGATGCTCTCATCCTCCCGGGTGTAGGTGCGTATGCGCCTGCCATGAGCGCGCTTAAGGAGAAAGGACTCGATGTTGTTGTAAATGAGTTCGCAGCCACGGGCAAGCCCATGCTCGGGATATGCCTCGGAATGCAGCTTATGCTCTCGGAGTCTGAAGAGGGTGCGGTCGACGGCAACATTAAAGGATTGGGAATAATCCCCGGAACGGTCAGGAAGTTTCCTTCAGACAAGACTGTTGATCAGGGACTTAAGGTTCCGCAGATGGGTTGGAACAAACTTACTGATGTAAAGGGCAGCCTTCTTCGTAACGGCGATTATGTGTATTTTGTTCATTCATTTTATTGCGATCCCGAGGATGAGGCTGATGCTGCAGCTTACACGGAGTACGGAATAAAGTATGTGTGTGCTCTTGAGCACGGCAATATCTTCGCGACGCAGTTTCACCCCGAGAAGAGCGGTGAAGCCGGACTTCAGATCCTCGAGAGATTCGCAAGGAGGATAAAGACATGATAATACTCCCTGCCATAGACCTCTTAGGAGGCAAGTGTGTAAGACTTCTTAAGGGTGACTATAACAAGGTCACCGTATATAACGACGATCCGCTCGAACAGGCCTGGCAGTTTAAAGAGGCTGGGGCAGAGTGGCTTCATGTGGTGGATCTCGATGCTGCCAAGTCCGGCGTTCCCACGAATCACGGGATCATCCGTCAGATTGCGGAGAAGACCGGTCTTAAGGTTGATACAGGCGGTGGCATCCGCAACATGGACACCTTAAGAAGATGGATCGAGGATTACGGCGTATCAAGATGCGTTCTCGGAACAGCGGCTGTTAAGGACCGCGAGTTCACGCAGAAGGCCATTGAGATGTATGAAGAGAAGATTGCCATCGGTATCGATGCCAAGGACGGGGAGGTTGCCGTTGACGGCTGGACATCCGGTTCCGGAGTCGATGCTGTTAAGTTCGGACTTATCATGAAGTCGATTGGTGCGAAGACGATAGTCTTCACAGATATCGCAAGAGACGGCATGCTCACGGGTCCTGCTGTTGATTCCACTAAGCATATGGTGGAGAAGACCGGTCTTGATGTTATCGCTTCAGGCGGTATCGGAAGCAATGAAGATGTTTTGAATATAAGAACTTCAGGATGCGCAGGCGTTATCGTCGGCAAGGCCATCTACGAAGGAAAGGTAGATCTTAAGACATGCTTACAAAGCGTATAATCCCGTGCCTTGATGTTAAGGACGGAAGAGTCGTAAAAGGAGTTAACTTCGTTTCGCTAAGAGACGCAGGTGACCCTGTCGAGTGTGCGAAGCAGTACAACCTCTCCGGCGCAGACGAACTGGTTTTTCTGGATATAACCGCGACACTCGAAGCCCGCGACACCGTTATCGATATGGTGGAGCGTGTTGCTAACGAAGTCTTTATCCCGTTTACAGTCGGAGGCGGAATCAGGACGGTCGAAGACATAAGGGCCATCCTTAACGCAGGAGCCGATAAGGTTTCTTTAAACTCTGCAGCAGTTAAGGATCCTTCTTTTGTTAAGAAAGCTTCCGACTTGTTCGGAGCACAGTGCATAGTGGTTGCCATCGATGTTAAAAGACGCGAAGGACGCGAGGACAAGTTCCCTTCCGGATGGGAAGTTGTAATTGCAGGCGGAACGAAGCCGACGGGCATAGATGCTTTGTGGTGGGCGAAGGAAGTAGTTTCCTTAGGTGCCGGCGAGATCCTTCTTACATCCATGGATAAGGACGGAACGAAGTCCGGTTTTGATAATGTTATAACTGCCATGATCGCAGATGCCGTACCGGTTCCTGTTATCGCTTCAGGCGGTGCAGGCTGCATGGAGGACTTCTACGACGGTATCGTGGAGGGCAAAGCGGATGCGGTGCTCGCTGCGTCTTTGTTCCATTTCGGTGAGATAAGCATATCGGATCTTAAGGTTTACCTCGAGGAAAGAGGAATTCCTGTGAGGCGTATTCCCGCTACTCTTGATATGTGGGCCCACATGAAGAAGAATTCCGACGGCATGGTCCCTGCAATTACGCAGGACGCCCAAAACGGCGATGTTCTCATGATGGCCTATATGAATTACGAGGCTTTTAAGTTGACTTGTGAGACCGGGTATATGCATTATTATTCAAGATCGAGAAACACTCTTTGGAAGAAGGGCGAGACATCAGGCCACATTCAGAAAGTGGTATCATGTTCAGTAGATTGTGACCGTGATACACTGTTGTATAAGATAGAGCAGACAGGTGCTGCATGCCACACAGGAAACAGAACGTGCTTCTATACAGATCTGGAGGCATGGGATTACGATAAAGAATAGGAGACAAGCATGAATATCATCGAAGAACTCTACAGCGTCGTACTAAACAGACAGAAGAATCCTACAGAGGGATCTTACACCAATTATCTCCTTAACGAAGGAACGGAGAAGATCGCCAAGAAGGTCGGCGAGGAAGCTGTTGAGACAGCTATCGCTGCTGCAAAGGGTTCAAAGTCCGAGGTAGTAGGGGAGATCTCCGATGTTCTTTATCACCTTTTGGTCCTCATGGTACACATGGGAATATCACTTGAAGACATTGAGAAGGAACTACGAGGAAGAAGAAGCTGATTATGCGTAATATCGTTATTGTCGAAGCGGTCTCCACAGGTTATAACTTTGTAGGTGACGTAATAAAGAGAGGATATAACCCGGTACTTCTTGAGGTAAAGGATGACACGGGTGAAGATACGGCTGAGCTTCGACGTACTTCTTATGAGATGCTAGAGACGAAGCCCGAGATCATAAGAGAGGATGAATCCTACGAGAAGACACTTGCCCGGATAAAGGAACTCGACCCTGTAGTGGTTGTAGCAGGTTCCGAGTCAGGCGTACCTCTTGCGACGAGACTTGCCGATGACTTAGGTCTTCCCGGAAACCCCGCTGAGAATATTCCTCAGATGACCCGTAAGGACATGATGCATGAAGCGTTGAAGAAGGCAGGCATCCGTTATATCAAGGGCCGGAAGATAAAAAGCGTTGAAGAGGCACTCGAATTTTGTAAGGAAAACAAGTTTACTGATGCGGTAGTTAAACCGCTTCAAAGTGCAGCCAGCCAGGGATTGTTTCTTTGCAACAATTTAAGCGATGTCGAGAATGCGGTTAACACGCTTCTTAAGATGCAGGATATCTTCGGAAGACCTATAACAGAGGTAATTATCCAGGAGAGAATCAGAGGAACTGAGTATATCGTTAACACGGTATCGTGCAACGGAGTTCACAAGATGAATTCCATGCTGCGCTATAAGAAGCAGATCACTCCCGAAGGCGGATATATTTACGATTATATTGAGACCATAAGCCGTCTCGAGTCAGGTCACAGCGAGATGGTTCAGTACGCGCTTAAGGTAGCTGACGCCATCGGCATAAAGTACGGAATGGTACACGGTGAGTATGTTATAGACAAGACAGGCCCCGTTCTTATTGAGGTCAACTGCCGACCTATGGGATGCTCCATGACGGCCGAGTTCCTTGACAGCATCTACGGACAGCACGAGACGGATACTACGCTCGACTGCTATCTTGATCCCGATAAGTTCATGGCTAATCTGAACAAACCTTACAGACCAAAGCGTAAGGGCGTCCTTAAACTTATAATCGTCCCGGGTGACAGGGAGGTCGAGGATCATCCTGTATGGCAGATCGGAAGCCAGCTTAGAAGCATCTACAGGATAGCTGCCGGTGACGGAACCACGGCAAGGCTTTACCATAAGACCAGAGATCTCGAGTCTAACGGAGGTATCTTGTACCTCGTTCATGACGATGAACATGTGGTTCAGGAAGATCTTAAACTTCTTAAGGAAATCGAGCACAGATATTTCCAGTACATCCTTAACGAGGGAATGTCCAGGAGATGGTTCCCGGATCCTAATGTTCCCAAGAACGACTTTGAAGGAATCATTAAGAACAACAGATGCCAGGGCGGTATTCTTGTTCTTGCTGATGACAAACAGGATATAAGCGGTGCAAAGTGTGTAACACCTGCAGAGCTTCCGGGACTGGCCAAGGGATACGACTATGTTATTGTCGGCTGCCAGGACTGCCTTACTAATATGAGTGAGACAGAATGCCTTAAGATCATCTTCAATGCATTCTCCCTTTTAAGACCGGGAGGAAAGGTCATAATCCCCAAGGGAACATGGCACTACCTCTCATACGGAAGGCAGGGAGCCGAGCTTCTGTTGAGGGTAACAGGCCTTGTTATCGAGCCTCCATCGAGTGCTGATACTGATGAGGTTATCGGAACGAACGAGGATATAATATTCTCATCCTGATCTCCCTTTAAGAAGAATAATAAAAATAAGAAAATTCTTCGTTGACAAGGTTTTACAGCCCGTGTTACAATTGTCGAGCAAAAAAGCCGCAAGGTCTTTTTTTATTGTGTAGAAAAACGGAGGAGCTAAGTTATGGCTAAGGCTGGTGCCAGAGATAAACTCACACTTGCATGTGATGAGTGCAAGCGCAGGAATTATCAGACATATAAGAACAAGAAGAATAATTCCGAGAGACTCGAATTGAAGAAGTATTGCCCTTTCTGCCGTAAGCATACGGTACACAAGGAGACCAAGTAATGGCTGATAAGTCAAAGAAGAATGTTTTCCAGAGAATCGGTATGACTTTCAAAGAGGTCCGTCAGGAGCTCAAGAAGTCCGTATGGCCTTCCAAGGAGAAGTTAAGAAACACATCTGCGGTAGTTCTTGCAGTTATCGTATTCTTTGCTGTTTTCTTAAGTTTCATTGCTATCGGCGGAAGGTGGATTCTTGATAAGGTTAACTTCTATGATGAAGTTGAACCTTCTGTAACAGCAGCAACTGAAGTAACAGCTGCACCTGTTGAGACTGTAGCTGCAGAGGATGTCTTGGATCTTTCCGAGACTGAGGTTGTCGAGGAGACGGTTGAAGAAACTGTCGAGAGTGAGGCGTAATATGGCTGAAGAAAAAGAAGGCAAGTGGTACGTCGTTCACACATACTCGGGCTACGAGAACAAGGTTAAGACCTTGCTTGAGAAGACTATCGCTAACAGAGGCATGCAGGATATCATCCAGGATATCTACATTCCTACAGAAGATATCATTGAGATCAAGGACGGTAAGAAGAAGCCCATCAAGCGTAAGAAGTATCCGGGATACGTATTTATCAAGTTCGTAAGCGGATTCGATACACTTGGCAAGGATGAGGAGCCTTCTGCTGCTGATAAGGAGCTTTGGTATCTGATCAGAAACACAAGAGGCGTAACAGGATTTGTTTCCACAAACCCCAACAAGCCGCTTCCTATCGCAGACAGCGATCTCGCTGCCATGGGTATGGAGACAGACTGGGTACCTGAGGTTGATTACGATGTCGGAAGCACTATCCGTGTTATCAGCGGACCTTTTGCTGATTCTATCTGCGTCGTCGAAGAGATGAACAACGAGAAGCAGCAGGTTAAGGTTAAGCTCACGATGTTTGGTCGTGAGACACCTGTTTATCTCGACTTCACACAGGTCGAGAAGATTTAAGACTTTAAGCGTTTTACGCTTTTGGTAATAAAAACTATTTTGGGAGGTGGCCGTTATGGCTAAGAAAATTGCAGGTTATGTAAAACTTCAGATTCCTGCAGGCAAAGCTACACCCGCGCCGCCGGTAGGACCAGCTCTTGGACAGCAGGGTATCAACATTGCCCAGTTCGTTAAAGAGTTCAATGAGAGAACAGCTAAGGATGCAGGTCTCATCATTCCTGTAGTTATTACAGTTTATGCTGACCGTTCCTTTACTTTCATTACCAAGACTCCTCCGGTGCCGGTACTTCTTAAGAAGGCCTGCAACATCGAGAAGGCTTCAGGTAAGCCTAACACACAGAAGGTAGCAACGATCTCTTTCGAAGAGTGCAAGAAGATCGCAGCTATCAAGATGCCCGACTCTAATGCTTCTTCTATCGAGAAGTGTGCTGAGATGGTTGCTGGTACAGCAAGATCCATGGGTATCGTAGTAACAAGAGACTAAGGAAGGAGACTGTAAATGAAAGCAGGTAAGAGATATACAGAAATCGCTAAGCTTGTTGACAGATCAGTAGCTTATGATCCTTCCGAGGCCGTTAAGCTTATCGAGCAGACAGGTAAGGCTAAATTTGATGAGACAGTAGAGCTTCACGTTCGTTTGGGTGTTGACTCCCGTCACGCTGACCAGCAGGTTAGAGGTGCGGTAGTTCTCCCTCACGGTACAGGTAAGACAAAGAAGGTCCTCGTTTTCGCTAAGGGCCCTAAGGCTGACGAAGCTACTGCTGCAGGCGCTGACTTTGTTGGTGCTGAAGAGATGGTAACAAAGATCCAGAGCGAGAACTGGTTCGACTTCGATGCAGTTGTTGCTACACCTGACATGATGGGTGTTGTAGGTCGTATCGGTAAGGTCTTGGGTCCTAAGGGCTTGATGCCTAACCCTAAGTCCGGAACAGTTACCATGGATGTTACAAAGGCTATCAACGATATCAAGGCCGGTAAGGTTGAGTATCGTCTTGATAAGACAAACATCATCCACTGCCCCATCGGCAAGGTTTCTTTCGGTGAGGAGAAGCTCCTCGAGAACCTTAATGCCATCATGGAGGCTATCGCTAAGGCAAAGCCTGCCGCAGCGAAGGGACAGTATTTTAAGAATGCAACCGTCACAACAACGATGGGTCCCGGAATCAGGCTCAATACACAGAAGTTTATCTGATCCTGATTAACTAACAGCAATTAAATATCTTTCATGCCAAAGACAGCCGTTGACCGCAAGGTCAGCCGCCGAGGAATGAAGCTTAATCGCATAATGTGATTGACTTTACCCCTGTGTCTTGCGGCATAGGGGTTTTAAAATCTATAAGGAGGTAAAGAAGAAATGCCCAGTGAGAAGATTCTTGCACAGAAGAAGCAGGCTGTAGCAGATCTCGCAGCTTCATTCAAGGAAGCTAAGACATTCGTATTTGTTGCATCCCGCGGACTTACAGTAGAGCAGGATACTATCATGAGACGCGATCTTCGTAACGGCAACGTTAAGTTCCAGGTAATCAAGAACACGATGCTCCGTCTCGCATTCAAGGAACTCGGAATCGAGGGTCTTGATGAGGTCTTTGAGGGTCCTACGGCTGTTGCATTCTCTGAGGATGTCGTTGCTCCTGCAAAGATCATCGCAAAGTATGCTGAAGATTATGAGCCGATGGAGATCAAAGGCGGAATCATTGATGGTAAGGTAGCTACTAAGGAAGAGATCATTGCTCTTTCCAAGGTTCCGGATCCCGAGACACTCTACAGCCAGGTTGTTTATGGTTTGCTTTTCCCTTTCACAAAGCTTGCCATGCTCGTTAAGGCTGTAGCAGAAAAGAAGCAGGAAGAAGATGGTGCACCCGCACCTGTAGCTGAGGAAGCACCCGCAGCTGCTGAAGAGGCTCCCGCAGAGGAAGCACCCGCAGCAGAGGCAGCAGAAGCTCCTGCAGAAGAGCCGGCACCGGCTGAAGCCTGATTAAGGCACAAAACTTAAAAACTATTAATTCTAAAATGGAGGAATTTAAAAATGGCTAGTGAGAATATCACAAAGATCCTCGATGAGATCAAGGCTCTTTCCGTAACAGAGCTTTTCGACCTCGAGAAGGCAATTGAAGAAGAGTTTGGCGTATCTGCAGCAGCTATGGTTGCAGCAGCTCCTGCAGCTGGCGGTGCAGCCGGCGGCGCTGAGGAGAAGACAGAGTTCACAGTTATGCTC
>JAILNR010000006.1 GCA_024691325.1 Saccharofermentans sp. | reverse complement strand
CCGAATTTATCAGGCTTCTACGTCTGAACTGTATGGTAAGGTAGAAGAGGTGCCCCAGAACGAGAACACCCCGTTCCATCCTTACTCGCCGTATGCAGTGGCCAAGCAGTATGGCTTCTGGATTGTGAAGGAATACCGCGAGGCGTACAATATGTTTTGCTGCTCAGGTATATTGTTTAACCATGAGAGTGAAAGACGTGGAGAGACGTTTGTAACAAGAAAGATTACATTGGCGGCTGCTCGTATCTCTCAAGGTTTGCAAGACTGCCTGTACCTGGGCAATCTTGATTCACTCCGTGACTGGGGTTATGCCAAGGACTATGTAGAGTGCATGTGGCTTATTCTCCAGCAGGACGAGCCTGACGATTTTGTTATCGCAACAGGTGTTCAGCATACAGTTCGTGAGTTCACGACTCTCGCATTCAAGCACGTCGGCATTGAGATCGAGTGGAAGGGCGAGGGCATCGATGAGAAGGGTTACGATAAGGCAACAGGCAAGATGCTCGTATGCGTTAACCCTCAGTGGTTCAGACCTACAGACGTTGTTAATCTCTGGGGCGATCCCACAAAGGCTAAGACTAAGCTCGGCTGGAATCCTCAGACAACATCCTACGAGGATCTCGTAAGGATCATGGCTGAACACGATTTGAAGCTTGCTAAGAAGGAAGCCGGAATTTCCTGATGAAAGCTCTTATCTTCGGTATTGGAGGATTCGTCGGTAAGTATCTTACCGAGGAGCTTAAATCTCACGGTTATGAAGTGGCGGGAAGCGATGTCCTGCCCACTCTTGATATACCTGATGTTGAATACTATTCGGGTGATCTTTTAAGTCCCGATTTTGTTTCCATTCTCATTCAGAAGATACAGCCTGATGCGATTATTAATCTTGCGGCTATATCGAGTGTCGGTGCATCGTGGAAGATCCCGCAGACGACCATTCAGGTAAATGTCATAGGTTCATTGAACATACTCGAGGCAGCAGGCAAATATGCGAAGAATGCGAAGATCATGTTCATCGGTTCTTCCGAGGAGTACTGCGAGAAGGACAGCGCGATCAACGAATCAGATCCTTTGAGGGGAAACAATCCTTACGGCATCTCGAAGATGAGTCAGGAACAGTTTGTTTCCGCATACAGAGCCAAGTTCGGTATGAAGATCTACTATGCAAGACCTTTCAACCACACGGGAATCGGTCAGAAAGATTCATTCGTTCTTCCGAGTTTCTGTAAGCAGGCTGCGATGATTGAGGCGACGGGTGAACCGGGTGAGATACACGTAGGCAACTTGTCTGCGAAGAGAGACTTTTCCGATGTACGTGACATCGTAAGAGCATACCGGATGATCATTGAAAGCGACGATGATTCCAAGATCTATAATGTCGGAAGCGGCAAGGCGTTCGGACTTGATGAGATGCTTAACTATATAGTCAGTCTTTGTTCCGTTGATGTTAAGGTCGTTGTCGATCAGGAAAGGTTCAGACCTGTTGATACCCCGATCGTTCTGTGTGATAATACCGCGATCAAGAAGGACTTGGGCTGGGAGCCTCAGTATTCCATCTTCGATACTTTAAAGGACATGTACGAGTACTATCTTAGAAATGAACAAGCTTAAGGAAATCTACGAATACCGTTTGATGATACGAAGCCTTGTAAAGAGGGATCTTCGAGGAAAGTACAAGGGCTCGGTTCTGGGCTTCATGTGGACTTTTGTAAATCCTCTTTTGCAGCTTCTTGTCTATAATATGGTCTTCTCGATCATCATGAAGGCGGGGGTTGATAAGTTCTACCTTTATCTGTTCGTAGGTCTTATCCCGTGGCTTTTCTTCTCCGCTGCGATAACCGGAGGTTCCACTTCAATCATTGCGCAGAAGGATCTTATCAAGAAGATAAGATTTCCTCGTGAGATCATTCCTATTTCATTTGTAACCTCACAGTTCGTGAATATGCTCTTGTCATTTATAGTCGTTATCATAGTTTCCGTTGTGTCGGGTGTAAGACCTACTGTAGGCGGACTTTTGTGTCTGCCTGTCATCATGATAGTCGAGTATATAATGGCACTCGGCATCGCGCTTATAAGCTCGTCTTTAACGGTATATTTTCGAGACCTGGAGCACATACTTGCCATAGTCGCGATGGCATGGCTTTACGCGACACCTATCTGCTATCCCGAGACGATGGTTCCCGAGAAGTATCTTGGTATCTACAGATTAAACCCCGTCACGCCTATCGTTAACGCGTACCGTGACGTTTTGTATTACGGAAGGACACCGGACCTTACCACACTTGTTCTTGCTATTCTGATCGGAGTCGTTACTGTCTTGTTAGGCATGCTCGTGTTCGGAAGACTGCAAAGAAGATTCGCGGAGGAGCTTTAATATGGCAGATGATATTGCAATCCGCGTAAGTAATCTGACGAAGAAGTTTAAGGTCTACTATGATAAGGGGCGTTCCTTGAAGGAAGTCATCCTTTTCCGTAACCGTAATAAGCATGAGGTAAGAACGGTTCTTGATGATGTTTCGTTTGATATCAAGAAGGGCGAGGCTGTAGGTCTTATCGGTCACAACGGCTGCGGTAAGTCTACACTTTTGAAGCTTATCTCGGGTATCCTTTATCCCGATGGCGGTTCCGTTGATATCACGGGCCGTGTCTCATCTTTGCTCGAACTTGGTGCGGGTTTCCACCCCGACATGAGCGGCCGCGAGAACATCTACATCAACGCATCCATCTTCGGTCTTACTAAGGAAGAGATAGAGTCGCGTCTGCAGACGATAATCGATTTCTCGGAACTTGCAGGGTTTATCGATAACCCCGTCCGTACTTATTCGTCCGGAATGTATATGAGACTTGCTTTCTCCGTTGCCATCAATGTTGACGCGGATGTGCTTCTCATCGATGAGATCCTCGCTGTAGGTGATGCGAACTTCCAGGCAAAGTGCTTCTCGAAGCTTCAGGAGATAAAGGAGAAGGGAACGACTATCGTTATTGTTTCCCACTCGCTTTCGCAGATTGAGAATATCTGCGACAGATCGATCTGGATCAATGAAGGAAAGATCAGGGCTGACGGCACTCCTCTTGCTGTCCATAGTGAGTATCTGGACTTCATGAATGAGCAGCGTCAGGCTGCAGGCGGCAAGGCGCTGGATATACCTCCCGAGTATATCGCTTACATGCAGGAGCGCCGCTATAAGGAGAACTTGAAACTGTCGATGATCCCCGAGCAGCAGGCAGCAGTTGAGGCTAACGGCGGACAGTACCGCTGGGGTTCCGGCGAAGTTAAGATTACAAGCATCACGGCTTGCGGACCTGACGGTGTCGGCAAAAGACAGTTCGAGGTCGGCTCCGATGTTTACTTTAAAGTGCACTACCATGTCGAAAAGCCTATAAAGGATGCGGTCTTCGGTATCGGATTTTTCAGAAATTCAGGCGAGAATCTTTACGGAACAAATACCCGTATCGACGGGCATCCGAACTTTGATCTTAATGAGGATGGCGAGTTTACGATAATCATGCGTAAGATCCCTCTTATGCCGGATCAGTATACTGTAAGCTTCTCGATTGAATACGGAGACGGTGTTCCGGTCGATTACTGGAAGGATGCACTTAAGATCGATACATACAGGCAGACTCCTGATGTCGGAGGCTTCTTCATGGAGCATGACTGGGAATACGACGTTAACGGTAAGGATGAAGACAATGGCTGAAACTAACGGTATAGACGTAACGAAGATAATGGAACAGATCCGCGCCGAGATAAAGGAAAGCGGAGCTGATAAGATACCTCTCTCATTTGCTGACGAGTCCTCCGGAACATCCGCTTCCACGCTTGATGAAGCAGTGAGATATCTTGCTTATAACTATGAAGTTACGGCTTATAAGACACTCGAGGGCAGCCGGTTTAAGAGGTTTTTCAAGAAGTGTATCCGTAAGGCAGGTTCATTCTTTGTTCTGCCTATAGTCGCACAGCAAAATAAGCTTAATTACCATTTTTACATGGTATCTGAGGCAGTACGCAATCAGAAAAATGAGATCGCCGAGCTCGAGCAGACTTTGAAGGATCTTGAGCAGAAGGTGGAAAAACTCGAGGGCAGTAAGTAATGACAGGCCGCGAGCTTTGGGAAGCTAAGCGTACATCCGATGCGCGCGAGGGAAGTGTTGAACTTCCCGTTAACTTCGAGGATATCTCCGTCCTTATGGGGATTTCCATGGAGGATTCTGTATCGCGCACATTGGATTTTATTGAGAAGAACAAGAAGGTGGTTCCGCAGTATCACTCCATCCCGGAGAAGATCGGCGGCATGTTCTACGGTTTCTACTATAACCCCTGTACTTATGCGCAGAACGATATTAACGATAAGCTCTTGAGTGTTTTCAAGGAGTTTTGTGAGTGCGAGAAGATCAAGCAGGACCTTTTCGCGCGGATCAATGTCCTTCAGGACAGGATAGAAGAGTTAAGTAAATGAGAGTATTTCAGGTCTTAACAACGCTGTCGCGCGGGGATGCCGTAAGTAACGACACTCTTGCCATCCAGAAGCTCCTTATGAGCAAGGGGATAAGGAAGTCCGTCGTTTACGCCGAGCACTTAGATCCCAAGTTTATTAGCAAGACGATAAAGCCGTATCACGTGCTTCCCAAGGTTAAGAAGAATGACATCATGCTCTATCACTTATCGACGGGCACGATGCTTAACGAGAAGATAAAGGATCTGCCTTGCCGCAAGTTTGTTATCTACCATAACATGACGCCGCCCGATTTCTTTGTGCCGTACAGCGGTGCAACGGCGAAGCTCTGTGCTCAGGGTATCGAAGAGGCGAAGTCTTTGAAGGATACATTCGAGGCGGGAATCTGCGACTCACAGTTTAACCTTGATCAATTGAAGTCTTACGGCTACAAGTGTCCTATGAAGGTCGGACCTATCCTTGTTCCTTTCGAGGACTATGCGAAGGAGCCTGATGCCGCTTTGCTCGAGAAGATGGGCGGTCCTGCGGCTGATAACGACCACGAGGTTAAGAATATCCTGTTTGTAGGACGTATTGTTCCTAATAAGAAGCCTGAGGACCTTATGACGATGCTCTATGCATACCGTCAGATGTATAAGGAGCCCGTGCGCCTTATCCTTGCAGGTTCCACGCAGGGAATGGAGAAGTATACCGCCAGATTGAGGCTTTATGCAAAGAAACTGGGACTCGAGGACATCATCTTCACAGGTCATATCACATTCCCGCAGATCCTTGCTTATTACCGTTCTGCAGATGTTTTTGTACAGTTGTCTGAACATGAGGGCTTCTGTGTGCCTTTGCTTGAGGCTATGTATTTTAAGATACCGATAATCGCATATGATTCCTGTGCAATGCCCGAGACGCTTGGCGGAACCGGAATTTTGCTTAAAGATAAGGACCCCGCTCTGATGGGACAGGCTTTGCATGAGGCTTTATTTAATAAAGAACTTCGACAGAAGCTGATCGAAGAGCAGGATGAGCGTTTGAAGTATTTCTCATATGAGAATGTATCGAAGATCTTGCTTGATGAGATATCAGAATTTACGGGGGCGGTTTGATGAAGGTCTGTTTTGTTGTTCAAAGGTACGGCCTTGAGGTCAACGGTGGTGCTGAAGCATACACAAGAGAGGTCGCAGAGCACCTGGCGAAGCTTCCCGGATACGAGGTGTCGTGTCTGACCACCTGTGCGGTCGACTATCAGACCTGGAAAAATGAGTATGAGCCCGGCGTAACAATGTTAAATGGCGTCAAAGTCAATAGAATCAGTAATTTGCGGGAGAGGGATGTAACATCGTTCAACAAATTATCTGAGAAGGTTTTGGGTGCTGCGGCGGCCCGCGAGCCCCTTTCCAAGGAGAAAGAAGAGGAGTGGATGGCGGCTCAGGGACCTTATTGTCCCGGTTTGCCTGAGAGGCTTGCTCAGATACGAGACGACTATGATGTATTTATATTCGTCTGCTATCTTTACTATACAACTTACTTCGGTCTGCCCGTTGTAGCGGATAAGGCGATCTTTATTCCTACAGCTCACGAAGAGACGCCTATCCATCTTGGTATATTCGAGAAGATGTTTACGCTTCCGTCAGCGTTTTACTATAACACGGTAGAGGAGAAGGAGCTAACAAATGCTCTTTTCCCGGTCTCTTTATCACGTCCGGACAACGGCGGAAAGGGCGGAGTCGGCGTTGAACTGCCTGAAGGCATAGACAGACAAGGCTTTATCGAGAAGTACGGGCTGTCTGACTTCATGCTCTATATGGGCCGAATCGACGAGAATAAATGCTGTCCGGAGCTTTTTAAATACTTTATCGAATACAAAAAGCGCAATCCCAATTCAGATCTGAAGCTTGTTCTTATGGGCAAACCAGTCATTGAGATTCCTAAGCGCGACGATATAATTTCCTTAGGATTTGTGTCCGAAGAAGACAAGTTCTCAGGCCTTGCAGCATGCCGTTTCCTCGTACTTCCTTCCAAGTTCGAGAGCTTATCGATCGTTGTATTAGAGGCTATGAAGATGAACAAACCGGTACTCGTGTCGGCTGATTGTCCTGTTTTGAAGGGTCATGCATTAAGATCCAATGCGGGATTGTTCTATTCGGGATATTTGGAATTCGAAGGATGCGTCAATTATCTTCTGTCCCACGATTCAGAAGTTGCCGCGATGGGCGGTAACGGCGTTCATTACGTGGATAATGATTACAGCTGGGACAAGATCTGCGAAGGATATGACCGTTTGATCCGTAAAGTCTCAGGTAAGGTGTAAAACGCCTTTATTTACTGGCTTTTATTGTCCCACACCGCCCATTTTGTCCCAACTTGTTTTGCCCCCGTTGAATGTGGCACATTACGTATGTAAAGTGTATGTATGGAATATGGAATAATACCTAAGGAGTTTTATATCGGAAGGTATATTTACCTTACCGAGATTCTGGCAAATCTTCCCAAGGCATCATTCAACAGGAACGAGGGACAGGTAGTTATTGCTGTTGTTACAACAGATCCACGAACCGGGAGAGTAAGTAAAAGGAGGATCTCTCCGAAGAGTCGTTATTGGGAGCAATATAATGAGATTGCGTTAAAGCGGAAGAAGCTTAAAGAACAGTATAAGAAGCTGATTGCTGGCTGGAACTGTAATTACGGCGGTTCGTTGGCACAGATAGCAAAAGATTACGTACTGCGTCCCAACACTGATAATGTCTTTAGTTCGAGAATGTGGGATTCTTTTAACTCGGGAGATTGTACAGCCCAGAAGAAAAAGAAGATCAGTCATAACGGACTGATAAT
The DNA here is from genome assembly GCA_024691325.1 of Saccharofermentans sp. Lineage (GTDB taxonomy): Bacteria > Bacillota > Clostridia > Saccharofermentanales > Saccharofermentanaceae > Saccharofermentans. The sequence continues at coordinate 54,050 of JAILNR010000006.1, read as the reverse complement.
GAGGTCTCAGTTTGAAGCGGATGCAGCTGAGATTCTCGAGGAAATGGGCATTGAATACAAGTATGATGTGAGACTGAGGACATCTTCTAAAGGCGATATGTATCCTGATTTTGCGATGAACTTTCCCGAGTATAACCGCTGCGGATTTATTGAGATGTTAGGCCTGCTCGGATTTGTGTACTATGTAAACGATAATGCCGAGAAATTCAGCACATATATAAGCGTCGGCCTTTATCCGAACAGGGACATAGCGTTTGTATCAGCTGACGGCAATTATAGGCCGGAGCATGATACGATCCGAAGAATAATTGGTGTGATAATCGATTCATTTGCACGTCAGTATGTGATGAAGAAGGTGAAGGCTGAACAAAAGACTGACTTTTTTGAAATTTAGTCAGACAAAAAGTCAGTAGAGGGCTTCTGCTGAACAAATGACTGACTTTATATTGAGAAAGTCAGGAAAAAAGTCAGTGGACCAGCGGGAGAATGAATTCGTAGACCGCGCGGGCGAATCCGTCGGATTCACAATCGGAAGTTGTATAATCTGCTATCTTAAGCAATGAAGGGTCTGAATCTGCCATCGCTATAGAATGGTCAGAAGATTCAAGCAAAGACAGATCATTCTCAGAGTCGCCCAATGCAAAAGTAACAGGAATGTCCAATGATGAAGCGATTCTTTGTAAAGCCTTACCTTTGCCCGTTCCTTCCATCATGATATCGAGGAAGTTCTTCGCTGAGCTGACTATCTGAAGACCGGGTATAGAATGAAGTTTGTCAACAACCGAAGAAGAAGGGCCAATAAGCAGGAATTTGTTAAACGAATGATCAGAACTCTTAAGAATCGGTACTTTTATATCTGCATCTACAGAAGCGTTATATGAATCGATAAATGACGAACGCGAGCTGTTGGGAAGATAATAAATCCCGTCGGAACTGTAACCGGTCGCATCAACGCCCTCATCGGTGAACAGTTTCATAAGTGAATCAAGAATAAAAGAAGGGAAATCGACTGATTCGACGTCGCAGAATTTAACGGGGTCCGATATAGCTGCTCCGTTGCTGGTGATCAAAGGTACAGTAATTCCAAGGTCCCGGGCGTATGAACCGGTAAGATAGAATGAACGTCCGGTTGCCAGAGTAAAGGCTCCGCCGGCCTCGCGGATCGCCCGTATAGCCTCCTTGTTAGCAGGAGAAACGGGCTTGCCCGGCAACAATAAAGTGTAGTCCATATCGGAGGCTACAAGGAATCTGTAATTACTCATACTGTGGTATTATATGAAGTAAATTAATTAGAAACAAGGAGTACTGTTATGCAAAGAGCAGCAGTCATTATGGCAGGCGGCGGCGGAACGAGATTCTGGCCCGTATCGAGAATGGCTTCACCCAAGCAGTTAGTTAAGCTTACGGGTGACGATGTTATGATCAACGAGACGATCAAGCACTACGATAAGGTTATCGGACGTGAGAATACTTTCATCGTTACGAATGAGAAGCAGGCACAGCTCATGGATAAGGTACTCTTCAAGGAAATCGACAGGAGTCAGATACTGATCGAACCTGTTCAGAGAAATACAGCTCCCTGCATTATCTATGCGGCAATGACGTTGAAGAAACTGTACGGGGATGCTGTAATGGCAGTACTTCCTGCAGATCACCACATCGGCAATATAGAAGAGTACGAGAGAATTCTTGAACTTGCTCTTAAGACGGCAGAAGAGACTAACCGTATTGTAACGATCGGTATCAAGCCCACATTCCCTTCGACAGGATACGGATATATCAATTTCTCCGAATCCGCAGCGGTCGGGACTGAGGTATATGATCTTTTAAGATTCGTCGAGAAGCCCGATCTTGCAAGGGCTACCGAGTATGTTGATTCCGGAAGATATCTTTGGAATTCCGGCATGTTCATCTGGAAGGTATCGGTAATCCTCGATTACTTTAAGAAGCTTCTTCCCGATATGTACGAGTCGATGGAGAATATCTTCGATTCACTGAGAACTCCTGATGAGAAGGGCGCTATCGAAGCTACATATCCCGCTCTCGAGAAGATCTCCGTAGACTACGGAATCATGGAGAATGCCGAGGGTGTTTACTGTATCCCTGCAGACTTCGGATGGAATGATGTCGGAGCTTGGGACAGCCTTGATAATGTCTTCGATAAGGATGTCGACGGCAATATCGCAGCAGGTGAGCAGGCCGATGCGAAGAACAGAATTATCAAGGGTTCAAAGAATAGTGTTATTTTCGACGCGGCGGGTGATAAGCTTATCGCTGCCGTTGGTCTTGATGATATCGTTATCGTTAACACGAAGGATGCGATCCTCGTTTGCAGGAAGGACAGCGCCCAGGATGTTAAGAAGGTAGTAGATGCTCTTAATGAGCAGGGAAGAGAGGAGCTCCTTTGAGGATCGCCCTCGATCTGACCTCTACACCCAAGTCTAAGACCGGCATCGGAAGATACATGCTGGGCCTTATCAAAGGGCTTCAGCAGGTCGATAAAGAGAATGAGTATTATCTTTTCGCGCAGGATGATGACCTGGACGGCTTTGGCGTGTATGCAGAGAATTTCCACATGGTTCCGTGTAAGGCGGGGATTTTAAGAAAGCAGTGGGTCCGCATACTGTGGGAGCAGTTCGTTTTCCCCTGGAGACTTAAGAAGATAAAGGCGGATGTGCTTCACTGCCCGAACTACACCATGCCGTATCCTTTAAGGCTTATAAGCCCGAAGACTGCGGTGGTGAGTGCGTTTCACGACATGGCGTATTTCTCTTTCCCCGAGCTTTATGTCGGCTGGAAAAGGGAGATGTTCAAGTGGTATATCAAGCGCTCGGCAAGATCTACCGATAAGATAATCACCATCTCCAATAATTCGAAGGATGATATCCCGAAGTACTGTAAGCCTCGAAATACCAATATCACAGTGACTTACATGGGTGTCGCGGAAGAGTTCTACACGGGTACACCCGCGGACGATGCGACTTTAAGCAAATACGGGATAGACAGCAATTATATCTACTATGTGGGAACGCTGGAGCCGCGCAAGAATGTGGCAGGTCTTATCAAAGGTTACAGGCTTCTGTCTGACCCCGTGAAAAGCAAGTTCAAGCTTGTTATCACAGGTAAGAAGGGCTGGTTCTACGACGAGCTTTTCAGCATGGTTAACTCTGATCCTGAGCTTAAGGATCAGGTAGTATTCACGGGATTTGTTGATGATCAGGATATGATCCCTCTTATGAAGAGGGCAAGCACTGCCGCGTATGTTTCTCTGTATGAGGGCTTTGGAATTCCCGTTGCGGAGGCAATGGCTGCAGGAGTTCCCGTCGTTACCTCAAACAGATCATCGATGAAAGAGATAGCAGAGGGATTTGGCTTCCTTGCTGACCCCGGGATGCCCGAGAGCATCAGGGATAATCTTGAAGAAGCTTTAAAGCTCGGCATTCAGGCGCAGCAGGGCGGACAGGATGCTCAAAACAAAATAAAAGCCGCGCAGGATCATGCGCGGATATTCTCCTGGGAAACTTGTGCCGAAGGTACTGTTAAGGCCTTTGGTGAAGCTTACGGTAGACGGCACGCCTGATAAACTCGGGCATTGCACATACGATGGCATGCGGGATAGCTCCCGTGTAATAGTCTTTCTTTGAAGTCCAGCCGGTTGTCATCAGCATCTTGTGGAAGCTGAGCATTATCTTCGCATAATCCATGCCGCCGCGTCTTAAGTACATGCCCTCATCAGTTCTCATGTAAAGAAGAGGCTCGCTTAAATTCGCGCATCTGGCACCGTTCTTGAGCATCCTTATCCAAAGATCATAGTCTTCGAAAAGCGGGTAGTCAGCTTTGTAGCCGCCTGCTTCGATAACAGCGCTCTTGCGGAACATTACACAAGGGTGGTTAAAGGGATTACGCTTCTTCGAGTATTCTATTATCTCTTCCTGTGTATGCGGAACATCGCGCTGACCTGTAAGGAAGCTGATGTTGCCCTCGAATTCATATACGGGAGCACTTACGATATCAAGCCCCTCGCTTATCTTCGAGTATTCCTTGCCCATTCTCGAGGGAGTCGCGATGTCATCACTGTCCATTCTTGCGACGATATCATAAGAAGTATGTTTAAGCCCCTCGTTCAAAGCGGCACCGAGCCCGACGTTTTGGGGCAGACGGACGATCTTCAGGGAAGGGTAGGAGTTGATTACTTCCTCGAGCGCAGAGCCGATAGGACCGTCTATAACGAGAACGAACTCGGAGGCAGGGAAATCCTGCGTCATAACACTCTCGATGCTCTGTCTTAAATTGACGGCATTCTCTTCCGAGTAAACGGACATAAGAACGGAATACGGATTAGCCATCTGAACTTACCGTCCTGTGCAGCTGTGCATCAGTTGAGACTACAGTCTCTCTGTTCTGCTCAAAACTCTGGTTATAAAGGTGAGGCGTGAAGATGGCACGCACCGTCAGGAAAATGATTTTGATATCCTGAAGGATAGAGTAATTCTTGATATAAAGCAGGTCGTAACGAAGCTTATCCTGTGCGGTAGTATCGTAGTTGCCCGATACCTGCGCAAGACCTGTGATACCTGCTTTAACGGCAAATCTTTGTGAGTAGCCGGGGATCTTCTTCTCGAAGTCTGCAACAAACTCGGGACGCTCGGATCTGGGTCCCACAACACTCATCTCGCCCATAAGAACATTCATGAACTGCGGCAGTTCGTCGATCTTACTTCTTCTCAAGAAACGGCCGATCTTTGTTACACGCGGATCGTTCTTGCCGGAGATAACGGCGCCCGTCATTGCCTCGGCATCCACTCTCATGGTGCGGAGCTTATAAATGTAATAAGGTTTATTATTGATAGTAAGGCGTTCCTGCTTGAAGAAAACAGGGCCTCCGTCCTCGATCTTGATAAGAAGTGCGCTCAAAAGCATGATGGGAGATGTTACCACCAGCGCGAAAATGGACATGATAAGATCGAGTATCCTCTTAAACATGCGCTGCTCGAAAGTAAGTCCCATTCTGTCCATGAGCATGACCATAAGGTCGTTAAGATAGATGATCTTGGACTTATAAAGGCTGATCTCATAGAACTGGGGAACTACATAAACAACTGTATTGTACTTTGCACAAGCAAGGATGATATCTGATTTAACATCCTCGGGAACATCGGGACAAATGAATATCTCAACATTGCTTCGGATTACTGCACGTACAGCACGTTTATCCGAATAACGTACGAGTCTTGAGAAGTCCAGGTCCACACTCTTAAGTGAAGGGGAAATCTTCTCTTTTACCTGATTCATCGTAGTGACGTTCGAGCCGATGATAACAAGACTTCCTGTCTCGAAGACCTTACGGCTGATGGCCATACAGATCATCTGCCACATGAAGATATAGATCATCAATACGATGAAACTCAAGAGGATAACGCTTCGAGGGAAAGCACGAAGCTCTGTAAGGTCCTTCGCGGAAAGAGTGATCAATGTCTGTATAAAACTGAATTTAATTGAATCTGCGATGATCTCGACGTTCTTCTTTCTGAAGAAACGGGCCATCTGAAGGAAGTCGGCAAGTATAAAGCTCGACAGGGAGATAATAGGAACCAATGCTATGTATGCATCGTAGTTGTTAACGCCTGATTCCACGTTCTCCATCTCGGAACCGAAGATAGCGAAGAAGCTCGTGACATAGGCAAAATTAACCATAACCACAAGACCGCAAAGGAAGATGATCTTAAGGATATGTGTAAAAGTTACTTTGCTGTTGCTCATTTTCTCCCACCGGTGCGCCTGAATAGAACAGACTCCCCATAATCGCCTTGATTATAACATATCGGCTAATGGTACAAAATTAATTACCGAAATATCTAAAATATTTATTAAATACGGCTTGAAACTTCTGTCGCCGTTAAGTATATTGAAGTGTAATTATTTTTCGGGATGAGGAGTGTTAAATGAAGAGTGGTTCCGGTACTAACGGGAATTCAAGCGGTAAGGGGCATTCGAGGCCTTCTCATATAACACAGGGCAATGCACCTGTACGAGTTGGCGCATCTTCAAAGTCCAAGAAGACAACTAACAAGGCTTCCAAGGTTAAGAGCCCTGCGAAGAGGAAGAAAGCACCTGTCGGTACGAAGGCGCTTATCGTTGTTGTTATTTTGCTTGTTCTTGCAGGCGGCGGCTACTACCTTTATTCAACGGGGTTCTTCGATCCCAAGTATGACATCGTCCTTGCTGACGGAACGACCGATAAGGTTTCAGCCAAGGAACTGCGTTCAATGCTTACGACCGATAACTTTATCAACGGTATCATCATCAATGGTATCGATGTAAGCGGAATGAGTAAGGAGCAGGCACTTTCCACTCTTACACCTAACCAGCCTGCCCAGCCCACACTTAATATCAGCCTGAATCTTGATGGAGTTAACTATCCTCTGGATTTAAGCACTCTTACATTGACATCCACTCTCGACTCTGTAGTCGAAGAGGCTTACAACTACTTAAGACTTCAAGGCAATGAGGACCCTCAGGGTCTGGTTAATCTTTATAACCAGAGACTTGCTTTAAGAACTACACCTGCTGAGTACACATCAGCTTATACTCTTTCTTCCGAGGGAGTTGAGCAGATCGTTAACGAGACACTTGCAGATTCAACCTCAGTAGCTCAGGACGCTGTTATCACAGGCTTCGATACTGAGACAGAGACATTTACTTATACGAATTCCCAGAGAGGCTATGAGATCGACATGGCTGAGGCTGTTGCGAGCGTAAGGGGCCTTCTCGAGTCCGGCGTCTATGAGGGCGTCGTAGATGTTGTTGCTTCTGTCACAGAGCCTTCGTTGACAACAGAGATGATCCAGAATGAGTTCGGTCTCATCGCTTCATCCACATCAACCACATCATCTAACAGCAACAGAAACCACAACATCCAGATTACTTGCGAGAGGATCAACGGTCTTGTTCTTCAGTCCGGTGAGGAGTGGTCTTTCAACGACTTTATCGGTGAGAGAACTGCGGCTTCCGGTTATGAAGTTGCCGGCGTTATCGAGAACGGACAGTCTGCTCAGGCTTACGGCGGCGGTATCTGCCAGGTAAGCTCCATGATCTACCAGTCTGTTATCAAGTCTGACCTTGAAGTAATCGAGCGTAATCCTCATATGTGGCCTTCCACATACGCTGCTGCAGGTACTGACGCAGCTGTTGACTGGCCTAATCAGGACTTCGCATTCAGAAACAGCTCTGATTACCCGATAGCACTTTCTGCTTACTGGGATCCGAACACATCAAAGATCACTGTATCCATCTTCGGTCAGCAGCTTCCGGATGGACAGTACATCGTATTTGAGGGTGAGACATTATCGACTAACCCTGCAGGCGTTCAGTATATTGCTAACCCGCAGCTTCCCGTTGGTGAGACAAATAACCTGAGAGCTGCCCACGACGGAGTTACCGCTGCTTCCTACCAGATCTGGATGGATGCTAACGGCAATGAGATCAGAAGAGTTGATCTTCCTAATTCATGGTATTCCACGATTTCTGCACAGATTGAAGTCGGTACACTTAATCCCGACGGCACACAGGCTACTCTTGATCCTGCAACCGGTGCACTTACAGGTGTTGTGGAAGGTCCTGCAACTGAGACAGGCGATCCTAACGCTCCCGTAGATCCTAATGCCCCGGCAGATCCTAATGCTCCGGCAGATCCCGGTACAGGTGAAGCGGTCGAGCCGCCTCCGGCAGACGTACCTGCTGAACAGCCTGCAGAGCAGCCGGCAGCCTGATACATCAAAGGACACAATGGCTGACAGCAAAGACTATCACGAATTGTTAATAAGCGAATCACTTATACCGGACATCTTTATTGTCCGGTATATGCCTATGTTGAGCAAAGATGCGACTGACTTGTATCTTTGGCTTTGCATGAGTTATAAGGGCGGCAGCTTTAAAGAGGAAGACGCATTATCCTACACGGTAATTCCGAAGGAAGACATTAATAATGCACTTAAGGAACTCGTGGCGAACGGCATTTTGTCGCGTACTGATTCAAAAGACTATGAATTCATCGACCTTCGCAAGATAGAAATCGATGAGTATGTTAATTCCAAGGTCGATGAGGACGGAGTTCCCGTCCTTAAAAGTGACGAGAAAAAGCGCAAGCTCCTTGCCGAATCTATTCAGAAGACATACTACAACGGTTACATGGCATTTGCTTTCTATAAGCTTATTGATAAGTGTCTGCACGAGTATCACTTTGATGATGCTGTTGTGTATGCGCTTTTCGAGGAGGGGAAGGAAAGAAGAGTCCACTTTAAAGTGCCGATGATGTATGAACTTGCAAAGGAATGGTATGAGAAGGGATATCTTAAGGCGGATGCTCTTAAGGAGTACTACGAGGTCAAGGGCAACAACGACGAGCTTGTTAAACTTATGGGCAAGCTCATGAGAAGGCGCCTTAATGACCTTGACTTGAAGCGCATCGCTAAGTGGTCGGAGCTTTATAAGGCCGACAGTCAGATGGTGGAGTATGCTTTTAAATGTAACGAGTATCGCGGTAATATAAGAACAGTAGATGTCGAGAACAAGCTGCGCGAGTGGTTTGATGCCGGCATCACTACGATAGATAAGGCCGCTGTTTACGAGAAAGAAAGAGCGGATGAGAATAAAGCCAAGGCAAGCCGCGCCCGTGGCAGAAGCAATGTAAGAAGAAGCGGCAAGGATGCGGGTATTACCGTCAAGCAAAAGGAAGACGAAGAGAAAATGAGTGAGAAGCCTTCCCTGGAGCATGACCCTATACTCGAGATGTTTGGTGGAGGAAACGATGAAGACGATATCTGAGGCGGTAAATGAACGCCTTTCGCGCATCAATAATATTAAGGAAGTAAAGAAAGAAGATGTGATCGATGCAGTTCACGAGAAGTTTCCGGAGCTTCGCAAGCTCGATTCCCAGCTCGTTGAAGTTCGTGCGGAGAAGCTGATCGCATCTATCGAGCACGACACTGATCCCATGGAGGCCCTTGTTAAGAGGGAGGAGGACATCCTTAAGCAAAGGGAGAAGTTCCTTGAGGACAACAACATAAGAGATGACTTCGATTCAACAAGAGCAATCTGCCCTAAGTGTAATGACACCGGCTATGTGAAGGCTAAGGACGGCAGAAGCGTTGTCTGCCCCGACTGCATGAAGGATGCCATCGTGGATGTTTGTAATGCATCAGGGCTTAAGGATTTCTCGACTTTCACTCTCAAGGGTTTTGACCTTGATTACTACAAAGATAAGGGTGAGCGTGCCCAGAAATTCAAGAAGATTCAGAAGATTATGGCAGGTAAGTCCGATAACCCCGTGATGATCTTAAACGGCGGCGTGTCATCGGGTAAGACTTATCTTGCGGTCGTATCCTGTAAATACGCTATCCTGCAGGGCCTCTCGGCTCATTATCTTAAGGCCGACAGGCTCTTCGAGTTAACGAATGAGGATCTCGATGACCTTAAGTCCTATGACTATATCGTGATCGACGACTATGTGCCGGAGATTACTAATGTTTATAAGAATGCAACCAATCTGCACACTCTGCTTGAGGCGAGGATCGCTTCGGGACTTCCCACTGTGATCGTGTCATCTTCGTCTCTTGTCGCCCTCGTTGAAGGCTCTGAGGAGAGAATCGCGGGCAAATTAAGAGGTGCGGGAACGATCTGATGAGAGTTAGAAGCGGCATCGATACCGTTTTTATCCCGAGGATCGAAAAGATCCTTACGAAGCAAAGCACGCTTTTTCTTGACAGAACCTATACAAGGGCGGAGCGTGTCTATGCACAGTCGCATGACTCAAAGCCCCGTGTAAACGAGATCTACGCGGGCAGATTTGCTGCCAAGGAGGCCGTGGCGAAGGCTCTGGGTACAGGCATCATGACACAGGGAATAGCCTTAAGCGACATCGAGATCACCTGCGGCGAGGGCGGAGCCCCCGAACTTACTCTTCACGGGGAAGCCCTTAAGAAGGCGCAGGAAATCAAGGTAATAAGCTCCTCTGTCAGCATCACTCACGAAAAGGATTACGCCACAGCTGTCTGTGTGCTTTTGACAGATGAAGAAGTCTGAGAAAAGTTCAGAAAATAAGCACAAGGAAGGTGCAGGCAAGGGAATAAGACACGTCGAGGATGCGGCGTCTTTCCTTAACGAGCAGGCAGACCTTGCGGGTGATTACGGACAGCCTGAAGACCTCTATGATATGTGGGGTCTCGGAAAGAAGGACTCTAACATCACGGGCAGAAACAGCCGCACGCTGATAAGCCTGATTGCAGCGGTTATCGTAACAGCTTTCCTGATCGTATCAATATTTGTAATCCTGCCTAAGGTTCTTCCCACGCTTTTCAGGGGAACGAACATCGAGTTGTTCGTTGAGAAGGAAGTTAATCTTATCTACGATGATTCCTACCGCGTCGTAAACAAGACAGTTACAAACGTACTTGAGCGGCCTGATGTTACTTCTCACAGAATAACGCAGGTTCTTTATAACGAGCCCGTCCAGGTGATAGATGATACGGATGAGGTGTATGCGCTCATCAGGACGACTGACGGCATAGAGGGCTATGTCAAGAAGGTGGATCTTACCGATGATACCTCGTCAGTTGAGCCCGACCTTCATGAATACATGCTCGTTATCTCTGAGACCGGAAAGAATGTTATGACTCACGCAAGTCAGGGTACCCTTATTACACAGGTCATGATGAATACAGTTCTTTATGCTGATGTTAAAAGAGACGGCGTTTATCAGGTATCCCTGCCGGGCGGTCAGACCGGATGGGTCGGTTCCTCAGGTGTTATCGAGATCGCACCGAGAGGTTCTATCGAGGTCGTATCGAGCCGTTACTTCGTAAGTTCGGCACTTTCTTTGGTAAATGCAACTTATTCCGAGAACGGAATAACGAAGCAGGGAATCTCCATAAACGGCCTTATTTATGTCTGTTCGTGCGTTAACGGTATAGCTATGCCAAGAACCACCGAGGAACAGATGCAGGCGGGGCAGGAGGTAGAGCTTGAATACGATGTAGTAACGGGAGACCTGCTTATCGAGTCGATAATGCCGGGAGATCTGGTATTCTTATCGTCTGACTTCGGCTCCGAGCGGTATGAGGCTGCACTTTGCACCGATACCGGTACCTTGCTCATGATATCGCCCGCCAGGACCACGATAAGGCTTCGCGAGTTTACAGCCGACAGTGATATTGCTTCGAGAATAGTCGCCGTAAGACGAGTTTTCTCGGATTAAAGAAAATAGGCAAATACTTGTTGCAAACTGTTTTTGTGTGTGGTAAACTCTCTCTTGCGTTTTAGAGAAGTTAAAGAAGGAGGTGTTTCCGAATGGCTAAGTGCGATGTTTGTCAGAAGGATACATTTTTTGGTAGAAAGATAAGAATCACACGTTCACAGATCTCTCGTCGTGCGCTTTCACAGCAGCAGCCTAACGTTCATAAGGTTAAGGTAGTTGTTGAGGGCACCCCCAAGTCCATTAATGTATGCACACGCTGCCTGCGTTCCGGTCTCGTTAAGAGAGCTTAATCTTTACTGGCAATTAATGAAGTAAATTAAAAGGGCTGTTTGTAACAGCCCTTTTCGCTTGTCTGAATTTGTTTTGCGGGGTGCCCGGGAAGTAATTACTTACCCGGAACCTCGATAACGCTCTTGCCGCCCATGTAAGGTCTTAATGCCTCAGGGATCCTGATGGAGCCGTCCTCGTTCAAGTTGTTCTCGAGGAAAGCGATGAGCATTCTCGGCGGAGCTACGCATGTGTTATTTAATGTGTGAGCAAGATATGTACCGTTCTCGCCCTTAATCCTGATCTTAAGTCTTCTTGCCTGAGCATCACCCAGGTTAGAGCAGGAACCTACTTCGAAGTACTTCTTCTGACGGGGGGACCAAGCCTCGACGTCGCAGGACTTAACCTTAAGGTCCGCAAGGTCACCGGAGCAGCACTCGAGTGTTCTTACGGGGATATCGAGTGAACGGAAGTAATCTACTGTGTTCTTCCAAAGAACGTCGTACCACTTCATGGAGTCCTCAGGCTTGCAGACTACGATCATCTCCTGCTTCTCGAACTGGTGGATACGGTATACACCTCTCTCCTCGATGCCGTGGGCACCGACTTCCTTACGGAAGCAGGGGGAGTAGGATGTCAAAGTCTGAGGGAGCTTGTCCTCATCGATTATCGTGTCGATGAACTTACCGATCATGGAATGCTCGGATGTTCCGATTAGGTAGAGGTCCTCACCCTCGATCTTGTACATCATGTTCTCCATCTCGGCAAAGGACATAACGCCCGTAACGACGGAAGATCTGATCATGTAGGGAGGGATGTAGTATGTGAAGCCCCTGTCGATCATGAAGTCTCTTGCATAGGAAAGGCATGCGGAGTGCAGTCTTGCGATATTACCCTTAAGGTAGTAGAAGCCGTTTCCTGATGTGTCACGTGCGGGATCGAGCTCGATACCGTCAAGTTTCTCCATGATATCAACGTGGTAAGGAATCTCGAAGTCAGGGACAACGGGCTCGCCGAATCTTTCATTCTCGACATTCTCGGAGTCGTCCTTACCAATCGGAACGGAAGGATCGATGATGTTAGGGATGACGAGCATTCTCTTTCTGATTTCTTCCTCGAGCTCAGTCTCCTTAACTGAGAGTGCCTCGAGTTCGGCTGCCATATCGGTAACCTCAGTCTTCTTAGCCATGGCTTCATCCTTCTTGCCCTGGCCCATGAGCATGCCGATCTCCTTCGAAACTACATTACGCTTGTTGCGAAGACCTTCAGCCTTCTGCTTAGCCTCTCTGTACTCCTTATCAAGTGCGATGACTTCATCGACCAAAGGAAGCTTGTCATCCTGGAACTTCTTCTTGATGTTCTCCCTTACGATATCGGGATCATTTCTTAAAAGTTTAATATCTAACATATTTCCCTCCGTGAAATAATATGCTTATTATAATCACACCATTCTATCACTTATCAGCCGTTATTACCGCCATAATTTCCTGCGGGGTAAACGCCGCCGGCGTTCCAAAGGATATATTCGCTTAAACCGGCATCCTGAATGGCACGGATCTGGTCGTTTATCGCATTGTAATCGTATTCCATGTAATTGCCTTCTCCTATGTAGGACGCGGTAAAAGCCTGAACATAAGGTCTTACTGTGGCGTAGCCGTCCTGATACCATGCCGAGCTGCCCTGAGCTAATACCGAGTTCATGATCGCGTACGGCTCAAGGTCGGGCTTATCGTAAGTGATTCCGCCTATCATGGTGCCGAGTGCATAGTGCGAAGGGTAGATCATCGGGCAGACTGAATCTTCACCTGCAAGTCCCACCGTCATCCAGTCCTGACCTAAGTTGCTTCCGTCGAGGTCTGAAGTAACTACGATTCCGAAGACGTCGCAGGAGATAGGGATTCCCATCGTATCCTGGATTGCGACGCGGGCAGTCCTTATGAACCTGTTAATAGCCTCATAGCGCTCGGGGACAGTGCCATCAATGCCAAAGTAGGGGGTAGTGCCCTCGACAGCGGAGCCTGTCGGGAATCTTACATAGTCAAACTGAATCTCATCAACGCCCATGCTTATTGCTTCTTTGGCAATATCAATAAGATATTCCCAGTTATCAGGATTATAGGGGTTCAAGAAAGCCTGCTCACCCTCGCTGCTGAAGTGGAGCACACTGCCGGTGCTGTCGCAGATCGCGCGGTCAGGTGAAGCTTCAGCAAGTCTCGGGTCCTTGAAGCACACGATTCTTCCGATTACGCGCACGCCGCTTGCATGACACTGCTCACAAACGCTCGAAAGGTCGTAGTTTGAAGCGACTGTGCTCGTCTGCAAAGCAAGAGGGATGGATGAGTTATAAAGCACGCCCTCGGCTTCCTTCAAATCGATTACGACCGAGTTGATGGTGGAAGAGGATGCGAGGTCGAGGTTATTCTGAAGATTAAAGGCAGCTCCGATATAAAGCCCCTGCACGGGTACATGCTCGTAGGGGATGGGGTCTTGTGCCGGTGTAAGCTCGCCCCACATGGCAACTGCTGTATCGGAATCCGTAAGATACTCAGGAACTGTATATGCAACAGTCGGGGTCGGAGTCGATATAGTGCCTACAATAGAAGCGGCACCCGAGCCCTCACTCTCACCTGTAACGGTAGCGGAACGTTTTTTGCCTAAAGCACTTCCGAGAAGCACCAGGCCTAACACCACAGCCGTAAGCGAAAGCATCACGAAGACTTTCTGCAATAACGCGATATTACCCTTGTTGTGCCGTGTCCTGTTAAGACCGGAGGTATCATATTTTCGATTGTCGTTAATCATAATAGGCATTATACATTAATTTATGCTAAAATCTCTTTATATTTAAAATAATAAGGGGGGACCTGTATGCTTATAAGAAACTGCACGGGCGGTATCGTTTTTTGCGGTGATAAAGTTCTCATGATAGAGAACGATAAGCATGAGTGGGCATTCCCGAAGGGCGTAGTAAGAGCTAACCAGAAGATGACCGATGTTGTCGTTAAGAGAATCAAGACCGAGACAGGTGTTGAAGCCCGCGTTATAGCCCCATGCGGCAAGACTAATTATGAGTTTTACTCTATCTCAAGAAGGAAACCCGTACACAATAACATTTCATGGTTCATTATGAGTGCGCAAGAGCAAAAGCCGGTTCCGAATAAAGAGGAGAATGTTTTAAGTGCGGTTTTCTACGATATCAAGGATGCAATGAATAAAGTTACTTACAGTCAGGATAAGTCTTTGCTTCTGATGGCATACCAGAAGTATAAGGAGCACGGATCATAGTGATCACATTCTTTGGTGACGGAGCTTCCAGGATCGAAGTCTCGAAGTCAGTTTTCATAGGAAATGCAAAAGAAGTTACAAGCGCTGAGGAGGCGGAAGCTTTTGTCGCGTCTGTAAGAGCTGAGTATCCTGATGCAAGGCATGTGTGTTACGCATGGAGAACCGAAGGCTCAAGTTATATGCAAAAGTACAGCGATGACGGAGAGCCTTCAGGTACTGCAGGCATGCCGATATTGAATGTAATGACGAAGAAAGAGATAAGCAACGCGGTTATTACCGTGACGCGCTACTTCGGAGGCATACTCTTAGGCAAGGGCGGACTAGTAAGAGCCTATACCGACTGTGCCGCCCAGGCTGTTGCAGATGCAGGGCTTGTAAGGGTGAGCGAAGGCTCCGTGTTCGAGATCAAAGCCGGATATGATATAGCGGAGAAGCTTATTTTCGCACTAAGACAGGATGAGTGGATGGTTGAATCCCCAGTTTACGGCGAATCGGTGTCCTTTAAGGTCACTTGTTTGAAGGAAAAAGGGGATTTGTTGAAGTCGTTCGTGACTGATAGAACTGCAGGGCGTATAATGCCTGAGAAGCTTAACGATACCTTAATAAGGGAGCGTATTAAGAATGGATGAAGAAAAGAAGAAAACAAATATAGTGCCGATTCTATCGGTTATAACAGCTTGCTGTGTGCTTTTCACGGCAATTCAGACGGTATATGTATTCAAGCTGTCAACAGGCAATGCCGGAATCATGACCTATACTCAGGGTCCGCGCGAGGATGAGGAAAAACCTGAAAGGGAAGAGTCTGAACGCCGGCCTTCACCTGCGGTCGATCCCGAGTTCTCTCTTGAGCATGCTGCAAGTGTAACTGATCCTGATAAGACGACTTTAAGTACAGTCGAGATCGTAAGGCTTGTAAGTCCCGCGACTGTTTCCATCTATATTCTTGGTGAGGTCAACGGCATTACAAGCCCTGTATTCTCAGGTACGGGTTTCCTGATAAGTGATGACGGCTATGTTGTTACGAACGAGCACGTAATAAGCGATACCTTGGAAGAGGGATCCGATTACGAGATCGTAGTTGATGTTCCCGGATACACAAGACCTATCGATGCAGAGGTAGTCGGATCTGATTACCAGACTGATATTGCGGTTCTTAAGGTTGAGGAGCAGGATGAGCCGTTCGAGTATGTAACGCTCGGTGATTCCGATACTTTACAGGTCGGTGAGCTCGTCGTTGCTATCGGTAATCCGTTAGGGCAGCTTGAGGGTACCGTTACTGTAGGTGTTGTATCCGCACTCGGGCGTGAGATCAATAACAACGGTTACACAATGGCTCTCATCCAGACGGACGCATCCATTAATTCGGGAAACAGCGGCGGTCCGCTTATTAATTCTTTTGGCGAGGTAATCGGCATTACAAATGCGAAGATATCGTCAGGTGAGGGACTCGGGTTTGCTATCCCGATATCTGATGTTGCTGACGAGATAGAATCCATTATCAATAACGGATATGTTGCTAACAGACCTTACCTTGGTCTTACTGTCGGCAATGTAAGATCAGATGAGTACTATGGTGCTGTTGCCGGTGTATTCTGTTCATCGGTTGAACCTGACGGTCCTGCGGACCAGGCCGGAATCCAGCCCGATGACCTTATCATCTCCGTTGACGGGGTTGAAATCAACGATACTGATGATATTATTAGTGTGCGCGACAATCATGTTCCCGGTGATGAGATACCGGTTGTAGTAGAGCGTGACGGACGCAGAATTGAACTTGAGTTAGTGATCGGAGATTCAAATGACGCAGAGCGATAATATCAGAAGAGGAAGAAAATCAGCTTTAACCAAGGTTATTGCGGCTATACTTGTAATCGCGGTAGGACTTACATTCGTTATGTCCATCGTTGCACTAATAATAGCCGGCATCTGATTTGTATATATCTTAATCAAGCAAAACAAAAAGGACGGGAAGTGAAGTTCCCGTCCTTTTTATTATCAGTATTAACCTTTACGGTACATCAGCTATCTTATCGAGTCCTGTCTGGTTGAACTGGTATTCATAACTGCTCAAGGTCTCGTTTAAGAATGCCTGATAGTTTCTCATACGTACGAACGAGTTAACACGATCATACCACTCGGGATTCTCGGATATGCCTACCAGATAAACGATGTAGTAGCCGTTCTCTGTCTCGAGGAATGCCTTGTCTCCCGCGACTCTCTCGTCTGAGAAAATCCAGTCGCCGAGTATTCCTTCGTATTTGCCGGGGTAAGTATCCTGACTGTGCGTGATAACGATATTACCGTTAATGATATCGTCGTTATAGAGGTTCTCAATCGTCTGTACATCGATCTCCTCGCCTTGCACACCGATAGTATCGTAGATCTCCTGAGCAACCATCTGTGCATTTGCCACATCAAATCCGGGCACAAGATCATCACCTGTATTATCGATCAATACTTCAACCATTCTTACGTCTCTTAGCGGAACCGTCTGTCTTTCACGGCTTACGAAGACAAGAATGATAGGGAACCCGTCACCGTCGTTAAAGATAACGGAATCGCCCGGGGTTCTTGAGATGTCAAAAAGCCAGTCTCTGAAGTCGGTATGTGTGAAATCGTCGTATCTTGCACCCGATGTCAAAGTGGAATCGGGAACCTGCAGTACTGCGGCTGCCTCACCGGAGAAATACTGTGCTGCAACAGTCTCGAACATGGAAGTGTCGCGGCCCATACCGTCGATGATCTGCTGGGCATGGAGATTGGCAGTATTGATAAATGCCTCATCTCTTTGCTCATAACGGATTCTTAAAAGCTTATAAGAAACTTCGTCATAAGCATTCATATTGTTCTGGTATGCTTCCTCAGCCTGATCTTCCGTGGCCTGCAGCTCCTCAAGCTTGGCGTTCGAAGAGTAGTCCTCGGTAAAGTACATCTTGGCAAGGCAGGAGAGAATAACCTGTTCATCAACCTGATCACCGAATACACCTCTTATGTAAGTTCCGAGATCAACTCCGAGCTCGTTAGCTTTGCCCTGGAGCCAGTCGATATATGCTCTGGCAAGATCATAGTGCTTGCTCTCTATCTCGTATCCGTGTGCTGTCGCATCATCGTAAAGAAGCTGCGTGAGCTGCATCTGCTGTGCCGTCAGATCGAGGAAGTAATCCCTGTTTGTAGCAAAGTTTGTATCCATAGAAGGGGATGCAAGCATCTCGGGGGTATCTGATGCGAATATATCAACACCGTTATCGATCAGGATGTAGTGATACATGAAGCTGAACTCGGCGCTGTCTACAGCCTTGCCGCCAATCGTAAGCGGACTTTGCAGCTTCTCCTTGATACCTGCGTTATAAAACAGCGAAGCTCCGACTGTCGCGAGAACAACGATGGAAGCGATGATAAGGAACGTAATACTTCTTATGTTGCCTTTCGTGACGGGAAGGCGTGACTCTTTATCGGAATCAGAAGGCTTAAGGTCGAGCTTAACGGGCGCGATCTCATTTTTACGAACTTCCTTCTTGCGTGGTGTAGGACCACCGGATGTAATCTCCTGCTCGAGTGTAGGTTCTGTCTCACCCGACAGACTGTACTCGTTAAACCCTGACATGTCCGAGACTGTCTCGGTTTTGTTCTCGGTGACGTTGCCCGGCATCTCGAACTCGGGTGTTCTTATCTCGTTCTTTTTGTTGTCTTTGTTCTTTTTCAAAGTGGTTCCTCCTTAGCGGGAACTATCAAATTGATGGCTTCCTTTATACAAGTTATAGTCGCGGGCAGGGAAGGCCCTTCCTCGCCGTCAATGTCGAGTACAATACTCTCGCCCGACTCTAGTGTCAGACTTTCAGTCTGGAAATATAGAACGTGTTCGTTGTTAATGTGCTCTCCGATAACAAGGCTGCCGAGCAAAGGTACAACGTCTACAGGGTCCATCTTCCTTAACACGAGAACATCGAGAAGTCCGTCGGTGATATCGGCTCTGCTCATAAGGTTGCGGAACCCCCCGACACTTTTGGTGTTGCCTATCATAAACATGATGGCCTCTTCGTTGTAAGTATTGCCGTTGGCCTTTATCGTAAGCGGGACTGCCTTGTTTATGGTAGGCAGATCCTTCATGGCCGTGATCCAGTACGCCGCAGGACCTATTGCTGTCTTAAAGTCAGAACTGACCTTATATGCGACATCGGTCATGAGCCCTCCCGCGACTACGTTAAGGAAATATCTGTCGTTTACCTTGCCGCAGTCGGTCCTGACATAAGAAGGTCTTGCAAGCATCCTTGCGAAATCAGCGGGAACATGGGGAAGGTGGTTTATGGTGGCAAAATCGTTTACTGTTCCTGCCGTGTAGATGGCAAGCGGCAGATCGACTCCGCCCTTCATGAGACCTGTAACCACTTCGTTTACCGTTCCGTCTCCGCCCATCGCAACTACGGCATCATAATCAGATGCGTTCGTGTTCATCGCGAAGTTCATCGCGTCGAACTGGCCTGCCGTGTAGCAGATGTCGGAACGCTCAAGGTTGCCGTATGAGCTTAAGTGCAGCAGGATGTTATCGAGATCTGATAAAGAGGTCTCTCTTCCCGATGACGGATTGATGATTATACGAAGCTTAAGCCCCATAAATACTCCTTCTTATTATTATCTATAATACTTTAACATAAGAAGGCGGTTCGTTTTATTACCGCATTGCTACAAAATGTGATAATATTCTTCCTATGGTTCAAACAGGTAAGATTAAAAATACTGTTGATAAGGTAGGAGGGTTCTTCTGGAACCTTCGTTTCCTGTCATTCTTTTTTCCGTTTATAACTGTGGTAATTACTTTCGCTTTGCTCGGCGTTTACCCTGCAGGCACCAAGACCATGCTCACGGTCGATCTTTACCACCAGTATATGCCGTTCATATACGAGCTGCGCGCCAAGATCCTCGAGGGAAGATCTATTTTCTACTCATGGAACAGCGGATTGGGCAACGAGTTTTACGCTGTATATGCCAATTATTGCGCAAGCCCTCTTAACATCTTTGCTCTGCTTTTCCCTTATAAGACTCTTCCGGTCTTTGTAGCGCTTATAACGGCTGTCCGCGCCGGACTTGCTTCGCTTTTTATGTCGAAGTTCCTTTCATATATCGATGAGAAGCACTACGACCTTATAACATGCGTATTCGGTATCGCTTACGCCCTGTGCGGCTGGTTCCTTACTGATTTCTGGAACATCATGTGGTGTGACGCTTATGTGCTCCTGCCCCTGATCTGCTTAGGCCTTGTTAATCTGTTTGTTAATAAGCGCTATGCACTTTACGTTATCACTCTTGCAACAGCACTTATCTCTAACTACTACGCAGGATACATGCTGTGCATCTTCCTTGTTCCTTTCTCGATAGTTTCCTACTTTGCATTTATGCCCAAGGAAAGACTCGGTGCCAGGTCATTCTTTGCATCCGCGGGAAGATTTGCTCTGGGTTCAGTAATCGCAGGTGCGATTTCCGCGGTCGTTGTTATACCGACCTACCTCATTTTACAGAATTCATCTGCGACGGGAGACGAGTTCCCCGTTGATTTTGCCCCCACGAACAATCTTTTTGATTTCCTTGCAAGGTTCCTTGTAAGCGCGAACCCCAACATAAGAGGCGGACTTGCCAATGTTGCCTGCGGTACTGTTGCCGTTATCATGCTCCCGCTGTTCTTCATGGCGGCAAATAATACCGTCATTACCCTGCGTAAGAAGATCGGCTTCGGCTTTATGCTCGCGTTCCTTTACTTAAGCTTCGCGACCAAGACCTTGAACTTTATCTGGCACGGCTTCCACTACCCCAACCAGATTCCTTACAGACAGTCCTACATGATGAGCTTCGTGGTCCTCATAATAGCTTTCATGACAATAAGGGTGCTTAAGACCTTTACTCACGGCCAGCTGACGGCGGTGTGCGTAAGTGCTGCCGTGTACCTGCTCCTTTTCGAAAAGTTCGGCACGGGAGATGAGGGTTACCAGCAGATCGGCCTGTCGCTCCTGTTCCTGCTCGTCCAGAGCTTTGTGCTCCGCGCGGTGCTTTTGTCGAAGGGGCAGAAGACCTACATAATGCAGATCGTTTTGACTATAACTATGCTGCTTGAGACTGCTACAGCTTCCGGGTTCACGATCGCGAGGGTATCAGAGCACGAGGGCTTTACAGGATACGAATACTACGGCAAAAACAGACAGATAATCCATGAGCACGCTTTGGCGGTTGAAGGCTCAGCTGGGCACAAGACTTTCGAGAGGACGGAGCTTTACCCGAACTTTATCTGTGATATACAGTCTGTTTACGATGTGAAAGGCATGTCGGTGTTCTCATCAACAGCCCGTGAGAGTTTTGTTAAGTACATGAGAAACTTCGGTTTCCATAATAACGGCATCAACGGACTGCGTAATGCCGGACTTACCAGAGTAACGGCGGCTCTTCTTGGTATCAGAGGTCTCACCACGATACAGGAGACAGCCACGATCCCTCTTCTTTTTGACGAGGTCGATTCATCCGGTGAAGTCATCTTCTACGATAACCCCGATGCACTTGCTGTCGGATACATGGTATCGGATGATGTCATTGATTATGAGCCTAACTCTGCTATTCCTGATGTTTTTGTTAAGACGAATGACCTTGTAAGATCGATGGGACTCGAGGCTGATGTTTACAGTCCCCTGTATATCACTTCTTCCAACGAGGAAGGACTTACATTCAGAGGTGATTCTGCAAACGGACTGGAATACGACTTCGAGGCAACAGGTTCGAAGAGTTCCTATACCGTTACTTGCTATGTGGCTGATATAGGAGCAGACGTCTATATCTATGCCGATTGCTCAAAGGGCGGACGTGTCCGTATCGGTGACGCAAGTGAGGACTTTGAAATAAGAAGTTACCAGACTATCTATCTTGGAAGATATACGGGAGAGCCGTTGTCATGCACGATCACATATAACGATTCGCCTGCAGGTAAGCTCCACGTGTATGCTTACGAACTTAATACTGAAGCGTACGAGCGTATGGTATCGCTGTTTGGCCAAAGACAACTTGATGTCACATCCTACGACGACACTACGATTCGCGGAACGATCGATGCAGGTGAGGGGGGATTCATGCTTTTGACTATCCCCTATACAGAAGGCTTTGAAGTTACGGTGGACGGACAGCAGACCGAACTTGTTCCGGTACAGGATGCTTTGTGCGGCATCTATCTTGATGCCGGTACTCATGAGGTTATGCTCAAGTACAGACCTGCAGGATTTGTTCCTTCACTTATCATCTCGATTGCCGGTGTTCTTATCCTTGCGATTGTGATAGTTATATCAAGACTTAACCGTCCCGAGAAGAAAGCTTTGCCTGAGCAGATAGAGGAGATCCCGTTTAATGAAGACGAGGAGACTTAATTCCGACGAGTTCTTCTGGCTCTTCGCGGCATTTTTTATACCGTGTGTTATCCTGATGCTCTCTTTGAACAAGGCTCCGGACCTTCTTTTCTCGTCCGTTACAAGGCAGATGAGGGATATCGAGCAGATGAAGGGGCTGCTTTCGCAAGGCCGCATCTTCTATTCGGATTTTCTGTGCGATATCCTGACGAGGCGTTTTTATCCCTCATTTATTCTGTGCTTGCTGATAGGCGGAAGGTTAGGGTCATTTCTTCTGCGTATCTTCTTCTATTTTAGATTCGGGCTTCTTTCTGCCGGTGTTTACAGATTCTCTTCCGAACATGTTAAGAACAGCAAACACTGGTCTGTTTTGCTTTCCGTAGCGTGTGCGGTATCGGCTGTCAGCCTGGTTGCCTCCACAAATCCTCAGGTATTCAATGTAATGATTGTTATGCCCTATGTGGCCGCTTCTGTTGATGACCTTCTAAGGAATGACAGTAAAATAAATTACTGGAAGACAGTCGTTTGTTTCTCAATGTTTATAACAGGCGGCATATACGGAATCCTCACAGGTCTTATATTTACAGTCTGTGTTGTATTCTTCTTTAAAAGCCTTATCGGACAGGTTAAGGTACGGCGTGCATTCATGGCTTACGGCGTATCACTCATTTGCATGCTGCCGGTTTTTATACCTCTTGCTTTTGCCGGGTTGAAGTTTATCGATATCGGGCAAGAGTTTACGAACAGCCATGTATCGTTCAAGTACTTTGACCTTTTGACTTCAATGCTTGACGGGTCTGTAATCGAGATCCCTCTGCCCGGTATAAACCCCGTTATGAGCATGACCATACTCGTCATGATGCTTGTTCTCCTGTTTTTCCTTAACAGGAGTATCCCGTTTAAGGCTAAGGCGTGCGCAGTCCTCATGATCGTCCTCATACCTGTAAGCGCATCATGGACTCTTCTAAGTGCAATATTGTCCGTTGTGGGTAATCCCGGTACTGCCGAGTTCTCGAGATTCACGGCACTTTGTATCGTACTTTTCCTTATGACGGCTATATCTCTTCGTAATATAACCAATCTTAAATCATCTGATATCTATATATCCGTATTCTCAATTCTGGCACTCATCACGGTTGCCAACTCGTCTTCCTCGGGTGAGGTGTCGAGAAGTATATTTAATCTCTGGTATAGCGGCGGCGCTGCTATCTTCTGGGGAATATGCTTCCTTTTGTTCCTGTCAGACAAGAAGAAAGCAGTTAATGTTTTTGTTGCGTTGGGAGCAGCAGGTATCGCAATCAACACAATGTACAGCCTGTCGGTCTCGACTATGTATGGCAACATCTCATCGATTTCCCCCTATTCATCGGCTGATCCGAAGTTTGATATTACCGTTGAAACTGACGATTATCTGCCTCTTGCAGGTGATTTTTCCGAATGTATCAATGTTGAAGCGGATCTGAGAGAAGGCATTGACCAGCTTACCGTCCCTGCAATTTACAATGTCATATCGAGAAATTCTGTTCTTGGTGAACTGTTTGAACAGGCGGATGCCTTTACTGTTTTCGCGAGCGGAGTCAATGAGATGGTTCCGGGGCTTTACAGTGTTAATGTGCCGGGTGATTCCACTGAGGTTTTGCTCAGGGCCGAGGGAATGGATCCCGGGTCGGCTTATTATCTGTATTCGTCTTTCGGAGGGCAGGTGACGCTTACTGAGCAGTACTCTGAGACTGATGTGGAGAGTACATTTACCGGTTCTTACTTCAAGCAGATAAGGCGCGGCACCTCTGATGTTAACTTAAGGCAGGTGACATCTCCGTCGGAATCGTCGGCTTGCCTTAGCCTTTGGCGGGTTAATGATTCAGTTTTGAATGAGCTTATTGACCGTTTGGTACCCATGAACAGGTACGATGCGGTGATAGAGGGTCCCAATCCTGCTTCAATGCCCGGATATAATACTATCGTAACCTCAGTTTCTTATAGTGATAATTACCGAATCCGCGTGAAGGGACCTGATGGGAACGTATCCTGTGACACCTTTGATCTGGGTGGAAAACTCGCGGGGGTTTACTATTCCGACGGCATTTCCGATTATCAGATCAGGATTACCTCTGACAACTCGGTTGCCATTGTCTCGATAATTGTATGGATTTTGTGTTCGGGCGTTGTCATATATAATGTTGTGAGAAATACTGAACACGATAGATCCGGGAAGGGAACTGCAGATGCTGAGCAGAAAGATAACTGAAGGTGATATATTCGTAGTCTTTGATCTTGAGTGGAATCAGCCGCTTCCGGGAAAAGAGTACGGGTTTGATACTTCAAAGCTTACCGGCGAGATAATCGAGATCGGCGCTGTTAAGTATGAATACTCCGGAGGAACTATCCATAATATCGGTGTCTTTTCCTGTGATATAAGACCTGTATGCTACAGGACGATACATTTCCATGTAAAGAAAGTAACTCATAAGACTAATGAGGATTTAAGTAAGGGCAAGCCTTTTGCCGAAGCCTACGAGCAGTTCCGTGAATTCTGCGGTAATGATCCGATACTGGCGGGTTGGGGCAATTCCGACCCCGATATGCTCAAGATGAACCTCAAGTTCTTCGACATGGACGATAAGCTTAATATGTTTTTCATTGATGTCCAGCCTTTGTTCTCGGTCTTTTCAACAGAGAAGGGCAGGCAGAGGAGCGTAGAGTTTGCTGTCGACTACTATAATGTGCCCAAAGTGGATTCATTCCACAGTGCCACCGCGGATGCGAGGTATACGGGCGAGATCTTCCGTAATATCTTTGAACACAACAAGACAAGCGAGGTATTAAGTGTAATTTCGAGTTCATCTCATAATTGTGATCTGAAGCGCGAGTATGCAAGGGTAGGGGGTGCTTGCGACAGCGCTCCCCAGGCGTTCGATATGGTTGCCGGCCTTAACCGCCGGTGCCCGGTATGCGACGCGAAGTTGTCCCGGAAGATTCCTCCGTTCAGAATACGTAAATCCTCTTATGGACTCTACGAGTGCCCGAATGACGGTGAGTTCTTCGGAAGGACCCGTGTCAAGAAGAACAGGGAAGGCAAGTATTACGCAGCTTCCGTCTTAAGATTCGCCACTCAGACGGATTATCACTTGATCGCGACCAAGAAAGAGGAGTTCGAGAAGTTCGGTCCGGCCGGTGCCCCCATCGAAAAAGAAGTAATTGAAGATGAACAAAAATGAACAATTTGTTAACAAAGAATGAAAAATTAATGATAAAACATATTGAAAATCAATTTAACCTGTCTTATAATAGGCTTAAGTTAATAGAAAAAATGTCGTAATTGTAAACAAATACGACTTCAAGAAACTACATGAGGAAGGGCACGTTTATGCGTAAGACTAACAAGAAACACTCAGGTTTGTTAACCAAGAGCGGTGTTATCCTCGTAACAATCATCTTTATCGTAGCTTTGTCGTTAATCTTCATAACGACAGCATTGATGATCTCCATCGCAGGCAGACAGAGAGTCTATACCAATGCGATGAACAGTCAGGCTCGATTGACGGTTACATCACTGTCCCAGACAATCTGGCAGGCTATTTACTCGCAGCAGATAACTGATGCGCAGCTTGTCGAACTTGCAAAGGGAACAGGAAGTGGCTCTGTAGTTATTTTTAAGACTGAAGACCTTCCCGGTATGAGCCTCGGTGGTTCCGAGTGTTCCGCATATTTCTATTGTATGGGTGACGAGAACAAGCCCAATAAGATTGGAATTGAATGCAAGTGTGAGATTAATGGTATTGCAGAATACTATCTCTTGGTTCTTGAGAGAAACCGTGGTGAGGATGTCCCCCCGGCAAGCTTTAATACACTCGTAGAGTTAGGCGATGGTGGCATATTGAATAATGTAAACTTCGGTGTCAATGTTAATTATATTGAAGATAACGGACGTGCTACCCAGGTTAGTTATGATTCACCTGATAATGTTATTTTCCTTCATGCGCCTGATACCAGCCATTCAAATGTTGATGGTCTCGGTATTTACTCAACACTGATTACAGATGGTTATTTGGCATACGGTGACGTTGTACTTGCACGTGATGTTTATTTTATGGGTGCCAATGCCGGTTTTGCTTTTGGAGCAAATGGTAATCAGAACAATCCTTGCACCAGGACGAGAACAGGTGCAGCTGTTGAAGATACAACTCCTGCAGCGGATCGACAGTATGGTAATCTCTACTTCTGGGGAACAAATTCTCCTTTCTATAATTACAATGGTGGATCTCCTACTGCGGCAGTTGGAACTAATGCATTCACTTTGTATGGTATTAATAATATGTATTTTGATCTTAAGCCAGAAGACGATGGTTCAAGGAGTGGTTTTGGTCCCACTACATTCCGACAGACATTTAACGGTCAGTTCTTTGACGATAATACTGTAACCGGAGATGTCTACTATGAGGATGGCATAACAGCAGATCGTACCGGTCTGGGCGCGAATGATCCTTCTTTCCACGAAGAATCTGAGGGATATGCTCCTGTAACTTCGGATATGATTTCTTATTTGACGCCTGGTGATTATGTTGACACAGTAAGCGAAGTAGCTGATCAGATGAGTGCTGTTGCTGAGGCACAGGATATTATCGAGATCAATAGCGAAGCAGATCTTCCTACTGCATTCGTTGGTGGAAAGACATACCACATTAACGATAACATTGGAATAGATAGTGTTATTACATGTAATCTTAGTTCCGGTAATGTGTATCTTGTCATCGCTGAGGATAAATGTCTCTATTTTAAAGGTAACGGCAGTATCCAGGTATCCGGAGGTTCTGATACTAGTGAGTTCTTTATTTACTTATTGGATGGTGCAACTGTCAAAATAGGAAATGACGGCTCAGGTAATCCCAGTGATGGTACTTTGAGCGGAATCGTAGATACAACTGTATACACTTCAGCTGCATATACTGATGTTACAAAACTTAATCAGACAAAGATTCCGAGAACTAGAATTTTGAGTACATATACTGGTGGAACACAGGTCTCGATTAGTGGTAATCACAATTGTGTACTGACTTGCTTCCTCGGTTTGTATAGCACTACACCGGGTGGTGCCGGCGGCGGTGTATTCTCAGTACATAACGCTGAGTCTCATGTGTATTACGGAAGAATTGCATGCGGCGGTATTGATTGTGGTAATGGTAATCAGTTTAACATTCCGTACTGTCCTACACCTTCTATTACACCTCCCGGAAGAGATACAGCTTACAGAGATCTTACAGACTTCTCTGTAGTATCTGATGAGTGCAGATACTTCACATACGGATGATGACTTTAATCACAAAGTAAAAAAGAGGATCGGCAAATGCCGATCCTCTTTTTTGTTTTTACAATTACTCAATTATCAGTTCTGGGGGATCCTGTATTATGATATCTGTGATCTCCTCCATCGGGACTATTCTGACTTTTTCGTTTGTTAATACAGGTGATTCTATTCCGTAAAACTCCATACTGTCCTTACATATAAGGCTGATTCGTACTGTACTAATTAACGAATTTAGAACCTCGGATGATTCAATCAGTTTAACAGCAGAATCTGTGATTATTAATCTGCTTATAGAATCAGAAGTGAGAAGAAGACCATCAAGTATTTTCTCCAAAATGCTTCTTCCATTATCATTATCTGAAGAATAGAAATCGTGTTTGATAAGAACACTTAAAGATTTTTTTGTGTCATCGACGGTATAATCCGTCATTAATTCAAGCTCGGTCCTGAATTCATCCTTCATTGAAATCACCTCTGTCTGATGAAAGGAATCTCATTGAACGTTGGATGGCATTTTTACTGTTACCCCAAGACTTATCCTTATTTCTGTAATCAAATTTCTGTGTGAACCATTCAACATCTTTCTCAAGTTCCTTGAAGTAAGAATTGCTACCTTCTGCAAGGGCTGTTACAAAATCAGCTGCATCATTTTGCGAGAGTTTTGATGCGGCAGTTCGAAGCAGGGCTGCTGTATGGGGAAGACAGTGTGACTTCGTGTTTAAAAACTTTTGCTTAAATCCGGCATCATGCGAGAACATATGCATAATTACTTCATTGTAGCGCTCGATAGTCTTGTTCATCTTATCGCAGACAGGGCAGCTTGCTGTCCTCTTGTCTATTCTGTCCGCGAGATCCTTAAGAACTGCCTTATAGTCCGATGATCTTCCTCTAATAAGGCCTGCTTTGGCAGGCGCAGCCTCAAGAAGTTCTTCCGTAATATCCTCATCGTAATCGAGAAGGTGTGTATGAATAACCAGAGCCAGTCCCAATCTGTTCGTAACTCTTTTATTGAGCTTTGCCATGTGATCAGGGCAGAAGCCGGTCTTGTTTGTCACTTTTCTTGTATCAGGCTCCATAAGTGACGGACCAAGATAGTAATCTAATTCGTTATCCTCAGCTTTTTTCCTAAGCAGACATAGAGGACATTCGCTTTCTGCATTATATGCATCATTAACCGGAATAGTATAGATTGTTTCCATTAGACCGCTTCCTTTCCATGTATGAGCCTGCCGGCACGTATATTAACAGAAACTACTGTTATGGCCGTGTACTGTTCAACGGCATTTCCTATTCTTTGCTGTGCATCCAGAAGTACCTTCTGTGCATCAAAACCATAAAGCAAAGCAAGATCAATAGTAAACACAACACCGATAGTTCTCTTCTCACTCTTAAAATTGATAATACCGCCATATCCGGGAATATCCTTAAGAGAAATTTTGATAAGGTCAAGAAGAGCTTCATCGGCAATAGAGTATGAACCCAGAGATGAGAAGGTGGGACGGATCATTGTTCTCTCATTCTCACCCTCCAAGGAAACGCCGCCTTTCTCAAGATCAAGACGTTGCCTGATTCTATTCAACGGATCGGAGAAGTATCCTGAGAACTCATGCTTAATCTCCATTGTAGGGACGGGGATAGTATGCATACCCTCGTTCATTCTTGTGTTACGTGCATGTCTTCTTTCTTCTTCGGTGGAGACATCCTCGATCCTAATAAGCATCGATGGTCTGTTGAGCCATAAATTACCCGTAATCTTCTCAAGCATCGAATCACTTGTACCAAGTATCATGATAGCTTTGGGATTACTCTCGACTATGGCCCTTCGCATGACTTGAGATCTCGTAGGATCAACAAACAAAGCCTGTCGTACAGACTCCATCTTGCTCGGTGCTTTCTTAGCTGAAGTTCCGGCTACAATCCTTCCCCCGTTAATCAGCAGGCCATCATCGATCAAATACTCGATGTTATTTTGTCTTGCTACAGCAATAGCTCTCGTGCTCTTTCCGGTACCGGATTGTCCGACGAAAGCAATGATTGCAATTCTGGAGAGAAATTCTCTCGTTAAAGCCTCGCTGCTTAAAACTATCTCCGAATTGGGTTCCGAAGTTCTGTGCCGGGCATTATCGAGCGACAGGTTAGTTTTCTTGAGTGTAGCCCTTAATTCCGGTATCAGCTTTGACCTTTTGGTCTCACTTGATTGTTTGTCTTTATTATCGGACATCAGTTATCCCAGGTATGGTAAACTTCCTGAACATCCTCGTTTTCTTCCATCATATCGAGCATCTTCTCGAGATTCTCACAGATGGCGGGGTCTTCTACTTTGTTAAGAGTGATAGCAACAGGGCCGACACTGGCATCAATGAATTCATATCCCTTTGCCTCGAGTGCATCCTTGACGGTGTAATAGTCCTCAGGTGCAGTATCAATCTCATAGTATTCTTCTTCAGCGACGAAGTCGGATGCACCTGCTTCAAGAGCATCCTCCATAACTTTGTCCTCATCCTCATAATCTTCACGGGAGATAAGGATTACGCCTTTCTCTTCGAAAAGGAAGGATACACTTCCATCAACTCCCAACTGACCTCCGAACTTTGAGAACATATGGCGTACATCTGCCGCTGTTCTGTTCCTGTTGTTCGTTAAGGCGCGCACCATGATTGCAATTCCGCCGGGGCCATATCCTTCATACTGAATCTCTTCATAGTCGTCGCCTTCTCCGGCACCTGCAGCCTTCTGAATTGCTCTTTTGATGTTGTCATTAGGCATATTTGCAGCTTTAGCCTTTGCTACTACATCCTTAAGTTTTGAATTATTGTCCGGATCGGGTCCGCCTTCCTTAACGGCAATAGCAATGAGCTTAGCCATCTTTGTAAAGATTGCACCCTTAGCTGAATCTGCAGCTTCCTTTTTACGCTTGATATTATTCCACTTGGAATGACCTGACATACGAACCTCCATCAGTTAGCTTAGTTTAATATAGAATACTTAACTTGATAAATTATAAATAAAAAGAATTTCTATTTCCATATTGCCTACATATTGCCTTAAAAATAGGTAAATAAATCTTGTTTTTTTAGAGGTGCTGATGTATAGTTTTTAAAGATATATTTTGGCTTTATGCGCTTTGCGTTGCCTTTTTATATTTTTTATATTTTTTCATACGATTGGAGAATCACGTGGAAAACACAGGCTTAGAAGCGAACATGAAGAGATTGGGAGATATCCTGATCGAGAGTGGTTTCCTGACTGCTGCTGAACTTGCTGAGGCATTGAGCGTTCAGAAAGAAACAGGTAAGCGTCTTGGAGAAGTTATTACCGAGATGGGCCTTATGTCAGAGTTTGACATACTGCGTGCCGTATCAAGCCAGTACAATTATCCGATTATCGATCTTACGAGTATTGATGTAGATCCTAAGGCGCTTGATCTTCTTGATGAGAAGTATTGTACTGAGAATACAGTTGTACCTATTGGTTTTGACGAAGAGAAGCTTGTAGTTGCCATTGATGATCCTCTTAATATCCTTGTTCAGGATGACTTGCAGTTCAGAACCGGTTATGAAATCGTTCTTATGCTTGCAACGAGAACAGGTATTCTTGACACAATTAAGGTTAACTATGGTAGGACGACCGCCAGTGAGGCTGCTAGAGAGCTTGGTGAAGATTTCAGCGCCGATGATATTGACGGTCTTTCCGATGAAGTTGCAGAAGCTGTAAACAGTGCACCTGTTGTTAAGCTTGTTAATTCCATGATTGACTTTGCTATCAGAGCAGGATCATCAGATATTCATATCGAGCCGATGGAAGATCGAGTTCGTGTACGTATCAGAATTGACGGCGTTATGCAGGAGATTATGAGTAACCCTGTATCCGCCAGAGATGCTATTACAACAAGAATTAAGATTCTCGGTGGAATGAATATTGCCGAGAAGCGTATCCCTCAGGATGGTCGTATCCAGACTGAAATCAACGGAACACCGGTCGATATGCGTGTATCCATACTTCCTACAATCTGGGGTGAGAAGACCGTTATCCGTATCCTTGCTAAGAACGATGGTAATCTTAACCGTTCTTATCTCGGTATTTCCGATCATAATAATGAGATGATTGACAAGATCATCAAGGTTCCTCAGGGAATCTGCCTTATCTCAGGACCTACTGGTTCAGGTAAGACAACCACTCTTTATACACTTCTTTCAGAGAAGAATACTCCCGAAGTTAATATCATTACTGTTGAGGACCCTGTCGAGATCCGTATCCCCGGTCTTAACCAGGTTCAGGTTAATGCAAAGGCCGGTATGACATTCGCGTCAGGTCTTCGTTCTATTCTCCGTCAGGACCCTGATATCATCCTCGTCGGTGAGATTCGAGACGGTGAGACAGCTGAGATTGCTATGAGAGCTGCTATCACCGGTCACCTTGTTTTCAGTACAATCCATACGAACGATGCGGTATCGTCGATTAACCGTCTTGTTGATATGGGCCTTGAGCCTTACATGGTTTCTTCGGCTCTTGTCGGCGTTGTTGCTCAGCGTCTTGTCCGTCGTATCTGCACTAACTGCAGAAAGGCATATGAAGCTGACGAAGATGTTATTAGAAAGTACAATTTCGAACCCGGCCAGAAGCTTTACAAAGGTGAAGGTTGTACCGATTGTAATGGTTCCGGTTATAAGGGAAGAATTGCTATTCACGAAGTTGTTGTTATTACTAAGGGTATGAAGGTGCTTCTTGAGAAGAGAGCACCGGAAGAAGATATGCGTCAGCTTGCTGTTAAGGAAGGTACGCAGATGCTTATGGATTCAGCCCTTTCGCTAGTAGTCGAGGGAATCACGACGCTTGCCGAGGCTAACAGAGTTGCTTATTCAGTAGACGGTTAATAACAGGAGGTACAAAAAGTGGAAGGATTCAGCCTTACAATGGAGGCAGTACTGGCTGAGGCAGTCAGAAGAGGGGCATCAGATACGCATATTACTGCTGGTCTCCCTCCGATGATCAGAGTATCAGGTGAGCTCATGCCTTTGACGAATCAGATTTTGACACCGGCAGATACAGAATTTCTGTGTAAGTCGATGCTTGATAAGTCAAGACAGCAGTATCTTGCAGAAAGAGGAGAGATCGACTTCTCCTTCGTAGTAGCTGATTACAGTCGTTTCAGATGTAACATCTACAAGCAGAGAGGAACCTATGCTCTTGCTGCAAGAACAATTACAAACGAGATACCTACTTGTGAGAGACTCGGACTCCCGTTGCTCTTCAAGGATCTTGCTTTGAAGCCGAGAGGATTGATCCTCGTTACAGGACCTACGGGTTCAGGTAAGTCCACAACACTTGCAGCTATGGTAGGACATATCAACAGCGTTAAGCGTTGCCATGTACTTACTCTTGAGGAACCTATCGAGTATCTCCACCAGCATGGTGAAGCTATGATTAACCAAAGAGAGATCCATGAGGATACACTTTCATTTGCGAATGCATTGAGAGCTGCTCTCCGTGAGGATCCTGATGTTATCCTTGTAGGTGAGATGCGTGACCTTGATACAATCAGTACTGCTATTACAGCTGCTGAGACTGGTCACTTGGTTCTTTCAACACTTCATACATCATCAGCATCAGATACTGTTAACCGTATCATCGACGTTTTCCCGCCTCATCAGCAGGATCAGATCAGAGTCCAGTTAGGATCAATCCTTGTTGCAGTTATCTGCCAGACTCTTGTTCCGAGAATCTCAGGCGGCCGTTGCGCAGCATTTGAGATTATGCTTGCTAATGATGCTATCCGTAACAATATCCGTGAAGGTAAGACATATCAAATCGACAGTGCCATCGCCACGAATCTTCAGGCTGGTATGTGTCCTCTCGATTTCTATCTTGCCGAGCTTGTTAAGCGTAAGATTATCTCCAGAGAGACAGCTATGCAAAGATGCCGTTTCCCGGACGATCTTAAGAGATATATCAATAATGTCGGCGGTCCTGCAAACAGCCCGCTCTTCGGCGATATTGACTTTCAGTAAGTAATTTATTAACACAGGAGGAAATAGTTTATGCCTAATTTCAGATATCAGGTTCTGGACAATGCAGGCAAGTCAACTTCCGGCGTAATTGATGCGGGCAGTATAGCAGATGCATCAAGAAAGCTTAAAGCTGACGGCAAGTACATTGTCTCGATTGAACTTGATAGAGGCCAGGGGCTTGCCAACATGGAAATTGGCAGTAAGAGGCTCAACACAAAAGAGCTCGTTATGATTTCACGACAGCTCGCGTCGCTTCTCTCTGCAGGTATCACTGTTGTCAGATCCTTGGATATGCTGTATCAGCAGTGTGAGACCAGGAGATCCAAGAGATGTATTGGTGAAATCTACGAGGAAATCCAGTCTGGTAGATCCCTGTCAGAAGCATTCAAGAATCAGAACGATGTTCTGCCGACGATCATGACTTCAATGATCGCAGCCGGTGAGGAGTCCGGTCGTCTTGATGAAATTATGGAGCGTCTTGCAGTTCACTTCGCTAAGGAAGCAAAACTCAAGAACAAGATTTCATCAGCACTCGTCTATCCTAAGATTCTTGCATTCGTTACCGTTGCAATCGTTGTAGGTCTTATGACCTTCCTGGTTCCGGGTATTGCAAACACAATCAAGGATTTGGGCGGTGATTTGCCGGGTCTTACCAAGGCTATCATGGCGATATCTGATTCGTTCGTTCATTTCTGGTATGTATATGCCATAGTCATCGGTGGTGGCTGGTTCGGCTTCAATGTTTGGAAGAGAAGCGAGAAGGGCCATGCTCAGTGGGATACTATGGTTCTTAGAATACCTATCGTAGGTAAAGCAACAAGAATGAATGCAGCAGCAAGATTTACGAGAACAGTATCTACACTTCTTAAGTCCGGTATCTCCGTTCTTACAGCAGTTGAGATCACAGGTGCTTCTCTTGATAATGTAATTCTTGAGAAGAAACTTTCTGATGCGAGACTCGAGATTCGTAAAGGTACTTCGCTTTCAAAGTCAATTAAAAATATTACTGAGTTCCCTCCCATGATCTATGCAATGACTGCAATAGGTGAGGAGTCAGGTACTCTTGATACAATTCTTGACAAGGCAGCTGACTTCTTTGAGGATGAGGCAGATGCAGCAACTGCAAAAATGACGGCCGCTTTGGAGCCTTGTATGCTCGTAGTTATGGCTATTATCGTCGGACTTGTTGTTGGTGGTATCGCAATGCCTATCTTCAGCATGGCGCAGTACATACAGTGAAAGGAGATAAAAAATGGCTTTAACAACAGGAAGAGGAACACAGTATATGGTTTTGGATATGTCCAGCTCCAA
The DNA here is from genome assembly GCA_024691325.1 of Saccharofermentans sp. Taxonomy (GTDB): domain Bacteria; phylum Bacillota; class Clostridia; order Saccharofermentanales; family Saccharofermentanaceae; genus Saccharofermentans. The sequence goes on along the minus strand of JAILNR010000006.1, from coordinate 19,250 downwards.
CTTGAAGCTTGCTGTAGGTTCCTATAATTCAAAGACAGGACAGGTAAGTATCGAGAAGTTTGGTGTTGTACCGCTCGATGCTGATTCAATCAATGATGGTCAGATTGCTGATGCATTTGGCATCAATATGGCTCTTAAGCATGCTTGGGCTAAGCTCGGTATTTCAAATAAGGGCACAATAATTACAACTGACGGTGCTTTCATGCATACACGTGACCTTGAGATTCCTCAGGTAGGTGCTTCACAGATCAGTGATATGGTTAAGTACGAGCTTATGGGTCAGAGCAACAGTAAGGATATGTCTGTTGACTACATCGTTTATGGTGATGCTGTTGACGAGGAGACAAATGCCAAGAAGCTTAAGGTAAGAGCTACAGCAGCACCTACAGATACTGTTTTGGCATACAGAGACTTCCTCAAGGATATGGAGAAGACACCTGTTGCACTTGATACAAATCAGAATGCTGTACGTAAGCTCTTTGATGGTGGAATCATTAACGGTAATGTTAATGTCTCACAGACAACAATCCTTCTTATTGAGCTTTCAGGTGCTACAACAACTGTAACAATTCTGGATAGAGGATTCCCTATCCTTACAAGAAGACTTCAGTTTGGTCACAACAGCATCCGTCAGGTAGCTGAGTCTATGAAGAAGCTTCAGGGCGGCGATAATCAGTCTTCTCTTGCTAGAAGATTGAATATCACAAAGAGTGATTCAGATGTTTCTGTTGATCCTTCTGATATCGATCTGTGGCATGAGTCTCTTGCAGAAGTACCTGCACTTCAGAGTGCAGCTAATGCTTACTTCAAGAGTCTTACTGATGCTGTATCCCGTACTGCTCAGTTTGCTATCTCAAAGTTCCATATCGATAGTATCAGCACATGTTTCCTCTATGGTTCCGGTGCAGGATACAAGAAGATTGACAAGGAACTTTCCAGTCAGCTTTCTACGCAGGTTGAGTTACTCAACACACTTAGCACAGTAAATGGTCCCAAAGATTTCATGCTCCCTCAGTTCGTTAACTGCTGCGGTGCGTTGATCAGGAATGACTGATAAGGAGGAGGAAGTTAGAATATGGCTTTATTTGGATCTAATAAGGGCTATGCAAAGAAGGATATTAACTTCTTTGCAAGTTTTACAGCTAATGCCCGTAGACAGACACAGATTCTTGCTGTTGTCGTTTTCATCGGTATTATTGCAATCGGTGTCAGCTTGGCTCTGACTGCATATAAGTGGTTCCGTAACAGCGGAGTTAAGAAGGATATTGATAATCTCAATAAGACTCTTGCTAGTGAAGAGTATGCTGGTCTTGAGCTCAAGTCACAGTCTTTGCAGCAGGAAATTAACGAGAAGAATCAGTATTATTACACACTCACTGAGATGAGAAGAATTGTTAACCAGCATAATCCTGCTGATACTGCAATTGTTGATCTCATCGGTGCTAACATACCGAGCAGTGCGTATGTAGATTCGTATACACTTTCCGGAAACAATCTTTCAATTAGCGGTACTACATTCAGTTATTATGATGCAGCTAACATCTGTTATATGCTTAACCAGAATGATGTATTTACAAGTTATGTATCTCCTAATGTTCAGAGAGATAATTCTCTTGCTCAGAACCCTGAGTCAGCTGATAACCCTATCGATAACTACTATGATTTCACAATCACAGGTAATCTTACAGCTGACTACATCGTTTCCATCTGTCACTATGCAACAACTGAAACAGGTGTAATTGCATTGGGCGGTGTAGATTCTCAGGTTGTAGAAGCTAATGCCTCATTCGAATACACAGATGTTTCAACTTACTCGGCAAACGGCATTAACTACACTCTCAATAGTGTTACTATTAATAATGTAACTGTTTCTCCTGAGGAATTCGCAATTATTCAGGCTAACAACAAGGTTTCCGGAATTGCATCAGGTAATGTTGAGATTGAACTTTACTACATTGTTGCAGCCGAGCCGGCAGCAGAAGAGGAGGTAGCTGAATAATGGGTAATCTTGGAGATCGTGAAAGATACGGCGTAATGTTCCTTGCAATCGTTGTCGTAGTCTTTGCTATTTATTTCTTTGGAATCAGAACATTAGACGGCAAGTATGATGAACTTGTAGTCAAGAGGCAGGAGCTTCAGGACCAGCTTGATTACTATGAGTCTTTGAAGACACAGAATGCCGCTACACAGGCTCAGATCGATGAACTCAAGACAAATATCGCTGAAGTAGAGGGAACTTTCCTTCCTGTAATTTGTGCTGAGTCGATCGAGCAGTATGTACTTAAGACATTTGAGGATGCAGGTTGTCCTTATCTTGTATCTGTTGAAGCACAGGATGTTGCAGCTGATGCAGTAACTTTACCTAACGGAAATATCGCTTCAGATTCACTTATTCTGAAGAGAATTGTCGTTCAGTACTCTACAACAGACGGATTTAACATTCCTAACTACAACAGAAATACAACTGTTATTACAAACGGAGTAGCAGATGAGGCTCTTTGGAATGAGTACATCAGTTCTATGGGCTGGCAGGGTACAGCAGGTATAGTCGGATATAATGAGTTTGTAAATGCTCTTAAGACTATCGAGGCTGTTGATCCTGATTGCATTAAGATCAACTCTATAAGCATAAAGTCTGAAGCAGGATATATCCTGATGACTGCTGAGATTGATTTCTACTCTGCTACATTCAACAGTAGAGTATCAGAGCCTGATATGGGTGCACCTTATATCACATGGGCTGGATCTACGAATATCAATACAACTGGTGGACACATCGGCCAGCCGTTCATATTTGACGATCCTAACAGTGAGTGGTTTATGGTACTTATGACTGACCAGGATGCAATCGCTGGTGACAGACCGTTCGCAACATATTACTCTAATGCAATTTTCCGTGAGGCTGTAAATTCTCAGACTCTCGCAGGCGTACTTGAGGCAGGTGCTGCTCCGATTCCTGGTGCTGACGGAGAAGAGGTTCCGGAAGAGTAATTTGATCACACTTTTCACAGTCAAAAATGAATTGTGGAAAAAATGTGAAAAAATATTGAAAAAGGTATTGCATTTTAAAAACAAGGTGCTATACTAAAGATACAAACTTAATACTTACTAGGAGGTAAGAACAAATGAAGAAGATTCAGAAGACAAAGAAGGGTTTCACACTTATTGAGATGGTACTCGTTATCGCTATCATCGTTATCCTTGCTGCAGTTCTCCTTATGAACATCGCTGGTTACATCAACAGATCCAGAAACGCAGCTTCTTCAATCTCTGCACACAATGCTAGTAACTCTTATGTTACATCTTTGATCGATGCAGCTTAATCTAGATTGATTAAAGTGTGAAAGGGGAACGGGAAACCGTTCCCCTTTTTTGTTAACAAATTACCATTAATCTTCAAGTACACAGTTAGTTAAAAATTTTAACAAATTGTTAATAAGTTATTGAATTTCTTCAAACAGGTCTGTATAATGTAAATGTACTTACCAATACTTAGCTTTAACTAGGGGTATATTTATGAAAAGGTATTACAAATCTAAAGCAGGTTTCTCCTTAATGGAGATGATCGTCGTAATTGCTATTATTGTTATCCTTGCCGGAGTAATAGCTATCAACATTGGAACTTATATCCAGAGAGCCCGTAACAAGTCCGCTTCAGGAGACGCTGTGCGTTCATCAGTAATTGTTAACATTTCTGATAGTGAAACCAGATTAAGTGCTCTTGGATTTGACAGATTAGTAACATCTACATCGCAGTCTTATATTTCTATATCATAAGGGAGTGCCTGTTATGAAGAAGATTACAAGAAATTCAAAACACGGTTTTACACTTTTGGAAGTTTTGCTTGCAACCGTTATTATGGTTGTTGCATCAACAATGATCATGAAGGGTTTCATTGCTGTAATGATTTTTGCAAGAAACAACCGTAATTTCTCAGGTTCCGGTCAGCGTGATACGCAGCTTGCAATCCATAATACTCTTGTTAATTATGGAACTTCAGGTAATCAGATAAATACTATAACTGCTTTGCGGGATGGCACAGCTACAAAATTGAGTCTCGAATTTGACCCTTCTCATGCAGCTGCGGTTACTCTGCCTGCATTGTATGTTGATCTTGAGACATATGGAGATCCGCAGGTTCCTGTGTTTGATTCAACTAATCCCTATGTTATAGATGGAGATTCTATTGATACTGTTACTTCATCAAATAACAGATTTGCTTTCTTCTATGATTTTGGTGATTATATTGGAGCATCTAATTTTGCCAGTGGTTGTATACCGAGATGGGGATATATGTTCAGCCAGACTCAGGATACGGATGCAGGTTATGATACCCCTATATATGTAGACAAGAATAATAATGGACTTGTAGGTGCGGATGAGCCGGATGATGCTGTTAGGGCTAGTGAACTTGTTGGCTATGGAAGATATGGTTGGTATTGCTTTAACGCCACTCACGTTAATGAAGACGGATCTCCCATGAGTTGCAGATGTAATCCGATGACGCCTTCTCCGGTATCTTAACAAGTAGTAGCAGGAGGACATGATTGTGAAGAAAACAAACAAAAAAGGTTTTACATTACTTGAGATGTTGCTTGCTATTGCAATCACGATGATAATTGTCGGATTGTTTACAACATTGTTGGTAGCTATAAGATCATCTTACTACAGAGCTTATAACGATGATGATTGTGCAGACATTGCTCAGATGTATGCACAGGCTCTTGAGAATCAGGTTTTGTACGATTGTCAGAATGCTGTTTCAGATAAGATTTATATGGATCATTCAACACTTAAGTCTGATGTTGGAAATTTTGGATTTGATAGTATCCCTAACTTCAACAATTCAGACAGAGTTGATGAACACGGTAATCCTGCTCCTAAGTGGGATATAAGGATGATATGTAACTATAACGATCATACTAGTGAATTTACATATGCTTTCTATTTTATAGATCTTTATGTGCAGCCTGGTTATGTTCACTATGTGTATGAAGGAAGTTTCTGGTTGCCTAATTATATGCCTTATGTTGCTCACCATCAGGGTGAAGGAGATGAGTTTACTCCATCTGGAACAGAAGTGTATGGTTGGGACTATAACTTCGATGGTTCGTCTGCAGTAACAAGACCATTTTCTATCACGATTGAGCACCCTGCGACAATTGACGGTGATGGTCATCCTGTACCTGACTCACCCGCTGGTGGAACTTATTACTCAAGATATAATTCTGATTCTATGGGTAACTTCGGTCCTGATTCCTCAAGTGATACAGTTGTTGTTCCTGCAAACAGTTCAACTGTTAATATCACTGGTTCTGATTCTGAAGAAGAAGGCGGTTGATCCGGTTAACAATAGATACTTTAAAGGCCCGATGGAAATCGGGCCTTTTTTTGTGTAGAATCAAGTGATTACAGAAAGGCGGTAAATATGGGCATTATAGTTGGTCTTGACGTCGGCGGCAGTACTACAAAGATCGTCGGCATGAAGGATAAAGAGATAATCTTTAAGACTGTAACCAAAGCCGGCGATCCGGTTACTTCTGCTTATGGTGCTCTTGGTAAGCTCATTAACGACCTGGAAGTAGAGGTCTCTGACATAACGAGGATTAATATAACCGGTGTAGGATCCGGGTTTCCGCTTCCGCACATGCTCGGAATCGAGACACTTGTAATCGAGGAATTCCAGTCGACTGGTCTGGGCGGATTATATGTTTCCGGTCTTGACCGTGCTGTAGTTGTAAGTATGGGTACCGGTACCGCTTATCTTAAAGCTGATTATCCCAATGTTGAACATATCATAGGTTCCGGCGTTGGAGGCGGTACTTTGGTTGGACTTTCCAATTCGATGATAGGTATCGATGATGCGGACAAGCTTTCTGAGATTGCTACTGAAGGTGATGTTAACAGAGTTGATCTTACGATAGGAGACATCTCCAAGACTAAGATCTCAAATCTTGATATGGATGTAACCGCATCAAACTTCGGAAAGGCAGCTGACGGCCTCTCGAATGAGGATAAGATCTCCGGTGTGTTTAATCTTATCTATCAATCAATTGGCACGATGTCCGTTCTTTCATCAAGATGCGTTGGTATTAATGATGTTGTCCTAACAGGACAGCTTACAACTCTTAAAGAATGTAAGAAGTATATATCTTTATTCCCGCGTCTTTATGGTGTTAACTTTATAATCCCTGAAGATGCCGAGTTTGCAACGGCTATAGGCGCATGTATCGCAGGGGGCAGAAGCATTGACGGCTAAGTCCCTTTTTACAAAGAAAGACAGAAGCGGGCGCGCCTTTGAGCTTGATTTTTTACGAGGCATTGCCATCGTAATGATGGTGTTCATGCATTTTTCTTATGACGTAAGATACGAGTTTGGAATCGATACATTCGATTACCTTGAGTCTGCATGGTTCTGGACGTTTGTCCATCCGGTAATTCTTGTGCTGTTCGTTGGTCTGTCCGGCATCTGCTGTACATTCTCGAAGAACAACTTCAAAAGAGGTTTAAGGCTTCTTGCCGTGGCACTTACATTCACCGTGGTAACTTACCTCATTACAACTTATGCAGGTGTTTACTGCCTCATTATCTTTAATGTGCTTCATGTATTGTCTATATCGACTTTGGTATATGCTCTTGTATCCTTTATCGAGAATAAAGCTAAGATTAAAGCTGAGCAGGTGACATTCGTTCTGCTCCTTATCGGGTGCTGGGTTATGATGCTTCTTAATCATATCTCTATGTACGATTATGAGAATACGGGCGTTATCATGTACGCATTCGGAGTGGATGTGAGAGGCGTGCCGCCTACGGCAGATTATATGGCTCTTGTTCCGTGGATGGGAGTTTTCCTTGCGTGTGCGGCAGGAGGCAGGATCCTTTATAAGCAGAAGAAGACGCTTTTCGAAGGGGCGGGAAAGACCGTCAGGGCCATAACGGCTCCTTTGGAGTTTCTGGGCAGACACTCGCTTATCATTTACCTTGTTCACCAGCCTCTCGTTTATGGTGTTCTTTATCTTATTTTTCTCGTAGCAGGTAAGGTCTGATATGAAGTTTCTTCTTAAAAATGAGAAGACTGTTTACAGTAAGACTCGTACGATACTTCGTGCCGTGCTTCTTATAGTGCTTGCGGTGATGCTTCCTGCAGCCTATCTGTTACCACGAATGCTGATTACGGGTAATATGGCTGAATTCTATAGCGAGGTTTTGTTTCCATTCCTATCTTTCGTGCCGATGGCACTAAGCGGAGTGTTCATGATATCGCTTACAGAAGCCTTTGTTGTTCTGGGTTCTGTGGCGCTAATTGTGCTTCTGGTCTTATTTGCCGTTAAATGCTTCATTTTGGGGTTCAAGTGCGATATGCGGCATCTTCTTCATTTTGTGTACAAGGTCGCCCGCAATGTGCTTATAATCGCGATTATTGGTGCTTTGATGTTCGAATGCATGCATGGCATCAACTACAACAGGAAAAGCGTTATAGAAAGGATGCATCTTTACGGTGATACGAGGCCTCTTGAAGATTACCAGCAGACTCTTCTTTGGTCTTACATAGGTATGATTACTGCGCGTAATAAGCTAGGTCAGGACTATAACGGCGTCACCCACATGATATCGAATTTTGATACGGCTGTTTACGATGCCAATATTGCAGTCAGCACGGTCTCAATATACTACGACTTAGGTATGAGCGAGAACTATGTCAGGGCGAAGCCGGTCGCGTTAAGCCGACTTTGGAGTTATACCGAGATAGTGGGAGTTTACGATCCGTTCCTCGGAGAGTCCAACATCAACACTGATTACATGGATGTGCTCCACACTCCGATTACGATATGTCACGAGATATCACATGCAAGGGGCTATGCAAGCGAGACCGATGCCAACACTATTGCGGTATTAAGCTGCATTAATTCAGAACGTCCCGATTTCCAGTATGCGGGATACTACTACATCTTCGTAAGGCTTCTTGGAAAAGTAACCGATTATGAGCAGCATGAGGGTGCCGCTTCAGTTGATTATCTTTCGTCCCCTGAGATAGCGGGCGTTATCCGTGATACAAAAGCATACGAGAGATACAGGGAGTTATTTAACGACGGTCCCATTGCCGACTTCATCGCGGGTTTCTCTGAGGATGTTAATAATGCTTTCCTCGAGTCTAACGGCCAGGAGGGCGGCACTGATACATACGTCGTTCCTTACGATACATTCGTCGAATACTACTGCAGGTGCATAAGAGACGATGCTTAAGGTCGTTCTTGAAGGACACGATAACTACTACGGGCTGCAGGATGTCCTGCGCCTGTTTTACGGACAAACGAGGGAAGACCGCGGCAGCAAGCTCATTATCTGTGATTCGGGTCCCGACACCACTATAGTAAGCAAAGCTGATCCTTCTTCGGATCTTCCGGTTAACCGCCAGGTGAAGCGTGACTTGTATGAGCAAATCTCGGAAATGGAAGGACGCACATTTCCGTGGGGAAGCCTTACCGGGATACGTCCTACGATAGTTGCGAGGGAAGAGGACTATGACTATCAAAAGCTCATCTCGCGGTACCTTGTGCGTGAGGACAAAGCAAAACTTGCATGCGACACGGCCCGCCTTGAATACCAAATAGCGAAAAAAGCTTCATCCGGGCTCAACGTGTACGCGGGAGTTCCTTTCTGCCCCGGCAGGTGCGAGTATTGTTCCTTCATAGCCGAGGATGCGACGAAGCATCTTAACAGGCTTCCGGATTATGCCTCGGCTTTGATAGAAGAGATGAATGAGTTAAGACCGTTTATAAACGAAGCTCCCGGTACGATCTACATGGGCGGCGGAACACCGACTGTGTTTGATGAGTATGATTTCGAGCGTGTTGTAACGGCGCTTGGAGAGGTTTTTAAGGCAGGGGAGGATACCGAATTCACGGTTGAAGCCGGGCGCCCTGATACGATAACGCAAGGCAAACTTAAGGCAATGAGAAATGCGGGCGTTAACCGCATCTGCATTAATCCGCAGACTATGCGTGACGAGACTTTGCAGAGACTTAGAAGATCTCACACGGCAAAGGATGTCATAAGGGCTTACGAACAGGCTCGTGAAGCGGGATTTAGCGTGATCAACATGGATCTTATAGCAGGGCTTAAGTACGAGACCGCGGATGATTTTATCTCGTCTGTAAAAAGAGTGATGGCACTTGAGCCTGAGAATATTACGATACATACACTCTACAAGAAAAGGCGCGCGGGAATGAGCCGTGAGGATGTGCTGAACTCAGACGGCAGGGGTGATATCGATCGAGCCGTGAGAGAAGCTTATGAGATGCTTAAGGAAAAAGGTTACGTGCCTTACTATATGTACCGGCAGAAGGATACCGAGTTAAGCCTCGAGAACACGGGCTTTTGCAAGGACGGGACCTACAACATCTATAATGTCGCGATGATGAGTTCAGAGTGTTCTGTGCTGTCTGTCGGTGCAGGAGCTATGAGCAAGAGAGCCTTCACGGGCGGCAGGTTTGAAAGATGTGCCAACGTTAAAGACGTCAGCCTCTATATGAATTCTTCAAAGCAAATGGCTCAAAAGAAGATCAGTTTTTTTGATCTTGATCGGAACCTGCGCGGTCGCTGATGATGTATCTCGGACGCTGCTTGGTCTCAAGATAGATCTTGCCGATATATTCTCCTATTACACCGATACTTACCATCTGGATTCCGCTTAAGAAACTGATGATGCACGCAGTACTTGCCCATCCGGGAGGAGTAGCCATGGCAAAGTGCGAGACTACCGTGTAGATGAGAAGGATGAAACTTATTACGGCTACAATAAAGCCGAACCATGTGATTATCTTGATGGGTTTAACTGACAGGCTTGTAACTCCGTCGAAAGCGAGAGTAAAGAGCTTCGAGATAGAGTAGTGGCCTTTGCCCGCCATTCGCTCGTGTCTGTCGTAGTAAACGCAGGTGCTCTTGAAGCCAACCATAGGGAACAGACCTCTCAAGAACAGGTTAACTTCGTGGAAATTTGCAAATTCCTTGAGTGCTCTTGAGGATACGAGTCTGTAATCCGCGTGATTATAGATTACATCCGCACCGAGCACGTTAAGTGTCTTGTAGTAAGTTTGTGCCGTGAAACGCTTCATGAAAGTGTCAGTATCGCGGTTTTGGCGCACGCCGTAGACGATCTCACATCCGTTATCGTACTCGCGTACCATATCTGTCATGGCATCGACATCATCCTGACCGTCATCGTCGATAGAGATCGTGATGTCACAGTGGGGCATAGCCTCCATGAGACCTGCGACTACAGCGTTCTGATGGCCCCTGTTACGGCTTAAACAAATACCTTTAACATGAGGATCGTCATTGCATAACTGCTTGATCGTATCCCAGGAATCGTCACCGCTTCCGTCATCTACGAAGAGTACACGGCTCTTATCAGAAATAAGACCTTCATCCCTCATCTTGAATAACTGGCCTAAGAAAAGAGGGCATGTGACCTTGATAACTTCAGCGTCCTTATATACAGGAACGACGATATATAAAACGGTATCTTTCATGCGTACGATTATACATTAAAAAGTTTTATTAATAAATAGCATTGAAGTTCCACAACTGAAGGTTTAACGGGTATAATATTCTTTATGATATGTCCAAGATGTAAAACAGAAAACGGGAGCAGGACCGTATGCAGTAACTGCGGATACTTCCTCTACCGTGCAACAAGCCAGAATGTGGCTAAGAGAACAGGGCTCGAACGCGCTATAGATGACACCAAGATAGTTGGTAAAGGTGTATGGAAGATCGCAAGAGTTATCTGGATAGTTATAGTAATGATCGTGTTAAGTTTCTGGGTAATTGCTGCCATTATGTTCCTGACAGGCGGCAAGGTAATTCTCGGATAAAAATAGCAATTCATAATAGGGAGGAATTTTCAAGATGAGAGTTGAGATAAACACGCATGATTCCGTTATCACACCTGAGGCTGTGCTTATCATCGGTACTTATGACGAGAACGGAGTTCCTAATGCAATGAATGCCGCATGGGGCACACAGACTGACTTTAACGAGATAACAATCTCACTGTCGAAGCATAAGACTACTGAGAATATCGAGAAGACAGGAGCTTTCACGGTGTCATTCGGTACAGAGTCAACAGTAACCATCAGTGACTACTTTGGCATCGAGTCCGGAAAGAAAGTCAATAAGATCGAGAAGGCCGGATGCCATGTTCACAAGAGTGAGAATGTTAATGCTCCCATTATCGAAGAGTATCCTCTTACACTTGAGTGCAAGCTTAAAAGATGGAATCCCGAAGAGGGTATACTTGTAGGAGAAATCGTTGCCGAGCAGGCTGATGAATCCATTATGACAGACGGTGATGTTGATCTTGATAAGCTTAAGCCTATCATCTACGATTCAGCTATCAAGGCATATAGAGGTGTAGGCCCCGTTATTGCCAAGGCGTTTGAAGAAGGTTTTAAGATCAAGCAGTCGGTCGATAAGTGGGATAATTGATAACAGCAACGGCTCGTTCATGAAAAGATTTCTTTCAATCCCCAAAAGCATAATCTATATATTTCTTCTGTGTCTCGTTTTGATTGGGACTTACTTTGTATTGACTCGTAAGATTACGGGGGGATCTTTGTTTTGCAAAGATTATGATCTGATCTTCGATGAGGAAGAGACGCATCTTGCAGAACTTGAGAATGGTGTTGTTTACGAGAGATCTTTTCAGATGCCTTTCGAGAGGCTGGATGCAGTAGCACCTGAACTGGTTGCAGGAGAAGGGCCGTTTGACGGTGTTATCAATGTTGAACTGACGGATTCAAATAATAATCTTGTATTGTCTGAACAGATGACAGCGGAATATGTCCGTTACATCTATGAAGCTTGTAAATCTGATGATCTCATTGATGTGGAAACAGACGGAACTTATACTTTACGTGTTTGTGCTGAATGTGATGCAGGAAGCGGAATATTCGTCAGAGTAGGTCCCGATAATCAGATGAATCTTTCCTTAAGAGGCGGATTTACAGGGCAGAGTGACAAGACCGGTTTTTCTGTTTTTTATCTTCTTTTCAGTGTTCTGATGCTTGGCTGTGTAACCTCTCTTCTTACAAATGAGAAAACATGTACCTTCGATAAAATTACTTCACTTGACAGACTTGTTTTTGGAACGCTTGTTTTTTATTGCACTGTATTCATTTCCGAAGGAACGGATATACAGGTTATAGTTCGTGGTGCCTATTATGTCATTGACTGCCTGAAAGAAGGGAAGCTCGGCAGCTTCTATGACTATGCATATTACCGCGAAATCGTTGATGGCAATTTTGGTATCTGGACTTACAATTACAATATTCTTCTTTATATAGCAATGGCGATAATTGTATTTCCTCTGAAGAATACACTTCCGTCTTTCTCTTTTATTTACTTCATCTATGTACAGGCAATTATTGCTGTATTGTTGATCTACAGCGTATTCTTGGTAAAGAAGGTCGTTCGTGCTTTTGATATGGATGAGAGCTTTGTCAGAGCGGTACCTTTCCTGTACATGACATCAGGTCTGGCGGTTTTCTGTACAGTAGGTTTCGGACAGCTTGACATCATTTATATTATTCTTTTGCTGTGGGGACTTTACTATTATGCGCAGAAGAAGTATTACAGGTTTTCTTTGATCATGGCTTTTGCTATAGCATTTAAAACATTCCCGCTTTTGCTTTTTATTCCCCTTATATTGCTTACCCATAAAAGAATAAGGGATATCATTGCTCATATGGCTGTAGGTTTATCGGTTACTGCAGTTCACTCAGCTATATTCGGTAATTCTGAAGGCTATAAAGTTATGCAGAAATTGCTCGATGAGGAGCAATACTTTATGGATAAGATATCGTTTTCCAGAATTGATAACGGCGGCTTGTATAATGGTATGTTTGGTATTGCCTTATTCATCCTGGTGTTTGTTCTGGTGTGTGCATTTGCCTATATGAAAGACATTGATAAAGATGACAAGAAGACTGTATATGCATATGTAGGACTTGTTGGATTCATGATATATGTTGATCTTTTCTGTTTCCTTATCTGGCATATAGCATGGCTTGTACCAATGTCTTTGTTCCTGGCAATGCTCATCCCTCTGTTTAAAAAGACAGAGAAACTTATGGTGTTTGATCTTGTGCTTGAGACCTCGGTTCTTCTTGTAGCTGAAAGGTGGAATGGTCCCAATATAGATATGTTGAATTATGGTTTGCTTACCATGCTTCCTTATGATTATGCTTCCTTCTACAGAGGTGCAACATTCGGCATGATACATTCCAGGTTACCGAGAACGGTATCTGATACCTATTTTGCGCTTATGGTGGGAGTGCTTTTGTTCCTTGCCGCATATTTTGTAAAGTATATGCCCGCGACTCTTGAGGCGCGAGATCAGAAATCTCCCTGTGAACCCGTGTCACGAGTTCTTGCGTGGTCAAGAACGGGAATGGTTATTGCATATTCTGTATTCTGTTTATGGTGTTTCTATTATGTCGGATGATTCGTGATCACCACGAAGCACCGATGAATCTTCCGTTAATATCATAAATAAGAAATAAAGGCGCTCCGAATGAAGCGCCTTTACATACATTTATGAGTTTATTATATGCGAACATATAAATACCGCCGCATGACATGAAAGGGTGGATCCTGATTCCCCTCCAATCGACAGTTCTGATATAAGACATCACGGGCGGCGGAACAGAGTTATTCCAAACCGGTGTGCCAAGTATGACCGTACCATATTGTGTAATATCATGTTCCGGTTTATGGATAGGCGGAAGCACGTCATGGGAACATGTGCGGATCTGGTCTTTAAGAAGGAATAAGTCGTCTGTGTACTGCTTTACAGGTCTTATCTGTTCTATATCACAATCAATTGCTTGAGATATGAAATGCGCGACCTCACATGTCCTGCCGGTATGTGAGAAATAGACCAGCAAGATCTTAGGGCTTACACTTGTTGATTCCGTTTGCATAATTCAATGCTATGCCGGGTTCATTAACCAACATACCAGTAGCACCAGAAGAAAAGTGTTGTTAATGCGTAAAGTGATACTATCCTGAGGCATGCTGTCTGTCTTGCAGTAAAGACACCATTGACTTCAGGTTCTTTTGCAGGAACATTCTTAAAGAAAATATAGCAAAGAGCGATCAGTAAGGCAGCCAAAAGTGAACTTAGCAGTGTGAAGCACCATGCCCCTGCATTGTTATAAACACCGGTAAGTGTCGGGCCGTTATAGTTATAGCCGGTTATCATTGGCAAAGTGAAGTTTGTCATATACATAGACCATGCTTTATTACCATAAGAAACAAGAATCAATAAGATCTCTGCTACAACTCCTATTAGCATTACTCCCTTGTTGTTCTTGTAAAGGGGTACAAGGAATGCCAGAGAAAGAACGAGCGGGATCAGCCACTGGGAATGCCATTCTGTAAATGCTGCAAAGGAAGCATAAGTGGCAAACACCAATGTCATTGAGGTTCTCAAATGCTCTTTTTTATTCTCGAAATGCTCGGAATGAAGGTAAGCATATATCAGAATCAGGGCAAAGCATATAGGGAATACGGCGTTGTTATCACCAACAGTAGAGTTGAAGAGCATACCTACAAAATCGTATTCGTGATATACCATATCCATGATGGCGTCATATCCTATGCCATGCTTGAAAAGAACTATGCTTAAAGCGCTGGGTATCATGGCGGCAAGACTGTATGCGATGATAGTAACAGGTTTCTTTCTTACAAGAAGCAGAAGTACGAAGAAGATCATAAAAGGAAGCGTTTTCATGGCAATTGCAAATGACATAAAGGCGGTAAAAGCTTTCAAGTTGCCTCTGAAATACATTAGCATACCTGCTATGATGAGTATGATATAAAACATATCTATTTGTCCGAATACTATAGTAACGGAGAGCAGGAACGGGGAGAAAACAAAGAAGCGTTTTACTTCCTGTTCGTATTCGCTGCCGGTTTGGCATTCACGGCATATTTTTGAGATGATTCTCCCTGATGCAAGAATTAGCACGAATACTATAGAAGTTAACAGTATAAACGTTAGCGCGTATGCAGTATTATAGTTTGCATTCGAATCAATAAAGAATGAGAACGGTAAAAGGATCACGGATACCGGCAGAAGCATAAAGAAGTCAAGATTATGACTGAGAAGAAGAATACTCTCCCCGGAAATCAGAGATGTTGAGTAGCAATAATCGTAATAGGAAAGAGGCGCGCCTATCTTTACCGTCTCTATAATCTTAAGTGCTCCTTTTATGATCATCAGCAGATCATAGACTTGTGAAAGCAGCGTTATTGATGCAGCACAAATAACGGCGAGTAATATTTTCTCGGATAAATCTATAAGCTGCTGTGTCCTTTTTGTAAGCGAATATACATATAGGATGATTGAGGCAGAGAACAGAAGGTATATTAAAGAGAATAATTCCTTTGAGGGGGCACCATTGTATCTTCCTGATATAGCGGTCGAGAACTCACCGGAGGGCGAGACTTGTAATTGAGGTAATGATACTTCTTCCGGTGCATCTATGTGGTTTACGGTAAACCTTATAGTATATGAAGAATCTCTATGAACAGGAGTATAGCCTGAACCTGCTTTTACATCATATATTGATGTCATTTCTTTCCGGATAATGGTATTTCCGTTAGAGTCGATGAGTTCAAGTTGTGCATCGAATGGAATAATAACACTTCTGGCATCATCAGCATTTATGAACAGTACTTCTATTGTGTTTATGTAATCGTATGGTATTGAAATAGAGTATTCGAATGTCTGACCTTCCTCTATATCAATGGCTGTGCTGTTTTCAGGTTCATATGTGGTATTGCGGTTCCAAATGGGCACTTTGGGAGCAATAAAGACTAGACCTGTGTATGTCAGAATCAATAGTAATATCGTAATTAGCAATATGGAATTCTTTTTTATAAAGCCGGTCATATATCTGTCTTTTTTCCCTGTAAGTCATAAGTAAATACATAAGTTTACGGGAACATTATAGAAAAAAAGCCGTGTTCTTATCAAGTTGCCACAATAATAGTTCTATTTCCGGACATCTTTTCAAGCAATTACAGATTATGATTCTTGTATCCAGTGGTAAGGTTTTTGCCGATTAAGGGATCGAAGGTTTTATAGATCATCTGTATGTTGCTGAGTCTTTCATCAGTTCAGCTGAGTTTAACGGGATCTGCGAACAGTAAATGCTGTTTTATGCTATTTTTATTATGTGAAGCACAGAAGTATCGGACATAAGCGTCAAAAGCGCAAGAAGGTGATCAGGACCGCTTTGCTTGTATGCGGAGTTTTATTAATCGTCCTTTTTGCTGCTGTTTTTCTTTTAAAGGGGGAAAGGCAACCGGATAGTGTTATTGAGACTTCTTCTCCTGCGGCATCCCAAACACTCTTACCATCAACGACGTTAACTCTAACGCCAACACCTGTTCCCACTTTAACAACGGATCCTGAATTTACACCGACGCCCGAGCCGTCACCGGAACCGTGTTTTCTCGAGTCTCTTGACGGATATGCACCTGGAGATGTTATCGAAAATGAGCTTATTGATACCGCTAATCTCGGAATGTATTTCACGATTAATGAGATAAGTGAAGGAGACGGGATATATCAGAGGATATACGGGCAATCCTATGTTGAGAACCCTGATATCAGTATTGACGAACTTCGTTATATTAAGTTGCTTCATGTGAATTTTGACGGCAATTATCAGGTAGGGGAGTTGATAGTGAACGCTTCTGTGGCTTCTCAGGTGACAGAGATTTTCGAGCAGCTTTGTGAAGCTGGGTATGAGATTTACTCCATGTATCTTATAGATGATTTCTGGGTGGGAAACGGCACCGATTCCGATACGAATTCGATTGACCACAACAATACGAGCTGCTTTTGCTACCGTCCGGCTTCCGGATCGTCTCACATATCGCTGCATGCGCTGGGACTTGCGATAGACCTTAACCCGCAGCAGAACCCTTATGTGAGGGTTCAAGGTGACGGAAGCCTGAGTTATTCTCACGAGAATGCTTCTGATTATGTCGAGAACCGCTCTTCTGATATTCCGCATGTTATTACGGAAGAGGACTATGCTTACCGGCTTTTCGCTGAGGCCGGATGGACGTGGGGAGGAAGCTGGTCAAATCCTATTGATTATCAGCATTTCCAGTTAGGTTGAAATAAAAACGCTGCTTCCCGATGAAAGCAGCGTTTGTTTTGTTATGTTGCTTATAAGGTTATATTATTGGGTAATTATGGGGCAATAAAAAATATACAGATATTATTAGTGCTACAATCATGTGTAGACGGGGGATCGGATACATGGAAACAATTGTGGTTAATTCAGAAATCAGGGACTCTCTTAAGGTACATCAAAGGATAAAATACATTATCGTATTTTCCATTGTTTATTTGACTTTTGTTGTCGGTTCAATAAAGTGTGCAGTTGTTTTTAAAGGTATATTTGTTGCTGTTTCATTTGTGCTTTTATTATTATTGATTCCTTTGATTGTTTTAGCTTGTGTTTGGGCTTCGAAGATATATCGCAACACATGGACTATGCGTCAATATGTGCTGAGGGCGTCGAATGGAAGCTTATATATCTCAGACAAAAGGGTTCATATTAATTACAATGATGAATCACAAGTGTTCTATGTTCATGACCTTGGATCTTTCAGCAATCCGTCTAAAGCGGGTATTTACCTTACAATAGAAGGTGAGGATAAGGAAAGACTTGAAAAGTTTGTTGAGGACAACATGATTCTGATTGAGCCCGACCCATGTCTTCCGGGCATAAGCAAATACAGGAGGAAATAAACTGCATCTGATCGAAAAGTAAAAAGAAAAACACATGCAATCTTATTGACTGCAGGTGTTTTTCAAGTGATCGAGGTGACAGGAAATGCAGGGGGATTTCCCATTTTTCTATAAAACTCTTCAAATCCTTATATATCAAGCGTTTGCAGATTATTGAGCTTTATATAACACTCTACAAATCTATACTAATATGCGGAAAAAATCGGTACAGTTTTTGGTACTCAGATAACTCTTTTTATACGGCATTGTTGATGTAGCTCTCGAGTGCAGATATTTCTCTTCTCTTGAACTCACTTGAAGCGTCGGTGTAAGTCTTAAGCGTGATAAGTATTCCTTCATGTCCCATCAGATCCGATACAGCCTTCATATCTGCGCCGGCTTCTCTCATCCTTGTAGCGAAAGTGTGCCTAAGCATGTGATTGTGTACATGAGGGAAGTCTTCAATGTCAGTATTGCCGTTTTGCCGCAGTTCTTTATTGATCGCAGCGCGAATATTATCAAGCCGGTGATTTAACTGCTTATAATCTAAGACTTCGCCTTTGTTGTCGATAAAGATAAAATTGGTGTAGCCATCAACGACAGATCTGCATTTTATACCTAGAAGTTCCTGCCGTTCTTTTTCCATCTTAAACGCTTCTTTGACTTTGGGAAGCATAGGGATGATTCTGTTGCTCCCCTCCGTTTTAGGTGGATTGATCTTATTAGCATTACCAAGTCCATTTCCTCTGGAGTAGTTTAGGATGAGATGGTTAACATCTATCTCGTCGTTATCGAAATCAATGTCTTCCCACCTTAACCCAAGAGTTTCTCCGACTCTCATACCGATCCACAGCATGACAGTGAAGACGGGACAATACTGGTGATAATGTCCGGGTTTTGCCAAATACGACTCAAAGATCTTTTGTTCCTGAAGTGTAAGAGCCCTTACCTTCTTGGCTTTTCTTCCGTATTCTCGCTTTAGCTCCTTTAAAGCCCCTTTACAAGGGTTGCTATGCAGAACTTCGTCTTTAACTGCGATGTCGAGAACTTCGGAAAGCGAGAGCTCAACATTTCTGATCGATGCATAACGCAAGCCTTTTTCTGTCGCCAAACTCTTAAGAAAGATTACTACACTGCTGTAGGTTACATTTCTGAGCTTTGTCTTGCCGAACTTTGGTTTGATATAGCGATCATAGTAACAGATATAAGTTGCGAACGTTGTCTCTCGTATGCCTGTCTTGATCTGTTTCCATATTTCATAGTAAGAATTGATAGTGGAATCGAGCTTGCTGTAATCAATATCATCTTGAATGATCAAGCTTGATGATGTCCTCTCTTAAGGCCATGGGGATAAACTCGCGCTTCCTTGGATGACATACATATGTGTACAGCCTTACGCAATAGCGCCTGTAGATGCCGTGTAAGCTGTTA
>JAILNR010000051.1 GCA_024691325.1 Saccharofermentans sp. | reverse complement strand
CTCAGCAGGAGCTTGCAGATCTTATGGGCACCACACTCCGAACAGTACAAAGACATCTGTCAGGCATCAGAAAAAAGACAGAGACAAAATCTATGGCACAACTTAACAAGCTGTTCTACGATAACTGAGTTTATATATTTTTGGCTATCTGTCTGAAGTCTTTGACTGCCTGCCAGCCTATCTTGAATATACGCTTAAGGTTAATTGAATTGACTCCACCCTGTCTCGGTCTGAATGTGATCGGCACAAACTTAACGTTCTCCTTATTCTTAACGAGAAGAACAGATAGCATTACATTCGAGAGATTGAAGTCCTTAGGGATCTTGGGAAGATATGTCTCAAGGGTTTTACGGGGCATAAGTCTGAATGGTGTGTTCGCATCGGTAATACTAACCTTGAAGCAAAGCCTTATGACGAGCTTAAGGACCTTGGTCACCACTTTCCTTGAGAAGCCGTCCTCCCTGTGATTCCTATGACCTATTATCGCCGCGTAAAGCTTACGGTCATCCCAGAAAGGGCCGAACTCAGAGGGACGTGTCTGTCCGTCGGAATCAGTCTGGAAGATGTAATCAGCGTTGTTATCAAGGGCATAGTTATATGCGTACAGGACGGTTGCCCCGTGTCCTGAATTAGGCTTGGTGACAGGAACTAACTGAGGATACTCTTTGGCAAGTTCAAGGAGCTTATCATATGTGTGGTCTTTACTTCCGTCATTTACAATAACAAGTCTGGATTCGGGACCGGTCTTCTCAACTACCGGATGCCATTCCCTGACTACTTCCTCGATATTTGCCTCTTCGTTATACGCCGGCATTACAATATAAAGACTATCTTCCATAAAACGCTCCGTTTATTAAATTCTTAATGTATAATTTCCTTTAGTAGTTTACCACATTAACATGGATGGAAGTTTGAAGATGATATCTGAACAGACAAAACAGAAATTTGCTTTCATAGTTAAGAATATGTCGGCCGAACAAAGAAACGAACTCCAGTCACATCTGGCGTCGCTTCCTGATAACGAGAAATGGGCTATGGCACAAAGGATCGTGGATTCTTATGAAAGTGCCAAGGGACCGATCACGTTAAACGAGCCCCAGACAGTGGTCTACGAACCGGAAGACTTCAACAAAGAAGAGCCGGAAGAGCAAGAAGAACACGAAGCTCCCAAAAGAAAGCTTAAAAAAAGCGTTAAGAATACGATAGCGGCTATAATCGCAGCTGCGGTAATAATTCCTGCAGGAATAATCGGATACATGAACCGGGATAAGATAATGGGCAAGATTAGCGGGGATGTAATTCCTGCTGAAACGACTGCTGTTACTGTTCCTTTAGAGACGTCTGCTCCCACGCCCTCCCCGACACCCACAGTAACACCCACACCGGAGCCTACAAGGGTTCCTTTGGCTGCTGATCATCCGGATCTTACAGGCCTTACAGTTGTTATCGATCCCGGACATCAGGAAACTACTGATACAGAAGAGGAATTGTATGCATCGTGGCTGTCTGCCACCAAACCACGCTGCACCTGCGGTGCTACGGGTATTGTTACGGGAACTTCAGAGTATGCCCTTACGCTTGATTACTCGCTGATAATCGCCGATTACCTTGAGCAGTGCGGTGCAACAGTCATCCTTACAAGAGACAGCAATGACGTTAATATTTCCAACCAGGAAAGAGCTCAGATAGCGGTTGATAACAACGCCGATGTATTCTTGAGAATACACACTGACGCAGCCGGTGATTCCGCAGCTTCCGGTGTACGTGTCTATATACCCGATTCAGGAAACTATACAGACACTTCATCTGAATTAGGAAACACTCTCGCCGGACTCGTTGCCGAAGCCGAAGGTCTTGAAGTAAACGATGTTCGTGCAACAAGCCTTTATACAGGGCTTAACTATGCTAATACCATAAGATCATTCCAGATAAGTCTCGGGTTCTTATCAAACAGTGATGATGAAGCCATACTTACAAACGAAGACAACATGGCTAATGTGGCGCAGGCGATATCTGTTTTTTGCAGTGAGTTTATGCAATAATTAATTATCGGAATTGAGGAGGAAATGAGTATGTTTGCAGATATAGAAGGTATTTTTGATTCAAGTGCTTCGAATGCCGATCTTACACCGGATTCTTTAAAGACTCTGGAAACACTAGTCCACGCTATGTGGATCCTCCAGCAAAAGCAGCACGGATTCACTAACGAGATGCTCGATGAAGCTCTTACAGAAGCTATGGAGATAGAAGCTGATGGTAAATCTGCACTTAAGGGTATGGTTTGCCCTAACTGCGGAAGGAAAGCCCAATATTCCGGAGCATTCAAGATCAAGTGCATCTACTGCGGAATGGAAGCAGTTCTTAATCCTTATGAGGCTGCAGAGCTTGCACGTGAGATGGAAGCAAAGATGGCCGAGGACGAGGCAAAAAAAGCACAGCAGGAGAAATGGTCCAATGCTGTTTCCAACGATCCATACCAGCCTTACGATGTAAGTAAGGATCTGAACTTTGAAGATTTTGACGATAACGACGATAGTGTATTATAATTGACTTCCCTTATATGGGGGTGCACCGGTTTCGACGGGGTCGTTGATACTGAGAAAGCGGGTGGAGGATTCTCGTTGGCCTCCTTAAAAAACGGGAAACGCAAGTAATTGCAAACGACACACAGCTCGTAGCTGCTTGATTTAGCTACCATCTCCTTCGGCCATCTGCCACCTTAGAGAGATGCAAGCGGCAGACCTTACCTGTTAGAGGTTAAACGGGGAAACCTCATTCGCAAAGCTTTGAGCGTCTGTTGTATTTATGAAGCTACCGGCGGGCACGCCTGACAGCGGGCTCTGTCTTAAGGGAATTTTTCAAACACTGTCTGCACCCGGAGACGTCTCAGAGGATATGATTTCGGACAGGGGTTCGACTCCCCTCACTTCCACCAACAGAAAAGTATGCGAACACCTTTCTGAACACCATCAGATTCGCAGTGTTCGGCAATGAATTCGGTATCATGGTCGACATTGCTGACTATGATACCGATTTTCATTTTCAGACCAAGAAAGCTACTTATAAGGTCATCAACTAATAATTAGAGTCTTTCTTTAAACTCAAGACATAGCATTGTCAAATCATCAAATTGCGGGGCATTACCGACAAACTCAGAAACCTTCTTATTAATTGATTCAAGCATGCTCTTCGGATCCAGATCAGGATTGGCATTTAAAGCCTCAATCATCCTGTCGGTTCCGAAGAGTTCTTCATTTTCATTAGTAGCTTCCGCTACCCCGTCCGTATAAACAAATATCTTACTTCCGGGGTCAAGAGTAAGCTCATATTCCGTGTATCTCACACCCTCTATTACACCTACAACTATGCCGTGCTTATCCTTAATAAGCTTAAACGGACGGCCGGGTCTTTTAAGAGCAGGATACTCGTGTCCTGCATTAACAGCCTTCAAAACACCTGTTTCAAGATCGAGGATGCCCAGCCATACGGTTACGAACATTCCTTCCCTGTTATTACTGCATATCTGCTTATTAACAGCCTCAAGAACTTCCTTGGGACTCATATTATTCATAGCGTTATTCTTTACAAGCATCTTGGATACCATCATGAATAATGCGGCCGGCACGCCCTTGCCCGAGACATCAGCCATTACAATACCAAGATGCGTATCGTCAATAAGGAAGAAATCATAGAAGTCTCCTCCCACCTCCTTGGCAGGAGTCATAGATGCGTAAATATCGATCTGCTTGATATCCGGAAACGCAGGATAGATATTAGGCAGCATGTTATTTTGAATATTCGAAGCCATATTAAGTTCCGTCTCTATCCTGCTCTTCTCTCCCTGCTGCCTGACATACTCGATACTTTGATCAAGAATGATGATATAAAACATGTACACGGAAGAGGCTACAGTAGCGAAAATAACAAACTGAATCCCATATGTAAGACTTTGCAGAATAATAGCTACTGCGGGCGAGATTATATAAACCCAGAAAGCAGGCTTAACAGAAGGTTTGAACTTATCCTGATGACGCAAAAGCAGAATGATATCCATCACGTGCATAAAAGCAGGTGCCAGATTGGAAAGAATATATAAAGAACCCCTCTGATAATAGTTATAGTAGTCAAAGTAATAAATGACATGAATGAACTGATCTATTGTAAGAAGCAGAATATGGAATATCAGAAGTCCTGATAACAGATTGGAAAGAGTTCTTTGCTTGTCCTCCGGAAGTGCTATAAAGATAATAAGCCTCGATATAGAGGCCGCCATAAACGCAGCCACTACGAGCTCGATAACGGTAACCGTGGATTGCCAGAACCTTACACCTTTGAATGTCTGACCATCCATAAGATCACGCAGCAGATGCATCGTTATATATACGATTACGAAGTTGAAGAAGACCATAAAGAACTTCCTTACGTCTTCCCTTAAAGTCTTGTTTATCCACACCTGCATAAAACACAAGCCGCTGACACCTATGCCTATACATATTATTATGATGTTTATCATCTTTATCATAGAAACATCGAACACCATAAAAGACACCTCTTACTATTTCTTCCTGATTTTCAATGATTTAAGGTAAAGTTTACGCTCATCAGTAATACGGTAGCTTTCCACGCTCTTCTGAATGGCCTTATTATGAGTCCATGTATCAAGACGGTGTTCTTCAATATACGGAATGCATGCGTCATATTGCTTCGCGAGTGCCGTTGCAAAATACCAGGCTATCATCATATTGATATAGTATTCGTCCGATCTCAAACCGGCCACCATATCAGCATACTTTGTATCAAAACGCTCATCCAGAAAATGCTCCATAAGCATTCCTACAGCAAAACGTACTGTATATGTCTTATCTGATCTTATCCATTCATCGATGTAAGGTAAAAGCCTTTCAGGATCCTTCTTAAACGCCTTCGGCGACATCTGGTCACAAGTGGCCCAATTATCAACATACGGAAGGAATGCTTCAACATTTGCAATACATATATCAATATCTTTCTCGAGGCTGATTATAAAAGCATGAAGCTGATCCTCATCAAAATACTTATGTGGGAGTTCATTTAAGAATGAAACTGTATCAGACTCCTTATATAACCTCTTCGCGAACAAGCGAAGCTGCGGGGTGCGCACGCCGATAATACGGGAAGCATCCACCGTAGGAATCGTTCTTATCTGTAATTGTGCATACGAAAGGTCCTGATAAGAAAATAACTCAGATTCTATCTTCCGGATATCCATTACATCCCTTATGGTCAATCCATAAGGATGCAGTACTTGCCACAAGTCTCAGCAACCGTCTCATAACCTTCGAAGAGGCGCTTGAAAGCATCGTATATTGCAGTCCATCTTAATACATCAAGGGGATCATTCCCGTTGGTATAAAGCTTCTTCATATTGATATCATAGATTCTCTGATACTCGATCTTATAGTAGTCAAGATCTATGATGTCTCTCATAGGGCTGTTAGCCTTATTCATATGGTGGATCGAGTTTATGGTTTCAGACATCTTAACGGCACCTGAACCCGAGCTCATGAATGAAGATACAATGTTATCCTTAACCTCATCGATATTAAGTCTAATAAAAGACTGTGCAATGTCATCAATAAGGTCCGTGCACTTCTCTATCGCAGTAACTATCTCGAGAACCGTGCTTGCCTCAGGATCTTCGAAAAGCTTATTCTCGCGGTAATAGAAGCCGATATTATGCATAATATTGTCAGCTTCATCCTCCAAAGCGGAAATCCTCTTGCCTACAGCGTTAACATCATTAATGAAATCTATTAATTCGCAAAGGACCTCAGCCTCTGATATAAGAGTCTGGCAAATCTTGCTCATCTGAGAAAAAACGAGATCGCGTTCAGCAGGTTTCATATAGTTCTCCGTTAAAAATATAAAATATTATACTAAAAAAAACAGCCGGGTTACAAACCCCGACTGTATTTTTAATAATTTATTTTAATTATTAGAGAGCTGATACCTTGGAAACGCCTTCCTCAGAAGCAGCGCTGTCAACGATAAGCTCAACTGCTCTAGGTGTGCAGACGAATGTTGTCTTAACAGGTGTAGGCTCGATCTTACCGTCAAGAGCGAATACTGCACCGGAGATGTAGTCAACTACACGCTGGTTGTTAGCATTAGGTGTGAGGTTGCAGATTACGATGTGACCTTCACGGATATGCTCGCAAACGATCTGAGATGTTCTGATATCGTAGGGTGAGAGCATAACTACTGTTGCTGTTGAAGCAGGTCTTACAGGTGTAGTTGTAGCTACAGGCTGCACGTAAGGCTGTGCCTCAGGCTGTGCATAAGGAACTTCCTCCTGGAACGAGTCGAATGCTGCATCATATTCGGATGCCTCGTTATCAGCGTACTCATCCATGCCGTAGGTGTTGTACTCGCTGCCCTCGTCAACATCCTCATAATCATAAAGCTTCTTCATAAAATCAGAAAACTTGCCCATACTTCTCGTTCCTCCTAGATAAATTTAAGTATTGTTACCACAAAACCCGCGTGGTGTTTAAAAAGTATGAGCCGATATTAACTCTCTCAAATTTGCCTTACAATGATTTTCGAGCACATGTAAAGTAATGGAAAGATAAAGAAATTTTGTTGTAACAAACGGAGGCTTACTCTGTTACAAAAGTAATCAAATCAGGCTTTATAGGCGTTTCTGTTACCAAAAATCGCGGTTCCCACGCGCACACATGTGCTTCCCTCGAGGATAGCTTCCGTGTAATCTCCACTCATGCCCATGGACAGAATATTAAAAGAAGACGCCTCCCTGGCATTAGCTTTTATCTTCTCGTAAATCTTCCTTGTCGCCTCGAAAACAGGACGCGCCTGCCCGGGTTCCGTCTCTATCGGGGCCATCGTCATAATCCCTCTTAATCGCACTCCATTAAGGTCAAAGACCTCCTGCGCCGCACGCTCGATCTCACCTGGAGTAAAGCCGTGCTTACTTTCCTCGCCGGAGATATTTCCCTGCAAAAGAATATCAGTAACAACACCGGAGGCTTCCGATCTTTTGGAAATCTCATTTGCAAGTTCCAAAGTATTAACCGAATGGATCAGGTATGTCTTTCCTATGATGTATTTGACCTTATTACGCTGTAATGTGCCGATAAGATGCCAGTTGGGATGAAGGCCCAATGAGTCCAAAGTCTCTATCTTGGGAACAAGTTCCTGAACGCGGTTCTCACCTAAGTCTTTAAGGCCGCCCTTAAAAGCCGCTTCCGCATACTCAGCCGGGAAAACCTTGGATACGCCTACAAGTGTAACCTCTCCGGGATCACGGCCCGCGCTCTTGCAGGCATCAGCTATCTTCGATCTGACTTTATCAGCATTTGATCTTAGCGTCTCATATAACTGTTCTGAATCACTCATATCAGCTTACCTGATCTCCCGGACTAACCGATGACGGATTCGTAATATAAACTGTCTGGAGGTTGGGCACCGTTCCGTCGCCCATAGGCTTAATGATCGCGAACTCACGGTCGTAGTCCTCGATAAGCACGCCGGTCTCCACACAGAAGCCCTGGTCATTAATATAGATTGAAGCAACGCCCCTGCTGTAGTCCGGATTAACAAGACTTGTTACAGGAACTCTTAAGCCTCTGGTCTCAGTGATAACAACTTCGATATCGGCAGATCTTACATCAAGAAGATCCTCAACATATCTTGTTGTAGAGAATACAACAAGGTAATTTCCGTTTGATGTCGGCGTCAGTCTCTCAACAATACACTTACCGATACTAAGACCCTCGGAACCGACAATGACGGTATGCTGTGTACCAACCTCAAATGCAGATGACGGAGCATCTGATTCATTAAGGAAGCATGCTATGTACTGCTGCTCATTGCTTGCGATCCTTGCTACGGCGTCACCGGCCTCAACTACGAAGTCGGAATTGATAACACCGACCGCACTGTTGATATAATCGCCGATCGTACCTGCATCCGCGTTAAGAAGCACTTCATAAGTAAGCACAGTCTCAAGTCCGTCAAGCTTAAAGGAAACGATTCCGGGCTCAGGAGCATTAACAACGGAAGCCCTGCTCTCAAGCTGGGATTCATATCCCCTCTCATCAGATCTTAATACACGCAGTCTCTCATCCTCGAAGTCGAGATCTTCAAGTTCGATCTCACGCTGATTAAGAAGAACCGATATAGAAGATGCATATGATGAAAGTTCGCTTAAGTTACCGTCAATAGAATCAAGACGCAGCATATTGATGATCGGACTTAACGACTGGTCGATGTCGCTGTAGATGACTTCCGCACCTTCAGAAGCACCCTGAGCAATCAATTCCTGCTGTACATCGGATATCTGCGACTGTGTATTACGCAGATTATCAACTACACTTTGCATATCCGAAGGAACGACCATAGCGATGTTCTGTCCTGCGGCAACCCGTGAACCCTCAGCCGCCTGCGTAACGAAGTCACCGCCGTGATCTGACATTACGACATTCTCATTTCTGACAATAACGGCTCGCGAACCGATAGTATGCTCGATATTACCATTGGTAACAAATTCAAGATTAGGCTTAACTGCAAAGTAGTCAAACAGATGATGGACTACAAACAGCAAGATCGCTATACCTGCGAGAACTACCACAACAGCTATTACCGAATTAATAAGGGCCTTCCTTCTTGAAGACTGCTTACGCATCTCGTTCGGAGTAGGCTTGGCATCCTTCGGCGGGATGGCAGGATCTCTTGCTATAGCTTCTTTAACAGGCTTTTTATTCTGTAAGGGCTTCTTACCTGCCGGCCGCTTAACCTTAGAGGGTTTTGTACCGGAAGGTTTACCTCCCTGCGGATTACCTGCCTGAGGCTTACCTGTCTGAGGCCTTACAGCCTTAGTATTCCCATTAGAAGGTCTTCCCGGAACATTATTCCCCTTTGCCGCCGGTCGTTTTCCTGCCGGCTTCTGAGGCCTTTTCCCCGAAGGCGCAGTAGTCCTTTGGGCCGGAGGACCTTTACGTGCAGGGTCAACCAGAGCCTTTGCCTGCGGCTTAAAAGGCTTCTTACCCGTAGGTTTTTTCCGCGGGCGTGCGTTATCTTGGTTAAACCATTGTTCGTTATTGTTATCTGACATGTTCCCCAACCTAAGTCAGTTTATGACAAAGCTCTCATCACTGCAAGTTTAACCTGCTCGTATACAAGTCCACCCTGCATGTATGCGATATAAGGCGGTTTAATGGGTCCGTCACAGGAGAACTCAGTCGTTGCGCCTGAAGTAAATGTACCTGCCGCCATTACCACCTGATCTTCATAGCCCGGCATATCCCACGGTTCCGGTGTAACAAATGAATCAACCGGTGAACAGCTCTGGACCTTACCGCAGAAGTTGATAAGCTTATCAGGATCACCAAATGTTATAGTCTGAACAATATCCCCTCGTTCTTCCTGATAAGGCGGTTCTGTCTTATAGCCTCCTATCTCAAAAGCTGCTGCAGCAAAGACAGCACCCTTAAGACACTCCGCTACCACATGAGGTGCCATGAAGATTCCCTGTGCAAGCTGCCGGTTAAATCCCAAAGAAGGACCTACCTCACTTCCTAATCCCGGAGCGGACAATCTTCTGGCCACTTTCTCAACAAGATCTTCTTTACCTGCTATATACCCGCCTGACGGAGCGATACCGCCGCCGGGATTCTTTATCATAGATCCTGCACATATATCGGCACCGTAAGAGCAGGGCTCCTCGGTCTCCGTGAATTCACCGTAGCAATTATCCACCGCCACGATGATATCCTCACGGACATTATGAACCGCATCTATAACAGCCTTGATATCAGGCTTCATAAGAGAGCGTCTGCCGGTGTAGCCTCTGGACTTCTGTATAAATACGACCTTAACCTTATCGGTAATCTTACTTAGCAACGCCTCTATATCCGGAGATCCGTCAGATTTAAGTTCGACTTCATCATATCCAATCCCGTAATTACGCAACGAACCGTCATAAGTTTCTTCAGTGAGTCCCAAAGTGGATGCAAGAGTATCGTAAGGTCTTCCCGTTGCAGATAAAAGAACATCGCCAGGTCTCAGAATTCCGTAGAGCATGGACGATATGGCCTGTGTACCGGAACTTATCTGTATCCTTACATATGCCTTCTGCGCTCCCATGATATCCGCGAAGATCTGCTCGATCTTTTCTCTTCCGATATCATCATAGCCGTAACCGGTCGTAAGACCCAGATGAGGCTCAGAGAATTTATGTCTCCTGAACGCCTCCATAACACGCATCTGATTGATTTCTCGTACCTGCTCGATTCTTCTTATAACAGGAAGAACAGCTTCGCCTGCCTGAAGGCCGATCGAAGCTGCTTCATCACTTACACCATAAACACTATAAGGGTTTGACATTACAGACCGTAAACCTCGTTCTCATCGATTACGGGAATGCTGTTCTTCTCGAAGATCTCCATTGTCTTAACCCTGTCATCGACTCTTAAGACAACAACAGCCTCGGTTGACAGACGTCCTACAAACGCATACAGATACTCAAGCTGTATATTGTTGTCGGACAGCAATCGCAGAACCTTATCGAGCGTTCCGGGAACATCCTTCAAGGATACGGCGATAACATGTGAGATGCTTACCGTGAAGCCCTTGCTCATAAGCACGATCTTAGCCTCATCAGGCTGATCAACGATCATTCTGAGCATACCGTAACTTGTGGAATCCGTAATATAAACTGCACGGATATCGATCTTTGCCTCTGAAAGAGCTGCCGTAACTTCGGCGAGTCTTCCGGGTTCATTCTCAAGAAATACATTGATCTGCTTAACTGACATAACGAGACCTCCCGTTAATAATAATACTTCTTAATTATAACAAAAAATCAAAGTTTCATATCGCCTTCCTTGATCCATCCGAGCTTCCTCATAATCTCGGAAAAAACAAGAGAAAGAACAGCGGGCGCTATTATGCATACAACAGCCATTCCTATCCAGGCCTTAGCGTCCAAAGTACCTGAAGCAGACATATCGGAGAAGCATCCGATGGGACCTACAAGACCGCATGTTCCCATTCCGGCAGAAACCTTACTGCATTCAAGCTTGAATACGATCGTGGATATGGGACCTGTTATGGCAGCCGCCAAGGTGGCAGGAACCCAAATCTGAGGGTGTCTTACGATGTTGGGCATCTGAAGCATGGATGTTCCGAGACCCTGGGACACAACGCCGCCCCACTTGTTTTCGCGGAAGGAAGCAACAGCGAAGCCTACCATCTGTGCGCAGCACCCGGCCAAAGCAGCACCGCCCGCAATTCCCGCGATACCGATGGAAGCGCAGATGGCCGCGCTTGATATCGGCAAAGTAAGGATGATGCCGACAACAACGGAGATAACGATTCCCATAAGGAACGGATGCAGCGTGGTTGCCATATTGATAAACTCACCAAGCCAGTTCATGGCCACAGCAATCGCCGGACATGTAAGATAAGCCACGAGGTATCCCGTGCCGAGAGTGACAATAGGCGTCACAAGAATATCGACCTTGGTTTCCTTCGAGATAGCCTTACCGAACTCAACTGCGACGATGACTGCGATAAAAACGCCGAGAGGCCCCGCAGCAAACGGCTTACCCGGGTATGCATTGGCAAAGAAACCAACGGCAGTCGCACAGGCCATAACGAGCATGGGAGCCTTAAGAGCCGCAGCAATACCGACTGCAATGGCGGCACCCGTAATGGAAGATGCCATCGAACCCGCCTCGCTCAAAAAGTGCGACGACTTCTCGAAAAAAGCACCGTCTATCATGCCTATGTATTTAGCTATCGTGGACAGGATAGTTCCGACAAGAAGTGATGCGAACAAACCCTGTGCCATCCCCCCCATGGCGTCGACAAAGTATGTCTTGGCCGAGATATTAATGTCTTTTCTTTTAAGAAAATCCTTAACCTTACTGCTCATTTAATCCCCCTTTTGATTAACCCCACAGTCTTGTGAATGAATTCACATTATAATACTTAGCAACCTCCTGATTTGCAAAGTAGTCAGGATAATCAATATACAAAGGTACATAAAGCTCTGTATGAGGCAGATCGTCAGGCATAACTATGTAGACATCAGAACCGTCCTCAGCTTCCTCTATCTGTCTGTACACATCAGTGAAACGGTCGGAAACGACACTCATCGTCTCGCCCTTGATATCTTCATTGATCTTCGCTGACATGCCGTTATTGTATGCACTGATGACATTTCCTGAGAAAAGAAGCACGAACGCAATAACAACGGCAAGATACTTGTACATCTGCTCTTTTACATTTACGTTGTTGCGTCTCAGAAGCTCCTTCACAAAGAACGCAAACACACCTGTCAAAAAGACAAGCGAAAGTGCGATAACAAAATCAAAAACATATATAACTCTTGATGATGATACCCATGCATCGATGTTGTAACTTCCGTATCCATATATAACGGGGAATATCGTAACCACAGGAATGACTACTGCACCTATAACAGAAAGGACCATCCTCTGGGCATTGACAGCAACCTTAGCCTCCGAGCAGATACAAATAACGAATACCACAAGAAGGATAAGAGGAAGCACATAAGCCGTAAGCAATCCCGATACATGTGTTGTATAGTTCAATACGCTTGTAATCAAAGCCTGGAAGACATTAGCCTTATTCTCCATATACTGCTGTCTTACGAAGTTACCGGGAGCGGCTGTATTGGCAACAGCTCCTGCGACAGTAAGAATAAACGGAACATAGAGAAATGCCAGTCTTTTGATATTAGCCTTAATATTCCTGATGCCCATCGTATAGATGAAGAGCAAGACAAGATAAGCTATACAGCCAAAACCTACTACTTCCAAAGAACCGCCTGCACCTATGATTCCGAACACCGCTGCCAAAACTGCATATACAACTTTTCCATCGAAGTAACTCATAATCGAAAAAGACAGGCAAAGGAGCATGGCGATAAGAGGATAAGTATAAACCGCGACGCCCGTATACCATGAGAACAGCTCACCTGTTACCGAGATGTTGAATGATATGAACTCTGCAAGCAAAGCTACTGCAATCGACTTTCCTGATGATAATGAGAAGAATCTCTTGCAAACTGTGTAAGCCAGGAGGATAACAGCAAGTGAGAACAGGACAACACTTATAAAGAGAATGATCCTGATACCTGTAAACGATTCGCGGACTGAGGGTTCGAGACCCATTATCAGCTCACCGGTATATGTTCCCTGCCATGTCTGATATACATCTCTTGTATATGCAAGAGCGGAAGCCAACACATTATGGTTCTCTCTGTAGATAGCTACAGCATTGGCACATGAATAGTCATCGGCTCCGGGAATGGCATATCTTGTCATTACCATGTGGGGGAAAGCAATAATGATTGCAAGAAGAAGAACTCCAAGCTTGTTAAGAATCGGTTTAATTGATGAATCTGTTTTACTCATACAACACCCTTTAAAAATAATACTCATTAAATAATACCATATTTGTTATACTTCATAATATGAATATAACCGAGCACTCAGGAATCATTCTCGAATCAAGAAATGCAGCAATTACGCGCGTTTTAGAAGATAACAGCGGGGTCAAAGATTTAAACGCCGAACTTATAAGCGAGTATCTTTTACTCGTATATATAAATGACAGGTTATCAGGACAGATCGTTTGCACCCCTAATTACCTTCCGGAGCTTGTGGCAGGCCGTCTCATAACTGAAAACGGGATCGACGCCGGAGATATTCTTGATATAGATATCTGTGTACTCGGGCATGAGGCCAGGGTTACGGTTAAAGAAAAAATCGCTGATAAGCTCGTTAAAGCAGAAGATATCACACCTACCTGCTGCACCGATAACGCAACAAAACTTTTCTTAGACAGGGACACAGACGGGCTTAACCCCGTCACAGGCGGAGTTATTGACAGATCTGTATTTCCTGTAATACTCGACAGGCTTAATGCGGATACAGCTCTTCACAGCAAAACCGGATCAGCACATTCATGTTTCCTTATATACGATAATGAGATCATATTAGAGGCTGAGGATATAGGAAGACATAACGCGGTAGATAAGGCAGTCGGACACCTTGCAGTCAAGGGATATGACAGGTCACGAGCAGCGCTGTTTACCACAGGGCGCATGCCGGTAGATATGGTCCGTAAAGTTATCCGCGCAGGTGTTCCGGTACTTATATCCAAGCAGCAGCCGACATTCGAGAGCGTGGAACTGTCACAAAAATACGATCTTACCCTGATAGGAAACCTTCGTAAGGATCATTGGGACGTATATAACGGTTTAAACAGGATCCGTTGATAAGAACGGTCAGGACTTGGCAAGTCCCATCTTCTCAAGGAACTCAGCCGCGTCGTCGATAGCTTCATCTGTATCGCTTCCAACATCAACATTTACAGGAGGACGCTTAAACAGAACGTCGTACATGACAGGTACGATGTAAAGTGTCATGAGCGTGGCATAGAGAAGTCCTCCGGCGATTACGATAGACATTCCGCGTCCAAGCTGTGATGCCATTCCCGTTCCGAAGATCATCATCGACATAGCAAGGATAGTGGTAAGCGCTGTCATAAGGATAGGTCTCATTCTCGTCATACCGGTTGCAACAAGTGCGTCATGCCTCTCAAGTCCGCCGATTCTTAGCTGGTTGGCGTAGTCGACGAATACGATACCGTTGTTAACGACGGTACCCATCAGGATAACGAAACCGAGCATCGACAACATCGACAAGGGCTCACCCGTAATAAGAAGGCCTAACATACCGCCCGTAAACGCAAGAGGTATGGTAAACAGGATGATGAACGGCGACAGCAAGCTTTGGAACTGGGCGACCATTACAAGGTATATAAACAAAAGACCGAGAGCCGCCATCTCGAGCATCTGCTTAACAAGCTCATTTACCTGCTCCGACTCACCCGATATCTCGACAGAGTAACCGTCGGGAACAGTCTTGGCATATTCGTTTATCTTAGGCGCCAGTTCTCTTGAAACAAGAGTGGCATTATATCCTTCCTCCATCGAAGAGGAAACAGTGACATATCTTACGAGATTCTCTCTTGTTATAGTTGCAGAAGAAACCGTCTCAACTACGGTTGCAAACTCGGAAAGAGTATGGACATTGGATTCCTCCTCTTCTTCCTCTTCCTCCTCGTTTGTCTCATCATCGGCATCGGTTTCCTCCCCGTCCTCATCCATGAAGGCGGCAAACTGATCAGCCATATCATCGAATGAACCGCCCGAAGACTGAGCGCCTCCTGCGGCCTGTGCCATATCGACTGCTTCGAATTCAACGTTCATAAGGTCATTTCTGGTAAGCTGATCCGTATTATCAACGATATTAACGGTCATATCCGTTCCATCGACTGTAATAGTTACGGCCTCGACACTTGTAGATGTGTGGCTTGCGATTCCTGCATATATCTGAGCTACCGTCAGTCCGTAACGCATCGCCGCATCTCTGTCGATTACAACCTGCAAAGTCGGTGCACCTTCAGTAAAACCGTCGTGAACTTCGGTAATACCCTCCTGTCCCTGCATAATGGCACTTATATCGGCACTTATCCTCTGAAGCTCGTCATAATCATTACCGGAGATAACAACACTGATGCCGGAACTTCCTGTAAGTGCGGATGAATCACCCATGGCACTTCCCGCTGTTGCCTCAACAGTACAGACGGAAGAAGCCGTGGCAGCCTTAATATCTTCAACTATACGGTTAACTTCCTGATTGGATGCATCCTCTGATGCAAGCGCATTACAGATGTATGTACCGTACTCACCTGATGACATGCCGCCCGCGAAGAAACTTGAAGTGCTCTCGGAGTCCATGATACCGAGATCTTCGACGCCGTCCACACTCAAGATCATATTCATGACCTCATCAACAGCTGCATACGACTCTTCCCTCGTCATATCTTCAGGAGTCTCAATCGTAATACTTATCTCATTCGTGGTAATCTCAGGGATATAGATGATACCCGTTCTGAATACCATATACACAGAGAAAGCCAAAAGTCCGACCGCAACTGCAAGCGGTGCAAACTTATGCTTAAGACACCACCTTAAGCTCTTACCGTAAACATCAAGCATCTTGTCGAAAAACTTGTGTTCCTTCGGCTTGGACTTGGCAAGAAGCGTGCTGCACGAGGAAGGAACAACAGTAAGTGCCATGAGCAAGGATGCTACAAGGCAGTAGCCGATAGACAGAGCAAGCGGATAGAGCAAAGTTCTTACAAGGCTCGTAGCAAATACCGCCGGGAAGAAAACGCAGATCGTCGTAAGTGTAGAAGCGATTATAGAGCCTCTAACCTGCTTTGCACCCTGAACGGCAGCTCTCGGTGCGGGGATTCCCCTTCCTATGAGTCTGAATATGTTCTCCATAACGACGACCGAGTTATCGACGAGCATTCCTATACCAAGCGACAATCCGGACAATGTCATCATGTTAAGTTCAAGATTTGTAAAATACATAAGGACTATCGCGAACAATACAGACAAAGGAATACTGATCGCAACAACTATTGTCGGTTTGAAGTCCTTAAGGAACAGCGCAAGGATAATGATAGCGAGCAAAGCACCTATGAGCATGCTCTGGAATACGCTCTGGATGATCATGTCGATATAGACACCCTGATCCACAAGATTTATCGAATGGAATCCGGGATAAAGGTCGCTTAACTCATCCAAAGCAGTCTTGCAGGCATCAGATACTTCATTGGTACCGGAGCTTGAAGACTTAAATACACAAAGGATTATTCCGTCAGAACCGTTAAGCTTTGTATAACTGTCTCCCGCAGTATCGATTACAGTAATATCTGCAATATCTTCGAGGCGGACAGTTCCGATGACATCATTATCAATCAAAAGAGCTGATGCTATGTCTTCAGGACTCGAGAATTCCTCACCTACCCTTAAAAGCCATGACTGATCATTCTCATCGTCAATATAACCTACAGGCATCGAGAAGTTCTGGGCATAGATAAGCTGGGACAATGTATCGGGGCTTATGAGGGAATCGGCATTGGCATTCTCAAGTGCAGCATCCCTTGCTGCATCATACTGGGCCTGAGCCTGATCGAGTGCGGTCTGTGCATCAGATAACTGTACAGCTGCAGTTGAGAATCCAACCGCTGCATCAAGCTGTCCCTGCGTAAGTCCGGCTGCAGCAGTCTGCAGACCCGCGAGTATATCGGGAATCTGGTCTACAGTGGAATTAAGATCGTCAAACTGAGACTGCAGTCCCTCGACACGATCATTAAGACTTCCGACAGGATCGTTTGCCCTTACGCGTGCAATCAGCTGGGCAAGCTGTGTCATAAGGGATGACATATTCCTTGTAGTGTTTACAAGGTCATTCATCGAAGAACCGTTTACATTAGTTCTTGTGGTCGCGAATGAACTTCTTAAAGAATTGATATCTCTTACAAGCTGTGCAACCTCTTCCCAGTTGATGCCCGAAGCAGTCATCGTGGCAGCAGTCAGCGCCTGCAAAGCCTCGTTATAAGCAGCCTGTGCAGCAGCAACCTGCTCGGAACTCTGATCGTATGCCATCTGGGCTGCTATGAGATTGGCGGAGGCAGTAGTATAGGCCTGAACAAGCGCATTATATTCATCGGGAGAGATCGTGGGATTCTCCTGTGCTTCCTGCATGGCTGTCTGTGCATTGTTAAGAACCCTCTGTGCTTCGTTAAGAGTATTCTGCATCTGAATCTCCAAAGCTACAGTGGCATCAAGCTCGTTTCTTGTTGATTCGACCCTCTGCTGAGCTGTATCAAGGCTTGTATTTTGAACCTGAACAAGACCTTCAAGTCCTGTCGATACCGAATCTAGTCTGTCCTCTAACGTTACGATACCGTCTCTTATCTGCTGGGCTAACTCATCTGCCTGATCATCTATCTGATCAAAGATCGCAGACGACATGGTATCACCGAATGTACTCTGGGCATACTCGAGCTGGGACTGAGCCTCATCAAGAGCCTCATTGGCATCATCGAGCATCTCCTGGGCATCGGCAAGAGATTCATTTGTCTCGCGTAGAATACGGTCATTCAAAGCATCGATCTTATCCTGATTAAGCTCAACCTGGATACTCTTCTCTACAAGACCGATGGTCGTGATGCTCGCGACACCCTCCTGCCTGGACAAATATGGGATTACATCGTTATTAACAAAATCCGTAAGTTCATATATATCGTAGTCCTCACGCTCGACAGCAATATACATGGTGGCAAGCATATCAAGGCTGATCTCCATGATATTAGGCGTCATTACGCCCGCGGGCAGTGAACTTTCCAGTTCATTGATCGCACTCGACACACGCACCATCGCGACGTTCATATCGATATCGTCCGTAAATTCAAGCTGAACGACAGAATAATTCTCAGAACTTGTGGAAGAGACATTCTCGACGCCGCTTATAGTACCGAGTGAATTCTCGATGGGCTTCGTTACCTGCTCTTCGATCTTCTCGGGGCTTGCACCGGGATATGCAGTGATTACGATTAGATAAGGCAGACTGAATTCAGGAAGAAGATCCAAAGACAGATGTGTAAGCGATACGCCGCCAAGAGCAATGATTACGATCACTGCCACCAGTATGGTAAACGGCTTCTTAACACTGAATCTTTCCATAATATCTACCCTTCCGCACTATATGCGCGCGTTTAATAATATAACGCGAAAAGGAAAATTACAATAAAAAACAGAAGATTTAGTTAACTATGACTAACTTACAAGCCTCTGTTTTTGAGATTTGAGACAAGTTCGACAAAAGTCTCTCTGACGTCAAACCCGTCAATATTCTCCCTGTTAAGGTCAATCATATCACCGTGTGTAATGCCTCTTGATTTAAGAGGGGTTACATATTTGAACGAATCTCCCCACTTCATTGAAGGCAGTGCAACAAGGCCGTCGTTCGGTCCGTCAAAGTAATTAACGAGATGATATGACATATTAAGCGGGAACCTGCCGCCTGCAGCTGATACGGATTTGGAGCCGACACTCTGGTAATAAACACCGGGCGCATCGGGGCATTCCTGATTAAACTTCTCGCATGCTGAGGCAGTAAGGTCGGATACAGCCGAGATGAAGTCGGGGTTCTTATCCCCTGCTTTTCGAAGGGCGGCATTATAGGAAGCGGCTACTGCGTCCTTAAGCTTCTGCGGAGCCTTGTTAAGGAGGTAATCCGCGAACTGACATCCCCTGTGAGGCGTGTTTACAGTCGTGAGAGAAGCAACATAAGGCGCACATCCGTAGCGCGTTATCGCACATCTTGAATCGAGACCGCCCTTGCTGTGTGCGATGATGTTTACCTTGCCGCAGCCGGTTGTCTCGACGATCTGTTTTATCTTAGCTGCTATCTCCTGTCCACAGATATCAACGGAAGCTGCGGACTGCTGATCTCCGTAGTAAACAGTAGCACCGTTTTGTATAAGATCATCGGGCACCCTGCCCCAGTAGTTAAAGAACTTAAAATCCCTGAAGAACACTCCGTGCACCATCAAAAGCGGATACTTTGTCATGCACACCTGATCGTCCTTGCGGCTCATATTAAGCTTATAGCGGGCATCTTCTTCCTTGTACTCACGGGAGGTAAGACTGATGATCTTGCCTAATACGATGAGGTGGGCTAACGGTATCATTCCACAGAAAATTCCTATCAGCCTCCACTTAAGGCCAAGCTGCTTGGATGATAAATATACACGGATGATGCCGCTCCAGAAGATGAAGTTACCTGCAACGATCGCTATAACGATATCCGTTACAACAGCCGGGTTCCAGTAGTCCCGCTGGGCAAGTATATTGCAGTAAACGATCCAGTAAGATGCCAGAGCCGCTATGTCAGCGATGGTCGTTACCAGAAATCCCGTAAGAAGGACAACACCTCTTTGGATCTTCTTAGTCTTAACCTGAGGGAAGCGCCTGAAAGAAGGTGCAAAGACAAAGAACAAAAACAGAAGAAAACTTACTGCAACGATCGGAACTATATAATCAAAAATACCAAGAACATCAGCTATAAGAGCGATGTTCGAGAATAGAATAAAAACTATGTATGAAAGTATCATTATCCGTCCCTCTTATGTGCAGATATTAACTCTGCGACCTTTAACGCAAGGATTATAACTCAAAATCAAAGGCAAAGGAACTGATGATACAGGTAATCAGTTAACATTAAGACACTTTTCAAACACGAGGTCCAGATCTTTACGCAGGAGGATCGTTTGATAATCGGGAATCAAATTCCAAATGTCCCTGACATAAGCCAGTTCTTCCTCATTGTAATTGATATGATCACATATGCGGTTAATCGGAAAACCACAGTAGGTCTTTAAAGCCACTATGTTATTGATGATATATCTCTTTCTTCTTTCGGAAATCATGTTAGTTTTCATTGTTATTTCTCCTTCAAATGAACTTAATTCCTACCTGTTCAACAGGCTGTTCATATTGTCATTTAAAGGGGAAAAACAAACAATCGCTAATATCAGCCGAGTTTGGTGATTAAGCAACACTCAAAAAGCAGTATGTTGAAAAACTCAATTCCACGAAGTTGAATAATCAATAAGGTAGTAATCTCCCGACTGGGCAACCCCGACCGTCGCGGTACCCTCTGCAACCGCTTGCAAAGTGTCATCGGACTGTGCCTGCTCAGGTGTCAGATCATAATAAGCTCTAATATCATCCGCACTTAAAGATAAATAAATATCAAGATCTATCGCGTAGACCGTGAATTCCATGTTTAAAGTTCCGTCACCCGGATTGTTGATAGCATCAACGATTCCTATGTTGTTACGGGACTCCCCGTCAGCCGCCTCGTACCAGATCATACCGTCTTCAAAGAAAGGTCCGGCAGGCTGGTCTCCGTATGTTTCCGGAGGGACCGGCAAACCGCTGTAATCTTCATCGGAGATTATCAAACCGAGATATTTGACAGTAACAACCTGAACCGATTCTATGGAGAACGTCTCGAATGTAAGATCTCCGTTATTCACGTAGCTTATTGAATCTGAATCGTTGATCTTAAGAAAGATATGCACAAAATCCAGCATCTTCTCAACTCCGGCTGTTTCCCTGTCATAATCCGGGAAAGACTGCTCAACAAAGTTTGTGATGAAAGTATTGGCATAAGACTGCAGCTGCGGATCCAATTCAACAACCTCATTAAAGGCTGTTGTTTCTGAAGTGTTTTCTGTTGTAATTTCAGTTTCTGTGACACGGCTTGTTTCCTGTGAGGATTCTGCCGCGCTGACTATTGTATCCTGCGTCTCAAGTTCTGCATCATTATTGCTGCAGCCGCAAAAGGGAACAAGCATAAGGCCTGCACAAACAGCAAGACAAATCATTCTTTTTATGTTCATTATATTTCTCCAATCATTTCCTTAATAACTTCGTAGATAATAACAATAACCATCAATAATCATCAAGGAAACTTACTTTCTTACCGTCCTTCTTATATGCGATAACTGCATCAAGATCAATATTCTCAACGCTTTTGAAGATATTAGCTTCTACTGACGGGTTTTCCTTTTTTAATGACGCTATTAGTCTTTTGATTTCCTCCCTTTTCGAAGAGGGTTGGTCTTCTCCCATATCTTGAGACGCAACCTTGCAGGCACAGCTTAAGAAACGAAGCCCGTTGTAATCGCGCCAGGAAGCTATGTCCTTCTCCCTGATAAGATACATGGGTCTTATGAGCTCCATCCCCTCATAGTTACGGCTTTTGACCTTAGGCATCATGGTCTGTATCTGACCGCCGTAAAGCATGCTTATCAGTATAGTCTCGATTACATCATCGTAGTGGTGCCCCAAAGCGATCTTGTTGCAACCGAGAGATTTTGCTTTGCTGTAAAGATGTCCCCGCCTCTTTCTTCCACAGATGTAACAAGGACTCTTCGGTTCCTTATCAACATCTTCAAAGATGCCGCTTTCAAAGAAGGTAAGATCGATCCCGAGTTCCTTCGCATTATGCCCGATCAAAGCTTTATTCTCACTGTTATAGCCCGGATCCATAGCAAGAAACACAACATCAAAATTAACCTTCCGGTGCTTTCTTAACTCCTGAAAAAGTTTGGACATAAGAATGGAGTCCTTTCCTCCGGATATGCATACGGCAATTCGATCTCCTTCACTTATAAGATGATATGCCTTGCACGCCTTCGTAAAGGGCTCCATGAGTTGTTTATGAAACTCGTTTCTTATGCTGTCTTCAACCTTAACCCGATCAATCAAATAACCCTCCTTCATAGATCATCAGAAATACGTTCCCTCAACAGCGTCATTAACTCCCGATGATTAAGTTTGGTCCAGTCCATGAGCTCGAACTCATTCAAGCCCCGGGTCGAAGTATGAAGACTTCTGAACTGCAAACCGGATTCTTTCTTAAGCCAATACCATACATCACTCTCAGTAGTGCACCATGTATGAGTCTTTACAAATTCGATAAGATCCAATTCCTCAGAACGTGTTCCGCCAACAACATCTTCCAACTTTTCAAGATCCATATTGTTTTTCTCTAAGTCTTTCATGGTATTGCTCTTTTTTTTTATTTTTGTTGATTTTATTATCACATTACTTTGCGCGAAAACCAATCGTTAATATCATCACGATTTGTCGCCTAAACAACATGCCTGCAACGCATTGTTTACGACTTACAGCGAGAATATTATTCCCGATAACGGCGACAGGACTATCATCACGAGAGAGAAGCACCATGAGTTGACGGATATAAGTGTGGCACGCTGCTCAGAAGAAACTAGAGAATTAAGTTCGACGTCAGCCCTAATCTGTATAAGATCATCGGCAAAAGCAGCGACAAAGCCGCCTGCTGTCATGATCCAGGCTATGCCTGAGAAGTTCGCGGCAAAACCTGCGGTAACTACAGCAAGACACATTATAAAGATGCGCCTCATAGGCCACGTACGCACCTTAACATAAAGCATGGCACCAAGAACTCCGCCCAAAGACATCGCGAAAAGCAGAGGTCCTAAGATCCAGTCCTCGATCCCTGTCATGGGAAGCTTCGCCTGCAGAAAAAACAGAAGAAGAACATCGACTCCGCCTATAAAGGCATTACGGAATATAATCCCCGTTACATGACGGTTACCTTTAAGGAAATGATAACTGTTCTTAACGCATTCACGGACACGCTCCGTAAACTGTCTATCCGAACTTTTGTCTATCACCTTGTTCTCCTTCAAAGTGACCGCCACAAGTATCTGTATAAAAGCAAGAATTATGCTTATGATGTGAGCCTTTGTGTTTCCAAGCATGACCGCAACACCGGCAGCAAGTGTAGCCGCGCCGTTAGTTATGCGGTAGATCATGGTCTGAGTCGAGATGTACCGGTCGTAGTCATCCTGTCTTCCGTTTTCTTTAAGCGTATCGTATGCAAGAGCCGAATCTGAGCCGCTTGCAAAATTATAGCTTAGTGCGTTGAAGCCGATCGACACGGCAACCCCCGGGAAGCTTCCTATCCACATTATTCTGGTAACTGCAGATATCACTGAACAGGCCGAGGCCATTATAAGACTCTTTTTTCTTCCAAACACATCGGCAAATACACCGGACGGTATCTCAGCAGTAAGACTTACAATGTGGAACACCGTCTCGAATAATCCTACTTCAAAAACGCTGTAACCGCAGGACACCAAAAGTAAAACCCAGGCAGCCCCCGCTATAGATATGTTTCCGAGGAAATTAAGTGCATATAGTTTATTAAGTTGTTTCTTACAAAGATCCATAAAAATACTCCTTCGAATTCTAAGATTCATAAGGAGCAGTGCGGTCAGAAATTATAAATCAGGAATTATCTGAAAAAAGGCGCACTACCCCTGTCGGAGTCATTTCTGAAACCGTTAATGAGCTGAATGTTAGGTGTTATCCAGTACATGACAGTGCGTCCTTTCTTAGTATCGTAAACTATCCGTATTATGCTGATTTTAGTAACTCAAGTCAATCCTTCACTTATCAGGCTTAAATCATCATTAAGCCTGGCAACGATAACCTGTTCACCGGGGTTGTATTCCTTCTTGCCGATGAAAGGGCTTATATTGTGACCTTCAAGACCTCTGACCTGATAACCTGAATCGGTCTTTCCCACAATCTGACCTGACACGAATTCGTAGTCCTGATTCTTGATTGCCTTTGCCGTAGATATAATGTTATAAACGGCAAAGATCGGGAAGAATACCGCGATCAGTCCTACCGCACTGATAACGAAGCGCTCAAAGAAATGTATGATCAGGACGATTAGTGCAATAACAACTGCACTTACGATTATCGATACAGGAAGCAGCTTCCATGATGATGATCTTGATTTCTTAAGAAAAGAATCACGTAATTCTTCACTTACGGTTACAGGCGCAAGCACCTGTTTTTGAATCGAATCTTTCATTGCAAATTTGACATCTGTAGCCATTTTTTAACCCTCTCTATGATAAAAATCCGCTACATTATATCAGATTTGCCGTTAACCAAAAGACCCGTAACCCGCTACAGCCTCATCAATCGTCATAGACCCTGTTCCTACACCGTAAACAGCCTGTCTCATCTGGATAACTGCATCATCAGTAAGACCGATCTCTTCAGGCGAAAGGATACGGGACTCAGGGATATCTCCGAATGCCGCATACATGCTGTTGAAGGACAAGTCTCTTGTAGGAGACATAAGACCTTTTCCCTGTGCCATATTGTTATAATCATCGATCTTTGTGTATGACAGTTCGACATTGGGATATCATCAAAAAAATAATGATGCTGACTATATTCGCTTCAACATAAAACCATGTATAATCCATGCCCATGAGTTGATTATAGTCAGCATTGGTAATAACTATTATTTAAAAGTGAATTTAATATAAACAGAAGCCTTATTTCACTTCTTGATTCCCTCTCTCCATGTTGCAGGCTTGAACTCCTGTACAAGAGGGAGAAGACGCTGGTCAACATCGATCTTAAATACTGAATTGAAATTGTTTGTGGCGATCATCTGACCTGCAAAGCCTACGATAACAACAAGCTCCTGATCATTAAAGTGCATCTTAAGCTGCTCGAAAAGCTCATCTGACACAGAAGTCGGATCCTTTACGATCTGCTCTGCCAAAACTGTAAGCAATGTCTCCTTCTCGTCGTAAACAAGATTGGCAGGTTCAAGACCTAATCCCTTAACATCGCTTATGAAGAAAAGTGAGCACAACTGGCATGAATTTGTTGTTGAGATCTTATGTGCATAAAGGATAGCATCCTTCTGACCTATTACCTCAACAAGTCTGTTCCATGATGTGTACCAGGCCATATAAGCGTCATAAGTCGCAGCATCGTTAAGAAGTCCCTTCTTCATGTTTGTAACTGCGTTTCTGCC
The DNA here is from genome assembly GCA_024691325.1 of Saccharofermentans sp. Classification (GTDB taxonomy): domain Bacteria; phylum Bacillota; class Clostridia; order Saccharofermentanales; family Saccharofermentanaceae; genus Saccharofermentans. The sequence goes on along the minus strand of JAILNR010000051.1, from coordinate 3,838 downwards.
TGCGAGCTCATCATAACGCTCCTTCTCGGCACCTGTTGTCTCGTTCTGCTCCACTAATTTGATTCTTGCCATTTTGTGATCTCCTTTTATGTTTTTACAATGCAATGTTTAATATATCGATGATTTTCTGAGCATTAAGCGGCACATAATGTCCGACTTCTCCGCCCTGTGTAGCACGGTTTGCCATTACCTCAAAGTCTTTATCTGTAATTCCAAGTTCCGTCAGATGAGTCTTAAGCCCGAGTTTTTTGAAGAAGGCTTCCAGTTCCGAAGACAGGAGCAGTGCTCTTGAATGTTCGTCATAGTCATACGGATCCTTGCCATAGACTCGTGACGCGAGAAGTGCAAGTCTCCACGGTTTAATGCCGGCCATGTATTTTGCCCATGCCGTGAAAACTACTGCCATACCCTCGCCGTGTGTCAAGTTGTACTGTGCTGACAGTTCATGTTCGATCCTGTGTGATCCCCAGTCTGCTCTTCTTCCGGCATCAAGGAAATTGTTATGTGATACGGAAGCAAGCCACTGTATCTCTGCTCTCGCATTGATATTTCCCGGATCCTCAATAAGTCTGTCTGCGTTCACCAGAAGAGCTCTTATCGCTCCTTCAATAAGATAGTCAGTTGTGTCGGAATTCTTCTCATCGGAGAAGTATCTTTCAAGAAGATGTGACAGTACATCAGCTATACCTACGTTAGTCTGATATGAGGGAAGATTCGCCGTGTACCTGGGATTCATTATCGCGAACTTAGGAATGATCCTGTCATCCTCGAACCCCTTCTTCCACTCTCCGTAAGAAAGTATCGCACAATTAGATGTCTCGGAACCGCTTGATGCCGTTGTCGCGATGACTCCGACGCTAAGGACTGTTTCAGGGATTATTCCCTTATCGAAGAAGTCCCAGACATCGCCATCGTACGGAATTCCGAGAGCTATTGCTTTGGCTGTATCGATGGAGCTTCCCCCACCGACAGCCAGGACAAAGTCCACATTATCTTTCTTGCCCTGTGCGACAAGTTTTCTTACAAGTTCGATGGAGGGGTTCGGTACTACTTCGCCGCTTTCCGAGAACCCGATGCCGAGCTCATCCACTGCATCCTTGATCACGTCGTAGATGCCGAGAGTCTTTATGAAGTCTCCGCTGTATACCAGCAGAAGCGATGTAACCTTATTATCTTTAAGAAGCTTTGCAAGACTCTTCTCGCTGCCCTCACCGAAAACTATTTTCGCGGGATTGTAGTACTCGAAGCCAATCATCGTTTGTGATCTCCTTTTCAGACGATATTAGCCGTACAAAGGTACTACAGCACCGTCGTATGTGTTGTTGATGTACTCAGCGATCTCAGGTCCCTGGAGTACTTCTACGAGAGCCTGGAGTGCAGGGTCATTCTGATGCTCTGGTGATGTAGCGATGATGTTGCCGTATGTCTGTGCTGCGAGTCCGTCGTTAGCTTCCACAGCGAGTGCCTGGCTTACATGCAGTCCGCCCTCGATAGCGTAGTTGCCGTTGATAACTGCCACGTCTACGTCAGGAAGTGCTGCTACGAGCTGCTCGGGTGCGAGCTCTTCGAACTGGATGTTCAAAGGATTCTCTACGATGTCTTCTACAGTTGCGTTGATACCTGCATCCTCATCGAGTACGAGAAGTCCTTCCTGTGCGAGGAGAAGCAGCGCTCTTGCCTCATTTGTTACGTTATTAGGTACTGCAACAACTGCACCTTCCTGAAGATCTGCAAGGTCTGATACTCTTCCGGCATAAATACCGAACGGCTCATAGTGAACGGCACCTATTGATACGAGGTCAGAACCGTTCTCGAGGTTGAACTGATCAAGATAAGGAACATGCTGGAAATAGTTAGCGTCGAGCGTTCCTTCGATGACGCCTGTGTTAGGTGTAACTGAATCCTCAAGCTGTACGATCTCAAGTGTAATGCCCTGCTGCGCAAGTATCGGCTTTGCGACTTCGAGGATCTCGGAGTGGGGCGTGATGTTAGCACCTACGGTAATGACAGTGTTCTCTCTTGACTCACCAAGCACCGAGCTCTCCGTCTCATCTGATGCGCATGCAGCGAATGAACCTGCAAGTGAAAGTGTTAATGCTGTTGCGATTATTCTCTTGATTGTCTTATTCATTTTTATGATCTCCTTAATTCATAACTTCATTTTTATTCTTGATTTATCAGGCATAAAAAAGCCCGGGGTCGTTCATTTACTCCCGGGCACATGGCATTCTTACTTAAGCTTCAACATCGTTCGAGGCGTGAGACATCTGCTCTCATCGGCCTGGCCATATAGCGCACCCGGGAGTTCAGCATTCGACAACACGACATAGTTAATAATGTATCTGTTATTCTGTACATTCTCGCGTCTCCTTTCTTTTACGATGATGCTACTTTAACTCTATTTACCTATCGCGTCAATAGGTTTTTAATAGGAAATAATTATAGCCGGTTATCGTTTGTTTTGATAACCGGCTTTAATTCATTTTTATTGTTGCTTCAGGTTACGGAATATTGATCAAATCCGCCGTATCAAACTGTCCCGTAGCAGCCAGATAGATTATATAAGCAATCGATCCTATAAGGAGCAGTACGGTTATTATGCTGATGACCTTCCCTGCAGGATGCGCCATGTTGATAGTCGAACCGTAGCCGAGGCGCTTCTCGACATTCAAGCGCGTGTCGTTCTTGTTGTAGTAGAACATGCCGAGTATCCAGTTATCGTCGTCATCCTGAAGCTCGAGTTCGGTGTCGCGCTCGTATCTGCTCTCAACCTGTCTTTGATTGATGACGCCGATTACGACGACAGCCATTATCACTGCTGTGTAACCTAAGGTGCTGATGAGCACTGCCGCCTCACTGTCTGTGAAGAACATAAGGACACTGTTCGCGATCAGGCAGAGAGCGTTAGCCCAGCTAAACGCGATGAACAGATCCGCCCATGTCTTCTTCTTCGCTCTGCTGTAGTTCGCATTGATGCTGCTGTCGCGGCTTATTACCATATTCCTTGCATTGTCCATCATAACTGCGATAGGAACAATGATAGCTGCTATGAACAGGAACGACAGGCTCATTACAGTAAGCGCGTACTTCCGGGAGGCGGGGGTTACACCAAAGACACCAAAGTCAATAAGTACTGCTGCAATCGTTCCGAGAAGTGCGAGTACATTAGGAAGAATGATCCAAACAAGCTTCAGCGCGTGCACTGTGTTCGTGCTTGTAAGGTCTGTATATGTTGCGCCTGACTTCGTGATGCCGAGTTCTTTCTTAAGATTCTTAAGCTCCATGTTGCCCTTCCCGTAAGGAGCTGCCACCAGGAACAGCGCGAAAACAAGAAGTATCCATGCGAGCAGCGTGCCGCCGTTAACAGGCAGGAAAAGCATGATGATGCTCAGGATAACGACAATTGCCGTAATGATGAGTCCGCCCTTACGTGCAGAGGCAACTATAGCCTCAAACTTCTCAAGACCCTTGCCCTCGTGAAACTTCGGGTTATCTCTTACGCCGAAGATCATTTTCTTCTTTCCCGGATTCCCGGAGAAACCAAGCATATACATCAGAATAGCTGAAGGAAATATGCAGACAAACATTATTATTTTAATAAGCCATGTCATAACTCTACCTCCTATTCTCAATAGAACTCATCTATGAGTTTCTTCAGCTCATCTTTGCCGACGCCTGACAATCTTGCTTCTGATACGATGCGGCGAAGCTGCAATTTGTTCTCTTCGCTTATTACACCGCTTTGTGTGATCTGCTCACGCACTCTCGCACCGTTCTTACGGTCCGTCATGATGTAGCCTTCCTGCTTTAATAGCTGATAAGTCTTGCTGACCGTCAT
>JAILNR010000044.1 GCA_024691325.1 Saccharofermentans sp. | reverse complement strand
GGTGAACTCTCTTACGGTGTGCTGAACGCCTGTGGCAATGACGTAATCGTCAGGCTCGTCCTGCTGGAGGATCAGCCACATGCACTCTACGTAATCCTTGGCATAACCCCAGTCACGGAGTGAATCGAGGTTGCCGAGCTCAAGGTGATCCTGAGTTCCGACTGCGATACGGCCTGCAGCTCTTGTGATCTTTCTTGTTACGAATGTCTCTCCTCTTCTTTCAGACTCGTGATTGAAAAGGATACCGTTAGCACAGAACATACCGTAAGCTTCCCTATACTCCTTCATCATCCAGAAGCCGTACTGCTTAGCAACAGCGTAGGGTGAGAAAGGATGGAAAGGTGTCGTCTCTGACTGAGGGCACTCCTCAACCTTTCCGTAAAGCTCGGATGTACTTGCCTGATAGATCTTGCACTTCTTCTCAAGGCCCATGATGTGTACTGCCTCAAGAACACGAAGAACGCCGATAGCGTCAACTTCGCCTGTATATTCAGCAGCCTCGAAGCTTACGCCTACGTGAGACTGAGCTGCGAGATTATAGATCTCGTCAGGCTCTACGTCCTTAACTGCTCTTAAGATACTTGATGAATCGGAGAGGTCTCCCTCGTGAAGTATGATTTTGTTTGCATCGATAAGATGCTGGATCCTCTCTGTTGTAACAACAGATGCTCTTCTAATGATACCGTGGACTTCATAACCCTTCTCGAGCAAGAACTCTGCAAGATAAGATCCGTCCTGTCCTGTAATACCTGTAATTAAAGCTTTTTTCATCGTTTTATAGCCTCTTCTGTTTTTATTATCTTCTTATTATAGCATAGTGTTATAATAACACGAGTTTTGCAATCGGGCAGGATAGATATTTGTTAAAACAAAGAGCATTATCGAGCAGACTTTCCGCAGTTCTGTCGTCAGCATTATCCTTGCGGCGATGGCAGTTCTGATTGGTGTCGTCATCGACGGCATCATCATCGGAAGGTTCTTAGGCCCCGACAATATGGCAGCATACACGCTCATATCCCCTATAGTCAATATAGTTACTGTCTTCAGCAGCATTCTCTCGACCGCCCTTATGCTTGCCGCGATATTATCACGAGCATAAGCTATCTTGCGGCTCTTTTTATCATGTGCCTTCAAAGAATGCGTCAGAAAGGCAGTCAGTTCTGCTGTCCCTGTTCGTTGAGGAGATAGGAAACAACGCCGTAAGACACGGGTTTAACAAAGGCACGGAAAGCCTTGAGATCCGTCTTGTCCATCAGGACGGAGACTGGACCATGAGGATCCGTGATAACTGCACCCCGTTCGATCCTTCAGCCTGGATAAAAGAGCACGGGGACGACGGACAAACTGACAACCTGGGAATCAGGCTCATATATAAGACGGCAAAATCCGTCGATTATGCAAACACTTTATCCCTTAATGTTCTTACTATCGGAATGTAAATTCCCGAGCCCTTCCTGCTTCTCTTTAACACTGTCAAAGAATCCCTTGATATAAGGTCTTATCAGGTTCTCGGGTTTCATATTATACTTCTCGGCGATATCGTGGAGGATATCAAGATAAATCACGACGAATTCAACATCAGAGTGCTTGCCCATATAGCGGCCGAGACCAAACACTTCAACATTGATCTCCGTGGGACTTACATCCTTGGGCCACAGATTGGACATGAGACGGTCTTTACGCCAAATGACTTAAATCTCGGCGTTGTATGTAATTCACCCGATGATATCCTGTCCATTATAAGTGACCTTATTGCCAATGATGCCGAAGGTCTTAAGAAGATGCACGAGGCACAGGTAATTACCGCCGCTTTGATAATGCGTATAACATCGCGTCTTATGTAAGGAATCTTACTTTAGAGCAAAACTGATTGCGTCAGAAGCGGCCTTGGCAGCCTGCTCCCAGGTGTAAGAACAAGCGCGTTCACGCAAAGCCCTGCGGCGTGATTCATCCGGAGCATGAAGGAGTTTCTCCTCTATCGCCTGCGCGAAAAGCTCCGCATCCTTAGGTGGCACCTTGGTGATAAGATCTCCCGCAATCTCCGACAAACTCGAGCTGTCGGAAACAACGCAGTCAGTGCCGCACGCCATCGCCTCTGTAACAGGCATGCCGAAGCCCTCGTAGATACTCGGGAAAACAAACACGGAAGCATTTCGAAGAAGGTCACGCTTCTCCTCGTTGCTTACATACCCTGTCCTTACGATGCGGTCGTTAAATGTGCTTTGCTCTATCGCATTTAATGTCTCGTCCGGCTGCCAGCCGAGGCCTCCCGCGAGAACGAGTTTAATATCTTTATCTTTTGATGCTATGAGGTCGAACGCGGATATCAAGGTCTTTATGTTCTTGCGCGGCTCAAGTGTGCCGACGTAAAGAATATATCGATCCAAATCGAAGTTTCGCGCGATGCCCGTAGTGAAGCCATCCTGCGGTGTATAGAATTCAGTATCAACACCGCAGTAACCCACGAAGATCTTCTCCTCAGGGACTCCGAGAACATCCATGATCTCGCGCTTGCTGAACTGTGAGATCGTAAGTATCGAGGACGCACGTGAAGCCGAATCGCGCAGATGCCCCTGCAAAAGACGGCGGTTTCTCGCCTGCATTGTCTCGGGGAATCTCTCGGAGACAAGATCATATATTGTGATCATGTTCTTACCGCGTAGTCCGCCCGGGGTTAAGTAGTTAAAGAATACCGTCAAGTCAGCCTTCGACCCCGTTAATGTGTGGTAGGGGATCAGTTTTCCCGCTCCCCCCATTCTGATATAAACAGAAAGCGGAAGCGACCTTACTATATGAAGGTCGTTCCCGCTTAAGTTCATTTTAAGGTTTTCCTCGAGGATACCTGCTGCACCGTTACGCCCCATGAAGTCGAAGGCATGCAGTTCAGAATCCTTGCCGATCAATCTTCTTGCGACCTCTGCCGTATAGTTTCCTATGCCGGTAAGGCCTCTTACCGCGATGGGCTGAAGATTATAAGCGATCATTATCCGAGCTTATTCTCCACGAATTCACTCATCTCGGCCTTAACAGACTCGAGTCTGTCCTGTGCGGTCTTCTCATCAGCATCGTAAACGCCGAAGTAGATCTTGAGCTTAGGCTCTGTACCGGAAGGTCTTGCGCAAGCCCAGTCGAGGCCCTTGTCGCCGCCGAGCTCATAGAGAAGAACGTTGGACTTGGGAAGTGTCAATTCAGAAGTCTTAACTTCGCCGTCTGAGAAGTCGTATCTGATACCCTTCTGATAGTCACGAACTGCAACAGGCTTAGGTCCGCCGATGAGCTTAGCTGCGTCGTCAGCGTTCTTGCAAGCCTCGAGTTCCTCTCTCATAGAGATCATGCCGTTCTTGATCTTCTCGAGACCTTCCTTACCTTCACGTGTGAAGGAAACAGCCTGCTCGAAGCCGTAACCGTACTTTGCATACAGACGGTTCAATCTGTCGATAAGTGTCTCGCCCTGATCCTGGGACTGGCAAGCCATACCGCAGACGAGCATAGCTGCAACGACTGCGTCCTTGTCTCTTACTGATGTGCCGGAGAGGTAGCCGTAAGACTCCTCGAAACCGAACTGATAGTGCTTATCGCCGAACTCGTCGTCAACCTTGATTCTCTCACCGATGTACTTGAAGCCTGTGAGTGTCTCCTGAAGCTCAACACCGTAAGCATCACAGACAGCCTTACAAAGCTTTGTGGATACGATAGTTGTACAAGCGAAGGAATTCTCCTCCAAAGTTCCTAATCTCTTCTTGCTGTCGAGGATGTAGTCGAGGAGCATGAGACCAACCTGGTTACCGGTCAAAGCCTTATATGTAACCTCGCCGTCCTTAACTACTCTTACTGCAATACCAAGTCTGTCGGAGTCAGGATCAGTACCGAAAACAAGATCAGCACCAACCTTCTTGGCAAGCTCGATACCCATTGAAAGAGCAGCCGGATCTTCAGGGTTAGGTGTCTTAACTGTGGGGAAAGCTCCGTCAGGCAGCTCCTGCTGGGGAACCACATAGACATTGTTAAGACCGATGGACTTAAGGATGCGTCTTACGGGCTTGTTTCCTGAACCGTGCAAAGGTGTGTAAACAACAGACATATTAGCCTGTCTCTTGATGGATTCCTCGTCGATAACTAGCTTCTTCAGCATATCTGTGTAAGCGATATCGATCTCAGGTCCGAATCTCTGAATGAGTCCTGCTGCAAGAGCCTCGTCGAAGTCCATGTACTTAACGGTTCTTACGTCAGCGAACTTAGCCATGTTCTCAAGGATTGCAGCTGCTGCAACCTCTGTAACCTGACCGCCGTCCTCGCCATAAACCTTGTAACCGTTGTACTTGGGAGGATTGTGTGAAGCTGTGATCATAACGCCTGCAAATGCGTTTAAGTATCTTACTGAGAAAGAGCACATAGGAACAGGACGAAGCTCGTCTGTTAAGTAAACCTTGATGCCGTAGTAAGCAAATGTCTGTGCCGCGATCTTGGAGAATTCAGGTGAGAAGTGTCTTGAGTCGTGGCAGATAACTACGCCCCTCTTCTTAGCCTCTTCACCCTGCTCTACGATATATGCTGCAAGTCCTGCGGAAGCCTTCGCAACAGTGTAAACATTAATCCTGTTTGTTCCTGCTCCGATGATACCTCTCAAACCGCCTGTACCGAACTCGAGATCCTTATAGAATCTGTCTTCGATCTCGGTCGTATCGGATTCTATAGCCTTGAGCTCATTTCTCGTGGTCTCGTCAAAATAGGGGTCTGTGCTCCAAATCTTATACGTATCAATAGCGCTCATTGTATTAGTTTTCCTCCGCTAACTGTTTTTTGCTTTTGCTATTATAACTGTTTTTATCGAGAACTGATATTACAATTAGTCCTATTATGCCAACTACTGACAAAGCGGCACCGGCTTTAAGCCCCGGAGGCGTAAATCTTAAGACTACATCATGAGTGCCCTCGCCTGTCCTGATGCCGATAAGCGCATCCTCATAAGGCGTGATATCAATCGGCAGACCGTCAACCGTAGCCGTCCAGCCATCCTCGTACGGGATTGAAGTGAGCACCATCTCATCCGCGCTGATATTGGAAGTAAACGCGACATAACCGTCATCAGCCTCGGTAACCTCGACTTGTGCGGTGTTAATACCTGCAAACTGCTCCGCGAAAGCCTCCTCATCAAAATAAGCGAAATTAACATCAACATAATCCCACTCATCCTGATCGGCCACGATAGAGACTCTGATCGTCTCACCGGGCTCGAATGAGCCTAATCTTAAGATAGTTGAATAGAATGTTCCGGGGGAAGAAGTCTCGATGATATTACCGTTAAGGAATACCTCATTACCTGCATTGGTTCTCGGAACTGCTACGTTAAGATACAACTCGTTGGAGTTAGGTACCACGATATCGTAGTTTAAGATGATCGGCAGCTTACCGTTTGTTCTGAAGATATCGGTCTTCGAATCCTCATATGCGTAAAGATCTTCAAGACCTAAGTCATCCGGATCAAATGAATCTGTCTGCTCATCTTCGTCTTCGGACTTCAGGCTGTCTTCTACCTCCTCGTTGGGAGCCATATAATCGTTAAGATTAATGACGCTTCCATTTATCAGTTCCTCCGTTATTCCCGTCTCGATGGGAACAAAGAAATCACTTGTGAATGAGCCGAACAAAGATCTGTACCAGTCATTCTGGAATTCAAAATAGTTCTTATCCGATGTCGCCGTCTCGAGTGAATAGAAGTTAAAGTCAGGAGCATCCTGATTAACTGCAAATGCAAGAGGCAGTACATATCTGCTTCTATAGAAAGACAGATCCTCTTCGACTATGAAGTCGGCAGCGGAATACTCATCCGTCGAATACAAAGATCCGATGGAGAAGAATGCATCTGTTGAAGGAGCTGCATATGTATGGTTAGCAGAGAAATAATTGTAGTTAACCGTGTAACCTAACTGCTTTAAGAACCTTCCGAATGCCTTATTCGAATTAGAATTAAAGAGTGAAATGCTCCTGAAGTTTGCATATTGAGGAGCACCTCCGACATATCTGTCTTCGGTAAGTCTTACATTATCGTACTCGCTTCTGAATCCGTTATTAAGGAAATCGGACGCTTCAGCACACTGCTCGAAAGTTCTTATGTTGTTTGCATAGTCCTCACCCTCGGAGAAGAATACGGAAAGTGTTGCCGTACCTGCAGAAAGCATAGGTGCGAGGAATACGCCCTCATACATAACCAGAACTGCGAGAACTACGGGCAGGATCTTTCCCATGTTGCTGAACTGACCTTTCCAGTCGGTCTTCTTCATTCCGACGAGGATAAGAGTAATTATCACGAGGATAGCGGCATTATAGACAAAGAGCTTACTTTGAGTTCTCATCTCGCCTATACTCTGGGCAACGAGCAAAAGGCCTGCGAGTATGCCTAATGACTTGAAAAGTTCAGCATTCGTGATCTGCTTAAGCTTCTCGAACGCCTTATAGGAAACCGTAAGGAACAACGGGATAAAAACGAATGCTTCTCTGTGCCAGAACCAGTTGGGCTGGTCGAACACCTGCCATGCCACATCAAGGTAGTTGACACACAGGCAGACGTAGACCGCAATGAAAGCAGCGGCGTACAGCTTCTTTTCGCGGCCGGAAAAGACCTTGCTTACGAAGTAGACCGTGCACAGGATAGTAACGATCATGCCCACGAAGATCAAAGGCATGTTCATGATGAGAACTTCACCGAACTCGCCGGGGTAACCCAGGAAAATCCTGTCGAGGAATCCTGCGAGGTTGAATGATACGTAGGAGCTGTCGATCGGGTGATGTGTAGGGTCGCCGTTGCGGATCGTGTCGAGTCCGACAGGAAGCAGGATGATGCAAAGCGTCATGCCGCAGAATACCGCACGGAGAATGAATCTTCCAATAGTGTTAAGAGGCTTGCACTCTTTTTTAAATCTGCCCGTGATGTACATCCTTGCAAGAAGGTAGATGAATGAGTAGATGCCTGCCATGTAAGCGATGTAGTAGTTTGACAGAAACAGGAAGAAAAGAACTGCCGTAACACCGCCGAGCTTATCGGTCTTGAGGAATCTCTCGATCATGAGCAAAAGAAGCGGCAGGAGCATATAGCCGTCGAGCCACATAATGTGGAACAAAAACAGCATCGTATAGGACGAGAACGCATACATAACACCCCAGACCAAGGGCCACTTCGACTTCTTGTCCTCTGCCCTCTCCCTTATGAATGCACACATAAATGCGGAGGCAAGTGAGAGCCTTATAGCCATAAGTGTAATGACAAGTTCATTAACGCACGCTGCAGGGAAAAGCAAAACAAGAAGATTAAGGGGGCTTGCGAGGTAGTAACCGAATGTACCTGCAAAGTTCTTACCTGCACCAAGCAGGAATGAGTAGCCGAAGTCATTCACCAATCTTCCGGGATTAAGTCCTATAAGCTTCGACTTAAGAAGGAAAAGATATGGAGCGTACTGAGCCTCCAGATCCGAGATAACTATCGTGTACTTACCCAGAGGATACTTCTGGGCTACAATCAGCATTATGATGAAACAAACAAATGTGATAAGGGCGGTGACGGCGGGAAGTCCGCATGTCTCCTTTAAAGGCTTCCGGCGGTGCTTCAAAGAGGGCTCGGAAAGCGATTTAACTTCTTTCATAGATTATTCCGTCCGTTGTTAGAAAAGATTCTTTATATTATAATACAAGAACGATATGGAGGACAGTATGCTGATTAGTCTGATCGTACCTTGTTACAACGAAGAAGAGGCTCTTCCCTTTCTGTACAACGCTTTATGCGATGTCCGCAAGGAAGTAACTTCACACAAGTTTGAATTTATCTTTGTCAACGACGGAAGCCGTGACAAAACTTCTGATGTTATAAAGGGCTTCGCCAAGGAAGACTCCGATGTTAAGTACATCATTTTCTCGAGGAACTTCGGCAAGGAAGCCGCGATGTATGCCGGACTTAAGAAGAGTAAGGGCGACCTCGTGGCGATCATGGATGCAGATATGCAGGATCCTCCTTCACTTATCCCTTCAATGATCAAGTCAATTGAGAACGGAGAGGCGGATATCGTCGCTTCAAGACGCGTAAGCCGCGAGGGCGAGCCTAAAATCAGGTCTTTCTTCGCCCGTCTGTTCTACAAGATAATCAACCGCATGGTCGAAGTAGAGATTGCCGACGGTGCACGTGACTTCAGACTGATGACACGCCAGGTTACCGATGCGATCATAGAGCTTGAGGAGAGACAGAGATTCTCCAAGGGTATTTTCGCCTGGGTCGGTTTCAGGACGAAGTGGATCGAGTTTGTTAACACCGAGCGTGTTGCGGGCGAGACCAAGTGGAATTTCTTCAGCCTTTTCAAGTATGCTATCGATGGTATCGTGTCGTTCACGACCGCTCCCTTGAGATTCGCGACTTACTTCGGTTTCTGTACCGCGGCGGCAGGGTTTATCTACCTCGTGTACTACTTCATCCGCGCGATAATCCTTCGCATTTATAACGATGTTCCGGGTTACCCTTCACTTTTGTGTTTCATCCTGTTTATCGGCGGATTGATCCTGATGGCGCTCGGAATCCTCGGCGAGTACATCGGCAGGACCTTCATCGAGGTCAAGAACAGACCTCTTTACATCAAGGCTGAAGAGTCCTCTGAAGAATAATTATTTTCCGAATATCTGATAGAAAGGCTTGTCTTCGTAGTCGTATACGTAGACCTGTCTGCTCGTAACTTCTGTAAAATACTCATCCCTTATGTCACCGAACGAGACGATTGAATCCTTGGGAAGTCCTGCAGGATAAGTTCCGTTATAGATCTGCATTGTCGAACCGATCGATGTATAAAGCAAAAGAAGCGCCGTAAGAGATGAGATGAAGACAGCAACAACAACGCCAACGGCCTTGATGTCGTTGCCGTTCTTCTTAAGCCTTACAAGCGAGTCATCAAGCTTAAGCATCACGAGAACCGTTATAACGAATACAGGTGCAAGAGTTCCTCTCATGAGGAAGTCATTAGCTTCCGTGATCTTCCAGACGGGCATTATAAGAAGTGTCGCAAGAGCGGTCCAGTACATGGGATTGCTCTTCTGGTCTTTAAAGATGATCGCACACCAGATGCCAAACTCAATGATCACATAAAGCAGGTAGCTTCTGATCATAAGCGCATAATCAGGAGCGAAGAAGTTCCAGATGAAGCCGCGGACACCGGTAGCACCGGAGTTGGCCGTAAAGAAAGTTCCAAATACCGCGAGCACTGCTGCCGGTATCACGAGGTTGCCCGGAGTTACTATATTTTTGAGAGTTCTTTGTTTCTTGTCCTTTATAAGCTGGCAGATTGCAAGCGGCAGAAGACCGAATGTTACCCATGGTGAATATGCAAACGACAAGCTTGCGATCGTACCCGTATGCTTGTTGTTCGGAAAACTCATAAGAAGTGCCGTTATAAGCCAGCAAGGAATCGACTGATTGAAGGTGTTCATCGTCTGGAAGAAGTTGCCGTGAATATTAAACTCGACATTCCAGCCGTCGAACACGGTGTCGATGTGAAGAGCAAGCTGGTAGTAAAGGAATATAACGAAGTCAAATCCGCCGAATACGAAGAACAGGATAAGAGCTGTCACCTTCGGGCTCTTCTGCATGAAATTCAATACAAGTGTCGTAAGAAGAAGTCCGAGTCCGCTCCAGATGATAAGCGCAACTCTTCCCGCAAACAGACCAAAAGCTTTACCTATAAGTGCGGGAACAAGCCAGAAGAAAAAGTAATATGCGAAAGCAACCGTCTCGCCGGTTCCAAGTATATCCCTTACCGCAGGATTGCTCTGCTGCGACAGGTCATAAAAGACAGGCCAGTCATAATTAACGAGGTCATTTAAGATCGCGTATCTTGCAGTATGGTCAGGCGTCGTCCAGGCAAACTCCGCGATGCCCGCGATGTAAGCCCAGGCACAGCAAAGGACCGCAGCTACGAGGACATAGACGATAGAGACATTGATGTATTTATCCTTGCCTATGCTCCGGTATGCGAGTACAGCCGCACCCGCGAACAGAACAGTGAGCGGAACCGCCCAGAGAATTTTCACAAATGCGAAGAAGAATATAATTAGCGGCAGTATCAGATAGATGGATGCTGCCGCGAATAAACTTCTGTATGAGATACGCATCAGCCTACCTCCTTTGCCATATGGCTGAAGAAGAAGGAGTCTTCGTAATCATATACATAGAACTGCTCGGCGATAAGAGGCAGGTAATCTTCCTTTTGCACATCACCGAACGAATAGATATCCTCATTGCAGCGGGGGGTTCCGTCATAAGTGGAAGCCAGGATCGTAACTGACATCTGGAACCACACATATGCCATACCTGCAAGAAGGATGACTGTTCCGACGCCCTTTGCTTTTTGAAGGATATCTTTCTTGTCCCATGCATTCGGGATTTCCTTTATATTGATATCCCCTAATGTGCTGCTTAACAAAACACAAAGCACAAACAGTGACGGTATCGATGCACGCATTACGAAGTCGTTCTGCGGAGATACAAGATAAAGCGGGATCAATACAAGTGAGATAACCGCGATCTTATAGATAGCCGTCTTGTGAAACTTCTTGAATGTAAGAAGAGCCGCAGGACCGATCTCAATCACGATGAATAACAGATAGCAAAGAATGTACTTTACGATACTGTCGTAAAATCCCGCTGTCGGTCCTGCTATCGAAGTTGCGGCAGGATTCGCCGTGAACAACGGAACGAATACGATCAGCATAAGAACAGGCGTGATTATATTCAAAGGATTAAGTATCCTCTTAAATGTCCTGTCCTCTTTGTTGTTTAAGAGGTAATAAAGTGCGACAGGGATCATTCCAAATGTCGCCCAGGGCGAATATGCGAACGTCAGACTTCCGAAGAAACCTGCGAGACGGTTATCGTTACTTAACATAAAGACCGCGACGATCAGGAATACCGGAATGCACTGATTATAGACATTAAGAAGCTGGTTGAAGTTACTGATGTAGTACATATGCTCGACCCAGCCTTCGAGCCACATCCAATACTGCTTCGGATGAGCCTCATTATAGAAGTACGGGATAACATCGAGACCGGAGAAACAGATGTACGAGAAGATGACGGGCCAAGCCTTACTCTTTGAAAGACCGGACATCGCGATGAATGTAAGAAGCACTCCGATAAATGACCATATCAGCATCGTCACATTACCGGCTGCAAATCCTGCAAGTTTTCCTACCACAGCAGGAACCATCCAGAATGAGAAATAGTAAGCGAATCCGACCGTTGTATCAGGAAGAACTGAATTAACCACCGGATTTGACTGCTTCGACAGGTCATAAATGACCGGCCACTTATAATCTATGAGATCTCTTAAAGTCGCGCGGCGGAAAGCATGGTCGGTCGTTCCCCAAACGAATTCGCCGATATTACAGTAATAGACCGTAAGGAGCGCGACAACCGCCAATATGATAAGCGTTGATAACTTGATCGTGAGTTTTCTTTTATCCTCAAAACTTAACTTGATTCCATAAACAAGCGCAGCGGCTGCCACGATCGAAGTCGGAACAGCCCAGGCAGCTCTTAAATAACCTATGAAGAATATGATCACCGGCAAAGTAAGATAAACAAGCGATGCCGCCTTGATAAAGCCGTACGGGATGTCAATCGTACCGCCGTTAGATGATTTCTTTTTTATATTGAGTGTCTGCTGTTCTTTCATCAAAGAAATATTACACTTTTTTTATTATAAAAGGCAATTACATCTGCGTTAAAAAATAGGCATTGTCCCTCTTGTTGACCAAATCGTTGACCAAAAGGTATATTAGGTCAACGGTTAAATCAATAAACAGCCTCTATTGACCAAAGCGTTGACCATCTGGCTCATTTGGTCAACAGTTTGGTCAATAACTCTTCCTGATAACATACATCTTCGCAAATGAATCAACCAAAACAGCAATCATCTTCCTGATCAGTTCTTCATCAGGCCGGTAATAATAATCACCTGGAACAAAAACAATATCGCGATTGATATAAATACCTGAATTGGAATACTTAGAAAACTTCTTTGTATTCTTCTGAACATATGAAAAACTATCCATGGCACCAAGCACCTCAATAAACCCGCAACGGTTAAACTCGGGGAAGTTACAAGACATATCCGGATATACAACACCCTGATTACCAAGATCCAGGCGTGATTCATATTTGTACTCTATCCCGAGTTCATCCAGAATCGCCGCTACTTCGGTCTCATACTGGGATCTCATTACTATCCCGTCATAAATAAACGTCCTGTCCACTTCACATTCATTCTCACAGCTTCCAAGACTCTCCCAGAAGACGGAATTATACCTGTTCTTACTGTTCGGACATAAAGTATACTGCTTTGCTAATTCATGCAAAGAACCGCTGTATTCGGATTCCCAGTCTTTCATTAATTTACTAAGTCTGTCCTTTAACCTCCTTCTTCGTTCAGCCACAGACCGGTACTTTTCCCATTCGCGGTTCTTCTCTGTGATGCGCCGCTTCTTTCCATCAACCGTATAAAACGAGACACCGTTATATTTACCCAAACGGACAAAACTCACGCACGGAAGCTTACGCAACTCATTAACAAGGTAGATATACCTCCCAATGTAGAATTCTTTTACAAATATTCCCTTTTCCATAATAAAACTGTACATAGGTAAAGCCCGTTATTCAACCCCTCAGCCGTCCCACTTTTAAGGCCAATTAAAAGGACAAACAAAAAGGCAAACCCGCGCGGGGCTTGCCTTTTACATAAAATCAATTCTGTCTCACTTAAAAATGTAACATTAGATATTCTCAGATATCGCGATGGCAAACTGGTCTGCACATGAGGTTCCGCGACCGCCGCACTGGTTACCCTTCAATGTCTCCATAACAACCTTGGCATCCATGCCTTCAGTCAACAGCCCAATCGCCTTAAGATTGCCGTTGCAGCCGCTTACGAACGAGACGTTGTGGATCTTGTTGTCATCATCTATATCAAAGTCAATCTGCTGAGAGCAGACACCCTTGGGTGTGAACGTTACGTGCTTCATAACTCAAATCTCCATTCTTCAATAAGTTTAAGTAAACTTACCACTTATCCGCGAAGATTTGAATACCCCATTAGATATTTGTCAACGTCATACGCACAGTCACGCCCCTCGCGAAGGCCCCATACGACCAGCGACTGACCGCGAACACAGTCACCCGCAGCGAAAACTCCCTGAACCGTCGTCTCGTGGTTTCCGTAAGGACATGCAAAATTCGAGCGTGGTGTAAGTTCCAGACCGAACGCCTCGGATATGTACTTACGGGGTCCCAGGAAGCCTGCAGCGATAAGAACAAGCTCAGCGGGGATCACCTTCTCAGTCCCCTCAACAGGCTCCATCTTCATGCGGCCCGTTGCCTCATCCTTAACTGACTTAAGCTGAACCGTCTCGACTGCACTTAACTTACCTGTATCATTCTTGATAAACCTCTTAACAGTCGTGCAGTAAACTCTCGGATCTGAGCCGAACACCGCGATTGCCTCTTCCTGACCGTAGTCAGTCTTAAGAACTCGCGGCCACTCCGGCCATGGGTTATTGGCAGCACGCTCGACGGGAGGAGCCGGCATCATCTCAAGCTGAACAATCGACTTGCAGCCGTGACGCAATGATGTTCCGACACAGTCGTTACCCGTGTCACCGCCTCCGATTACGACGACATTCTTATACTTTGCACTTATATACTTTGCATCAGTCATATTCGACTCGAGCAAAGCGTGTGTCG
Source organism: Saccharofermentans sp. (assembly GCA_024691325.1). Taxonomy (GTDB): domain Bacteria; phylum Bacillota; class Clostridia; order Saccharofermentanales; family Saccharofermentanaceae; genus Saccharofermentans. Next base: position 28,849 of record JAILNR010000044.1, on the reverse strand, counting down.
TAGAGCGCAGGAAATCAACAGCAAAGTAGATACCCTTGGCATCACGTCCCTCAACATTGATATCACGGGGAGTCTGGGAACCACAGCAAAGAACGACCGCATCATAATTCGACTTAAGGTAATCAGCATTAACGGAAGACTCAGCAGAACCGACATCAACACCGAAGACGAACTCAATGCCTTCAGCCTTCATAAGGTCGATCCTTCTCATGACCGTCTTCTTCTCAAGTTTCATGTTCGGGATACCGTACATGAGAAGTCCGCCGGGGCGGTCCTCCTTCTCATAAACCGTAACAGAATGTCCGCGCTTATTAAGCCAGTATGCAGTCGATAAACCGGAAGGACCGGAACCTACGACAGCGACACTCTTGCCCGAACGCTTAACCGGAGGCTTGGGCTCCATAAGGCCGTTCTCATAAGCTTTCTCGATAACCGCATACTCGTTCTCCTTAACCGTAACAGGGTCACCGTCAAGTCCGTTAGTACATGCCTTCTCACAAAGAGCGGGGCACACGCGGGATGTAAACTCGGGAAAAGGATTTGTAAGAAGCAGAAGTTCTGCAGCCTCGTTCCAATGTCCTTTGTAGATCATGTCATTCCAGTCAGGGCACAGATTGTTCAAAGGACACCCCGATGCCATACCGCAGATATTCTTACCGTACTGGCAGAAAGGAACACCGCAGTTCATGCAGCGTGCAGCCTGCTCCTTACGCGCCTGCTCGTCAATCTGAGTATGAAACTCGTGATACGTCTTTATCCTCTGCAGAGGCTCCTCACCGGGATTATTTACTCTCTCATATTCCAAAAATCCTGAAGGCTTACCCATTACTTGTTACCTCCCTCGAACTTATCGTTAAATGCGTGGATCTTAGCTTCGTCTTCTGTCATGCCCTGATCCATGTAATTACGGATACCGCTCATCATCCATGCATAGTCGTGCGGGATGACCTTCTTGAACTTAGGCAAGTACTCATCCCAGTTCTCAAGAACTGATGCACCAAGAGGAGAGCCCGTCCACTTAACATGCTCCTCGATAAGTCCTCTAAGCTTTGCAATATCCTCCTCCTTATCGACATGCGAGAATCCTACGAGCGACTTGTTAAGCTTGGTGTAAAGATCGTTATTCTCATCAAGAACGTAAGCAACACCTCCGCTCATACCCGCAGCGAAATTCTTTCCGACCTCACCTAAGATAACGGCAACACCGCCCGTCATGTACTCGCAGCCGTGATCGCCCGTTCCCTCGACGACAACCGACGCGCCTGAATTACGAACACAGAAACGCTCGCCGGCAACACCGTTGATAAACGCCTTACCGGATGTCGCGCCGAACAGGGCAACGTTACCGGTAATGATATTCTCCTGCGGAACACGGGAGCTTTCCTTCGGAGGGAAGACAGCGATCTTACCGCCCGACAAGCCCTTACCGAGATAGTCGTTCGAGTCACCCTCAAGAGCGAGTGTAAGACCTGACGGGATGAAAGCACCGAAGCTCTGGCCGCCTGCACCGTGGCAGCGAACAATATATGTGTCCTCGGGCAAGGAAGTTCCGAACTTGCGCGTAATCTTCGATCCGAATATCGTACCGACAGTACGGTTCGTGTTAGACACCTTGATATCAGCCTCGCCTTTAACACCCTTCTCGAAAGCATCCTTAAGAGCAGGAATAATAGCAACCTCATCGACTGTGTTCTCGAGCTTAAAGTCAAAAGCATCATTGGGATTGAAGTGCCTTGATGACTCGGGGATTGAAGCGTACTCATGTGAGAGGATCTCAGTAAGATCAAGCTTCGATGCACGGCGTGATGAATCATAATCGCGCATCTTCAAAAGATCTGATCTTCCGACTAATTCATCAACCGTACGGATACCCAAAGATGCCATGATCTCACGCATCTGCTGAGCGATGAATCTCATAAAGTTAACGACATATTCGGGCTTGCCTTTGAACCTCTTTCTAAGCTCGGGATTCTGAGTTGCAACGCCGACGGGACAAGTATCGAGATTACATACTCGCATCATGACGCAGCCCATCGTAACCAGAGGCGCCGTGGCAAAACCGAATTCTTCGGCACCGAGCATAGCTGCGATGACGACATCGCGTCCGGTAAGAAGCTTACCGTCACACTCGATTGCAACCTTGGAACGCAGACCGTTCTTGATCAAGGTCTGGTGAGTCTCGGCAATACCGAGCTCCCAGGGAAGTCCCGCATTATGGATAGAAGAACCGGGAGCCGCACCTGTACCGCCGTCGTAACCTGCGATAAGGACGACTGCAGCACCGGCCTTTGCAACACCTGAAGCGATAGTTCCCACGCCGTCTTCTGAAACAAGCTTAACCGAGACACGCGCATTGGAATTGGCATTCTTGATGTCGTAGATAAGCTGTGCCAGATCCTCGATGGAATAGATATCGTGATGAGGAGGCGGCGAGATCAGCGCAACACCCGGAGTCGAGTGACGCGTCTTCGCGATCCATGGATAAACCTTCTTCGCAGGAAGGTGTCCGCCTTCACCGGGCTTCGCGCCCTGAGCCATCTTGATCTGAATCTCATCTGCAGACAGGAGATACTCAGATGTAACACCGAATCTTCCCGAAGCCACCTGCTTGATAGCAGAATTACGGTTCACGGGTGTGCCCTTCGACTCGATCCTCTCAGGCTCTTCTCCTCCCTCACCTGAATTCGAACGGCCGCCGATCATATTCATAGCGATCGCCATACATTCATGAGCTTCTTTGGAGATTGAACCGTAGCTCATTGCACCGGTCTTGAAACGGTGCACGATAGAATCAACACTCTCGACTTCATCAACCGGTATTCCACCGTCTGAAGGTAACTTAAAATCAAGCGCGGAACGGATCGTTATATTCCTGCTCTCGTTATTTATCGCCTCCGAGAATTTCTTAAATGTCTCGTAGTCGTTATTCCATGTAGCAAGCTGAAGCAAGTGGATCGTCTCGGGTGTATAAAGATGCTCCTCACCTCCTGAACGCGAACGGTGCCATCCCTTAACATCGAGTCCGGAATCCGTATCAAGCTGCTCGGGATCGAATGCCGCATCATGCAAAGCTAGAGTGCGCTCTTCGATATCGGACAATGTGATTCCTCCGATCCTGCTGTCAGTATCGGGGAAGTACTCATCCATAAGTTCCTTTCCCACACCCAAAGCCTCGAAGATCTTACTGCCCTGATAGGACTGCAAAGTCGAGATTCCCATCTTCGACGAGATCTTAACAATACCCGTGACAAGAGCGTTGATGTAGGAAACGCAAGCCTGGGTGTAATCCTTTTCGATGAGGCCGCGCTCGATCAGGTCCTTAATGGTATCGAGTGCAAGGTAAGGATTTACGGCACTTGCGCCGAAGCCCAGAAGCGTCGCGAAATGATGCACCTCAGTAGGCTCCGCAGTCTCGATGATTATCGACATCGCAGTATTCATACGCGTGCGGATGAGGTAAGTCTCGAGTGCTGCAACAGCAAGAAGCGACGGTATCGCGCAGTGCTCGCGGTCGACTCCGCGGTCTGTAAGCAGGAGTATCGTTGCCCCTTCCTCATGAGCCTTGTCTGCCTGTCGGTACAAAGACTTAATGGCAGAAGAAAGTCCTTCCTCACGCGAATAGAGCATCGAGATATCGTATGTCTTCAGCCCCTCGTAATCAGAATTTCTGATCTTCATTAAGTCAGAGTTGCTTAAGATGGGATTATGTATCTTAAGGACGCGGCAGTTCTTCTCATTATCCTCGAGTATGTTGCCGCTCATTCCGACATACACTGAAGTATCGGTAATGATAGACTCGCGGATTGAATCGATAGGCGGGTTTGTAACCTGCGCGAACTTCTGCTTAAAGTAATCAAACAAAGGCGGCCTCTTATCCGACAGCGGCGGAACCGGCACATCGATACCCATCGATGTGATCGGCTCGCTGCCGTTAAGGCACATAGGGATAAGTTCGTGATTGATCGTCTCGTAATTAAATCCGAATGCTTTTTGCAGACTTCTTAATTCGGCTCCTGAAGTAACAGGCGTCTTCTTGTTAGGGATAGCGATCTCGGAAAGGTTAACGAGCATCTTATCGAGCCACTCTCCGTAAGGTCTTCTTGCTGCATACGATTCCTTTATCTCCTCATCAGAGATAACGCGTCCTTCCTGTGTATCAACAAGAAGCATCCTTCCCGGCCTTAAGCGGTCCTTCTTAACGATCGTCTCCTCGGGTACATCATCAAGTGCACCCACCTCGGAAGCGAGGATAAGATAACCGTCTGAAGTCTCCATGTAACGGGACGGACGAAGACCGTTACGGTCAAGAACGGCACCCACTTTATCGCCGTCAGTAAAGATGATAGAAGCAGGTCCGTCCCAGGGCTCCATCATTGTCGCGTAGTACTGGCAGAAAGCCCTGCGTGCACGCGACATCGTATCGATATGCTGCCAGGGTTCCGGCACCGTGACCATAACAGCCAGCGGGAGCGGCATACCCGACATCATCATGAATTCCAAAGTGTTATCGAGACGCGCGGAGTCAGATCCGTTCACGTCAAGCATCGGGTATATGTCATTTAATCTCTCCTCCAGGTGACGTGAGTGGAATATTCCCTCACGTGAGAGCATCTTGTTCATGTTACCCGTTATAGTATTGATCTCACCGTTATGAACTATAAGTCTGTAAGGGTGAGATCTCTGCCAGCTCGGATTCGTGTTGGTTGAAAACCTGGAGTGAACGATACCTATTGCCGACACGTAATCCGGGCCGGAGAGATCCTTATAGAAAGTACGCAGTTCGTTTACGAGGAACATACCCTTGTAAACGATAGTCCTGCTCGAGCAAGAGCACACATAAGTGTCCTCATTACGCTTCTCATAAATCATTCGTGCTGTATAAAGCTTCCTGTCAAAATCAATTCCCTTGTTAACCCCCTCGGGAATACCCACAAAAGCCTGCATGATGCGCGGCATCGACTCTCTTGCACGCGAGCCTAGCACATCGGGATTGACCGGCACTTCACGCCAGCCGATAAACGGCAATCCTTCATCAGCACACACCTGCTCGAAAACATCCTGTGCAGCCTTCGCCTGACTTTGCCCCTGAGGCATAAAGAGCATCGCGATTCCGTAGGTGCCTTCGCCACCTAAGCCGTTCATTACTTTTGAGAAAAACTCATGCGAGATCTGAAGGAGAATACCGACACCGTCACCGGTCTTGCCTTCGGCATCCTTACCCGCTCTATGTTCCAATGTCTCGACGATCCTTAAAGCATCCTCAACTACGCGGCGTGTCTTTTGACCGTCGATCTTTACGACGGCACCGATACCGCAGTTCTCATGTTCGTTTTGGGGACTGTAAAGTCCGTCTTGCTCATAGGGGCGCATTTCCCTGTAGTTGTTAATCATAACGTCACTCCTCGCTTATGATCGTAGTCATTTTGAGCAACAAAAAACGGCACTTATCCCGAAGGTATTGACCTTCATGAATAAGCGCCGTTGCTTAAAATGTTGACTAATTTATAAACCTAAGAAATCAGTTTGTCAATATCTTGTCCCATCCCGCTTCATAGAACTTCCAAAGCGTATGCATCGCATTGCCCGCCTTGCAGCGCCCCGCATCGTGTACAACAAGTTCGCAGTAGGATGCGAACAGTCCGCTTATAAGAGAGTGGATGAATTCAAGATTAAGATCTTTGCTATACGGCTTCAATCCTTCTGCCATAAGTTCAGTCAGTTCATGGAAGAAGTCTGCATACTTTGTTCCCTCGGAACCGCTTACAAGAAGTCTCACGCCGTCTATATTATCGAATGTGTACACGATAAGACGCGTCATCCTCGACTTGCCGAAGTCTTCGTAGCTCTCACCCGAATCCGCACTGAAGAGTTTTCTTAAATACTCAGCATGCTCATCGACGATACTTGCAAAGAGTACTTCCTTACTTTTGTAATAACCATAGAAAGCACCTGTGGTTACTCCCGCCTCACGTGCGATGGAACGCAGCGATGCATTCTTATATCCGTTCGCGATGAACTCCTTCAGGGCTGCGGCATTTATATTCTTGATAGTCTTAGGGTCTGCGTGATTCATAGATAGAATTATAGCATATAAACGCAATTTGAGAACGAATCCCAAATATTGACTTTGTTATGGTGCGCAGTTATAATTGGGACCGATTCTCATTTTCGAGGTATTGCTGAATGGCTTCAAGGTCAAAGTACAAAACCAAGCAGAGGGATTTCCTTATTAAGTTTTTCGATGGGGTGCAGGGGCACGTCACGGCTGCTGATGTCTGCAAATACGTGGAGCAGAACGGAGCCCCTATCGGCAAGTCCACAGTTTACAGGCAGCTTGAAAACCTCGTTGATGAGGGTGTGCTTAACAAATACACGATCGACCTTAACAGTCCCGCGTGCTTCGAGTTCGTTGGTGATGTCCACCACGAGGATCATGTGTGCTTCCACTGCAAGTGCGAGAAGTGCGGAAAGCTCATACACATGCATTGTGATGAGCTCGAGGAGATCGGGGCGCATCTTATGGAAGAGCATAAGTTCAAGCTCGACCCGTTAAGAACAGTTTTCTATGGAGTGTGTGAAGAATGCAGTTAAGAAAAATAGTATCAGTAATGACAGCGGCTGTAATGACGGCAGGGGTGTTCAGCGCATGCAGCGTACCCGGTGCCGATGACGGCAAGCTTACTGTAGTCACGACTATCTTCCCCGAGTACGACTGGGTAATGAACGTATTAGGCGACAACCCTGCAGGGGCGGAAGTAACCATGCTCGTAGATAATGGTGTCGATATACACAGCTATCAGCCTTCTGTTTCAGATATCACTTTGATCGGCACATGTGATGTATTCGTTTACGTCGGCGGCGAGTCGGACCAGTGGGTCGCGGATGCACTCTCGCAGGCGGTCAACAAAGACATGATCGTGATCGACCTGATGGATGTTCTCTCCTCTTCTGTCGTTGAAGAGGAAGTGGTCGAAGGCATGCAGGCCGATGATGAAGAGGAATCCGAAGGCGAAGAAGAGACAGAGTTCGATGAGCATGTCTGGCTGTCTTTACGTAATGCCGGCGTTATCGTCGATGCTATCGCAGATGCCCTGTCGCAGGCCGATCCTGATAATGCGGATACATATGCTGCTAATGCGGCTTCATATAATGATGAATTAACGGCGCTTGATGCGCGTTTTACTGATGCAGTTGCAGGCGGCAGTACCGACACGATCCTGTTCGGCGACCGCTTCCCTTTCCGCTATTTAACTGATGATTACGGACTTAACTACTATGCGGCATTCGCAGGATGCTCCGCAGAGACGGAAGCATCATTCGAGACGATAACTTTCCTCGCGCAGAAGGTCGACGAATTAGGCCTTCACGCAGTTCTTACGATAGACGGTTCTGACCAAAGGATCGCGGAGACTATCGTGTCTAATGCCTCTTCCTCAGATGTGCAGATACTTACTATGAACTCAATGCAGTCAGTTACTTCAGCTGATGCAGCTAACGGAGTTACCTACTTATCCGCCATGGAAGACAACCTTAACATATTGACGGAGGCGCTCTCCTGATGTCACTTCTTACGGTCAAAAACCTTGCGGTCGGATACGAATCGCGTGCAGTTGCCGAGGGCATCAACTTCAAGGTTGATGCGGGCGATTACCTTTGTATCGTCGGAGAGAACGGCTCAGGCAAGACGACACTCATGAAGACGCTGTTAGGACTCGAGCCCGCAGTCGGCGGAAGCATCGAGGTCGGCGACGGATTAAGAAAGAATGAGATTGGTTATCTTCCCCAGCAGACAGTTGTCCAGAAGGACTTTCCCGCTTCAGTGCGTGAGATCGTTCTGTCAGGCTGCCAGGGACGCATGGGACTGCGCCCGTTCTACCGTAAAGAAGAGAGGAAACTTTCCGAAGAGAACATGAAGAGAATGGATATCATGGATCTTGCCGACAGGAGCTACCGCGACTTATCCGGAGGCCAGCAGCAAAGAGTATTGCTTGCACGTGCGCTTTGTGCGACACGCAAGATCCTTTTGCTCGATGAACCCGTATCCGGTCTTGATCCCAAGGTCGCATCCGAGATGTATTCTTTGATCGCGGAACTTAACAAAGAAGGCGTCACGATCATCATGATCTCGCATGATATCGCGGAGGCACTGCGCTTCGCGTCACACATACTTCACGTCGGAGATAACATATTCTTCGGCACCAAAGAAGAGTACTTAAAGTCCGAGGAGGGAAAACAATGGATACGCTGATAATGTACCTGCAGTTCCCTTTCGTAAGATATGCGCTCATCGTAGGCGTGCTTATCGCGCTGTGTTCATCATTGCTCGGTGTCACGCTGGTACTCAAAAGATTCTCATTCATCGGTGACGGCTTATCCCACGTCGCTTTCGGTGCGATGGCGATCGCTTCCGTTTGCAACCTTACAAACCAGATGCTTCTGGTCCTCCCCGTCACGATAATAAGCGCGATACTGCTCCTTCGAACAGGACAGAATGCGAAGATCAAAGGTGATGCGGCAATCGCGATGATATCCGTCTCCGCACTTGCATTCGGATACCTTATCATGAACATCTTCAAGCCTTCATCGAACCTGTCGGGAGACGTGTGCAGCACGTTGTTCGGCTCGACCTCGATACTCACTTTGACAGTAACTGAAGTGTGGCTGTGCGTCGCACTCTCGATTGTGGTTGTTGCCATCTTCATTGTGTTCTATAACAAGATATTCGCGGTGACTTTTGATGAGAATTTCGCGAAGGCGGCTGGAACGAGAACGGACATCTACAACCTTCTTATCGCGACTGTTATCGCAGTAATAATCGTGCTTGCGATGAATCTCGTGGGTTCCCTTCTTATCTCCGCACTTGTCATCTTCCCTGCACTTTCCGCGATGAGGATATTCAGGAATTTTAAGAGCGTAACTATCTTCTCTGCGGTGCTGTCTGTCGTATGCGCACTCGCGGGACTTATCATCTCGATACTTGCAGGAACGCCCGTCGGCTCCACGATAGTTGCCGTCGATGCACTCGCATTCGGCATCTGCTGCGGCATAGGCGCCACGGTAAAGCAGGGGTAATCAGTTAAACGCTACCCAGTTGGGAGCAGTGGCAAATTCATATGTCTCGATGCCGTTGCTGTGACACCACTCGATAAGCCGCTTCGCATCATGGTCATCACTCGTGGTAAGCCAGGAAGGCCCATCGAAAAACATCACATCAGCATTAACAACACTCCAGTATTCGGAATCAACATGGTTATTGCCGTGGTGACCCGGCTGAACATAACGGGCAGCAAGCCTGTCGCCGTACATCTCGGTAAGAAGCACCCAAAGCTGGCCGTACACATCGCCGCAGAAAAGAATACTGTCTTCCTGTCCCGATATCTTGAACACCAGTGAAGCAAAGTTGGCGACATCCGGGGAGCCTGTCCCGATTACGATATCGTCATATGAATTAAACACTTCAACCGTGAGACCGTCTATCTCGAAGACATCGTCTCTTGCAAGATAGTGAATACGCTCATCGCCTTCGGTCTGACTTAGGAACTGCTCATAGACCCACGGTGTATCCCACCAGCGTTCAACCGCGAAAGTCATATAGTAATCGTAATCAAGCGGAGTAGCATAGACTTCACCGATCTCGATGCCGTCAGGATCCGCATATATCTCGTTGAAAACACAGGCGTGATCTTCATCGTAATGAGTCAGGAACCAATGATCAACGCGGCCGCCCATAAGATTAATGACTGATCTTACCTGCGTCGTATTCTCGGCGTGTCCGCCGTCAACAACGATCAGCGTTCCGTCTTCATTGTTACGCATCGTATAGAACATTCCCTGATTGCCCTGAACATCATCAAACTCAGTGATGGTCCAGGCAGCAGGAACATAAGAATCATTCTGAACAAGTTTGATCTCAACTGCTTCAATGGGACGGTGCACTTCAGGGATTCCTGCAATCGTCCCGTTACTCACCCACTCCTGCCAGTCTTCGCCGACCACCGCTATGCGGTACTCGATATCAAACATACCGGCATCCTTGCCCATGAGCATAAACTGAATAGTATCTATTCCGTAGTATTGCGCGTAAGTGATTTCCTGTCCGCCGGGAGCCCAGTCGTACCAGCCCGCATCCTGTATATGAGATCGGTAAGCGATACTTATGTCCTTTCCGTCAGGAGAATTAATATCAATAGTAAAAGCTTCGATACACTTACCGGAACCTTTCTGTCCCAGTGTAAGCACGTCATCAGCAAAGCGGGCCTTTGATTCAGAAGAGTCGCCGCTAAGTTTATACTTCCCGTAAATAAGCGAGGATGCAAAAGCACACGATGTAAGCGGCAGGACAATAGCCGCCAGAGTAATAAGACTGACTATCCGAAGAAGCTTATGTCTCACTTCTCAACCTTCTCGAGAATAGTCTTAAGTGTCCTTACATTCTGAAGATTATGCTCAAAGTCCTGACGCTTCTGCTGAACGATAGTCTGAAGCTGCAAGCCCGCAAAGAAAGACTGGATAGCAGCGATCATCGTAAATCCGCAGACAAAGAGCGTCGGATACTTGGGAACCAGGCCGGTCTCGATGAATGTCTTTAAGACAGGGATCATGAAACCGACAGCAAGCGCTGCGAGGATGAACGAGATGATCCCGAAGAAAGACAGCGGCTTATATGTCCTGTACATTCTTCCTATCATCCACAGAACCTTCAACCCGTCGGAATAAGTGTTAAGCTTCGATTCGCTTCCTTCAGGTCTGTCTCTGTACTCGATGACGTAGTTCTCAACATGCATATTCTTATCGACTGCATGTATGCTCATCTCAGTCTCGATCTCGAAGCCCGCCGAAAGTATCGGGAAAGTCTTTGCAAATTCATAACTGAAAGCGCGGTAACCCGTCATGACATCCTTGATATCGTTATGGAACAATAAATTTATGCTCTTCCTTACAAGGCTGTTTCCGAAGTTATGGAAAGGTCTCTTGTTCTCCTTATAGTATGTGGAAGACAAACGGTCTCCTACGACCATATCGACATTCCTGTCAAGAACGAGCTCGGCTAACTTCCCCGCACACTCGGCAGGATAGGTGTCGTCACCGTCTGTCATGATATAACACTTCGCGTCTATCTCGCGGAACATACGTCTGATTACATTACCCTTACCCTGGACATATTCGTGGCGTACCACCGCACCCGCGGAAGCGGCCAGTTCAGCCGTCTTATCAGATGAATTATTGTCATAGACATAAATAACCGCATCAGGCAGAGCTGCCTTAAAATCATTAACAACCTTGGTGATTGTCTTCTCTTCGTTATAACAGGGAATCAATACTGCTATCTTATCCATTTATATGACCTCTCTAGTTACTGCCTCTCTATATTACACTATTGGGCCGCGATATCGGCACCGGTGCTCCAATTATATATCTGTCCGTCCGATGTAATACCGACCAGGGAAACATCTCCGGTACTTAAAACATCTGTATCAACATCAAATGTAAAGCCATAATCTGACCTGTCATTATTAAACCGTTCACTTACATCCTGCCTTGATATGACCGCGGTAGGAGCCTCATATTGATTGCCCAGCCAGACTAATAATACATATTCAAACGGATTACCGTCAGGGTCAGCAGCCCAACCTGAAACTTTGTACCCTGAAACTCCGGATGCCGGATCAAACATAGATGCAGGATCCTGTTCACTGATATCATCAACTTCAAAGAACGCATCCCCGCTTGCAGGTGTGAAATCAGAGATCTCAAAAGGAATTACCATCTTGTAGTAAGTGGTCGGAGCTATAGGGATAACAAGCATATTGGTGCCGACGCGGTCAAACAGTCCCGAACCGTAGGCATACGGGAAAGCAAGATCGGGAGTGGGAATGCTTATGAAATAAGTAGGTCCTGCCATAAAGAACACTGCGAGACAAATGGCAGCACCCATTGACTTTCCGACTTTATCAGATTGCATCAGCCTGAAGATGTGAACACCGAGAAGGAAGAAAGCGATCATATAGTTCATCAGGTAATAACGCGCGCCGATTCCGCTCGAGATAACCTCTGTGATAACACCCGGATTGCCTACCATTGAGCAGTAGAACAGAAATCCGTATGAGTAAATGCCGCTATACAGAACTATCTTCCATGAAGTCTTTGCAAGACAGGCGATTGCAATCCATCCGGCAAATGCAGCGATCCACATCAAGGCGGAACCGTAGCTTTCAAAATACGGGAAGAATATAAAATCATGTGCGCAGATGATGAGCCTTTGAACGATACTAAGATCCGATACTTCCCTCGGACTTAAAACCGTGGTGACTGTCTGAAACAGAGCACATGCCGACACGATTGCAGTACATATAACAGCTGCGGGAACATGTTCCTTCTTCTCCCCTTTATCCCAAAACCATCTTCCCAGCGCGAATACAGCTACTGCCGCACAGAAAGGTGCGGACGCTGTTGATAAGGAAAGGACCGACAGGAATACGGTCTCGAAGACAGTAACAGGTCTCGCCTTGGGACCTAACAAACAATCGAGTCCGATAATAAAGACCGTAAAATTCATAACAAACGGCAGGGATGTATCAACCGGAACTGTATCGTAAGCACTCTGAGGTATAAAGAGAACGACCAGCACACATATGGCGAACCGCCAGACACGGCTCTTTACCAGCCATTCGAAGCGGTCGGACATGAAGTACATAATACTTGCCACGGCGATTATCTTTGCCACCGCACCCTGCAGCTGAGGCAGGAGCGTTATGTTATTAAACAGAAGACAGAACCAGTAACACAAAAGTGAGATGAGCTTCGGCAACAGCCAGCAGTAGCCCGCGCTGTGCTCAAATAAAGATGCCGGTCCTCCGAGTATCGAGCGCTGGATAAGATGCAATCCGTCTTCGCACCACAAATAAGGTGTGTACAAGTCCGGCAACACTCGAAAAGAATAAATACAAAGAAGTGCAACAAAACACGCTGCCGTGTAAAGTTTTCTGTGTCCGGAAAGATTTTTCCCCGCAAGAATAAATCCGACTGAAGCAGCAAGAAAAATCCAAAAAACAATATGTATGGGCCTCAGAGTGAATAAATTGAGGAAATCCCATATATAGAGAATCAAAAAAACTGCAACAAGAAATGACAGCCCGTATTTGATCTTCTTATCCATGTATCAGCCTACACCGTACCATCCTATTCCTTCAGCACGCCAGCCGAGCGATACAAGCCAGTCATTCTCGCCAAGAGAAGTCGTGTAGTTATGATTGTTGGCAAACGCATTGGGATTATATTGTCTGTACAAGGGAACGGTTTGAGAGTCATCAGAATACCATCCGATTCCTTCATCGTTCCAACCAAGAGAGATCAGATTGTTTCTCTCAGCAAGACTCGTAGTATAGTGATGTTCTCCGCCATTCTCGTTATAGAGTCTGTAAACCGGAGTGTTAGAAGAGAACGGTGCAACCCATCCGATTCCTTCGTCATGCCATCCCAGTGATATGAGATTATTACGCTCGTATTCATTTGAAGTATAGAAGTGTTCGCCGCTGTTCGGGTTATACACACGGAACATCGGCTGACCGTTAACAACGGATATAGACTTCGTAAGATTGATAACGCCACAGTTAAATGTAATCGTTGCTGTTCCTGCATTAGCTCCTGTAATGGTTCCGTCAGCAGATACTGATGCAACCGACGGATCGGAAGAAGACCAGTTGCCTCCTGCTATATACCTAAGACCTGTTACCTCACATGATCTTCCCCAATAGTCTGAATAAGCGAAGTCAAAAGTTATGCTGCACCTCGCCGTTCCACCGTTATAACGGCAGAAATCATCACCTGTCATATTGATCGATGTGATCAGATTGGTATTAACATCCAAGTATTGGCCTGAGTACTGTGATACATCTATCTTGGTCTCATCCAAGTTAGTAAACCCGTAAGCGGATTTGGTAAATTCACCGGCGGCACTTCCGTTAAAACACGATATACCGCAATAGGTGTTATCAGGATCTATCATCGCTGTATAGTGACCGGTGACAGCTCCTGTCTGATTTACATAATCAGCTTTCTCACTGTACCAGCCTCCTATTCCACTTATCAGGCCGCCATACCATGCAAGAACTTCGTTATAACTGTTTACGCCATAATGAGCTGTAAAGCAGCGCGTACCGTTCGGACGCGTATGGTCTCTGTAGATATAACCTTCAGCAGCACGCAGCATAGCCATCTGCTCAAGTTCATAAGACCACCTTATCGGAACATAATCATCGAGCGTAAGATTCCTTGACGGATCTCTCGGATCCATCACCCCTTCCGCGCACGCTTCATATCTGTAACTGTTAATAAGGTTCAGTATCTCATCTACTGAAACAGGATCGAATGTACCCTCAACTACAGTCATAATACATCCGTCCATAGGAGCAGCGGTGTTGAAGGCGTGATAATTTCCGTCCGCATACACCCTGGTCTGTCCTATAAAAGGCAATACTGAAAAAACAGTAATCACTCCGGCTAACAACCCGCCAAGCACACAAGAAAAACGTCTCCCTAACATACAACCCCCTCCTGTTAATTATTCGTTTTCTTCAGGTTCAATCAACATATTGTCACAGGTAAAATCTGCAAGCACTCCAGTAAGATTCGGATTATAGAAAGGATCTTTACCACGAAGATCCGGATGCATCGAATAAAGCTTCTCCTTCTCTTTATTCAGGCGCTGAAGTTTCTTCTCATCAAGGCCGTCGTGTCCGCGGCTTACAGACTCATAGTGAATCAGATCCGCATCCGTGCGGACAACATTATAGTAGCCTGCCTCATAGAGCTTGAAGCAAAAATCAACATCATTGAAAGCAACAGCCAGTTCCTCGTTAAAACCGCCGACCTGATCGAACTTTTCACGGTTTACAAGCAGACATGCAGCCGTAACTGCAAGCCAGTCGTACTCGATCCTGTTTCTGATAAAGTACCAAAGCTCTTCATCGGTCTTACCGATAAATGAATGCACGGGTCCCGCCTTACTTAAGTTCGTGACACCGCAATGCTGGATAAGGTTATTCTCGGGATACATAAGCTTCGCACCAACAGCACCTATATAAGGAAGCTCGGCATGACCTACCATCCTCTGAAGCCATATGGGATTTTTAACCTCGGTATCATCATTAAGGAAAAGAAGATACTCGCCCTGAGCTTCTTTGGCACCTCTGTTGCACATCTTCGAGAAGTTAAATTCCGACGGCTCGTAGATGTACTTGCCACCCACACTCTCAATAAGCTCACCATACTTGTTCTTATTCTCATCCAGGCTTCCGTTATCGACAACGATGATCTCGTAATTACGGTATGTCGTAAGCTTGTCCAGGGAACGGATGCAGCGCTCGAGACAGACAAAGTTATCTTTCGACGGGATGATGATGGACACCAGAGGGTTCTTGATGCTGTCGTAGACTACACGCCACTGGAATGTGTTCGGTACGAGCTCAACATGACCGGAGTATCCGCGGCGTGCAAGAGCATCGACCTTCGCCTTGCGTGACGCCTCGAGGAAGTAGGGCTTCGAACCGATGTTAAGAGATGTGGAGCCTGCATGCTCTCTCCAGTGATAGAGGATCTTGGGAATGTGACAGATCTTCTGCGGTGTCGTCTTCTCGACGAGCCTTAAAACGAAGTCGTAGTCCTGCGAACCCTCGTATCCTTCGCGAAGCCAGCCGACCTCATCACCCAAAGTCTTGCGGTAAACGCCGAGGTGGCAAGTGTACATGATAGACATCATGGTATCGGGCGACCAGTCAGGCTTGAAGTGAGGCTGGTGCCTGTTCTTACTCTCGTCGTCGATCTTGTCCTCATCGGAATAGATGAAGTCGAGGTCTATACCCTTCTTACGGGCTTCATTAAGAGCCTTAACGACCTCATAAAGAGCATTAGGCTTAAGTGCATCATCGCAGTCGAGGAAAGCGACAAACTCACCGTCAGCAACTTCGATAGCAGAATTGGAATTCAAGGAAATGTGTCCGTTCTCGGTACGGTAAACGCACTTGACTCTCGGGTCTTCCTCATACTTACGCATAGTCTCGCGGACATGCTCATCAGGTGAATTATCATCAGACATGCAAAGCTCGAAGTTCTTGTAGGTCTGGTTAAGAACCGACTCGATACAAGGCACAAGGAACTTGTCCGGGCAGTTATAGACCGGCACGATGACCGATATCTTCGGATTGTATTCGAAGGTCTCGCCGTGCTTATCGAGTGACTCGACATACTCGATCCAGTCCTCATACGGCACCTGGTGGTTGCCGATACAGGTATTGTACTCACCGTGTCTGGACTTATAGAAATCAAGAAGCCCCTTATTGAGTTCATAAACAGCCTTATATCTCTTTCTTCGTTCGCGTCTGATACGAATCTTGTGCATTGCAAACTTAGGGTCTCTTACGACTCTCGATATATCCTGTAGAAGTTCATCTCTTACTTCAATCTGCTTCTTAAAATAATCAATCTGAACATCCTTGCCGGCGGCAATGCGATCCCTTAATAAAGCCTCTCTCTTTTCCTTATCTTCAAGGCTTTCCGGGACAACACTATATCTATCAAAATATATATATCTTCTATATTCTCCGTGAACATACTGCTGGAAGCAGTCCTCCATGCACGCATACAGATCAATGCGGTCAAGAACCCCAAACAGTTCGTACAACTCACGAATCTCGATCTTATCTCTAAGGTACGCCTGATTCTTCGTGTAGTAGTAAAGAATTGTCCTGTACTTCACATAATTAACAGGTATCGGGAAGTCTGCGACCCACTCGTAATCTATGCACACGATGCCGTCGTCTGTCACGATGAAATTATCAAAATTCGAGTCTATGTTGACTGCGCGAAAGGCCTTCTCCTCGGGTCCCGGGCAGCAGCCGGGGAACATCTTCGCAAACTCAGGTGTAATAGCAAAATCCTTCGCCTCATCCGCGTAGTCGAAGATCTTATCAAAAGCGCCTCCGATAGCCGCGATTATGTCTTCCTTTGTGACCGCCTTAAGATCAAGGTCAGACAGCAGCGTCGTGCCCTTGATATAAGGGAACTCGAGCTTTCCTCCGATATTCTTACACTCGACGGGTTTTATGCTTCTGTATTCTGACTTAAGTCTGGTGTAATTGCTCTCGATCGTTCCGATCATTGGAACTGCGGACGGCTCAGAAGCGGACTTCACAGCCTTAATCAGCTTGCCGTCTTCAGCATAAAGTGCCGTGTCGATACGAAGATCCGGGCGCCTTGTGGTGTTGTATTTCACATAGACAGGATATGCAGCGTCTGCACTATCAGACAGCACGGCAAGATATGAATTTGCAAAGGAAGGATACACGCCTTCACGCACCATATCGGCTGCAACTTTGTTCTCATCAAAAAAGTAGAATTTCTCCCCCTCATATGTCGGTGTCGACGGCATAAGCTCGTCGGCCTTGGGAAGACGTGAATCCGTAAATATCTGAAGCGGGAACACATAATCGGGATAAGGATAGAAGATATCGCATGATGCAAATCCCGCACTGTCTGTAAGCTTCCTGAATCCTTCAAAGGACATTTCCTTACCCGTTGCAGTGTAAGAAGAGGGATCCGACCATCTTGCAAGTCCGTACTTGTTATCGACTGCGATGAATATGGAGCCTCCTGCCTTAAGAAGACTCTTTGCTTTGTTAAGGAGAGTCTCATCAACAGCAACACCGATAAGCGTTATATAGTCAAACTTCTTATCTGAAGGAACATCTTCGATGCTGCCGTTTATTACTTCAACGTTATTGAAGCTTTTCGAGCGCTCGCGAAGGATGTTGCATAAAGCAGCGTCACTCTCGACTGCCGTAACGGATGCGGTCCTGGTGCTAAGGTAAGATGTTATAGCACCGCACTCGGCACCAAGCTCCAGCACGGAGCCTTCAGGGTTGAAATCGAACCATGAGAGGATGTTGGACCTCATCGAAGACAGGTGGTAGAGCTGGAACGGATCCTCGCCGTTATAGAGGACTTCCTCAGTGTCAGCTCCCGTCTCGAATATCTTAAGGAGCTTACGAAGCTTCCTGCCGTCAGCCATTATCACTCCACCTCCACCTTTGAATTCATATCATAGAAGCCGACCGTATCCTTCTCGGAGATAACAGTCAGACTGATAACGTCATAGAGCCTGTGGAAAGCACGCAGCTCATCTTCTTCGTAATGAGTGCAGCTCATAGACAGAAGGTACTCGCCGCCCTGTACATTCATGGTCTGCGTAAAGGTTACGACTCTCTCTTCGCCGGCCTTAAGATCACCTAAGAACACATCCTCGAACATCGTGTTGGTTCCGGTGACATCCGTGCCCTTCAAGGTCTTGATCGTGAATGTCGATATCGGCTCATGAACAGCCTCGTTCGCGCGTATCTTCACGCGGATCTTGAACTCATCACCCTTGGTCAGCACGTTCGTGAACTTACCGTTCTTATCTATTATCGCGAAGTCGACGATCTCGGCCTTCTTATCGCCGTACTCGTCGCACTCGGGATTGATGGCATAGTGACTCATCCAGGAATCCTTATCGGGAGTCTTGGTGCTTATGGTATTGCCCTTCTTCTCAGACTGCTTAACGAGGATCTTCTTGTAAAGGTCAATCACCTCGGCAGGACTTCCCTCGCCCGACTTCTCGCCGTGATTAAGAAGGATCGCTCTGTCGCAGTACTTACGGATGCTTCCCAGGTCATGGCTTACGAAGATAATCGTCTTGCCCTTCTTGCGGAACTCCTCGAACTTATGAAAGCACTTGTTCTGGAAGAACACGTCACCTACGGACAGCGCCTCATCGACGATCAGGATCTCGGGATCGATATTGATCGCGACAGCGAACGCCAGACGCACGAACATACCTGAAGAGTAGCTCTTAACAGGCTGATTGATAAAATCGCCAATGTCCGCGAACTTTAAGATATCGTCAAGCTTCGCATCGATCTCCTCTTTGGTAAAGCCTATCATCATGCCGTTAAGATAGACATTACGAAGACCTGTGTACTCGGGATTAAAACCGGCACCAAGCTCGAGAAGCGCGGAGATCCTTCCGTCAATAACAACCTCGCCCGACGTCGGCTGCAGGACACCTGTTATGATCTTGAGGATCGTGGACTTGCCCGCACCGTTAACACCGATGATGCCGACAGCCTCGCCCTTCTTCACGTTGAACGACAGATTCTTAAGAGCGTAGTGCTCCTTGTAAAGCTTCTTGCGGGTAAGCGAGAGTGCATCACGCACGCGGTCAACATTACTTGCGAAAAGCTTATATACCTTGCTTACATCATTAACTTGTATTGCGTACTCTTCTGCCATATTCACACCTTACAGAACATCAGCGAACTGACCTTTAAGCTTCTTAAATATGCCTGTTCCGATGAAATACATGATCAAAGTGATTCCCCAGAAGTAGAGCGTTATCATCCATCTTTGTGTGAACCAGACACCGGAGATCATGGCGTCGCGGTACCCCTGAACGATGTAGAACATGGGGTTGAGCTTAAGGATGAAGACTATCCACGAGGGAATCCTGTCAGACAAGGCATCGATATTCCACATGATAGGTGTCATCCACATGAACACCTGCATGAAGATATTGATCATCTGCGATATATCCCTGAAGAATACGCAGACGGAACTTGTGAAGTAAACAAGTGAAGTCACGAAGCAGATCATGGCGAATGAATAGTAGATGACCTGAACTGCAGCGATTCCCGGGAATACTCCCATGAGCGCATACAGAAGGAACATAAATAAGACAAATGCAACGTGAACAAAGATATTGGAGAATACCTTGATAAACGGAAGTATCTCGATACGGAATACAACCTTCTTTACAAGGTATGAGTACTCATAGAATACGTTCGTTCCGGATGTAAGAGCATCCGAGAAGAAGAACCACGGCACAAGACCTGCAGTAAGCCACAAAGCAAACGGTGTGTCTCCCTGTGATGCCGCACCCATGGCGAACTCGAATATAAACCAGAAAAGAAGTATCGTAACTACCGGCTGTAAAAAAGCCCATATGATTCCCAAAACAGAACCTGCAAAACGGTTCCTGAAATCATTAAGGCCTAAGGACCAGATTAGTTTACGGTTTTTTATAAGCACTCCCGGTATCGAGACCGAGGAGCCTTTCTCAGACTCTTTATCCATCATAAAGAGTATTTTACCATATTATAATAATAAAAGCGCCGCACCTTATTGTCAGCCGTTGTAAGCTTTGAGGATTTCAGGCTCGATTGCGGACCAGTCGCGGACGCTTACGGTCTTGCCGAAGTTGCTCTCGAGCGTGGCGCGCAAAGCGGCGTCATCAACGAGCTTGTTGATAAGGCTTACCGCGCTTTTGATGTCGCCCGGCTCGTAGAACAGGCAGTTTACGCCGTCCTCGAGGTACTCGACGTTACCTCCATTTCGAAGGAGCACGGAGAAACCTCCTGTCGCCATCATCTCAAGCGGCGGGTAGGAAAAGCTCTCGAGTGTACTCGACTTAAGCAAGATATCGCACTGCTCATAGATCTTCCCGACTTCCTCGTAGGGGACGCGGTGCAGGAACTTATCGACTTTATACCAGGACTTTGCCTTTCCGTTGTAGGACAGATACCAGACTTCAAACCTGTTGCGGTCGAGCTCGTTCGCGATCTTAAAGCTCTCATCGACGCCCTTGTAGGCGACCTCGCTGTCACCCTCGATCAGGACTTTGACTTTGCCTGTGAAGTCTCTCTTGCGCTTCGGGAAAAGGTCCGTAACCATGCCGTTCGGGATATAGCGGGACTCCTTGCGGTACTTGTCCTTAAGCCACCCCTGGCACCACTTCGAGATAGTAACGTAAGTGATGTCATCTGCAAGCGAATATGTCCTGTTTGCCTGCGGTCTCAAGAAGATACCGGGCTCGTAGAAATCAGTCTCGTAATTCTGGACAAGATAGTACTTATCCCCGATCCTGCCGTAGTTCTCGAGGAACTCTACCGTGACCCACATGGTCGCGACCGCCTTCTCGAAATAAGCGCGCACTTCCTCCTGATGCCACTTGATGACCGGGAAGAGCACTCCGTCGTACTCGAGCCACAGCTTAGTCGGAGACTGGGCAAGTATCGTTACCTGATAGCCTGCGCGGCGTAAAACGGCAGCATGTTTTTGTGCCACCATAAGTCCGCCGCTTATCTCTGTCGAGGGGAAAACAAACACAGCCGTGTGCTTAGTCTTCTTCCTCACGAAGTCGGCGATGGCCATACCCGAACTTATAGTCGTGCAATTCTCTTTAACATTGTTAAACGCAGTATTTGCAATGGCTGCGCGCTCTTCGCCGTCCTTAACCAGACGGTCGAGGCAAGCCTCCCACTCATCCTCTTTACACAGGAAACCGGTCTTCCCGTCCTCTATCATCTCGGCAAAAGCACCGACATTACTTGCGACGGTAACGGTCTTTACGAGCGAAGCCTCAACCCACTTGTTCTCTGACTTCGCGCGGTTAAAGATGGTGTCCTCGAGAGGCGCGATATTGATGTCAACGAGGCTTATGAGCTTGGGCAGATCACGCCAGTCCATGAAAGGAACGGCTCTGATCCTGTCTTTGTATTCCTTAAGAGGCTCGGGGACATCGAGCGGTCCCGCGATATAGAGAATGACACCGGGATTGTTCTTCATCACCGATATCATCGGGTTCATTATCATCTCGAAGTCGGAATTGTGCGTGATACTTCCGCTGAAATAACCTATTCTTATCTCGCCTTCCTCACGCCTGGGCACGATTACCTTGGGCTTCGAAGATATCTTCACGTTCTCATGGAAGTTGCGCTCCTTAAGCTCCAGCGCCTCAACAGAATGCTTCCACATCTCGTCCGACGCAGTGTTGCGGTTGACGATGACTTCGGGAACGAATTTTTTAAGTTCATCGGCAAGCGCCTTTGTGGTGGTGATGGCACCGTCGCACAGCTTCAGCGTTCTTCCCATCCTGTTAACGCCGTCATCGTAAAGATTCTTTCCCGCCTCATCGAGTCCCTGCACATAGGGAAGCTGGTCTGTATAGACCGTATCTATAACGAGATCGTCAACATCAAAGAACACGGGTTTGCCGAGTTCCTGAGCCTTCCTGATACATTTCTCGACATTATCAAGATGAGGGCATCTGAATACAATGAACATGTTCGCGCATCTGGCATCGTCCTCCCTGACTTCGGTATAGAAGATCTCAGAAGTGCTTACGCCGTTAGCCTCAAGCTGCTCCCTCTGATGTGTAACGCGGTAACGTATGGGATGAGGAACCGAATAATCGCAGCCGTTGATAAAACATACATCCACCATGGCGGGAGCGACATTGGGGATCATGCTCTCGGCTGTCTTAAGAAGACTCTTCATCTTCTCAGGGTGAGCCTTCCTGATCATTCTTCCGGCGATCATCTTCATGCGCTTAGCTATCATATGATGTTATCTTTCTCCAGATGGTACTTAAGAATATTGGGGTTGTAATACGGATCACGTTCCCCGGCACCATCAGTATACAGTATACGCCCTCTAAGAGCCTTAATTATCCTGTCGGGGTCACCTGAGGCAACAACATGAGGCGTCCAGACCATGCGGGAACCGGGGTGGCCGAAGTCGGACCTCGATATCATCGTGCAGATACCGCTTGAGGCACTGACATTTCTTATGTGTGTAAAGTCGCTCTCGAAGCCGGGATAGTCTGCTCTTTTTCCCATTCCCCTTACACCGATAGAACCGTCACTGCCGCGCGTGTAAAGACCAGCCGAGAAAATCCTGCCGTTAAGATCCGTAAGCATGGCGTCAACTGCGCCTACTCCACGCTGCATGGCGTACACGAGCATCTCGCCAAGACAATTTTCCGTCACGACATCAAGGTCCCTGTCAACGAGGAACAGATACTCCTCGGTAGTGGCCTTAAGTATCGCGTCGATATTCCTGTCACCCTCATTGAGCTTCACCACACGCACTGAAGCCCGTGAGGGGTCAACAGCAGGAAGCCTGTAGTCAGGGATATTTCGCTCAAGCGAAAAAGGTATGAAGCCGTACCCGTCCCTCGCGTAAGCTGCCATGACAGCTCTGATACCGGCGTCGGTCGCATACGGCTTGGCACCGATGTTACCTGCAACAGAAGTGCTGTGTACTCTCCAGTAGTAAAGGATCTTCGGGATATGAACTATCTTCTGGGCCTTCTCGGTAAGCCTTAAGACGATGTCGTGATCCTGGGAGCCGTCATACTCAGGGTTATAGAGTCCCGCCTTGTCAAGCAGGGAACGCTTATAGACATTAAAGTGACAGATGTAGTTGCGGACACGAAGTTCCTCGCGTCCGAAGTCGGGCTTGAACGCGGGAGCAAACGGATACAGGATATTCTCCTCGAACTTGATCTCATCCGTGTAGATGAAGTCAGCCTGCTCCTCTATCGCCTTCATCACTTCAAACAAAGCGGAAGGATGAAGAACATCGTCGTGATCCAATATACCGATGTACTCACCTGTCGCCATGGATATGCAGGTGTTTGTATTCTCAGAGATTCCACGGTTCTCATCATCGCGCTTGAAGATGATCCTCGGGTCTTGTGCCGCGTAGTCGGAAGCAATACTCCCGACCGGCGAGTCGGGATCGTCCGAGAAATCAACGATGCAAAGCTCCCAGTTGCCGTAGGTCTGTGCGATGACCGATTCTATCATCTGTCTTAGATACTTCCCGGGAGTATTAAAAAGAGGTGTGATGATACTGATCTTGGGATTACGCGAGAAAACATACCCGCATTCACGATCGAGCTCCTCCTGTGTTCTTTCCAATCCGAACACAGTACCGTTCATCTTGCACTTAATGAAGGTATAAAGGTGTGTCATCACCCTGTCGAATTTAACGTACAGATCCTCTATCAAGTCTTTCTCCTCTTAATAAGCTTCTGAACATTGATGTTCAGCGATCTTCTGGCAAGAAGATAGTTCTTATATAAAGCTGATTTATTAGTTATATCACAGTAACTCGAGAAATCCTTACGGAATATCTCCCAGCGCTTAAGTGTGCTGTCGATATCGTCAGAGAAACCGGAGAATTCCTGGTGTATCCTGCCGGGAACCAGAACCACTTCACCGAAGCCCGCTTTCCTGATCTTATCCATGAACAGATAATCGACGTAATCGAGGAAGAGCCGCTCATCATAGCCGCCTATCTTACGGATGAGGAATCCCGGAATGCATAGCCCGCTGTTGACCGGATTCCTGTCTTTATACACACCCGGAACAGGCTTTCTTAACAGGAACGGGAAAGCTGCATTGGTTGTTCTTATTGACCTTGGCGACATCCAGCCGTTGTCAGTATCGATAAGGCCGCAGATGAGCCGGTCCTTATTTGCTTCTTCACAATATGCCGCATACATATTCTCCATGTATTCTTCCGAGAACAGCGTGTCATCGTCCGAGAGCATGACTCTGAACGATTCATCTTCTATGGTTCTAAGCGCTTTGTTGTACGCTTTACTGATTCCTATATTGCCGCCGCAGGGTATGTAGGTTATAGGAAGGCTGCAGCGGGAGTTGCTCTCAAGGATTTTGTCATCAACAGAGTTGTCAGCGACCACGATAACTGTACCGGGATGGTTTTCCCTGAATGACAAGAAGACATCAAGAGACTTGATGTCTTCAATCTTCGTGTTATACACAATAGTCAGAATGTATAGTTTGTCAGATAACATACCTTTACTCATTATATCAAAAACATACCTATACTATATAAATGGGTGCTACAATATGCATGTTTTGTTCAGGCAAAACGAGGGTTATTTTTCTTGTTTATCAAGAGGGGGTTAAAAATGAAGTATTTATCACGCTTGCTCGCGGGCAGTTTGACCACGGCACTGTTATTATCGTATCTTGGAGGAATCACAGTCAATGCTGATTCAGGTGTAGCAATTAATGCCGGCAATTTCCCTGATCCGGGATTCAGATACGTAGTAACAAGTTTTGATACAGATCACAACGGTGTCTTATCTGATGCTGAACGTAATATTGTTTCCAATATTCACTGTGAGAGCCTGGGAATCACAACTTTGCAGGGAATAGAATACTTCCCCAATCTAATAGGACTTTGGTGCCTGAGGAACAACCTCACAAGCCTGGATCTTTCACAGAACACACACCTTGTCGGAGTCTGGTGCTCGGAGAATGATTTGACATCATTGGACTTCACAGGTCTTAATGAACTTGAATGGGTTTATTGCTTTGAGAACGATCTTCGTTCACTCAATTTAAGAAACAATCCTAATCTTGCATTCCTTGAGTGCAACAAAAACCCTAATCTCGGTTCGCTTGATTTAAGCGGCAACAGTAAGCTTGAGAATCTTTTCTGCAGCGAATGCGGTCTTACTTCACTCGATGTATCCAATAATCCGATACTCTGTGATCTTACTGTATTCACGAACCATCTGACCTCGTTAGATTTGTCAGCATGTCCGAGACTTAAGAGACTCGATGTCTGGGATAACCCGAATCTTGGAGATGTGTATATAGGTCATCTGTCAGAACTTGAATTCTACAATTGTGCCAACACCGGCGCCACCAGTCTTGATATGAGTGGTAACCCTGAACTTCAGCTTTTGATCTGCGGTTATAATCCGACCCTTACTTACCTGAATGTATCTAACAACCCGAGGCTTGCTGACCTTCGAGTAGATTGTGATTACAACCTTCCGTCTCTGGATGTATCACACAATCCTCAGCTTTATTACCTTCAGGCCTTTGGACTTCATATTACTTCACTTGACATCAGCAATAACCCTCATCTGCTCGCCTGTCGTGCAAGAGGTGCCGTTGCAGATGAATCACATCTTGGAAAACCCATTCATTCTTACACTCTTGAATACGGCGGAAGCGACGAGTACTTCGAAGATCTTACTCACTCGTTAATTTATGATGACGAGTGCCAACTTATCACATCCGGAGGAACCGCTGCTGTTGTTCCCGATTCCTATATTGATGCCAATGATGCTTATGCAGGAACCGACCAACAGTTTGCAACAAGAGGACAGGCTATCCAGCAGTTTTACGAATTGGCAGGAAGTCCTGCTGTAAGCGGCTCTTCAAGGTTTACAGACGTCTCAGGTTCTCCATATGTGAACGCGATTCGTTGGGGCGAGATAAACAATATTTGCTTCGGCTCTCCCATTGCATGTTCTGATACATTCCAGCCCGATGAACTCATCTGCAGAGAAGACTTCGCATTAATGGCGCATAGATTTGCTCTCATTATGGGAAAAGGTACTTCCCTTGACTACGGAAGAACTGACTGGTTTAACGACTTCCTTGATATCGATTACTACGGCTGGGGCGCATTTACATGGGCAGTCCAATTCGATGTATTGAGCACCAGCAACAATTACTGTTACCCTCATGGAAGAATGACGATAAGCGATGTACAGGCAGGTGCCAATAAGATTTTCGACCTTGATGAGGCTGCATCATACTCTTCAAGAGTTAACGCCAATGGCGAACCCGGTGCGGGAACCGGTACCGACTCTCTCGCAGGATCACTTGTTAATATGTACAGAGTATATAATCCGAACAGCGGAGAGCACTTCTACACGGCTAATGCCGGTGAACGCGATTTGTTAGTTTCTCTGGGATGGCATGATGAAGGTATAGGCTGGATCGCACCTGCTTATTCAAATACGCCGGTATACAGGCTCTACAATGAGAACGGCGGCGAACATCACTATACAACCAGTGCCGCAGAGCGTGATATGCTGACATCACTCGGGTGGAATTATGAAGGCATAGGATGGTACTCAAGTGATTATCAAATAACTCCTCTTTACAGGCAGTACAATCCTAATGCATTTGCTAATAACCACAATTACACAACATCCATTGCCGAGAATAACTGGCTTGTGTCATTGGGTTGGCGGGCAGAAGGAATCGGTTGGTACGGTGTATAAAAAAAAACCTGAAGTCAGATAACTTCAGGGTTTTATTTAATTGAATCTATTCAGTCGTTTTCTATTAAGCTACGCCGTACCAGGCAACTCCTTCAGACTTCCAGCCGAGAGATACGAGCCAAGCGTCCTCTGAAGCAGATGTGGAGTAGTTGTGGTTGTTAGAGAAAGAATTCGGATTGTACTGTCTATATACAGCTACTCCGTGGTTGTCGTCTGAATACCAGCCGATTCCCTCATCATTCCAACCCATTGCTACAAGGTTATTCTTCTCAGCTACACTTGTTGTGTAGTGATGCTCACCGCCATTGGGGTTATAAAGTCTGTATACAGGTGTATTAGATGTTACAGGAGCCTTCCAGCCGATTCCCTCGTTAGTCCAGCCTGCACTTACAAGAAGATCACGCTCACCGGCACTGGATGTGAAGAAGTGCTCACCGCTGTTAGGATTGTAAAGACGGAACATATCTACTGTTTCCACCTTATCTTCTGTATCTACTGTATCTACCGGAGTAACTGTTTCTGCCGGAGTAACTGTTTCTGCCGGAGTAACTGCAGCCGCTTCCGTTACAACATTCACTGAATCATCTACGTAAATGTCATAAACATTAGATTCATCTTTGAAGACTCGAAAAATCTCAGAATCACAGTTAGGGCCATTAGGCTCTTGCTCACCTAATTTATAAGCTATACAAAGATATTCGTTATGACTGATATCCAAGGTTGTTAACAGGGTGCCACTGCATCCCAATTCACACATCAGAGGATTATTACTCAAGTCAAGACTTGATATTGGATTGTACATACAGGCAATATATTCCAGCATCTGATTGTGACTCACGTCCAAGCTTGTCAACATATTTCTGGAACATCTAACTGCTACTAATGAAGTGTTTGTACTAAGATCTAAAGAAGAAATATAATTATCATCACAAAGCAAATATTCCAACATAGTACAGCCGCTCACATTAAGTCTTGTCAGTTGATTCTTAAAACAACTCAAAACACGGAGTGATGTACATCCACTTACATCAAGTTTCCTTATACCGATGTGGTGGCAATCAAGTTGTTCCATTGAAGTAAAGTACTCAATACCGGATAGATTATTGATGTACATATCCGATACATTTATTCCCTTAACAGACGCTATCTCAGCATCACTAAGATAACCATCGTTATCTGTATCAAATTCTGTATTAACATATGCTCTGAATGTTTCATCCGGGAAATTAGAAGCATCGATAGCAATTCCCTCGCAGGGTGCTGCATCGTCGCAAGCTTCATCTGTCACTACTTCTTCAACAGTTTCTTCCACCGTCAAATCAGTCTCTTCAGTAACCTCTGCCAAAGATTCTTCATTTGACTCACCCGTAGTTTCTTCAGAAACCTCTTCTGTCGTCTCTACAGCCGTGGTCTCCTCTACCTCATCAGCAAATACCTTGTTCGTC
The DNA here is from genome assembly GCA_024691325.1 of Saccharofermentans sp. Classification (GTDB taxonomy): domain Bacteria; phylum Bacillota; class Clostridia; order Saccharofermentanales; family Saccharofermentanaceae; genus Saccharofermentans. The sequence goes on along the minus strand of JAILNR010000044.1, from coordinate 472 downwards.
TTGATGGCAGCAACTATCGAAAACAAAACCAGCATCGATAGTACTACCGCTGTAATCCTTGCTCTTTTCATTTTTTGTCTCCTTTTTTATAATCCGATGATAATGATGTCATACTTAAGAAACCGTATTGTGTGAGAATTGAAGTAAAAATGCGTAAAAAATGTGGCAATAAAAGAGGCAGACCGGGGGGTCTGCCTCTTTATATGAGATTATCTCAATCAATTATTAAGCTACGCCATACCAGGCAACACCTTCAGACTTCCAGCCGAGTGATACGAGCCAGTCATTCTCTCCAAGAGAAGTTGTGTAATTGTGGTTGTTAGCAAATGAATTCGGGTTGTACTGTCTGTAAAGAGGAACGGTCTGTGCATCATCCGAATACCAACCTATTCCTTCATCATTCCAACCTAGTGAAACCAGCATATCGCGCTCCGCAACACTCGTCGTATAGTGATGCTCACCACCGTTCTCG